>NZ_JASMRZ010000080.1 GCF_030462475.1 Variovorax sp. CAN15
GTACCCCGCATATGCAGACAACGATGAACCTTCTCGAAAAGGCGTTCAGCCTGCACCCAGCCCCGTTCTGGACCGAGCGGCTGAAGCTAGCCAGGCAGACCCTGCACACCGCGAAGACGCGCGGTCACTTGAGCCCAGCAATTGCAGGCGCGCTGGCCGAAGAACTGGGCCAAAACCCGGATGAATGGATCGTGGTCGCAGCCCTCGAATCCGAGAAAGCCAGCGCCTGCAAAGAACGGATGCTGAAGCGCCTGCAGAGTGCAGTTCGCTCCTAATTCATCCGGAGATTGATCTTCATGCTCAAAGGCAAAACCGCGCTTGTCACGGGGTCCACAAGTGGCATTGGCCTCGCCATCGCCAAGTCACTCGCCCAGCAGGGCGCAAACATCGTGCTCAACGGATTCGGCGATTCAGCGACGCCCAAAGCCGAGGTCGAGGCGCTCGGCGTGCGCGCCGAATACCACGGCGCCGACATGAGCAAACCCGACCAGATCGAGGACATGATGAAGTTCGCAGCGTCGAAGTTCGGCCGCGTCGACGTCCTGGTGAACAACGCCGGCATCCAGCACGTCGCAAAGGTGGAAGACTTCCCGCCCGAACGTTGGGACGCGATCATCGCGATCAATCTCACGAGTGCCTTCCACACCACGCGGCTGGCGATCCCCGCGATGCGCGAGGCCAACTGGGGCCGGGTCATCAATATCGCGTCGGCGCACGGGCTGGTGGCGTCGGCGCAGAAATCGGCTTACGTGGCGGCCAAGCACGGCATCGTCGGCCTGACCAAGGCGGTCGCGCTGGAAACCGCGACCACCGGCGTCACCGTCAACGCGATCTGCCCAGGTTGGGTGCTGACCGCGCTGGTGCAAAAGCAGATCGACGACCGCGCGGCGCGCGAAGGCATCACGGTCGCACAGGCTCAGAACGATCTGCTGGGCGAAAAGCAGCCATCGCTGCAGTTCACGACCGTCGAGCAGTTGGGCGGTCTGGCCGTCTTCCTGTGCTCGCCGGCCGCCGACCAGGTCCGAGGCCAGGCCTGGGCCATGGACGGCGGCTGGACTGCCCAGTAGCGGGTAGCCCGCCAGTACGAGCCTCTTCCATATATGAGCTCTACTTGAGCTGCACCGAGCCCGAGACCGTCACCACCACGGCGGTCTTTCCGGCCTCGACCGGCACCGCCGAATCCGCCGACGAGAACGACTTGGCCTGCACCGCCATCATGCGCGGGCGAATCGGGCCGTTGTCGTTCGCATTCACCGACACCTCGCGCAGCGTGTAGCCGACGAAGCCGAAGCCCTTGGCCAGTTCGTTGGCCTTCTGCTTGAAGTTGTCGATGGCGATGTTCTGCGCCTCGGTCTCGGTCTTGGCCCGCTGTTCGCGGCTCAGGCCGAAGCCCACGTTGCCCACGCTGAGCGTGGTGATGCGCCCTGCCGTCTGGGTGATGCGCGGGAAGTCGCGGCCTTCGAGCACCAGTTCGGTCGAGCCCTGCCAGCCGTTGATCTTGCCGTCCTTGGTGTAGCGCGGCGACAGGCTGAAGTTGCCGGTGCGCACATCGAGCTGGCCCGCCTGCGCATTCTTCTTCGCTTCGGCCAGCGCGGCATCGAGCGCGGCCTTCAGTTGCGTCTGCACGGTGGCGGCGTCGGTCGCGTCGCGGGTGGTCACGAGGGTCATGCTCAGCATGTCCTGCTGGACTTCGACCGTGCCCGAAGCGGTCAGCTGCAGCACGTTCTGGGGTGCCGGCGTGGCGGCATTCTGGGCCATTGCCGTGCTGGCGGCAGCCAGGGCGGCACAGGCCGCGAGCAGTTTGATTTTTTTCTTCATGGCGAAGTACTCCCGTTGTTGGTATGAAAAGACACGTGGATGACATGCCTGCAGTTGCAGGCCGGGCGCGTCTGCGCAGGATCAGCGGCGCTGGCTGCGCGGCGCGGTCGGCGAGATGCTTGCCGGCGGCACCGGCACGATGCGCTCGGCCGGCTGCGATTCTGCCGAATTGAGCAAAGCACCCGCCGCGGGCGGGGTCCATTGACCGCGAACCTGCTGGCGCAGTTCGAACAGCTCGGCAGGCGTGAGGCGCCGCCCGGCAATGGCTTCCCCGCGCCGCATTTCCTCGCGCTGCGCGGCCCGGTGGGCAGCGACGGCGTCGCGGACTTCGCTGCGGCGCGCCTCCCCCACCCTGAAGAAGTCGCCAGACATCGCCAGCGAAGGGCCGCAGGCGAAAACAAGGAAGAGCGGCAGTACGGGAAAAGGACGGCTCATTGAGGCGAAAGTCATCGGAAGCCGTGACTTTGCCACTGCCAGACTAACGTCGGATGACGAGACGGCGAGTGTCCGCAAGTTTTGTAACTTAGTGTCAAACCATAAGCAAATCCGGCTCAACCGGACCGCAACGCCTTCAGAATCGGCCCTGTTACAAATTCGACGTTGTAGAAATGACTCAAGTTCCCGCTCGCACCGACAAGATCGTGATCGTCGACGACGACGCCCGCATCCGCGACCTGCTGCGCCGCTACCTGACGCAGGAAGGCTTCGAAGTGATCGTGGCCGAGGACGGCAAGGCGCTCAACCGCATCCTGTTGCGCGACACGGTCGACCTGATCGTGCTCGACCTGATGATGCCCGGCGAGGATGGCCTGTCCGTCTGCCGCCGCCTGCGTGCCGCCAACGACCGCACGCCGATCATCATGCTCACCGCCAAGGGTGAGGACGTGGACCGCATCGTCGGCCTCGAAGTCGGTGCCGACGACTACCTCGGCAAGCCTTTCAACCCCCGCGAACTGCTGGCCCGCGTGCATGCCGTCCTGCGCCGCCGCCCGCCGCTGGAGGCGCCTGGCGCCCCCTCCACCGAGAACGAGACCGTCACCTTCGGCCCGTTCGCCTTCGACCTCGGCTCGCGCACCCTCAAAAAGGACGGCGAAGAACTCTCGCTGACCACCGGCGAGTTCGCCATGCTGAAGGCGCTGGTGCGCCATCCGCGCCAGCCGCTGTCGCGCGAAAAGCTGGCGCAACTGGCGCGCGGCCGCGAATTTGAGCCTTTCGACCGCAGCCTGGACGTGCAGATCTCGCGCCTGCGCAAGCTCGTCGAGTCCGACGCCGCTGCGCCCCGCTACATCCAGACCGTCTGGGGCGTGGGCTACGTGTTCGTGCCGGACGGCACGGCCTGACGCCACGTTGAAAGGTGGCCGTCGGCCAACCCCCCAGACCAGGCTCTGCCCAGGAGGACGGCGCGCAGGTCACGATGCCGAGCCCGCTCGAAGCGAGCGCGCAACGTGACCGCCGTTCCGGCCTCAAGCTGGGCTTCAGCCTTTTCTGGCGCACCTTCTTCCTGCTCGCGCTGCTGCTGATCGGCTGTACGGTCGCCTGGCTGCAGACTTTCCGCTCGCTCGAATACGAGCCGCGCGCCATCCAGACAGCTCACCAGATCGCCTCGCTCGTGAACCTCACGCGCGCGGCGCTGGTGTATTCGGACGCCATCACCCGGGTCTCGCTGATCAAGACGCTGGCCGACCAGGAAGGCGTGCGCATCCTGCCACGCGAGCCCAACGACCGCTTCCAGCCCTACACCAGCGGCGCGCTCGACCTGCGCGTGACCGAGGAGCTCATCGACCAGCTCGGCGAAGGCACCACCGTGGCGAGCCGCGTGAACGACGAGGCCGGCCTGTGGATCGGCTTCACCATCGAGAGCGACACCTACTGGCTGCTGCTCGATCCCACCCGATTCAGCCGCGTGGGCGGCCGTACCTGGCTGGTGTGGCTGAGCACCGCCATGGCGCTGTCGCTGGCCGGCGCGGCGCTGATCACCCGGCTCATCAACCTGCCGCTCAAGCAGCTGTCGCGCGCGACCATGCAGGTGCGCGAGGGCGAGTACGAGGCGCACCGGCTCGACGAGCGCGCCCGCACCAATGAGATCCGCGCGGTCAACATCGGCTTCAACCGCATGGCGGACCAGCTCGCCAAGATCGAGCAGGACCGCGCCATCATGCTGGCCGGCATCTCGCACGACCTGCGCACGCCGCTGGCCCGGCTGCGGCTGGAAACCGAGATGAGCGTGGCCGACGAGGACGCGCGCGACCACATGGCGGCCGACATCGCCCAGCTCGACGCGATCATCGACAAGTTCCTCGACTACGCCCGCCCCGACCATGTCGATCCCAAGCCAGTGCTGCTGCGCGACGTGGTCGACGCCTGCACCTACGCCGTGCAGGACTACGAGGAGATGAACATCAAGGTCGAGGTGCCGCCCGACCTGCGCGTGATGGGCGACGAGGTCGAACTCACCCGCGTCATCTCCAACCTGGTCGAGAACGCGCGCCGCTACGGCAAGACGCCCGCCACCGGCGTGGCCGACGTGACGATCCAGGCCCAGGCCAACAACGACGCGGTGCTCATCAAGGTGCGCGACCACGGCGCGGGCGTCGAGCCCGCCCTGCTCGCACAACTGACCAAGCCCTTCTTCCGCGGCGACGCGGCCCGCACCTCGGCGGCCGGCGCGGGGCTGGGCCTGTCGATCGTGGCGAAGAACATCGAGCGCATGGGCGGCACTTTCGCGCTGACCAGCACGCCGGGCCGTGGCCTGGCGGCGCACATCCGCATGCCGCGCGCAATGCCGGCAGGCATGGTCAGGCCGGGCGAGCCTCCTGTCGGCGGCAAGAAGCCGGCCTGAACAACGCCAGCCAGGCCCGCGTCAGCGGTGCAGCAGAACGGCCGCGCGAGCTTCCATCGCGCGGCCCTCGCCCACCGGGCCCAGCTTCTCGGCCGTCTTGGCTTTCACGTTCACCTGTCCGAGCGCCACGCCCAGCGTGTCGGCGATGCGCTGGCACATCAGCGGGATGTGCGGTGCGAGCTTTGGGGCCTGAGCGATCACGGTGCTGTCGACGTTGCCGATCTCCCAGCCCGCCGCACGCACCCGGCGCGCCGCCTCGGCCAGCAGCACCGCCGAATCGGCACCACGAAACTGCGGATCGGTGTCCGGAAAGTGCCGGCCGATGTCGCCCAGCCCCGCGCCGCCCAGCAGCGCATCGGTGATGGCGTGCAGCAGCACGTCGGCGTCCGAATGGCCGAGCAGCCCGGTGGTGTGCGGGACCTCGATGCCGCCCAGGATCAGCTTGCGGCCCTCCACCAACTGGTGAACGTCCCAACCCTCGCCGATGCGGATGTTGAAAGAAGGAGCCGTCATGCCAGCCCCTTCTTGCGGCCCAGCAGAACTGCTTCAGCCAGAGCGAAATCTTCCGGGAAAGTCACCTTGAAGTTCTGCGCGCTGCCGGGCACCAGCAGCGGCGACAGGCCGACAGCCTCGATGGCGCCGGACTCGTCGGTCACCGCATCGCCGGTGCGCTCCAGCGCGTCGAGCAGCATGCCGATGCGGAACATCTGCGGCGTCTGCGCCAGCCACTTGTCGGCGCGCGGCAAGGTCTGGGCCACGCGGCTCTCGGTAGTGGACGACTTCAGCGTGTCCGCCAGCCGCTGCGCCAGCAGGCCGCCGACGGCGTCGTGCTCGCAGGCGGCAATGAGCGCCTCGATCTGGCTGGAGGTGACGAGGCAGCGCGCCGCGTCGTGCACCAGAACCCAGTCGTGCGCGCCGGCGCCCTTCTGGCGCAGCGCCGCCAGGCCGTTGCGCACGGTGGCCGCGCGGGTCACGCCGCCCACGCGCAGCAGGTATTCGTTCTCGGCCGGGAAGCGCGGCAGCACCGCGTTCACGTCGCGATCGTCCGGCGACACCACCAGCGCCAGCCCCGCGAAGCGCCCCCCCAGCGAGCGGAAGGCCTCCAGCGTGTGGGCGACCATCGGCAGGCCGGCCAGGCGCCGGTACTGCTTGGGCTGCGTGGACTGCGCATGCCCCGCGCGATGGCCGGAGCCGGCGCACGGGATCAGCACGAAAAGTCGGGAAGAGGACATGAGGGCCCAGCGTCGGCGGCGGCCGACAAGCGGATAAGGGGCCGCCATTCTAGAATTGCGCGCTACGCACACCCCTCGCCAGCCGGCGCGGGGTGTTGTGCATTTCCATCAAGCGTTCCATGGACCTCCCCCACCTCACGGCGGGCAAGCGATTCACGCTGCCGCGTCCCCCGTTGTCGGCCGATGCACTGCTGCTGGCGCAGCTGGCCATGCGCGAAAAAGGCGCCGGGCGCGCCACCGCGATGTTCACCGCAGACGCCAACGACGCCCAGCGCCTGATCGACGAGATCGCCTTCTTCGCCCCTGAGCTGCGCTGCGCCCTCTTTCCCGACTGGGAAACGCTGCCCTACGACAGCTTCTCGCCCCACCAGGACCTGATCAGCGAGCGCCTCGCCACCCTCTGGCGCATCAGCCAGAAAGAGGCCGACGTGGTGCTGGTGCCCGCCACCACCGCGCTCTACCGGCTGGCGCCGCCCTCCTTCCTGGCCGGCTACACCTTCCAGTTCAAGGCCAAGCAGAAGCTCGAGGAATCGAAGCTCAAGGCCCAGCTCACGCTGGCCGGCTACACCCACGTGACGCAGGTGGTGAGCCCCGGCGAATACGCGGTGCGCGGCGGCCTGATCGACCTCTTCCCCATGGGCTCGCCGGTGCCCTTCCGCGTCGACCTGTTCGACGACGAGATCGACTCCATCCGCACCTTCGACCCCGACACCCAGCGCAGCCTCTACCCCGTGCCCGAGGTGCGGCTGCTGCCCGGGCGCGAGTTCCCGATGGACGACGACGCGCGCGGGCGCTTCCGCAGCCGCTGGCGCGAACTGCTGGAGGGCGACCCGACCAAGAGCCGCATCTACAAGGACATGGGCAATGGCGTGGCCACGGCCGGTATCGAGTACTACCTGCCGCTCTTCTTCGACGAGACGGCCACCGTGTTCGACTACCTGGGCCCCGACGCCACCGTGGTGCTGCACGGCGACCTGGAACCCGCCTTCCAGCACTTCTGGCAGGACACTAACGAGCGCTACCGGCTGGTGCAGGGCGACCCCGAGCGCCCGGCGCTGCCGCCGGAAGCGCTGTTCCTGAACGCCGAGCAGTTCTACCAGCGCGCCAAGCCCCATGCGCAACTCGCCATTCGTGGCGACGTGCCCACCGAGGCGCCCTACGCCGAGTTCGACAAGCTCCCGCCCTTCGCCGTGGTGCGCGGCGCGGAAGACCCGCTGGTCGGCCTCAAGGCCCACATCGCGAAGACGCCGCACCGCGTGCTGCTGATCGCCGAGAGCGACGGGCGACGCGAGAGCCTGCTCGACTTCCTGCGCGCCAGCGGCGTGAACCCGCCGGCCTTCGACTCGCTGGCCGAGTTCGAGTCTTCCGGCGACGAGAAGATCGGCATCGCCACCGCCGCGCTCGCCTCGGGCTTCGCCTGGCGCGAACAGGGCATTGACTTCGTCACCGAGACCGAGCTGTTCGCCACCGCGCCCACCACGCGCCGACGCAACAAGAAGCAGGAGCAGGTCAGCGACGTCGAGGCGCTCATCAAGGACCTGTCGGAGCTCAACGTGGGCGATCCGGTGGTCCACAGCGCGCACGGCATCGGCCGCTACCGCGGCCTGATCCACATGGACCTGGGCCAGGGCAACGGCCCCGACGGCAAGCCGCTGCTGCAGGAAATGCTGCACCTGGAGTACGCAGACAAGGCCACGCTCTACGTGCCGGTGTCGCAGCTGCACCAGATCAGCCGCTACACCGGCGTCAGCGCCGACGAGGCACCGCTGCACAAGCTGGGCTCCGGCCAGTGGGAAAAGGCCAAGCGCAAGGCCGCCGAGCAGGTGCGCGACTCGGCCGCCGAGCTGCTGAACATCTACGCGCGCCGCGCGGCGCGCGAGGGCCATGCCTTTCGCTATTCGCCAGCCGACTACGAGGTGTTCGCCAACGACTTCGGCTTCCAGGAAACAGCCGACCAGAAGGCGGCCATCCACGCCGTGGTTCAGGACATGATCTCGCCCCAGCCCATGGACCGCCTCGTGTGCGGCGACGTGGGCTTCGGCAAGACCGAGGTGGCGCTGCGCGCCGCCTTCATCGCCGTCACCGGCGGCAAGCAGGTGGCCTTCCTCGCGCCCACCACGCTCCTGGCTGAGCAGCACTACCAGACACTGGTAGACCGCTTCGCCAAGTGGCCGGTGAAGGTGGCGGAGATGAGCCGCTTCCGCTCCGCCAAGGAAGTCGCCGCCGCCGCCAAGGGGCTGGCCGACGGGCAGGTCGACATCGTGGTCGGCACGCACAAGCTGCTCTCGCAGTCGGTCAAATTCAAGAACCTGGGCCTGCTCATCATCGACGAGGAGCACCGCTTCGGCGTGCGCCACAAGGAGGCGATGAAGGCCATGCGCGCCGAGGTCGACGTGCTCACCCTCACCGCCACGCCGATTCCGCGCACGCTGGGCATGGCGCTCGAAGGCCTGCGCGACCTGAGCGTGATCGCCACCGCGCCGCAGCGCCGGCTGGCCATCAAGACCTTCGTGCGCAACGAAGGCACCGGCGTGATCCGCGAAGCCGTGCTGCGCGAGCTCAAGCGCGGCGGGCWGGTCTACTTCCTGCACAACGAGGTCGAGACCATCGAGAACCGCCGCCAGAAGCTCGAGGAGATACTGCCCGAGGCCCGCATCGCCGTGGCCCACGGCCAGATGCCCGAGCGCGAGCTGGAGCGCGTGATGCGCGACTTCGTGGCGCAGCGCTACAACCTGCTGCTGTGCTCGACCATCATCGAGACCGGCATCGACGTGCCGACCGCCAACACCATCGTGATGAGCCGCGCCGACAAGTTCGGCCTGGCGCAGCTGCACCAGCTGCGCGGCCGCGTCGGCCGCTCGCACCACCAGGCGTATGCCTACCTCATGGTGCCCGACACCGAGGGCCTGACCAAGCAGGCAGCGCAGCGGCTCGACGCCATCCAGCAGATGGAAGAGCTGGGTTCCGGCTTCTACCTGGCCATGCACGACCTGGAGATCCGCGGCACCGGCGAAGTGCTGGGCGAAAACCAGAGCGGCAACATGATGGAGATCGGCTTCCAGCTCTACAACGAGATGCTGAGCGAGGCCGTGCGTGCGCTCAAGGCCGGCCAGGAGCCCGACCTGCTGTCGCCGCTGTCGGTCACGACCGAAATCAACCTGCACGCACCCGCCCTGCTGCCGGACGACTACTGCGGCGACGTGCACCTGCGGCTGTCGTTCTACAAGAAGCTGGCTACCGCGAAGACGCCCGACCAGATCGACACGCTGCTGGAAGAAATCGTCGACCGCTTCGGCAAGCTGCCGCCGCAGGCGCAGACGCTGATCGACACGCACCGCCTGCGCGTGCTCGCACGGCCTTATGGCGTGGTGAAGGTCGATGCCGCGCCCGGCATCATCAACATCACCTTCAAGAAAGATCCGCCGGTGGATGGCATGGCCATCATCCAGCTGATCCAGAAGAACAAGCACATCAAGCTCGCCGGCAACGAGAAGCTGCGTATCGAGCGCGAACTGAAAGAACCCAAGGAGCGGGCCCAGATGGTGCGCGACGTGCTGCGCAGCCTGGGCCAACCCACCGTCAAGGAAACCGTCACCGCATGAGCGCTACTGAAATCTCCCCCGGCCTCGTCATCCAGCGTGTGAAGCCGCCGCTGAAGCTCGCCGACTTCAAGCTGATCGCGTTCGACATGGACTCGACGCTGATCAACATCGAATGCATCGACGAGATCGCCGATGCGGTCGGCAAGAAGGCCGAGGTGGCCGCGATCACCGAAGCCACGATGCGCGGCGAGATCAAGGACTTCAAGGAGAGCCTGCGCCGCCGCGTGGCGCTGCTGAAAGGCGTGCCGGTGGAGGCGCTGCAGCAGGTGTACGACCAACGGCTGAAGCTCAACCCGGGCGCGAGCGAGCTGGTTGGGGCCTGCAAGAAAGCCGGCCTCAAGGTGCTGCTGGTGTCGGGCGGCTTCACCTTCTTCGCGAACCGCGTGAAGGAGAGCCTGGGCATCGACTTCGCGCGCTCCAACCTGCTCGACGAAGCCGGCGGCAAGCTCACCGGCGAGGTCGTCACGCAAAGCTGGGGCGACATCTGCGACGGCGCGGAGAAGCGCCGCACGCTGCTCGAAGTGGCTTCGCTCATGGGCATCTCGCCGCAGGAAACCATCGCTGTCGGCGACGGCGCCAACGACCTGCCGATGATGGGCGAAGCCGGTCTCTCGGTGGCCTACCACGCCAAGCCGAAGGTGCGCGAGCAGGCCATGGTCGCGATCAACGAAGGCGGCCTGGACCGCGTTCTCGAAATACTGCGATGACTGGTTAGGGCGTGATTCGGGGGGCGATCACGCCGACGGGGGACATTCGCGGAGGGGAGTACCCGGTGGCCTGCGCACACGCCCTGAACAACAGCAAACAACACGACGAGACAACATGACCGACACCGCCCCGCTCTACCGCGCCGACGCTCTCAAGGACTACGCCAGCGCACTCCTCCAAAAAGCAGGACTCGAAGCATCCAAGGCCGACAGCGTCGCCCGAACCCTGGTCGAAGGCGATCTGCTGGGCCACGACACCCACGGTCTCGCGCTGCTGGCCGGGTACGTGAAGGAACTGGAATCCGGCGGCATGACCCGCGATGGCGCCCCCGAAGTGCTGTCCGACCGCCCCGCCGCCGTGCTGTGGGACGGCAAGCGGCTGCCGGGCCCCTGGCTCATGGACCAGGGCATGGACCTGCTGGTACCCCGCGCGCGCGAACTGGGCACCGCCTCGCTCGTCATCCGCCGAAGCCACCACATCGCCTGCCTCGCCGTCTATATGCTGCGCGCGCTGCAGGAAGACATGCTCATGCTGCTGGCCTGCTCCGACCCCAACGCCGCCAGCGTCGCGCCCTTCGGCGGTACGCAGGCCGTGTTCACGCCCAATCCGCTGGCCATGGGCTTTCCGCTGTCGCAGGGCGGCGTCATGGTCGACATCTCGGCGTCCATCACCACCAACGGCATGAGCAACCGCAAGCGCGCGGCCGGCGAGACCTTCGCCGAGGAATGGCTGATCGACGCCACCGGCAAGCCGTCGAACGACCCGCAGGTGCTGTTCGACCAGCCGCCCGGCACGCTGCTGCCGGTGGGCGGCATGAGCCACGGCCACAAGGGCTACGGCATGGCGCTGCTGGTCGAGACGCTCACCGCCGGCCTCGCGGGCCACGGCCGGGCCGACCCGCCCGAAGGCTGGGGCGCCACGGTGCACATCACGCTGCACGACCTGAACGCCTTCGGCGGCAAGGACGCCTTCCTGCGCCAGATGGACCACGTGGCCGCGCAATGCCGAACCAACACGCCCATCGACCCGGCAAAGCCTGTGCGGCTGCCGGGCGAAGGCGGTTTGAAGCGCAGGGAAGCGCAATCGAAGAACGGGGTGCGGCTGCACCCGTCGATCGCGCGTGCGCTGCAGGATGCAGAGCAACGGCACGGCCTGCGGCTGGCGCAGGCGCTGATCTAGAAGAAAGCCTGGCTCAGTCTTCCTGGGTCTCGGAAGAGCCGGGAGCGGCTTCACCCTCGGGGCGAGGCTTGCGCTTGCCGGGCTTGGCCACGACCTCGACATAGAACTGTTTGCCACCCTCCTTGACCACGCCGTCGATCAGGCCGGTGATGGCCGAGAGGTGGACGACTTCGGCCGATTCCTCGGCCGCGCCGAACTTGCAGTCGAAGTCCCAGAAGTCCGCGCCTTCTGGCAATTCGCGCCGCCGTTCGCGCTTGATGTACTTGCGGATCTCGTGCTTGATGGCTTCGAGGAGACGGTCGGGGTGCTTGCCCTCGACCTGAAGCTGAAAGGTTTTTCTCATGGGTGATCGTAACGCCCCCGCCGCGCCGCTGTGTACAGTCGGCGCTTCGAATGAAAGCAGGTGAAAGACATGGCGCGCGCAAACGACTGGGCAAGCAAGGTGATGGCATTGATCAACGGTGGCAATCCCACCGCCGCCATTGCGCAGATCAAGGTCGCGCCCTCGGTCAAGGACCTGAAGGCGCTGCAGACCATCATGACGCTCTCGAAAATGAAAGGCCGCTATCCGAACG
Organism: Variovorax sp. CAN15; assembly: GCF_030462475.1. Classification (GTDB taxonomy): domain Bacteria; phylum Pseudomonadota; class Gammaproteobacteria; order Burkholderiales; family Burkholderiaceae_C; genus Variovorax. The sequence goes on from NZ_JASMRZ010000080.1 coordinate 11,954, forward strand.
TGGATGCGGCCATTGCGGACAACCTGGAGTTGCTTGCAGCGCCCCGGCTGCACCGCTCCCCGTGATTTACAGCGCCTGACCCAGGCGCTTCACGCCCTCTTCGATCTTCGCCACGTCGGCCGTCGCGAAGCTCAGGCGCAGGGTAGCCACGTCGGGCTTCTCGGCGAAGAACGGCGCGCCGGGCACGAAGGCCACCAGTTTCTCGATGGCGCGCTTGGCCAGTTCGTTCGCATCGGCCAGCTTGCCGTTGGCACCCGTGAGTCGCGCCCAGAAGAACAGGCCGCCGCTGGGCTGGGTGAAGCTCACCGCGTCGCCCAGTTCGCGCTTGAGCGCATTGCCCATGGCCTGCGCGCGCTGGCCGTACACCTCGCGCACATGCGCCAGCGTGGCCGGCATGCGGCCGCTCTTGAGGTATTGCGCGGCCGTGGCCTGCGAGAAGGTGCTGGTGTGGGCGTCGCTGAACTGCTTGCACATGGTGGCCTTGGCCAGCAGCTCGGCCGGGGCGATCATCCAGCCGATGCGAAGGCCCGGGCTCAGCACCTTGCTCAGGCTGCCGCAATGCGCCAGCAGTTCGCGGCTGCCGGGCACGTCCTTGCTCAGCGACATGATCGAAGGCGGCGGCGCTTCGCCGAAATAGAGGTCGCCGTAGGGGTCGTCCTCCACGATCAGCGTCTGGTACTTCACGGCCAGTTCGAGCACCTTCTTGCGGCGCTCCAGGCTCAGCATGGCGCCGCTGGGGTTGCCGAAGGTGGGGATCAGGTAGACGAACTTGGGCTTGTGCTCGGCGATGAGCTTCTCGAGTTCGTCGGTCTTCACGCCGTTGGCGTCGATGGGCGCGCTGATGAGCTGCGCGCCGTAGAGGCGGAAGCACTGGATGGTGGCCAGGAAGGTCGGGCCCTCGACGATCACCTTGTCGCCGGGCGAGATCATGGTCTTGCCCAGCAGGTCCAGCGCCTGCTGGCTGCCGGTGGTGACGATCAGGCCGCTGGGGTCGACGTCCACGCCCTTGGTCTTCATGAAGGAGCTGAGCTGCGTGCGCAGGGGTTCGTAGCCTTCGGTGGCGCCGTATTGCAGCGCGCCGCCGGGTTCCTCGGTAAGTGCCTTCTGGCTCGCCTCCTTGAGGCCTTCGACGTCGAACATGGCGCTGTCGGGAAAGCCGCCCGCGAAGCTGATGATGCCGGGCTTGCCCAGCAGCTTGAAGAGTTCGCGGATGGCGGAGGTCTCGACGTTGTCGAGGCGGGAGGCGAATTGCATGGTCAGTCTCTCTTTCTGGGGTGGCATTGTCGCCAAAGCGCGGGCAATAAAGCTGCGTAAGGCTATCTGCTTTCGACGATATATTGCGCTTGCCGCTCTTGCGGCGCCCCTTCGACGCCCTCCCGACGCCCCATGAAAAAAGACAACATCCCCCTCTTCTTCGCCACCCTGCAGGCGGCCAACCCCGAGCCCGAGACCGAGCTGGAGTACAGCACCCCCTTCGAGCTGCTGGCTGCCGTGCTGCTGTCGGCGCAGGCCACCGACGTGGGCGTGAACAAGGCCACGCGCCGGCTCTTTCCGGTGGCGAACACGCCGCAGGCCATCCTCGAGCTGGGCGTGGAGGGGCTGGAGGAATACATCAAGACCATCGGCCTGTACCGCAGCAAGGCCAGGCACCTGATCGAGGCCTGCCGCATGCTGGTGGAACAGCACGGCGGCGAGGTGCCGCGCACCCGTGCCGAGCTGGAGGCGCTGCCGGGCGTGGGCCGCAAGACGGCGAACGTGGTGCTCAACGTGGCCTTCGGCGAGGCGACGATCGCGGTCGACACGCACATCTTCCGCGTGGGCAACCGCACCGGGCTGGCCCCGGGCAAGACGCCGCTGGAGGTGGAACTCAAGCTCGAGAAGCGCGTCCCACCGGAGTACCGGCTGCATGCCCATCACTGGCTGATCCTGCATGGCCGCTACATCTGCGTGGCCCGCAAGCCGCGCTGCTGGGAATGCGCGGTAGCCACCTTCTGCGCCTACAAGCCCAAGACGCCCGCGCCCAGATCGGCCTGAGACAAGCAAACGCCGCGAAGACGAATGAAGAGAAGCAAGACCACAACCACACCGACGAACCGCACCCGGGCGCTGCTGCGCGCCGCCCTGCTGGCCGCGCTGTTGCCGGCCGCGGCCTGGCCGCAACAGGGCGGCACGCAGTTCCCCAACAACATCGCGCAGTACACGGGCCGCTGGTCCGCCAACTGCGCGGACAACGCGGCTGCCGCGCTGCAGGTCCGCCAGGATTCGCTGATCGCCGAGAGCGGCAAGCGCCGCGTGGTCGCCCGCGAGCCGCAGACGGCCTACAGATTCTTCGGCAACAGCCCCCCGCCCGAAGGCTTCGACGTGGCGCTGATGAGCGACACCGGCAAGGCTGGCGCGATGACCTTCCTCGTCTATCGCGAATCGCGCGGCCAGTACATCACGCTGGATGCCGACAAGCCCGTGGCCGGCCAGCTCGGCCCCGAGATGCTGAAGCAGCGCTACTGGCGCTGCAACGGCGCCGCCCGCGCGCTGCCTCCATCCGCCGAGCCGGCCGCGAAGGTGCCGCCCCCGCCCACCGGAAGCCCCGCCGCGCTGGCGCAGGGCCCCGCCATGCAGAAGGCCTGGCGCGCCGCGCTGGGCACGCGCGAAACCGATCTCTGGCTGGTGCGCCGCGAAGGCCCGGCGCCCGAGCCGCAATGGGTGACGGTCGAGGGCACGCGCTACCTGCTGCATGCTTTCTGCAAGCCGCACGACTGCTACGACAACAACGCCATCGCGCTCTACGACCAAGGCTCGGGCCGCATCTACGGCCTGGTACAGCGCAACGGCAGCAACCGACTGGTGGGCACGCCGCCCGCCGCGCTCGCGCCCCGGATCGAGAAGCTCTGGCGCGAGCAGTGGCGCAAGTCGAACTGACCGGCCTCCGAGGGGCGGACTCAGGCCAGCTTGAACATCCGCACCGCGTGCACCAGCCCCGCGGCCTGGTCATTCATCGACTGCGCGGCGGCCGAGGCCTCTTCGACCAACGCTGCGTTCTGCTGGGTCGTGCGGTCCATCTGCTTGATGGCGTCGTTGACCTGGCCGATACCGGCCGCCTGCTCCTGGCTGGCGGCAGTGATCTCCGCCATGATGTCCGTCACGCGCCGCACGCTGCCCACGATCTCGTCCATGGTCTTGCCGGCTTCGTTGACCAGCGAGCTTCCCGCCTCCACCTCGCCGACCGAGTCGCCGATCAGCGTCTTGATTTCTTTTGCCGCCGCGGCCGAGCGCTGCGCCAGGCTGCGCACCTCGGAGGCCACCACCGCGAAGCCGCGCCCCTGCTCGCCGGCGCGGGCGGCCTCCACGGCGGCGTTCAGCGCGAGGATGTTGGTCTGGAACGAGATGCCGTCGATCACGCCGATGATTTCAACCACCTTCCTCGACGAGGCGTTGATGGACGCCATCTTCTCCACCACCTGATCGACCACCGCGCCGCCGCGCGAGGCCACCTGGGAGGCCGACTCGGCAAGCTGGTTGGCCAGGCGCGCGTTGTCTGCGTTCTGCCTGACGGTCCCGGTGAGTTCCTGCATGGCCGCGGCCGTCTGCTCCAGCGAGCTGGCCTGCGCCTCGGTGCGCGACGACAGGTCGCGGTTGCCCGAGGCGATCTGGCCCGATGCCGAGGCGATGGAATCGGTGCCGTCGCGCACCTGCCCCACCACCTTGGCGAGCTCGTCGTTCATCGAGCGCAGCGCGCGCATCAGCATGCCCGATTCCGATGCGTCGGCCACCTCGATGCGCGCCGTCAGGTCGCCCGCGGCCACCTGTTGCGCCACGGTCACTGCCTGCCCCAGCGGCCGCGTGATGGAGCGCGTCATGCGAAAGGCCAGCAGCAGCCCGCCGGCCAGCGAGGCGCAGCTGATCCACACGATCATCCACTTGGCGCGCTGGTACGCGGCCTGGGTCGACACGGTGCTTTCGTCGGCGCTCTGTCTCAGCTGAGCCTGGAAGGCCGAGACGTGCGCCAGCACCTGGTTGAGCAGCGGCATGCACTCCTGCGTCAGCACCTTCACGGCCGCGTCGGTCCGGCGCGAGGTGGCCAGGCCGACGATGTTGTTCGCGATGGGCAGGTACTGCGCTTCGAGCGCACGGAGCGTCTCGAGCATCCTGCGCTCCTCGGGCGTCGAGGCATCCGGCGCGGCCATCGCCGCCGCCAGGTTCTGCAGGCCACCGTCGATCTCGCGCTGCGAGATGGCGACCAGATCGATGTCGCCCTTCTGCGCCGCCGGATCGGACACCAGCGCCAGGTTGCGCGCCGCGATGGCGCGCTTGCCGATGGCGGACTGCACGTTGTTGAGCTCGTCGAGCTTGCGCTGGCCCACCTCGGTCGCGAAGGCGATGCGCTCGGAGAGGTTCGCCATCTGTCGCAGGCCGATGCCGGTGATGACAAGCTGCAACAGCAGCAACAGCGCAAAACCCAGCCCGAGACGGACTCCGATCTTGAGGTTGGAAAGATCGAACATGAGGATTGCTCCAGTGGACTTGTTGTAAGGGGCTCCCCCGCGTCATCGGCAGCGCGTGCGCGCGCCACCCCACCCTCGAAGGGTGGGGACGGGCAAACCCTCGAATATGGGATTCGATCCGCGCCCGGGATGACCCAGAATCCGCATCGATGCAACCCGCCCCAATCCCTGGCACGCCCGCGCTGCGCACGCGAAGCCGCCGCCTGCTGGTTCGTCAAGGCCTGCTCGAAAGGCTCGATGGGCCGGACTCCCGCCGGTGCGTGGTGCTGCGCGCTCCGGCGGGCTTCGGCAAGAGCTCGCTGCTGCTGACCTGGCAGCGCGAGCTGGTCTCGGCGGACGCCGGCATCGCGTGGCTCAGGCTCGCCGAACTTCCCGAGGGCGACCTTCATTTCATGACCGGCCTGATGACGGCCCTGGCTGGCATCGACACCGCCATTCCCGGACACGCGCTGGCACACGCCGTACCCGATGCGCTATCGATGGAGCGAATGGTCATCGCGCTGGTGCGCGGCATCGCGGCGCATGGCCGCAGGGTGGTGCTGATCGTCGACGACGTGCATTGCGCGCAAAGCGGCAACGTTCTGCACGCGCTGCAGCTGCTCGTCGAGTACGCCCCGTCCAATCTGCTGTGCGTGTTCGCCAGCCAGGACGAGTTGCCGATGACGCTGGCGCACGCCCCTGCCTCGAAGACGGTGCTGGAGCTGCGCAACGACGACCTGCGCTTCAGCCTGCCGGAATCGATCGACTATCTCGGAATGCGGCTGCCCCACCTCGACGAGCGCGCCGCCGCGAGCATCCATCGGCTGACCGAAGGCTGGCCCGCCCTGCTGCGGCTGGCCAGCGCCGACGTGCGCCGCCGGCGCGGCGTGCAGTCGCCGCTGGTGCATGGCGTGGCCGATCCGGAGCCCTTCGCCGCCTACTTCCATGCACACGTCTTCCCACGCCTGTCGGAAACGCAGCTGCGCCTGCTCACCTGCTGCGCCGCCACCACCCGCTTCAGCGCACCGCTGTGCGCCGACCTGGCCGGCGATGGCTACACACCGGCCCTGTGCGCCGAGCTGCTGGAGCCGCTGGTGCGCGAGGGCCTGCTGTCGCTCATACCGGAAACGCCCGAGGCGGCCACCCAAGAGCGCTGGTGGCACATGCACCCACTGCTGCGCAGCGTGCTGCTGGTGCGCTTCGCGGACTGGCCGGAGGCCGCGCGCCTGAGGGTGCATGCCACGGCCTGCCATGCCTTCGCGACCCGCGGCATGCACCACCAGGCCGTTCGGCATGCGCTCGCGGCCAACAACCACGAAACGGCGGCGCGGCTGGCCGAGCGCGGCGCGGAGGCGCTGTTCACCCGGGGCAAGATGAGCGAAGTGATCGCGCTGCTGCGCCAGCTCGACGCCCGGACGGTCGCAGACAACGCCAATCTCGGTCTCTGGATTGGCTGGGTCGAACTGGCCGATTACCGGCTGGACGACTGCGCCCGCAGCATCGAGCGGCTGCGTGCCATGCCCGGCGCGCTCGATCCGACCATGCGCTACCGGCTGACGCTGCTGGGCTGCCTGCTGGCCATCCGCAACGACGACAACGACGCGCTCTCGTGGCTGCTGCCCGAGCTGCTGGCCCCGCCGCCCGCCGCCGACGAGTTCGCGATGGCCGGCAGGCGAAACGTGCTCACCTGGCTGCACCTGCACCGCGGCGAGTTCGAGGAGGCGCGACGCATCCAGCGCGACGAGCCGGCGCCGCGCATCGACGGCGAACCGGTGGCCGGCACGCTGTTCGGGTCGCTGGTGGGCCAGTGCCTGGTCGGGCTGTCGTACGCCGTCGAAGGCCAGATGCACCGCGCGGAGCGCATCTACCGGCAGGTGCTGGGCGAGGCGCAGGAGCGCGGAGCGCGCTGCGCCGAGGCGGCACGGCTGACCGCGCAGTTGCTGGTCGAGGTGCTGTACGAGCAGCAGGGCCCGCTGGTGGCCGCGCGCTTCATGCAGGAGCAGCTGGACACGCACAACGGCCTGATTCCCGACACCACCCTGCGCATGATCATCGTGGCGAACCGCGCGCAGCAGGCCGCCGGCCGGCTGGGCGACGCGCTCGAACATCTGGCGCAGGCCGGAGACTTCCTGCGGCGCTTCGGCATGGACCGCGCGCTGGCCTGCGTGCTGCTGGAGCAACTCGGAATCCACCTCGCGAACGGCGACGCCGGTGCCGCGCGGGCGTCGTTGCAGGAAATGGAAGCGCTGCATGCCAGGCATCCGGGCGTCGGACCCGGCACGCTGCGGCGCATCGCGGACGTGGTGGAGCGCGCGCGCATCCGCATGGCGATGCATGACGGCGAGCTGCCATCGGCGCTGGAAAAAATCGAGCGCCTGTCGAATCACTACGAAGAGCGCGGGCAGGTTGGCCTCGTGGCCTCCCTCCAGCTGCAGGCTGCGGAGGTCGAACACAGGCTCGGGCGCGCGCAGGCGTCGAGGACGCGCGTTTGCGCAGCCCTGCGCCTGGGCCACCGGCTGGGCCTGCTGCAGACCCTGCTGTGCGCGCACGACAACGCCCTGCCGCTGATTCTCTCGGCCGCCGCCATCCCCAATCTCGACCCGGTGCTCGGCTTCTTCATCGAGCGCATCGAATCATTGGACCGATCGCAGCGCAACGCACGCGCCGAGCCCCCGCCCGGGCCGCGCCTGCGCGACGACCAACGCCTGACGAAGCTGCTGACGCTGCGCGAGGCCGAAATCGCCGAACTGCTGCTGCAATCGCTGCCCAACAAGAAGATCGCCCTCACCCTCGGCCTGTCGCTCGACACGGTCAAGTGGCATCTCAAGAACATCTACATGAAGCTGGACGCCCATGGGCGCGGCGCGGTGGCGCAGCGCATGCGGCGGGAACTCGAGCGCGACGGAGGCGGCAGCGGCAAGTAACCGCCGCGCCTGTCGGATCAGACTGGATTGTCGAAAACCAGCCAACCGCCGAACGGCATCTCGCCGGAGGGCCATTCGCCTGCCATGGCGGGACAACGGATGCCGCGCCGCAGCAATGTCACCGCGCGCAGCACGCCCGCATGCGTGACCCAAAGCGTGTCGCTCGGCTTCGCCAGCCATTCGTCATGCGCATCGGCGATGCGCGACATGAAGGCGCGCACGCTCTCGCCGTGGGTGCCGGCACGCAGATCGGCGAAGTCGGCCATCCAGGCATCGAAGTCCTCGCGCGGAATGTCGGCCCATGGCCGGCCCTCCCAGGCGCCGAAATCCATCTCGGCCAGCCGCGCGTCCTGCTGGACCGGCAGGTCCGGGCGCAGCGCGGCGATGGCTTCGGCCAGTGCCACGCAGCGCCTCAGCGGAGAGCTGCACAGCATCACGCCAGCAGGCAGCAAGGGCGCGATGCGCCCGGCGGCGGCCAGCGTGGCGTCCGCATGGGCTTCAAGGTCCGTCGCACCGTAGCAGAGGCCGGGTTCGGCCACGACCGGCGCATGGCGCTGGAGCCAGAGCGTGCTCATGCTTTCCAGGCCAGAACGAGGTAGATGGCGAGCTCGCAGACCTGCTGCGTCGCGCCCAGCCCGTCGCCCGTGAAGCCCTGCAGCCGCCGCATGAAGAGCCGCGCCATCCAGCCCGCCGCGAGCACGGCCGCGAGCACTGCTGCCCCGACGTGGGCCGCGTCGTGCGCCTGCAGCAGCAGGAAAACCGCGGGCAACGCCCACACGAAGGCGATGAGCAGCGCACCAGGGCTGATCGCATCCACCAGCGGCTTTGCCTTGCTCGCGCCGCTGTCGCCCACGTAAGGCAGCCAGCGGATCAGGAACAGCGGCATCAGCCGCGAGAGCACATGCGCGCCGACGATGGCAATCGCCGCCGCCTGCAGCCCCTGCCCCGCCAGCGCGGCGAGCAGCGCGAACTTGAGGCCCAGCGCCAGCACCAGCGCCACGGCCCCGAAGGCGCCGATGCGCGAATCCTTCATGATTTCCAACGCCCGCTCGCGGCTCGCCGAGCCACCCAGGCCGTCGGCCACATCGGCCAGCCCGTCTTCATGGAAGGCACCGGTGAGCATCACCGTGGCGACCGTACTGAGCACCGCGGCGGCCAGCGCGCCCGCTGTGCCCGGCAAGCCCCAGGCCACGCCCGCGAAAACCAGCGCCGCCACCCCGCCCGCCAGCCAGCCGATGCCGGGCAGGTGAGCCGCGCTCGCGCGCAGCATCTGCGGGCTGAAGCCGACCCACTCGGCCAGCGCGCCCGTCACCGGCACCCGGGTGAAGAACTGCAGCGCGAGCAGGAAATGGCGGATACCGCTCACGGGAGTACCTTCGTGCTTCGCACTGCGGTGCGAGCTTGCCTGGGGCGGCCCGGCGCGGCGCTCATTGGAGTACCTCCGTGCTTCGCACTGCGGTGCGAGCTTGCTTGGGGCGGCCCGGCGCGGCGCTCATCGGAGTACCTCCGTGCTTCGCACTGCGGTGCGAGCTTGCTTGGGGCGGCCCGGCGCGGCGCTCATGCGTCCTTTCGAGACACGCCAGCCGATTCGAAGCTCGCCATCTCGCGCAGGATGCGGCAGGCGGATTCGAGCAGCGGCCAGGCCAGCGCGCCGCCCGAGCCTTCGCCCAGGCGCAGGTCGAGCTGCAGCAGCGGCTCCAGCCCCAGCCGCTCCAGCAGCAGTGCGTGGCCCGGCTCGGCCGAGCGGTGCGCGGCCACGCAGCGCTGCGCCACGTGCGGCTGCAGCGCCTGCGCAACCAGCACCGCGGCGCTGGCGATGTAGCCGTCGACCACGATCACACGGCGCTCGCTGGCTGCCTGCAGCACCGCGCCGACCAGCGTCGCCAGCTCGAAGCCGCCGAGTGCCGCGAGCGCTTCCAGCGGAGCCTCCGCGTCCGCGTGCAGCGCCAGCACCTGCCGCAGCACCTCGCGCTTGCGCGCCAGTCCCGCCGCGTCGAGGCCGGTGCCGATGCCGATGCAGGCGTCGATGTCCAGCCCGCCCAGGCGCGACAGCAGCAGCGCGGCCGACGAACTGTTGCCGATGCCCATCTCGCCGAGCAGCAGCGCATTGCCGGGCAGCGCGCGCACCACCTCGCGCCCGTTGGCGATCGCCTGCGCGCATTGATCGGCGCTCATGGCAGGCCCCACGGAAGCGTCGGCCGTGCCTGCCGCGATGCGGCGCGAGACCAGCCCCGGCCGGGCCTGGAAGTCGCGTCGCACGCCGCAGTCCACCACCGTCAGCGCCAGACCGTGCTGCCGCGCGAGCACGCTCACGGCGGCGCCGCCGGCCAGGAAGTTCTCGACCATCTGCCAGGTCACCTCGCTCGGGTAGGCCGAGACGCCGCGCGCCGCCAGCCCGTGGTCGGCGGCGCAGACCAGCATCTGCGGCGCCTCCAGCACAGGCTTGTCGGTGCCGAGGATGCCGCCGATGCGCAGCGCCAGCGCCTCCAGCCGGCCGAGCGCGCCCACCGGCTTGGTCTTGTTGTCGAGCGCGGCCTGCAGGCGGGCGGCGAGCGCGGCATCGGAAATGTCGGGGATCGTGGGAACGAGGTCGGTCATGCAATCAGTCCGGCGAGGACGCCGGCGTCGAAGTGGGTGTCGATGAAGTCGGCCAGGCCGTCGAAGGTGGATTCCAGTGTGGGCGCCGAGGCGCCGAAGAGCGCGTGCAGCGCGCCCGGATCCTCGAACAGGCCGTGAAGATAGATGCCGAGCACGTTGCCGCGCGCGTTCTGCCAGGCCAGAGCGTCGGGCATCACCGCGCGGCCGTCGTGCGCCAGTTGCGGGTGCTCGGCGGTCTGGCCGTGATGGATTTCGTAGCCGGCCACCGCCACGCCCGACAGCGGGCTCCAGCTGCCGGTCAGCTCGCCGAAGCCGGCCGTGCGGTGCCGCACCGTCTTCTCGCGCTCGAACACCGTCACCAGCGGCAGCAGGCCCAGCCCTGGCGCATTGCCGTCGATGCCGTGCGGATCGACCAGCGCCTCGCCCAGCATCTGCAGGCCGCCGCAGATGCCCAGCACCGCGCCGCCGCGTTCGGCATGCGCGGCCACCGCGCGGTCCAGCCCCTGAGCGCGCAGCCAGGCTAGGTCGCCACTGGTGTTCTTGGAGCCGGGCAGCACGATCCAGTCGGCGCCGGCCACGTCGGCGGGCGCGCGGGCCCAGACCAGCCGTACGCCCGGCACGTTCTTGAGCGCCTGGAATTCGTCGAGATTGCTGATGCGCGGATAGGCGACGACGGCCACCGTGCGCGTGACGGTGCCGCTGGAGCGGCTGCGGTCGTCGAACACGCCGTCTTCCTCGGGCAGGCCGTGCTGCCACCACATGGGCAGCGTCGCCACCGGCGAAATCGCCGACTGGGCGCGTCAATTGGGTGCCGACGCCGTCTTCGACAAAGCGGTGGAGCTCGACGGTTTCTTCGCGCTGTGCGCCAGCCTGAAGGAGAAAGGCCGGGAGCGAG
>NZ_JASMRZ010000081.1 GCF_030462475.1 Variovorax sp. CAN15
CTCCCGCGAGTTCGTGCAGAACGTCTACATGCGGGTGGTCGAGAAGGATGCGGCCGGGCGCTTCGTCAATCGCGAGTTCCGCCGCTGCTCGCTCTGGCGGCGCTGGGCTGCGGCTGGAGCGCTTCGCCACAATCGACCACCATCCAGCAAGGAAGTACATGACGACCGACAACGCCATCGACACCATCGCCCAGCTCGAAGCCCTGTTCGGCAGGCCCGCCGAGGCCTCGCTGAAGAAGGAGGTGCCTTATCTGCACCCGAGCTACCAGGCGCTGATTGCCGCGTCCCCCTTCGCGGTGCTCGCCACCATCGGCCCGGGCGGGCTGGACGCTTCGCCTCGCGGTGATCCGCCGGGCTTCGTCGCGGTGCAGGACGAGAAGACGCTGCTCATGCCCGAGCGGCGCGGCAACAACCGCATCGACAGCCTGCGCAACATCGTGGCCGACCCGCGCGTGGCGCTGCTTTTCCTGATTCCGGGCGTGGGCGAGACGCTGCGGGTGAACGGCCGGGCGCGGATCTCGGTCGAGCCGGCGCTGCTGGAGCGCTTCGCCATGGAGGGCAAGCCGCCGCAATGCGTGATCCGCGTCACGGTGGAGACGGTGTTCTTCCAGTGCGCCCGGGCGATCCAGCGCTCGAAGCTGTGGGCACCGCTGCCGGCGGATGCGAAGCGCGAGGTGCCGACGCCCGGCGCCATCCTGTCGGCGCTGACCGAAGCGGCCTTCGACGGCGAGACCTACGACCGGGAACTGCCGGCACGGCAACGGGCGACGCTGTACTGAGCGCGCAGCGGGTCACCCAAACGAGAAAAGCCCGCTGAAGCGGGCTTTTCTCTGCGATCGGCGGACCGGCCCCTGCCGGCCCATGGCCCGGTCAGCGCACCCAGTGGCAGACGCGGTGGTGATGCCGCGCGTCCCACTTGCACACCTTGTGCTTGTGGTGGTGGCGCGGTGCCGCCGAGGCGATGCTGGGAGCCAGCATGGCGAGACCGGCGAAGGCGAGGACACTGGAGAGGATGAGTTGCTTGGTCTTCATGGCATTCTTTCTGAGCAAAGACATCGATCGAGGAATTGCGTCGTTCAACGAGCGCTCCTGTAAAACGTTCCGGTCAACATTCAGATGACACTTGTTGCCTGTTGATCGCGAGAAATCGCACATCGCCTCGCACATCGCCTCCCATATCGCGGGTCCTGGCCGGCGTGAGGCGGCTGTCGTGGGCGATGCGCTTTTCGATCGCCTGCAGGAACCCCGCGTCCTGCGAGCGCGGCACATGCAGTGAAGCCGGTGCCGCGTCAAGCGCGACAGTGCACCACCTGCCGTCGGATATGGTTATCCCCTTTGCGTCGTTCCGTGCGCCAGGGCAGGGGTATAGCCTCTGCTCTCGATTGCAGAGGAACCGTTTAGAGGAGTCACGTCGCATGAGCGTTGGGTCCAATGGGCAGATGCTGGCCGCCAACCTGCCTTCGGTGGAGGCCGAACTCAATTACCTGAAGGCGGGCCAGGGCCGGCCCGTGAGCTACACATTCGAGCCGCCGCCGGGCACGCCATGGGAAACCGGCGAGCTGGAGGCGCGGCGCGTGAGCATCCGCGACGGCCGCCCGCTGGTCGCGCTGAACGAGCTCACGCTCGACCGCAGCGGCTTCACGCAGATCTCGCACCGAAGCGTGCTCGCCGATTTCTCGCAGGAGGCCGCGATCCGCGACATCTACTACCGCGAGTCCGAAGCGCTGCTGCGCGACGTGACGGGGGCCGAGAAGGTCCTGATCTTCGACCATACGCTGCGCGACAGCGCGCAAGGCTCGCGCCGCAAGGCCGAACTGCGCGAGCCGGTGCGCCGCGTGCACAACGACCAGACGTTCGTCTCCGCGCCGCGCCGCGTGCGCGATCACCTGCCGCCCGAGGAAGCCGAGGAGCGCCTGAAGAACCGCTTCGCGATCGTCAACCTGTGGCGCCCGCTGGCCACGGTGGAGCGCCTGCCGCTCGCGCTGTGCGATGCGCGCTCCATTTCGCCGAAGGACCTGGTGCCCAGCGATCTGGTCTATCCCGACAAGGTGGGCGAGATTTACTCCTTCACCTGGAACCCGGAGCACCAGTGGTACTGGTTTCCGAGGCTTCGGCCCGACGAGGCGCTGCTGCTGAAGATCCATGACTCGCTGGAGCAGGGCGTGGCGCGCTACACCGCGCATACCGCCTTCGAGGACCCGACCGGCTCGCAGGAGGCGCCGCCGCGGCGCAGCATCGAGCTGCGCGCGCTGGTGTTCTGGCCCGCGGGCAAGCCGCCGCAGGGCAAGTAGCAAGACGAGACAGCGCATCCTCGCGCCGTTCTACAGCCCCGCAGCCGCGCGATTCTTTGGCGGGAATTAGCAAGGGCGGGGCGTGTGCCCCGTCACAGACCCCACGCCTGCAGCGATCGCCGCGCTTCGCGACAATCGCTGCAATGCGTTCTTCCCCCTTCTTCAAGATGGCCCTGCTGCTGGGCCTGCTCTCGGCCATCGGGCCATTCGCCATCGACATGTACCTGCCGGCGCTGCCGGCCATCGGACAGAGCCTGCACGCCGACATCGGCTCGGTGCAGATGAGCCTCACGGCTTTTTTTCTCTCGCTCGGCGCGGGGCAACTGCTCTACGGACCGGTCTCCGACATGGTGGGCCGCAAGCCGCCGCTGTACGCGGGGCTGCTGCTGTTCGCACTCGCCAGCATCGGCTGCGCGCTGGCGACCGACATCCAGACGCTGATCGTGCTGCGCTTCATCCAGGGCCTGGGCGCCGCCGCCGGCATGGCGATTCCGCGCGCGGTGGTGCGCGACCTGCACACGGGCACCGACGCCGCGCGGCTGATGTCGCTACTGATGCTGGTGTTCAGCGTGTCGCCGATCCTCGCGCCGCTGGCGGGCAGCGCCGTCATCGCTTTTTCCGGCTGGCGCGGCGTGTTCTGGGCCGTGACCGTCGCAGCCGTGGCGGGCCTCGCCATGATGGTGAAGCTGCTCGACGAAACGCGTCCGGCATCGGAGCGCGTCGAGAGCAGCCTGGGCAGCGCGCTCTCGGCCTACTGGCTGCTGCTGCGCGACACCCACTACCTCGGGCTGGTGTTCATCGGCAGCTTCGCGATGGCGGGCTTCTTCACCTACCTCGCGAACTCGTCGTTCGTGATGATCGACCACTACGGCCTTTCGCCCGCGCTCTACAGCGTGGCCTTCGGCGTGAACGCGGCCGCCTTCATCGGCGCCTCGCAGTTCACCGGCGCGCTGGGCGAGCGCTACGGGCTGGTCAAGCTCGTCAAGTTCGGCGTGGTGTGCTGCGGTGCGGCGATGATCGCGATGTTCATCTACTTCGCGATGGGCGGCGACAGCATCTGGGTGCTCATCGTCCTGTACTTCATCGCCTCGGGCTTCATGGGCCTGGTGATTCCGACCACCGGCGTGCTCGCGCTCGAGATGCACGGCGCGATCGCAGGCACCGCCTCGGCGCTGCTGGGCACGCTGCAGATGCTCACGGGTGCGCTGGCGATGGCGGTGGTGGGCCTGTTCACCGATGGCAGGCCGCTGCCGATGGTGGCCGGCATGGCCGGCGGCGCGCTCATCGCGCTGGTGCTGACCTGGCTCACGCTGGGCGGCGTGCGCTCCGAACCCACGGGCAAGGCAGGAAAGACAGGAAGGACACAGCAAGCCTGATGAACACGCTACGCGCAGGCGCCGCGCTCCCGGCCGCCGAAGACAACGACAACGGCGGCAACGCTGGGCCCCGGCCCATCGACGGGCTGGCGCAGCCGGAGCGCGGCTGGGCGATGCTGGTCATCATCCTCGGGCTGATCGTGGCGGTGCTCGACGGCACCATCGTCAATCTGGCGCTGCCGGGCATCGCGCGCGAGCTCAACGCCAGTGCGTCGCAGTCGATCTGGGTGGTCAACGCCTATCAAATCGCCACGCTGGTCATGCTGCTGCCGCTGGCCTCGCTGGGCGACCTCGTCGGCTACCGGCGCGTGTACCTGGTGGGCATGGCGGTGTTCACGCTGTCGTCGATGGCCGCCACCTTCGCCAACTCGCTGGGCACGCTGATCGCGGCACGCGCGTTCCAGGGCTTGGGCGCGGCGGGCATCATGAGCGTGAACGCGGCGCTGGTGCGACTCACGTACCCGTCGTCGCAACTGGGCAAGGGCATGGCGATCAACTCGCTGGTGGTGGCCACCTCGTCGGTGGCGGGGCCGTCGGTCGCGGCGGCCATCCTGTCGGTGGCTTCCTGGCCCTGGCTCTTCGCCATCAACGTGCCGCTGGGCCTCGTCACCTTCGCGCTGGGCATGAAGGCGCTGCCTTTCAACCGCGTGCCGCCGGCCGCGGGCCTGCGCTTCTCGCCGGTCGACGTGGCGCTGAACGTGCTGATGTTCTCGCTGGTGTTCCTGGGCGTGGACCGGCTGGGCGTGCGCGAGGGCTCGGTGCAGGGCGGCGGCTCGCAGGCTTCGGCATGGGCGATCCTGCTGGCCGGGCTGGTGGTCGGCTTCATCTACCTGCGTCGCCAGCGCAAGGAAGCGGTGCCGCTCTTTCCCATCGACCTGCTGCGCATTCCGGTGTTCGCGCTGTCGATGAGCACATCGGTGGCTGCGTTCTGCGCGCAGATGCTGGCCTACATCGCGCTGCCTTTCCTGCTGCTGGAGGTGTACGGGCGCAGCCACATCGAGGCGGGGCTGCTCATCACGGCCTGGCCGCTGGCCATCGTGGTGATGGCGCCCATCGCGGGCAAGCTCATCGGCCGCTACCCCGACGGGCTGCTGGGCGGCATCGGGCTGGGCCTGCTGGCCACGGGCCTGGCGCTGCTGGCGGCGCTGCCGGCGCATCCGGGCAACGCCGACATCGCCTGGCGCATGGCGCTGTGCGGGCTCGGCTTCGGGCTGTTCCAGTCGCCGAACAACCACACCATCGTGACTTCGCCGCCGGCGCACCGCAGTGGTGCGGCCAGCGGCATGCTGGGCACGGCCCGGCTCACCGGGCAGACGCTGGGCGCCGTGGTGCTGGCGGGCGTCTTCAGCTTCTGGAGCCCGCACGGCGGCCACGGGCCGGTGGTGGCGCTGGTGCTGGCCGCCAGCTTTGCCGCGGTGGCGGCGGTTTTCAGCAGCCTGCGGCTCAAGACGACAAGCCACGGCGGCTGAATGAGTTAGGGTACTCACCCATGACGGAAGTACCTGAAACCGTGGTTTGCCCGGGTTGCGATGCGGTCTACGGCCGCACGCCCCTGCGCCCGCGCGACGTGGCGCATTGCCCGCGCTGCGGCACCGAGCTCGACCGGCACCCGGGGCAGCAGCAGCGCCGCATCCTCCCGCTGACGGTGGCCTGTCTCATCATGTTCGCCATCGCGAACCTGTTTCCCATCGTCGAGATCGAGCTGCAGGGCCTGCGCAGCCAGACCACGCTGGCCGGCGCGGTGGTGGCGCTGAGCGCCGAGGGCATGTCGGTGGTGGCGCTGCTGGTGCTGGCCACGACCATCCTCTTTCCCTTTCTTCAGCTGTGCATCCTGGCGTACCTGCTGGTTCCGCTGAGCCGCGAACACCGGCCCGTGGGCTTCGCGCTGCTGGTTCGGGCGATGCAGTCGCTGCGGCCCTGGGGAATGATCGAGGTGTTCCTGCTCGGCGTTCTCGTGGCCATCGTCAAGCTTTCGAGCATGGCGACCGTGGTGCCCGGGCCGGCGCTGTGGGCCTTCGTGGCGCTCACGGTGATGCTGACGGCGGTGCTGTCGTTCGATCCGGGCTCGTTCTGGGAAATGGCGTTCCGGCCGAAGGGCGAGGAGGTCGGCGATGACCTTGGCGGCGAACCTGGCGAAGGAAAAGGCGGGGCATCGGCATGAAGCCGCTGGGCCGCGTCCGCCAGCGCCTCGGGAGCCTCGCGGCTTACGGTGACCATTACCACCGCGAACATGAAGAGGACGCGCAGGTTCCCACCGCCGCGTCAATGGGCTGCATGGCGTGCCGCCACTGCGGCGCCGTCTGGAAGGACGCGGAGGAGGGCGACGCCTGCGGCCGCTGCGGCACGCACCTGCACACGCGCAAGCCGCAGAGCCTGAAGCTCACCTGGGCCTTCCTGATCGCGGCCTGCATGATGTACATCCCGGCCAACCTGCTGCCGGTGATGATCACGCGCACGCTGTTCGGCACGCAGAACGACACCATCCTGAGCGGCGTGATCTATTTCTGGGTGTCGGGTGCCTACGGGCTGGCCGCCATCGTCTTCATCGCGAGCTTCCTGGTGCCGCTGTTCAAGCTGGCGGTGCTGCTGCTGCTCGTGGTGCTGGCGCAGCGCGGCAGCACATGGCGGCGGCGCGAGCGGGCCAAGCTCTATCACATCATCGAGATCATCGGCCGCTGGTCGATGCTCGACGTGTTCGTGGTGTCGCTGCTGACCGGGCTGGTGCAGATCCAGGGCTTCGCGGTCATCACCGCGGGCGTGGGCATCGCGGCCTTCGGATCGGTGGTGGTGCTGACCATGCTGGCCTCGCTGAGCTTCGACCCGAAGCTCACCTGGGACAGCCGGGAAGACCAGGCCATCCTGCGGGACGACCAGGAAGCCGCACGGCACGAGCAGCATCTGCAGGGACATGAGAAAAGGGACGAGAAACCAGCATGAGTGAAGACGACCGACCCCAAGACGACCCGGCGCCATCCGCCCGGCCCGGCACCACAGGCCAGCCCCCGCTGCCCAAGCCGCGCGTGGTGCGCCGGCGCGAATGGCTGCCGTCGCTGATCTGGCTCATTCCCATCGTGGCGGCGCTCGTCGGCATCACGCTGGTTGCCCGCATCCTGCTGGAGCGCGGTCCCGAGGTGGTGCTGACCTTCAAGACAGCCGAAGGCCTGGAGGCCGGCAAGACGGCCGTCAAGTACAAGGACGTGCAGATCGGCCTTGTCACCAGCCTGCGCCTGGCGCGCGACCGCTCGCACGTGCGCGTGCTGGTGCAGTTCAACAAGGACGCGCAGGGCTTCACCGCGGAAGACTCGCGCTTCTGGGTGGTGCGCCCGAGGCTGGACACCTCTGGCATCTCGGGGCTCAACACGCTGCTGTCGGGCGCCTACATCGGGGCCGACGCGGGCGTGTCGAAGGAAACGGCGGGCGAGTTCACCGGCCTGGAGAGCCCGCCCATCGTCACGCGCGACGACTCGGGCAAGCAGTTCCTGCTGCGCGCCAACGACGTCGGCTCGCTCGATGTCGGCTCGCCCGTCTATTTCAGGCGCATCAAGGTCGGGCAGGTGGCGGCCTACGAGCTCGACGGCGACGGGCGCGGCGTGACGCTGCGCGTCTTCATCAATGCGCCCTACGACAAGTTCGTGGGCATGAACACGCGCTTCTGGCAGGCCAGCGGCATCGACGCGCAGCTCAGCGCCAGCGGCTTCACCCTGCGCACGCAGTCGCTGGCCACCATCCTGCTCGGCGGCATCGCCTTCCGCGCGCCCGAGGACGCCATGGGCCCTGCGGCGACCGAGAACGCCTCTTTCGCGCTGGCGCAGGACGAATCCACCGCCATGAAGGAGCCCGACGGGCCTTCGCAGACCCTGCTGATGTACTTCAACCAGTCGCTGCGCGGCCTGGCGCCGGGCGCGCCGGTCGATTTCCGCGGCGTGGTGATCGGCGAGGTGAAGTCGATCGGCGTGGAGTTCGACCGCGCCGAGCGCGAGTTCCGCATGCCGGTGCTGGTGCAGGTCTACCCCGACCGCCTGCGCCGCCGCGCGGGCGAGAGCGGCACCGAGTCGCGCTTCAGCCAGCAGGAGCGGCTGCGCTTCCTGGCCGAGAAGGGCCTGCGCGCGCAGCTGCGCAACGGCAACCTGCTGACGGGCCAGGTCTACGTGGCACTCGACTTCTTCCCGAAGGCGCCGCTGGCGAAGATCGACCTGTCGAAGAACCCGATCGAGCTGCCCACCGTACCCAACAGCCTCGACGAGATCCAGTCGCAGGTGCAGGAGATCGCGACCAAGCTCAACAAGGTGCCCTACGAGCAGATCGCGTCCGACCTGCGTACCACGCTCGCCACGCTCAACAAGACGCTCACGGCCGCCGAGCAGACGGTCAAGCGCATCAACAACGACGTCACGCCCGAGTTGGCCGCGGCCATGAAGGACGTGCGCAAGACCGTGAACACGGCCGAGCGCACGCTGGCCGACGATTCGCCGCTGCAGCAGGACATGCGCCAGACGCTGCAGGAGCTCACGCGGGCCGCCGGCTCGGTGCGCGTGCTGACCGACTACCTCGAGCGCCACCCCGAGTCGCTGCTGCGCGGCAAACCGGATGACAACAAGAAATGAAGCTGAAACACCTCGCCTACCTGGCCGCGACGCTGGTCGCGCTCTCGGGCTGCGCCAGCAAGCCCGACAACTACTACACGCTGGCGAGCCCTGTGGCCGCCGCCGACGCGGCGCCCTCGACGCTCGGCGGCTCCGCGCCGGTCTACATCGAGCTCGCGCCGGTCGCCGTGCCCGAGCGTCTGGCTCGGCCGCAGATGGTGGTGCGCCGGCCCGACGGCAGCGTGCAGGTCGATGTGCTGGAGCAGCACCGTTGGGCTTCGTCCTTCGAGAACGAACTGCGCGACGCGCTGGCCAGCGGCATTGCCGGGCGGCTCGGCGCGCTCGACGTGACCAAGGGCGGCCGGCAGGGGTCGCTGCCGGTGTGGCGCATCGCGGTGCAGCTGCGGCAGTTCGATGCGGTGGACGGCGCTCGCGTGGACGCGAGCTTCACCTGGACGCTGCGGCGCTCCGACGAGGCGCGCACGGTGATCTGCCAGCTGAGCCTGGGTGAGCCTGTAGGCAGCGGCATGGACGCGCTGGCGCAGGGCGCGCAGCGCGTGACATCGGCCGCGGCCGCCGCGATGGCGCGCAGCGTGAGCGCGGCGCGGGCGAATCCGTCGGCGACCGCCTGCGCAATCTGATTCTTTCTCCCTCCCCCGTTGGGGGAGGGCGGGGTGGGGGCACGGCAGCGCCGAATGAAGCATGGCGTATCGTGCGGGGCAGCCCCCATCCCAACCTTCCCCAGAGAGGGAAGGAGCAGGACCGGAATCCGACAAGAAGGAGACCCCATGGCACAAATCGGCAAGGCGCCCTGCGACGAGACGCTGATTCTTCATGGCCTGCATCGCGCGCGCTCGGGAGCGGGCGAGGAAACCGGATGTCCTGAACCCGCCAGGCCATGGGTGCTGGCAGCGGCCATCGTCGGCTCGAGCATGGCCTTCATCGACGGCACCGTGGTCAATGTCGCGCTGCCGGCCATCCAGTCCGACCTGCGCGCCACGGCCTTCCAGGCGCAATGGGTGGTCGAGTCCTATGCCTTGCTGCTGGCGGCGCTGCTGCTGGTGGGCGGGGCGTTGGGCGATCACTACGGGCGCAGGCGCATGTTCGCGATCGGCGTCGGCATCTTCGCGCTGTCTTCCGTGGCGTGCGCGCTCGCGGCCGACGTGCAGCAGCTCATCGCCGCGCGGGCGGTGCAGGGTGTCGGCGGCGCGCTGCTGGTGCCGGGCAGCCTGGCGCTCATCAGCGCGGCCTATCCGCAGAAGGAACGCGGCAAGGCCATCGGCACCTGGTCGGGCTTCAGCGGCATCACGGGGGCGGTGGGGCCGGTGCTGGGCGGCTTCCTGGTCGATCATTTCTCGTGGACCTGGGCCTTCCTCATCAATGTGCCTATGGCGCTGCTGGTGCTGTGGATCGTGTGGCGCCATGTGCCCGAAAGCCGCGGCGCCTCCGCCAGCGGCGGGCTCGACCTGTGGGGCGCGCTGCTGGCGACAGCCGGGCTCGGCGGCATCGTCTACGCCTTCATCGAGGCACCGACGCAGGGCTGGGGTTCGGCGGCGGTGCTTTGCGCGCTGGCCATCGGGGTACTGGGCAGCGTGGCCTTCTTCTTCGCGGAGCAGAGGGCGCGCACGCCGATGCTGCCGCTTCAGCTGCTGCGCATCGGCAACTTCAGCGGCGCCAACCTGCTGACGCTGCTGCTCTACGCGGCGCTGGGCGGCGGGCTGTATTTCTTTCCGCTCAACCTGATCCAGGTCCAGGGCTACTCCGCCACGGTGGCCGGCGCGGCGCTGCTGCCTTTCATCTTCATCATGTTCGCGCTCTCGGGCTGGGCCGGGCAGTTGGTCGACCGCTTCGGGCCGCGCATGCCGCTGGTGATCGGACCAGCCATCGCCGCCGTGGGGTTCGCGTTGTTCGCGCTGCCGGGCGTGGGTGCGAGCTACTGGAGCGGCTTCCTGCCGGCCGTGGTGGTGCTTGGCTTCGGCATGACGGTGACGGTCGCGCCGCTGACGACCACCGTGATGAACGCGGTGGGCGCCGAACTGGCGGGCGTGGCCTCGGGCGTGAACAACGCGGTGTCGCGCGCGGCGGCGGTGTTGGCGATCGCGGTGTTCGGCGCGATCATGGCCTGGGCCTTCGACACGGCGCTGGCCGGCCATCTGCGCGAGATGGGCGCGTCGGCGCAACTGGCGGCGTTTCTCGAAGGCGAGCGCAGCAAGCTGGCGGGCGCGGCGATTCCTCCGGGGGTGGACGCGGCCACCGCTGCGGCGGTGAAGCGGGCGGTGGCCGAATCCTTCGTCGCGGGCTTTCGCTGGGTGATGCTGTCGAGCGCGGCGCTGGCCATGCTCAGTGCATTGAGCGCGTGGCTGATGATCAGCAGCGCAGGCACGGACGACAAGAAGTGAAAGGAGACAACCGATGCGGGAAGAGAGCGAGGAACAGCAGCACTTCGACGTGCTGGTCGTCGGCGCCGGGCTCTCCGGCATCGGTGCCGGCTACCACCTGCAGAAGCACTGCCCGGGCCGCAGCTACGCGATCCTCGAAGGGCGCGAGCGCAGCGGCGGCACCTGGGACCTGTTCCGTTATCCGGGCGTGCGTTCGGACTCCGACATGTACACGCTGGGCTACTCGTTCCGGCCGTGGACGCAGGCGAAATCCATCGCGCACGGGCCGTCGATCCTGAGTTACCTGCGCGAGACGGCGGCGCAGCACGGCATCGACCGCAAGATCCGCTTCAACCACCGCGTGGTGCGCGCCTCGTGGTCGACGCCCGATGCCTGCT
Source organism: Variovorax sp. CAN15 (assembly GCF_030462475.1). GTDB lineage: Bacteria > Pseudomonadota > Gammaproteobacteria > Burkholderiales > Burkholderiaceae_C > Variovorax. Next base: position 11,027 of record NZ_JASMRZ010000081.1, read on the forward strand.
GGAGCGTGGACGTGGAGCGCGGACCCGAGCGCTTTCCGCTGCGCCTGCGCTGCAACTTTCTCTTCCTGTGCAGCGGCTACTACAGGTACGACGCGGGCTACACGCCCGACTTCGCGGGCATCGCCGACTACACGGGCCGCATCGTTCATCCGCAGCACTGGCCCGAGGACCTGGACTACAGCGGAAAGCGCGTGGTCGTCATCGGCAGCGGCGCGACGGCGATGACGCTGGTGCCCGCGATGGCGAAGACTGCCGGGCACGTGACGCTGCTGCAGCGTTCGCCCACGTACGTCGTCGCGCGCCCGGCGCAGGACCCGATCGCGCGCAGGCTGCGCCGCATCTTCCCGGCCGGGCTGGCCTACGGCCTCACGCGCTGGAAGAACGTACTGCTGTCGATGTACTTCTTCCGCCTCGCGCGGCGCAAGCCCGACTACGCGAAGAAGATGATCCTCGGCGGCGTGCGGCAGGCGCTGGGTCCCGACTACGACGTCGCCACGCATTTCACGCCGCGCTACAACCCGTGGGACCAGCGCCTGTGCCTGGTGCCCGACGGCGACCTGTTCGCGGCCATCAACGCGGGGCGGGCCTCGATGGTCACTGATCATGTCGAAAGCTTCACGCCGCGCGGCATCAGGCTGAAGTCGGGCACGGATCTGGAGGCGGACGTGGTCGTCACCGCCACCGGGCTCGAGCTGGAAGTGCTCGGTGGCGTGCAGGTGGAGGTGGACGGCCGCCGCCTGGATCCGGCCGCAACCTTCAACTACAAGGGCCTGATGTTCAGCGACGTGCCCAACCTGGCTTCGTCTTTCGGCTACACGAACGCGTCGTGGACGCTCCGGAGCGACCTGACCTGCGCCTACGTCTGCCGCGTGCTCAACCACATGGAGAAGCACGGCTGGAGCCAATGCACGCCGCGCAACGCCGGCCCGGCGCTGGCGCCCGAGCCCTGGCTCGACTTCTCCTCGGGCTACGTGCAGCGCTCGATCTGCAAGTTTCCGAAGCAGGGCTCGCGCGCGCCGTGGCGGGTGTACCAGAACTACGCGCGCGATCTGCTGAGCCTGCGCTTCGGCTCGGTGGCGGACGGGGTAATGGAGTTCTCGAACCGGCGTGCCCGCTAGCTGGCGGGAGGCGCGTGCGCGGGAGAGAGCAGGGTGTCGAGCTCCGCCCATAGCGGATCGCATTGCCCGGCCCTGAACGCGGCGGCCCTGAAGGCCGGATGCTCGCCGTGGTACGTGTCCCAAAGCGCGCGATGGCCGTCGGCCACGCAGGCGCGCACATTGGCCAGCCGATCGGCGGCCTTCACCAGCAGGGCCAGTTCCTCGTCTCCCTTGACCTGCGCGAGCGCGGCGTAGGTCCTGGCCTTGCGCTCCTTGCGGTTGGCGCCGGGCGCGTCGGTCAGCAGCTCGACGCAGGCGGCGACGAGTCCACCGAAGCGCAAGCGCACGTCGGCCACGGTGGCGGCCGTGTCCTCGACCACGTCGTGCAGGTAGCCGACCACGCGTGCCCGGTCGCCGTAGGGCTGGAGCAGGGCGGCGACGGCGTCCAGGTGGTGCACGTAGGGATGCGTGCCGTATTTCTGGTCGCCATGCATCTCGACGGCGTAGGCGCGGGCGGCCTCGGGTGTGGATGAAGTACTCGTCATTCGGCGTCCTTTGTTTTTCCATTCTGCCTACCAGCGGCCGCTGGCCCTCGGCACCGAGCCGGTCGAATTCACGAAGAAGGCGGGCGGGCGCTCCGACAAGGGCTCCTATCGCATCGCCTGACAACTTCCCACTGACAGGCATTGCACGGGTTGACAGGCAGCGGCGCACGCTTCGATACTGAACCTCAAGGTTCATCATCACATCAAGGAGACCCCTATGCAGAAGATCGTTCCCTGCCTCTGGTTCGACACCAACGCAGAAGAGGCGCTGAATTTCTACAGCAGCATCTTCCCGAACTCCCGCGTCACCGACAGGCTGCTGTGGGGCGACGCCAACCCCGAGCGCAAGGGCTCGCTGCTCACCGCGACCTTCGAGCTCGACGGGCAGGAGTTCATGGTTCTCAACGGCGGCCCGCAGTACAAGTTCAACCCGGCCATCTCGATGTTCGTGCCGTGCGAGACGCAGGCCGACGTCGACTACTACTGGGACAGGCTGCTCGAAGGCGGCGGCCAGCCGGTGCAGTGCGGCTGGCTCACCGACCGCTACGGCGTGTCGTGGCAGGTCGCGCCCAAGGCCATGATCCGCATGTTCCAGGACAAGGACCAGGCCAAGGCCAACCGCGCGATGCAGGCCATGATGAAGATGGTCAAGCTCGATCTCGCCGAGGCGCAGCGGGCCTTCGAGGGCAAGTAGAAGGGCGCGCCGGGCGCGGCAGCTACACCAGCCGGTGGATCGACTTCTTGCGCCATACCAGTTGGTAGTACGCGGTCTGCAGCAACAGCATCGCGCCGAAGGTCACCGGATAGGCGACCCAGACCCCGTCGAGCCCGATGCGATGGCTCATGGCCCAGGCCACCGGAACTTCCACGCCGAGGATGCAGAAGATCGAGATCAGCGTGGGCACCAGCACCGACCCGCTGGCGCGCATGATCCCCGACAGCGCCGACGCCATGCCGAAGACCACCAGGCTCCAGAGCATGATGTGCAGCAGCGTCTGGGCGATCTCGATCACCGGCGCGCTGGTGATGAAGAAGCCCATGAGCGCGCGCGAGAACAGGTAGCCCAGCAGCACCAGACCGCCGGTCAGCACGAGGTTCATCAGCAGCGCCGTCTTCGCGATGGCGCCGAGCCGGTTGGCGCGGCCCGCGCCGATGGCCTGCGCGCCGAGGATCGACGCTGTGATGGCGATCGAGATCGCCGGGAACTGCACGTACGCCACCACCTGGTTCACCGCGCCATAGGCCGCCGTGGCGTTGGAGCCGAAGCCGTTGACCATCGACAGCAGCACCACCTCGGCCAGAGCCACCACGATCATCTGCACGCCCGTGGGCACGCCGATGCGCAGCACGGCCTTCAGCAGGTGCGGCTGGATGCGCAGGTTGCGCATGAATTCCGCGTCGGGCGCGAGCGGACTCTTCTGCTGGCGCAGCCGAAAGCCGAGCCAGGTGGTCGCCACGATGAAGGACAGCACCGACGCCCAAGCGCCGCTCGCCACGCCGAGTTGTGGAAGACCGCCCCAGCCACGGATGAGCGCGGGCGTGACCACCAGGCCGATCAGCGTGGAGATCAGCAGCGTGAAGAGCGGCGTGACGGTATCGCCCACGCCGCGCAGCATCGCGGTGGCGAGCAGGAACAGGAACACGCCCGGCATCGCGATCAGCATGATGCGGGCATAGCGCGTGGAGTCGGCCAGCACGTCGGGCGGCGTGCCCAGCGCGGCCAGCATGGGCGTGGTGAAGGCGCCGCCGAACACCGCGATGACCAGCCCCATCAGCACGCCGACAGTGAGCGTGGTGCCCGCCACCGCCTTGGCCTTGGCGGCGTCGCGCGCGCCCCAGGCCTGGCCGATGAGCACCGAGGCGCCGGCGCCCAGGCCGATGATGAAGGCGATGAAGAAGAACATCACCGGGAAGAAGCTCGACACCGCCGCGAGCGCGCCGACGCCGAGCATCTGGCCCACGTACACGTTGTTGAGCGTGCCGGAGAGCGACTGGAGGATGTTGCTGAGCAACATCGGCGCGAGGAAGAAGAGAAAGACCTTCCACAGGGGGCGCGGCGCGTTGGCCGGCGCCACGGGCACGCCTTGCAGGCCGCTCTGGCCGGCACCCGGGCCGGTGCCGCCGGTGCCGGTCGTCTCGCCTGTCGTTCTCATCGATGAATCCAGCCTGCGGCCGCGAGTTTCTGCAGATGGGCGCGCACGTCGACGGGCCAGGGTTCGACCAGATTGGCGAAGCGCTGCTCCTCGCCCGCGAAGAGCGCGCGGGTGGCTTCCTCGAATCCGGGCAGGTTGCCCGCGATCGCGGTCATGAAGCGGTAGGCCGCCTCCTGGGCGGCGCGCACGGCGTCGCGCTCGGCGTTCACGCGGCGCGCATCTTCCACCAGTTTGCGCAGCGCGACCGATGCGCCGCCGGGCTGGCGGCCAAGCCAGTCCCAGTGGCGGGGCAGCAGCGTGATTTCGCGCGCGACCACACCGAGCTTCGGGCGGCCCACGCCGCGCGGGGCTTCATCGCGATGCGGCTCTGCTTCGGGGTCGCGAAGCTCGGGCGGGAGTTCGCGCATGTCGAGGTCGAGCTGGGTGCCGGTCTGGTCGTCGAACACGAGATAGGGGCCGGGATCGTCACGGCGGCTCAACTGCTCGAGCACTTCGGTCTTGCTGCCATGTGCGACGCGCTGGAAGCCGAAGAACACTGTCAGGGTGGTTGCGGGGGTGTCGGAAGACATTCGGGTGTTTAGTTCCTGGGAGTACCAAGCGAAACGAGGTGAGTAATCTACTCGCTGCCGCGCTTCGGTGCGCGCCATCTCGCTGCCATGTGTCGCGCATGCGCTCAGGGTGTGTTGTAGCCGTTCGCGCCGAAGCATTGAAGCTCTTCCTGCCAGAGCGAAAGAAGCCTTTCGAGTTCGGCCTTGCGATCGAAGGCGGGGTCTTCGCGCTCCTTGACGCGGTCGACCACCTCGAAGCTGAAATGGCCGGCGCCTTGCGCGATCCAGTCCCGCATGAGCGCCTTGTTGCGATGGGAGTGCATGTTCAGCTCGAAGCGGGTGCGGTTCATCGCGCCTTCGACGTCGAGGCTGCCGGCCACGTAGACGCGACCGCCGAGCTTGTTGCGAATCGTGTAGACCCCCGCGGGGCGCGGGGTTTCCTTGTATTGCCGGCTCAGGGCACGGCGAGTTTCCGGTGACGGGTTCATGGCTCAAATATTACCCGGGTTAAATGCCGCTTGCAATACGCCCGGGTAAAAATGAAGTCAACTTTCCCTGAACCGCCTCCAGCCACGAACCAGGCGCCTGTTCAGCGCACGCACCGTCCGCCAAGGGCGGCTCTGGCGAACGAAGTCGAGTAGGCGGTCCTTCCAGGCCTTCCATCGCGGGTACCAGAGGGCAAACCAGGGGATGCGCATCAGCGGCCCTTCGACCAGCTGGAAGATCCGCGCGACGATGGCCGTACCCGCCAGCTTCGCCAGCACCAGCACCGCGAGGGCGCTGGCGGCGTGGCCGCGGCCGAAGAGAAAGAGCGCCAGCACTTTCACGGGCAGCAGCAAGAGCACCGGCACGAAGAAAGCCAGCAGTGCCCCCCATGGCGGCAGCCGGCGCAGCCGGGCCTCGAGCGCGGCCCAGAAGGGAAGTCGGGACAGCCGCGCGGCAAGTGCCGCAAGAGGCTCCCAGCCCCATTCCTCGAAGAGCAGCAGCGCAACGATGAGCGCGGTGCCTATGGCGCGGAACAGGGCGCGCAATACGCGCAGCAGGCGCGCGAGAAATGTCATTGCGCAAGAGTAAGGCAAGGCGGGCGCAGCGGGCCGCCTCGGCATCAACTGAGAGTGCGCGACACGGATTCGAATGCCGAATGTCAGCCGAAATACTGCTTCCGACCCTTGAAGCCAGCGGAAAGAAGCCGCGTTTGGGTAGAGCCAGGCTATGGCAAAAGGCATGTCGGACTGCCTCCGTCAAGGGCCCGCCGAACAGGTGTTACATGTGATCCCCAAAGGAAAAGTACTACTTTTGCTTGACATGAGTAGTCAATCGCAACAACATGCAACTAAGGTAATCAAAAAAGCTGAAAGTCAAAATCTGAGTAGAAATGAATTAACTTTTGGAAACGAACAAGATGATCTAGTTGTCACAAAGGGGCTGAAATGGAAAGCGATCTCGAGATTTCGTTGACAGATTCAAGCAACTCGGCTAGGAAGTATTCCAATCCTGGCCAGTTCGGCGGACTCCTTTCACCGTCCGCGGATACCCTCCCATGGCCCGACTTCCTGACCGGGCAACAAACCAAGCCGGTGCGCGTGCTGCTCGTCGACGACGACCCTTTCGTGCGCCGCGTCATCGCACAGGAATTGCTGGGCGACCTGCGCATCCAGCTCGAGGGTCAGGCCGGCACTCTGCGCGAAGGACGGCGGCTGCTGATGCAGCACGAGTTCGACGTGCTCATGGTCGACATCCGCCTGGGAGACGGCAGCGGCTTCGAGCTGATCGAGGAGGCCAAGCGCCATCGCAGCGCGGCCGAGATCATCGTCATTTCCGCCCTCGAGGACGAACCCCAGGTGCTGCATGCCTTCGAGCTCGGCGCCTCCGGCTACCTGGTCAAGAACGCGTGGTTCCAGAGCTATGCACAGGCCGTGCTGCAGGTGGTCAATGGCGGTGCCGCCATCACCCCTCGGTTGGCCCGCCGGCTGCTCGTACACCTCGATCACAAGCGCTCCAACGTGAATCCCGTGCGCCCGCCGGACAGCAAGGCGACGTTATCCGCAAGGGAGCGTGAAGTGTTGCGACTTGTAGCGACGGGCTACGTAACCGAAGAGATCGCATTGCAGCTGACGATCAGTGCACAGACGGTAAACGCGCACGTCAAAAACATCTACCGCAAGCTGCACGCCCACACCCGGGCGCAGGCCGTGAGCTTCGCCTCCCATCGGGGACTTCTCTAGGCCATGCCATGCTTGCGCCGCAGGTCCTTCAGATTCCGCACCTTCTGGAAGACCAGTTTGTGTGGCTCTCCATCGCTGCCTGGTGCGTGCTGCTGGCATGGCTGCGCCAGCAGATCTCGCGCCGCAGGCTCCTGGCATGGACTGCGCTCGCGGGCGCGCTGCACCTGACACCGGTCGCCGCGCAGGCGATCTGGGCCGGATCAGCCATACCCCTCACCGCCGGCGACATGCCGGTCGCCTATTGGGCCCTTGAGGCGGTCAACGTGCTGGTGCTCGCCATGGTCGTGGGCATCTGGTACGTCTCGCGGCGGCACACCCCCCATTCGATTCAGGCCGAGGCCGTGATGGCCGAACGCCGCCGCATCGCCAGCGACCTCCACGACGGCGTCGGCTCCAGGCTGGTGGCGCTGCTGGCCAGCCAGGACCCGAAATCCGGCGGCCCCGGCAGCCTCTCGATGGCGCTGCAGGCCTGCCTGCTCGAATTGCAGATGACGGTGGACGACCTCGACGACCAGGGCGACAGCACCGTCGTGGAGCGGCTGGGCCATCTGCGCTACCGGCTGCGGCCCGCGTTCGAGCGCATGGGCATCACCTTCGAATGGAGCGTTGCGGCCGAGACCGAAAGCTTCCCGATGCCGGCGGAGACCGCGTCTCAGGTCTGCCGCGTGGCGCAGGAAGCCTTGTCGAACGCCTTGCGCCATTCCCGCGCCAGCCGTGTCGAACTGCGGGTTGCGCCGCAGGAGCACGGCCGGGCGATGGTGCTCGAAGTGTGCGACAACGGCGCAGGGCTGGGCCAGCCGGGACCCGCCGGCCACTTGGGCAAGGGACTGCGCAGCATGCATTCGCGCGCCCAGGTGATCGGCGCCAAACTCGACATCGGCCCTGCCGCGCCGCACGGCCTGTGCGTACGGCTGGTCGTACCCTGCGGGCCGACGGCGGCGGCCGCGCAGCCGTCGCCCGGGGCCGGGGCGGAAAGCCAAAGCATGCTGTAACAAGCCCGCCGGGTTACCCGGGGCGGATGCCGTCCTCGCCTATGGCAAACTCCCGCGCTTTGCCAGGGACGCGCTCAAGACATGCAGAAAATCATTCGCCAGCTCGCCGTCGAGATCAAGGTCGGCGAGAACCAGGTGAAGGCCGCCGTCGAACTGCTCGACGGAGGCGCCACGGTTCCGTTCATCGCCCGCTACCGCAAGGAAGCCACCGATGGCCTCGACGACACGCAGCTGCGCGAACTTGAAGCGCGTCTTTCCTACCTGCGCGAGCTCGAAGACCGCCGCGTGGCCGTGCTCAAGGCCATCGACGAGCAGGGCAAGCTGACCCCCGAGTTGCGCGCCGCCATCGAGCTGGCGCCCACCAAGCAGGAACTGGAAGACCTCTACCTGCCGTTCAAGCAGAAGCGCCGCACCAAGGGCCAGATCGCCCGCGAATTCGGCATCGAGCCGCTGGCCGACAAGCTGCTGGCCGACCCCACGCTCGACCCCGCCGTGGAAGCCAAGGCTTTCCTGCAGCCCGCCACCGCGCTCGACGACGGCAAGCCGGGCCCCGATTTCTCCACCGTGCCGCTCGTGCTCGACGGCGTGCGCGACATCCTCTCCGAGCGCTGGGCCGAAGACGCCGCGCTGGTGCAGAGCCTGCGCGAATGGCTCTGGAGCGAAGGCCTGCTGCGTTCCAGCCTGATGGCCGGCAAGGACGAGAACAACGCCGACGTCGCCAAGTTCCGCGACTACTTCGAGTACGACGAGCCCATCGGCCGCGTGCCCTCGCACCGCGCGCTGGCCGTGTTCCGCGGCCGCGCGCTCGAGATCCTCGACGCCAAGCTGGTGCTGCCCGTGGAGCCCGAGCCGGGCAAGCCCAGCATCGCCGAAGGCCGCATTGCGCTTCACCTGGGCTGGAGCCATTCGGGCCGCCCGGCCGACGACCTGATCCGCAAGTGCGTGGCCTGGACCTGGCGCGTGAAGCTGGCGCTGTCCACCGAGCGCGACCTGTTCACCCGCCTGCGCGAAGACGCCGAGAAGGTCGCCATCAAGGTGTTCGCCGACAACCTGCGCGACCTGCTGCTGGCCGCGCCAGCCGGCCCGCGCGTGGTGATGGGCCTGGACCCCGGCATCCGCACCGGCGTGAAGGTGGCCGTGGTCGACTCCACCGGCAAGCTGGTCGAGACCGCCACCGTGTTCCCGCACGAGCCGCGCAAGGACTGGGAAGGCTCCCTGCACACCCTGGGCAAGCTGTGCGCCAAGCACGGCGTGAACCTGCTCGCCATCGGCAACGGCACCGCCAGCCGCGAAACCGACAAGCTGGCCGCCGACCTCATCAAGCTGCTGGCCAAGATGGCCGCGCAGGCCGGCGCGCCCGAGCTGAAGGTCGACAAGGTGGTCGTGAGCGAAGCCGGTGCCTCGGTGTACTCCGCCAGCGAATTCGCCTCGCAGGAAATGCCCGACGTGGACGTGAGCCTGCGCGGTGCCGCCTCCATCGCGCGCCGCCTGCAGGACCCGCTGGCCGAGCTCGTGAAGATCGACCCCAAGAGCATCGGCGTGGGCCAGTACCAGCACGACGTGAACCAGAGCGAGCTTGCCCGCACCCTGCAGGCCGTGGTGGAAGACTGCGTGAACTCGGTGGGCGTCGACCTCAACACCGCCAGCGTGCCGCTGCTCAGCCGTGTGTCGGGCCTGTCTTCGAGCGTGGCGAAGGCGGTGGTGCGCTGGCGCGAAGCCAACGGCGCCTTCTCCACCCGCAAGCAGCTGCTCGACGTGACCGGCTTCGGCCCCAAGGCTTTCGAACAAAGCGCGGGCTTCCTGCGCATCCGCGGCGGCGCCGACCCGCTGGACATCACCGGCGTGCACCCCGAAACCTATCCGCTGGTCGAGCAGATCATCGTCAAGACCGGCAAGCCCATCGCCGAGCTGATGGGCCGCGCCGACATGCTCAAGACGCTGAAGCCCGAGCTCTTCGCCAACGAGAAGTTCGGCGTCATCACCGTCAAGGACATCCTGGGCGAACTCGAGAAGCCCGGCCGCGACCCGCGCCCCGACTTCAAGGTGGCGCGCTTCAACGACGGCGTGGAAGACATCGCCGACCTGAAGGAGGGCATGGTGCTCGAAGGCACCGTGAGCAACGTGGCCCAGTTCGGCGCCTTCGTCGACCTCGGCGTGCACCAGGACGGCCTGGTCCACGTGAGCCAGCTCAGCCACAAGTTCGTGAACGACGCGCGCGAGGTCGTGAAGACCGGCGACATCGTCAAGGTCAAGGTGATGGAAGTGGACGTGGCGCGCAAGCGCATCGGCCTGTCGATGAAGCTCGACGCCGCCCCGGCCCGCCGAGACGGCCCGCGAGACAACCGCTTTGAGGGCGCAGGACGCGGCCAGCAGCAGCACGGCCGCCGCGACAACTCGCCGCAGCCGTCCGGCCAGATGGCCAATGCCTTTGCCAAGCTGCAGGGGCTTCGCAAGTAGGGCCTGCCAAGCGGTCGCCCACCCATTAAACTAGTCATCTAACTAGTTGAATGGGTGGTCTGCCATGAAAACCTGGCCAGTACAGGACGCCAAGGCGCGTTTCAGCGAATTTCTCGAGGCTTGTCTGGTCGACGGGCCACAGATGGTGACAAAGCGCGGCGCCGAAGCTGCCGTGCTCGTTCCGGCTGCGGAATGGCGGCGCCTGCACGCCACCGCCAAGCCCTCGCTCAAGGATCTGCTGCTTTCGGCAGAAGCCCGCACCGAATTCCTGGTTCCGCAGCGCGGCAACGCGCGCAGGCGCCGCATCGCGCCGATGCGCTGAGGCCGGCATGTATTTGCTGGACACGAACGTTGTTTCCGAACTTCGCAGGCCCCGCCCGCATGGCGCGGTGCTCGCGTGGATCGCTCCCATCCCGGACAGCGACCTGCATCTTTCCGCGGTGACGCTCGGAGAGATCCAGGCCGGCATCGAACTCACGCGCGAGCAGGACGCAGCCAAGGCCGACGAGATCGAGCAATGGGCGGCAATGGTTGCCGCGTCGTACAACGTGCTGCCGATGGATGCGGAAACCTTCAGGCTCTGGGCGAAGCTGATGCATCGCAGTTCGGACACGCTGTACGAGGACGCGATGATCGCGGCTACCGCCAGGCAGCACGCGCTGACCGTGGTGACCCGCAACGTCAGCGACTTCGCCGGGTTCGGTGTCGAGGTGCTGAACCCATTCGAGCAGGCGAAAGCATGAAAGCCCTGCGCATCTACGCCGGCCCCGCGGCCCGCAAGCACATCGAGCAGTACGGCCTGCGCCCGCAGGACGTGCGCACCATTCCCGGCGCGGCCGGCGGGCCGAAGGGGCTGATCCTGGGGCCGCTGGACCGGTTCATCTTCGGGCGCTGGCTGCCGCAGTCGAGCCAGCAGGTGCACCTGGTGGGCGCGTCGATCGGCGCGTGGCGGCTGTCGACGGCCTGCCTGTCGGACCCCGAT
>NZ_JASMRZ010000082.1 GCF_030462475.1 Variovorax sp. CAN15
GGCCGCCGGCATCGTCGCGCTCACCGAGAAGGCCCCGAGAAGGCCGTGCCCAGCCTCGAGGCGCTGGCCGGCGTGATGAGCGCCACCGGCATGGAAAAGGAACGCGTGGGCGGCGTGCTGCACGCGCTCGACGCCTACGCCGCGCTGCTCGACCCGAACGCGCCGCGCCACGCGCCGCCCGGCGTGGCGGCAGCGGCCGCCGGCCCGCGCTCGTCGTGGTGGAAGCGGCTCTTCGGCTGACGGCCGTGTGACAGCCGACGCCGCCACGCACTACGTCTCGCTGCTGGGCCTCGGCTTCGGGGACTGCGGCAAGGGGCTCTTCACCGACCACCTCAGCGGCGCGCCGGGCGCCCACACCGTGGTGCGCTTCAACGGCGGCGCGCAGGCCGGGCACAACGTCGTGCTGGCCGATGGGCGGCATCACACCTTTTCGCAGTTCGGTGCCGGCAGCTTCAATGCCGGCGTGGGCACCGTGCTTGCGAGCGCGGTGGTCGTGCACCCTACGGCGCTGCGCATCGAGGAGGCTGCGCTGCGCCGGGTCGGCGTGGAAGACGCCTTCACGCGACTGTCGATCGACGCACGCTGCCGCGTGACCACGCCGTTCCATCAAGCGGCAGGCCGCCTGCGCGAATGGGCGCGGGGCGAGGGCGCGCACGGCAGCTGCGGCGTTGGCGTGGGCGAGACCGTGCGGCAGGCGTTGGCTTCGCCCGATGAAGCGCTGCTCTACGGCGATCTGCGCAATCCCGCCCGCACGATCGAGAAGATCGAGGCACTGCGCAGCGCACTGCTGCGCGAGTTCGAGGCCAGCCCTGCGCTGCACCACGCTGATGCCGCACAGGAAATCGCCATGCTGCGCGACGGCACGCTCGCTCGCCGCTGGCTCGAAGCTGCAGCGCCGTGCGTGACGCAGTCGCCGCCCACCGGCATCGACCGCATCGCCGAGCGCCTCGCGCGCCCCGGCGCCGTGATCTTCGAGGGCGCCCAGGGCGTGCTGCTCGACGAATGGCACGGCTTCCATCCGCACACCACCTGGAGCACCATTTCCACTGCCGCCGTCGAGGCCGTGCTGCACGACGCCGGCATCGACGCCCCCGTGCAGCACCTCGGCGTGCTGCGCAGCTACCTCACGCGTCACGGACCCGGCCCGCTGCCCACGCACGACCGCATGCTCGACGCGCGGCTGGCCGAGCCGCACAACGCCGATGAAGGCTGGCAGGGCGTGTTCCGCAGGGGCCACCCCGATGGGGTACTGCTGCGATACGCACTCGACGTGGTCGGAACGCTCGACGGGCTGGTGGTGAGCCACCTCGATGCCATCGAGGGAACGGGGCTGCGCTGGTGTTCGGGCTACCGCACGGCCGATGCGGGCCGCCTTGCGTCACTGCCGCTGGGCAGCATGCACGACCTCGATCATCAACACGAGCTGACCAGGCTGCTGCAGGGCGCCGAGCCGATCTACGAGCCGCACCTCATCGCCACGCCGCACGCGTGGGTGGAACACGCAGAGGCGCTGAGCGGCCTGCCGGTGCGCTTCGGCTCTTTCGGGCCGACGCGGGAGAGCGTGCGAGGGCGCAAGCATCTGCCCTGATCGAGTACACAAGTGGGGCGGCCGGCGGTGGCGTGCGACCTGTCGATCGGGGCAAAAGCGGGTTCTGTTGCAAGGAGCGTCTTTCCAAGCTCCTGGGACGCTGGCCGACCTCCTTACCCGAGCTGCCGGAATGTGACTTTGCGCATCAATTTCTTACAATGCGTTGCGTTCCGTCTCGCCGGTGCAACCCGAATCGCGCCTTCGTACATTCACCGCCTCCGCTCATGCCTTCGTCCAGACTTGCCTGCCGCTTCGTTCGCAATGCCCGCCTGGCCGCAGGCCTGATCGCCGCTCTGGCGTTGGCCGCGTGTGGCGGTGGCGGGGGTGGCGCCGGCAACGCGGCATTCTTCGTTCCCCCCGCGCAGCAGCCCGCTGCGCCTGCGCCCGGCGGCACATCCGGCGAATCCACGGTGCTGATGCGCGTCAAGCCGGAGGCGGTCGGCGTCAACTGCTCCTTGGGCGGCGCGCGCGTCGAAGCCGGCCTGGATGTCGACGGCAATCACGCGCTCGCGGACAGCGAAGTCACCTCCACGCAGTACATCTGCAACGCCACGGCCGGGGTGGATGGCCTCAGCACGCTGGTGCGCATGCGGGCCGAGCCCGCCGGCACCAACTGCGCGCTAGGCGGCTCGCAGGTGCTGGCCGGCAAGGATCTGAACCGCAATGACGTGCTCGAGGATGCGGAGGTGACCAGTTCGGCCTACGTCTGCGGCGGTGCGCCGGGGGCGACGGGCGCCGCAGGGTCGAATGGCCGCGACAGCCTGCTCGCATTCGCGGCCGAAGCCCCGGGTGGCACCTGCACCTATGGTGGTCAACGAGTGCAATCCGGGCTGGACCTGAACGCCAACGGCGTGCTCGATGCCGCGGAGGTCACGGCCACGGCCTACGTGTGCGCGGCCGCGCCGGCCGATACGCGCTGGGTCAGCGTCACCGCCTCGAGTGTCCAGACCGAGTCGAACACCGGCTATCAGGCGAATTCGAGCACCGGCGTCACGCTCACGCTGCCGCCCGCGCCCACGGTGGGCGATTGGATCAAGGTGGTGGGGGTGGGCAGCGGCGGGTGGACCATCGCGCAGAACGCGGGGCAGCGCATCGACACCCGCAGCCTGCCCGGCGGATCGGACTTCGACTGGCGCCCGGTGGGGCCCACCGGTAGCTGGAGCGGCCTGGCCTCGTCCGCCGATGCCACTCGTCTGGCGGCAGTATCCAGCAGCGGCGAGCTGTACACCTCGAGCGATTCCGGTGCGACCTGGAACCTGCGCCTCACGGGACAGCCCTGGAGCGGCGTCGCTTCTTCCAGCGATGGCCTTGCGCTGGTCGCTGCAACCAACGGCGGTGCGATTTTCCGCTCGACCGACGGCGGCAGCACGTGGTTCGACGACGGATCGTCCCGAGCCTGGAGCGCGGTGGCCAGTTCCGCCGACGGGTCGCGCCTGGTCGCGACCGCCTACAACGGGCAGATCTGGACCTCGTCGGACGGCGGCAGCAGCTGGACGGCGCGTGAGTCGGCCCGCACATGGCGCGCCGTGGCTTCTTCGGCCGATGGCCGGGTTCTGGTGGCGGCCACCAATGGTGCCCAGCTGTATGTCTCGACCGACTATGGCGTGAACTGGACCGCGCGCGCGAGCGCCCAGTTCTGGTGGTCGGCGGCGGCGTCGGCGGACGGCAGCATCCTGTACGCCACCGTGGACACGGGCGCCGTCTGGGTCTCCACCGATTCCGGTACCACATGGGAATCGCAGACCGTCAGCCGGGATTGGCGAGGCATCACCACGTCCGCCGACGGCCGCTACGTCGTGGCCGCCACCAGCGGTGGCCGTATGTACGAGTCCAGCGACCGCGGCCAGACCTGGCGCGCGACCGGCGACGCCGGTGCCTGGACCGCGGTCGCGAGCAGCGCCGACGGCGTGAAGGTGGCCGCCGGCAAGTCGGGCTCGGCCATCCAGCTCGGCGCGCGTCGCATTTCGACCACCCTGGGCGTGGCCGGATCGATTTCCGGAGGGCAACAGGACTCGCTGGAACTGCAATACGTGGGAGGCGGCGTGTTCATGCCCGTCGGCTACGTGTTGGCCAATGTGGCATTCGTCGTTCGCTGAATCCGCTCCGCGGCTCCTCTCGCGCTGGTGTCCTGTCCCGCTGATACGTGAGCAGGGCCGCTTCACATCCGATACGCTGGCCTTTGGGAAGACCAACGGCATCAACGCACAAGACCGTCAGGGGCTTCCGGGCGGACGGAGCCTGAAACGTCTTTCGCTCGGTGGAGTTGAAGTCAAATGAAGAGCCGCATCATGTACATCGAGGCGAAGACGAACGGTCTGACGGGACCGGCCCGCATTGGCCGGGTCAGGGTTTCCAAGACGGGCGCGACGCTGTACTACGCAGGAAAGACGTTCAGCAGCTTGAAGGGGTGCGGCTTCAAGTCAAACTATTTCGACGTGGAAACCGGCGAGCGCTACTGGATTTCAGGACCGCGAAAGGATGGGCGCGATGCGCTTTATCCGACGCACATCCGGCCCACCATAGACGAAGACGTGCGGGAGGAGTACTGGTCGAAGATCCGTAGAACCACAGTGCCGCGCTAGGAGCTACAGGCCCACGACCAACCGACGCCGCACCTAGGCCTCACCACGCATACCCCGCCTGCACCCTAGCCGCGACCCTGCTCCCGCTCCCACTGCTCGTAGCCGTCGAAAGCCCCACGCCCAGGTTCAGGTTGTCGTTGACCTGATAGCCGAAAGCGACGCCCACCCCCGACGCGCCCGCGTAGTTGCCGACGGCGGCGCCCATCCATTTCTTCCCTGCAGCCAGCGTCGGCATCGACGGCATGGCCAGGGCGGCCGCTACGCCTTGTGCGGCGAATGCATTGGCCTGGCTCGTTGCGTTGGCCACGGCCTGCTGCAGTTGGCCGAGGTTGACGGCGTCTGTGCCCAGCACGCCGGGCGCGACATTCGTGATGCCGCGCAACTGGTTGGTGGCTGCGTTGCCGACCGACACGGTGTTGTCGCGGTCGGCCACCGAGCCCTGGCCCAGTGCCACGGCGTTGTTGCCGCTGGCCAGCGTGTTGGCGCCCAGCGCGACGGCGTTGTTGCCGGTGGCGATTGCGTTGTTGCCGACGGCGGTGGTCGGGTCGGCCAGTGCCTTCGCGCCCGCGCCGATGGCGACCGAGCCCGCGTGGCCAGCCTGCGCGCCGTTGCCGACGGCGACGGTGTTCTCTCCATTGGCCTGCGCGTTGGTGCCCATCGAGGTGCTCCCCGCGCCGCTGGCGCCTGCGCCCGGGCCGCAGGCCACGGAGCCGCTCGCGCTCACCGCGCACACGCCGCTGGAAAGCGCCTGGTTCATCAACGACTGCAGCGCCGTGACCTGCTGCACGGTGAAGTTGTTCGCGGTGGTGATGGCCGTCTGCTGCGCCTGCTGCACCTGGCCGACGTTGGCCGCGTCGGTGCTCGCCTGGCCCGCGCTCACGTTGCTGACGACGGTGCCCGCGCCGCCGTTGGCGTTGAGCTGCAGCGTGGTGCCGCCCGCGACGTACTGCGCCGAGTTCTGCGCCAGGCCGAGGGCCGTGTTGGAGGTCTGCTGCACGGTGTAGAGCTGGCTGCCGTTGACGGCATCGGTGCTGGTGGCGCTCACCGTGCCCGCGCTCACGTTGACGAGGGTGCGCGTCTGGCCCGCCGAGCCGAAGGAAACGGAGTTCGCCGCGGTGGCGACGGAGTTGGCGCCGATGGCCACGCTGTTGGTCGCGCCGCTGGCGACCTGGCTGCCCGTGCCGACGGCCACGCTGCCTGTGGCAAGCGCCGATGCGCCGGCCGACCCGTTGTAAGCACCACCGATGGCCGTGCTGCCATTGCCCGACGCCACCGCGCCCTGGCTGGCGCCCGAGGCGCTGCCGATGGCGACCGCCGAGATGCCGGACGCCTGCGCACCGCTGCCGCCCGCCTGTCCGGGGAAGCCGCAGCAGCCCTCCGCGCCCTGGCCTCCCGACCCCACGGCGATGGCGCCGCTGGCCGAGGCCTGCGCGCCGCTGCCGCCGTTACCGCCCGTGCCGCCCGCGGAGCCCTGTCCGGCCGTGCCGCCACCGCCGATGGCCGTCGCGCCGTTCGCGCTTGCGCTGGCACCCGCTCCGCCCGTGCCACCGGTGCCGCCAGCTGTTCCGTTGCTGCCGTCGCCGCCCGCGCCGATCGAGGTGGCGCCGTCTCCCGAGACCGTGGCCGCGCTGCCGCCGCCGCTGCTGCTCCAGCCCGGCTGGCTGAGGCCGGGGTTGCCGGCGTCACCGGCCACGTAGCCTGCTGCGTGGGCGCTGCCCATGGCGAGCAGAGCCACGGCCGGCAAATACCGGCACGAGAACTGGAGTCGAGTGAGCATGGTTCTTCCCTTGCAAAAACGGATAAGACAAAACGCGGCCGAGTGTGTCTTTTTGTTTTCATGAGTTCCATACCCGAGAACTGGTAGATCTGGCCCTGGCGGCCTTCGGATCAGCGCCTGCGCGCCGCCGGCCCGGTGGTGCGGCAGCCGTCCGACGAGTTCGACCACTACTGGAGCAGCACCGTCGTCTACCCGGTGGCGCGCATCGCCGGCAGCGCGCTCATGCCCGAGCAACTGCGGCAGTGCTTCGACAAACTCACGGCGGCCGCCAAACCGCCGCAGGCGCCGCGCATTCCGCCAGGCAGCTCGACAGCTTCGCCGACGCCGGCAGTGCCTACCGCCTGCGGCTGGACACCGGCGGCCGCAACGTCGAGTGGACCGAGGAAGACGAGAACGGCAAGCAGACGGCCTGCGACGTTCCGCCCTAGACCGCCGCGTGGCAGCGGCTCAAGCCGCGGCTGATCGAGCCCTGCATTCCGCAGAGCCAGCTGTAGCGCTGCAGCTGCGGCGGCCGCTCACACGTTGCTGGTCGCGCGCACTTCCTCGATGCTGGTCTGCCCGGCCAGCACCTTCTCGATGCCGTCCTGGCGCAGCGTGCGCATGCCTTCGCCCAGTGCGGCCTGCTGGAGCTCCTCGGCGCGCGCGCCGGTCTGCACCAGGCGACGCAGCGTCTTCGACATGGTCATCAGCTCGTGGATGCCCACGCGGCCCTTGAAGCCGGTGTCTGCGCAGTGCTTGCAGCCCTTGCTGGTGTAGGTGTGCAGCCGGCCGTCGCGGCCGTGGCGCTGCACCCAGCCCGCCAGCACCGCCTGGCGCTGCGCCGCATCGCGCTGCTGCTCGGGGCCGAAGGCGTGCATGTAGTCGTCCAGCAGTTCTTCGACGGCCTCGGGGCTCGCGGGCGTGCCGGTGGTGCACTGCGTGCACAGGCGGCGCACCAGCCGCTGCGCGAGCACGGCCAGCAGCGAGTCGGCGAAGTTGAACGGGTCCATGCCCATGTCCAGCAGGCGCGTGACGGTCTCGGGTGCGCTGTTGGTGTGCAGCGTCGACAGCACCAGGTGGCCGGTCAGCGAGGCCTCGATGGCGGTCTTCGCGGTTTCCTCGTCGCGGATCTCGCCCACCATGATCACATCGGGGTCGGCGCGCACGAAGGCACGCAGCGCCTTGGCGAAGGTCCAGTCGATGCGGGGATTGATCTGCACCTGCCGCAGCCCCGACTGGGTGATTTCCACCGGGTCTTCCGCCGTCCAGATCTTGCGCTCGGGCGTGTTGATGTGCATCAGTGCCGAGTGCAGTGTGGTGGTCTTGCCCGAGCCCGTGGGGCCCACGCACAGCACCATGCCGTAGGGGCGCTCGACGGCCCTGGTCAGCTGCGCGAGGTTCTCGGGCGACAGGCCCAGCCGGTCCATCGGGATGGGCTTGGCCGAGGCCAGGATGCGCATGACCACGTCCTCGAGACCGTTGTTGGTGGGAATGGTCGCAACGCGCAGCTCGATGCGATGCTGCGGCGAGTACTTGGCGAAGTTGATCTTGCCGTCCTGCGGATTGCGCTTCTCGCTGATGTCCAGGTCGCACATGATCTTGATGCGCGCGACGATCGCGTTGCGGTAGCTCGGCGGCAGCTCCAGGTAGGTATGGAGCAGGCCGTCGCGCCGGAAGCGGATGCGGGTCTTCTCCTGGCCGGGGTAGCTTTCGATGTGGATGTCGGAGACGCCCTCGCGATGCGCCTCGACGATCATGCTGTTGATCATGCGCACCAGCGAGTTGTCCGACTGCTCGATGGGGGCCTCGCTCACCGCCTGCGGGGCGGAGACCTCCTTCTCCAGCGTCTGCAGCAGTTCGCTGGTGCCGGCCACGTCGAAGTCCAGCGGCTGGCTGGGGTCGAGGCTGGCCGCGAAGGGGTTGGGCGCGGCGCCGGTGTGCTCGCCGATCTTCTCGTACACCGCGTTCAGTACGCCGTCGAGGTCCAGGCATTGCCCGACCACCGGCGTGACCTTCATCTGCGCGATGAACTCCACCTCGTCGAGCGCCGAATGCCGGCTGGTCGGATCGTCGATGGCGACGATGAGCCGCCCCTCGTTCAGCATCAGCGGCATGACCTGCAGGCGCCGCGCCACCGCATGCGGCAGCTTGCGCAGCGCCTCGGCCGCCGGTGGATAGAGATGCAGGTTGACCAACGGGTAGCCCATCTTGCGCACCAGCGCCGCCTGCAACTGGCCCCGGCTCACCACGCCCATGCGCACGAGCGTCTCGCCCAGCGGCACCATCGGATCGAGTTTCTGGCGCTCGAGCCCGGCGCGCAGCTGCTCCTGCGTGATCATGTCCAGCGAGATCAGCGCCTCGCCGATGCGCGCGATGGGCGTGCGGCTCTGCGCGTCGAGCGCGTTCAGCAACTGCTCCGGCATGACGACTTCGTTGATGGACATTGGGGAGGTTCTCCTGCTCGATTTCGTGCATGGATCGTAGAGCGGGATCGTGTCCATTGCCACAGGTTCGAGCTTGAGTACGCAAGTACTCAAGTCAACGAAAAGTGAACGTACGACGGCAACCTTCGGCACGGTCCGCGCAGCGGATTTCCTTTCGTCCTACGCGCACCAGCCGCCGCCTCGCCAAACATCGATGGAATGCATCGATACGTACTTGCCACCGGCGTGGTGCTGGGCATGCTCTGCCTCGCGGCGACGGCGGAGCCCATCAAGCTTCCCGTCGACAGTGACGAGAAGGGCTCCGTCTACGTCGCCCCCAACGTCAATCCCACCGAGACCTCGGCCACCGTCGACGGCGCCACGGTCGGCGTGCAGCGCCCCGACGGCAGCGGCACCTACATCGGCACCGACACTTCCACGCCAAGGCCGACCTACTCGCTGGGAGGGAGCACCGGCGGCAACTTGTCGTTCTCGGGCGGCGTGCAGACGGATGGCAAGAACAACAACGGCGTGAAGGCCGGCGTGACGATCAAGTACTGAGCCGCCGGTCTCAGACCAGCGTGCCGTACACGATGAAGCCGTCGTGCGTGGCGACCTTGTCGTAGAGCGTGCGGCCCGCCGTGTTGGTCACGTGCGTCTGCCAGTACACGCGATGGCCGCCCGCGAGCTTCACGCGCTCGTACACCCCGTTGATCAACTGCCGGCCGACGCCCCTGCCGCGTTCGGAAGGAAGCGTGAACAGGTCCTGCAGGTAGCAGGTCGGCTCCAGGCGGGTGGTGCTGCGGTGGAACAGGTAGTGGGTGAGGCCGACCAGTCGCCCGTCGCGTTCGGCCACCAGCGCATGCACGGGTTCGTAGGCATCGAAGAAGCGCTGCCAGGTGGCCTGCGTGATCTCGTCGGCGAGGGCGGTCGGGCCCTCGCGGCCGTAGAAGGCGTTGTAGCCGTCCCAGAGCGGTTTCCATGCCGCGTAGTCGTCTGGAGCCGGTGGGCGGATCAACAGGGAAGAGGTCATGTCGTCGGATCGCGTTGAAACCCGCGATTGCATCACGACAGGGTCGACGTCGCTCAGGCCGCGAAGAATTCCTTCAGCATCTTTTCAGGCAACTGCCGCTGCAGGCCGATGGCGACGATGCCGGCACGGGCCTGTCCCGACGGTGGCGAAGCCTTGCGCACCGAGCCATGGCGGCCCGCGTACTGCACTTCGGACCACTCGTCGCCTTCCGCGCCATGGCCGGTGCGCAGCAGCCCCTTGAGCCGCAGCACGCCCGGCGGCATCTCGCGCAGCCAGGCGCGCAGCGTGGCTGCCGGGATCGTCGCTTCGGGCTGCGCGCTCCAGGTCTGGAAGATCTCGCCGTGGCCGGGCGATTCATGCCCATGGTCATGGGCGCAATCCGGGCCGCATGCATGCGGCGCGGGGGCGGGCCGCGGCAGCCCCGAAACCAGCGCCAGCGGCACCGCCGCCTCGACGGTCTCGATGCACGGCGTGCCGGGGGCGCTGCCTTCCACCCAGACCTTTGCGGCGGCCAGTGCCTCGGCCGAAGCGATGTCGGCCTTGTTCAGCACCACCAGGTCAGCCGACCTCAGCTGCCGCGCCAGCGTGTCGGCCAGCAGCGGGTCGGTCGACTGCCGCGCGGCCACGCTCGCATCCACCATCACGATCACGCCTTCGAGGCTCAGTTCCGGCGCCGCCATGCCGATCTGCGCGATGCGCCACGGGTCCGACACGCCGCTGGCCTCGATCACCACCGCGTCGAAGGGCGTCTTCGCCTCGATCACGTCCACCAGCGCTCGCCCGAGGTCGTCGCCGATCTGGCAGCACACACAGCCGTTGGTCAGCGCCACCGTGTCGCCATGCGTGGCGGCGATCAGCCCGGCGTCGATGTTGAGCGCGCCGAAGTCGTTCACCAGCACCGCCATGCGCAGGCCCCTGGCATCGCGCAGCCATCGGTTGAGCAGGGTGGTCTTGCCGGCGCCGAGGAAGCCGCCGATGACGGTGAACGGAAGCCTCCTTCCCGGCATCACGCGCCCTGGCCTCTCTGCGCCTCGAACACCCGGCCCGAGAGCACCGTGCCCCACACGCGGGCGTCCTTCAGCGCCATCGGGTCCATTTCGAGCGGGTCGTCTTCCAGCACGCAGAAGTCGGCGCGCTTGCCGCATTCGATGCTGCCGATCTCGCCGTCCAGCTTCAGCGTCCATGCGGCGCCCAGCGTGATGGCGCGCAGCGCCTGCGCAACGGTGATGCGCTCGGCCGCGCCCAGCAGCCGGCCCTTGGGCGTGATGCGGTTGACGGCGCACCAGGCGGTGAAAAGCGGACCGAGAGGCGTCACCGGCGCGTCGGAGTGGATGGCCAGCGGCACGCCCGCGGCCAGCGCGCTGCCGCAGGCATCGAGCCGGTTGGCGCGGTCGGGGCCCATGGTCATCTCGTAGTGCTGGTCGCCCCAATACCAGATGTGGTTGGCGAACAGGTTGGCGCACAGGCCCAGGGCGGCCATGCGGCGGAACAGCGGCGCGTCGATCATCTGGCCGTGCTGCAGCGTGTGGCGGTGGTCGGGGCGCGGAGCGCGCGCCAGCACGCGCTCGATGGCGTCGATGGCCACCTCGCTGGCCTCGTCGCCGTTGGTGTGCGTGTGGATGGTCAGGCCCGCGCGGTGGTAGGTCTCGAAGTCGGCCTCGTACTGCGCGGGTGCGGTCACCCAGATGCCGTTGGGCGCGCCGTTGAAGTGGCCCGGCCAGCGCAGCCGCGCCGAGAAGCCCTGGATCGAGCCGTCGAGCATCATCTTCACCAGCCCGTAGCGCAGCCGGTCGGTGTTGCGCGGCATCAGCGACTTCACGTGCTCCGCACCCTGCGCGGCACCGTGCGTGCCGTGGAAGGCCTGGAACGCGGGGAGGATGCGCACGCCGAAACCGTCGTCGCCCGTGGCCTTCTCCAGCACGCTGCAGTCCTCGGGCGTGAGCTTGTTGACCAGGTCGGTCGCGGTGGTCACGCCCTGCAGGCAGGCCAGCCGCGCGAAGGAGCGCACGCCGGCCTCGGTCATCGGCGCGAGCAGGCCGGCGTTGCCGATCTTGCGCAGCACCAGAAACATGGCGGCCGGCTCCTGCAGCTCGCCGGTCGGCTCGCCTTCATTGGCGCCGTCCGCGAACTTGACCACGCCTTCCACCTCGTTGTCGCGCGTGATCTCGGCAATGCGCAGCATCGCGCTGTTGACGTTCATCAGGTGGCCGTTGGCATGGCCGATGACGATGGGCCGCGTGCTGCTCGCGCGGTCGACGTGCTGCACCGTCATGCGCTCGCCGCCGAAGTAGATGGGGTCGAACCCCCAGGCAACGAGCGGCTCGCTGTCGGGAATGCCGTCGGCCGTCATCTTCGCGGCCACCTCCGACAGGCGGGCGACCACCTCGTCCATCGAGCGCAGACCGCTCCACACCTTGCCCTCGGGGTCGCGGCGGTCGAACCATCCGAGGTACGTCCAGTCCCACATGCTGCCTTCCTTCAGGTGGCAGTGGCCTTCGACGAGGCCGGGCATCACCACCTTGCCGGCGAAGCGCTCGTCGAGCGTGAACGGGCCCCAGCCCTGCATGTCCGCGAGCGCGCCCACGGCCAGCACTCGGCCGTCGCGCACCGCCACGTGGGTGGCGTGCGGCTGCATCGGGTTCATGGTGATGATCCTGCGAGCGGCGTAGACGGTGGTGGTCGTTGTGCTTGTTGTTTGTTGGCTCATGGCGATTCCGGAATCGAAAGAGGAGGGCGCGGCAGCCCGTCGACGAGGTCGACGCGCCTGCAGCGAACCCAATGATCGGGCGCGACTTCGCGCAGCGGCGGCAGCTCGGCCGCGCAGGCCGCTTCCGCCACCGGGCAACGGCCGGCGAAGCGGCAGCCCTTGGGCGGGTCGATGGGGCTGGGCGGGTCGCCGCTCAGCTTGATGCGGTTGGCCGCGCGTCGGCGCCCGCCGCTCACCGTGGGCACGGCCGACATCAGCGCCACGCTGTACGGATGCAGCGGCCGCGCGAAGAAGCTGCGGCGCGGCGCGCGCTCGACGATCTGGCCCAGGTACATCACGGCGATGTCGTCGCAGATGTGTTCCACCACCGCCATGTCGTGCGAGATGAAGAGATAGGTCAGGCCCAGCTCGCGCTGCAGCCGCGCCAGCAGGTTCAGTATCTGCGCGCGGATGGCGATGTCGAGCGCCGACACAGGTTCGTCGCACACCACCAGCTCCGGGTTGGTGGCCAGCGCCCGCGCGATGTTGATGCGCTGGCGCTGTCCGCCCGAGAACTGGTGCGGAAACAGGTGCTGCTGCTCCGGCCGCAGGCCCACCGCCTCGAAGAGCTCGGCCACGCGGCGCGTGCGCTCCTCGGGTGTGCCCACACGCATCAGGTCCAGCGGCGCGCGCACGGCGGCGCCCGCGCGCTCGCGCGGATTCAGCGAGGAGAACGGGTCCTGGAAGATGATCTGCATCCGCGTGCGCGCCTGCCGCAGCGCCTCGCCCTGCAGCGCGCCCAGATCGGTGTCGCCCAGCTGCATGCGCCCCGAGGTGACGGGCGCGAGCCGCATCACGGCCAGCGCGGTGGTGGTCTTGCCCGAGCCCGATTCGCCGACCACTGCCAGCGTGCTGCCGCGGCGCACCTCGAAGGAGACGCCGTCCACCGCCTTCACCACCTCGGGCGTGCGGCCCCAGCCGGCCTTGCCGCGCGGAAAGTGCACCTTCAGGTCGTCGACCGAAAGCAGCGTGTCGGTCTTGCCGATGAACGTCATGCGGCCTCTCTTTCGCGTTGATCGAGCGCTTCTGCATGCAGCCAGCAGGCCGCGCCGTGCGGTACGCCCGCCGCCACCTCGCCATGCACCGCGAACATCGGCGGCACCTCGGCGGCGCAGCGCGGCATCGCGCGCGGGCAGCGCTCGCGGAAGGCGCAGCCGGTGCCCAGCTCCCATATCGAAGGCACCACGCCGGCGATCTCGGCGAGGTCTTCGCGTCCGTCGCCGTCCTGTGCCGTGCTGCTGCCCAGCTCGGGAAGGCAGTCGATCAGGCCGCGCGTGTAGGGGTGGCCGGGCTCCGACAGCACCTGCTCGGTGGTGCCCTGCTCGATGACGCGGCCGGCGTACATCACCATCACCCGGTCGGCCATCTCGGCCACAGCGCCCATGTCGTGCGTGATGAGCATGATGGCCGTTCCCTTCTCGCGCTGCAGCTCGCGCAGCAGGTCGAAGATCTGGGCCTGCACCGTCACGTCGAGCGCGGTCGTTGGCTCGTCGGCTATCAGTATGTCGGGCCTGCAGGCCAGCGCCATCGCGATCATCACGCGCTGGCGCATGCCGCCGGAGAGCTGGTGCGGGTACTCGTCCACGCGCCGCTCGGGCGCCGGAATGCCCACCTGCCGCAGCATCTCGATGGTCCGCTCGCGCGCTGCATGCGCGTTCATTCCGGCATGCAGCCGCAGCGATTCGCCGATCTGGTCGCCCACGGTGAACACCGGGTTCAGCGAAGTCATCGGCTCCTGGAAGATCATCGAGATGCGGTTGCCGCGCACCTCGCGCATGCGGGCATCGGTGGCTTGCACCAGGTCTTCGTCCTGGAACAGCACCCGGCCGCTGCGGATGCGCCCCGGCGGCGAGGGAATGAGCCGCAGCAGTGCCAGCGCCGTCATGCTCTTGCCGCAGCCCGACTCGCCGACCACGCACAGCGTTTCGCCGGCACGGATCTCGAAGTCGACGCCATTGAGCACCAGCGCCTGTCCGCGCCGCGTCTTGAACTCCACGTGCAGGTCCTGCACGCGCAGCAGCGTGCTATCGGAAGGCGAAGTCATGCAGAGATACCTTTCGCACGCAAATCTGCGGACATTTCCGGCGTGGCGTCTTTTCCGGGAATACCGCGGAACCGGCTTTGCCGGGCCGCAGGTATTGCCCCCCTCAAGGGGGTTGGCGGCCACACGAAGTGGGCAAGCCTGGGGGTGGACTTCATCTTTCCCTCAGTTTCGGGTTGAGGGCATCGTTGAGGCCGTCGCCGATCAGGCTCACGGCCAGCACGGTGATGAAGATGGCCGCGCCGGGGAAGGCCACGGCCCACCAGCACGAAAGCACGTACTGCCGGCTGGAGCCGATCATCAGCCCCCAGCTCATCTGGTTCGGATCGCCCAGGCCGAGGAAGGACAGCCCCGCCTCGAACAGTATCGCCGCGCCGATGGCCAGCGTGGCCGACACCACCAGCGGTGGCAGCGCGTTCGGCAGGATCACCTTCCAGATGATGCGCGCGTCGCGCGCGCCGATGGCCCGCTCCGCGCGTACGAACTCCAGCCCGCGGTACTTCATGAACTCCGCGCGCGTGAGCCGCGCGGTGCCGGTCCAGCTCACGATGCCGATGGCCAGCGTCACCGTCACCAGCGTGGGCGAGAACAGCGTCACCACCACCATCGCGAAGAGCAGCGCGGGCAGCACCTGGAAGAACTCCGTCAGCTTCATCAGCGCGGCATCGATCTTGCCGCCGTAGTAGCCGGCGAAGGCGCCGAGCGTGATGCCGATCAGCACCGACAGCAGCGCGGCCACCGCGCCCACCAGCAGCGTGGCGCGCCCGCCGTAGATCAGCGCGGTGAGCACGTCGCGGCCCAGGTAGTCGCTGCCGAGCCATGCGTCTTCGCTGAAGGGCGGGGTGAGCGGCGCGGCCTTGATCTCGAACGGGTCGGCCGGGTAGAGCCAGGGCCCGGCGATGGCCACGACCAGCACGATCAGCAACATGGCCATGCCTGCGATGGCGGCGGGGTTGCGCAGGAACATGCGCAGCGCCTCCATGCCGGGGTGTTCCACGCGCACCGGCGGCCTGGCGGCGGGTTTGGAAGCGGAAGCAACAGGAGGCATCGCGATGACCTTGCTCATGAGGCCCTGATCCGTGGGTCGATGAAGCGGTAGCACAGGTCGGTGAGCTGATTCATCACCACCACCACGATGGAGGAGAACAGCAGCACGCCGAGGATGGTGGGGTAATCGCGCCGCAGCACCGACTCGAAGGCCAGCCGGCCGAGGCCGGGCCAGTTGAATACCGTCTCCACCAGGATGGCGCCCGCCAGCACGTTGCCGAACTGCAGCCCCAGCACCGTGACCACCGGCAGCAACGCATTGCGCAGCGCATGCTTGTAGAGCACCACGCGGTCGGCCAGACCCTTGGCGCGCGCTGTGCGGATGAAGTCGGAGCCCAGCACGTCGAGCATCGACGAGCGCGCGAGCCGGCTGTACTGCGCCAGGTACACCAGGCTCAGCGTGAGCGTGGGCAGCACCAGGTGCTGCGCCACGTCGAGCATGTCCGCGAAGCCGCCGGTGCCCGTCGAATCGATGGAGCGCATGCCCGCGACGGGAAGAATCGGGAAAACCGAGGCCAGCAATATCACCAGCATGATCCCCAGCCAGAACACCGGCGCCGCGAAGCCCACCAGCGACAGCACGGTGATGAACTGCGACAGCAATCCGTTGGGCTTGCGCGAGGACAGCACGCCCAGCGCCGTGCCCGCGAAGAACGCCAATAGCACTGAACTCAGCACCAGCAGAAGGGTGGCCGGCACGCGCTCGCCGATCATCTGCGTTACCGGCAGGTTGAAGAAGTACGAGTAGCCCAGGTCGCCGCTCGCGACCTTGCCCAGGTACACGGCCAGCTGCACCGGAAGCGACTTGTCGAGCCCGTACTGGGTGCGCAGCTGAGCCATCAGCTCGGGCGACATGCCGCCGCTGGCGCCGGCGATGGTTTCCACCGGGTCGCCCGGCGCGGCGTGCACCAGCACGAAGTTGAGCACCACCACGGCGAGCACCAGGCCAAGGGCCTGGAGCATTCGCGAGGCGACATGGCGCAGAAATGGCAGCATGCCCATGACCGCCCGCCTTACTTGAAATACACCTCGTCCAGCGGCGACAGCGGCCCCCAGATGGTGACCGGCACGTTGCCCACCTTCTTGCTGGAGGCGGTGTGATAAGGAACCTGGTTGATGAACTCGATGGGCAGTTCGTCCGTCACGATCTTCTGGAAGGTCGCGTAGTAGGCCTTGCGCTGCGTCGGGTCGATCAGGCTGCCGGCGGTGTTGAGCAGCTCGTCCACCTTCGGGTTGGCATACGACTGGGTGTTGGTCCAGACGATGGGCTTGATGTTGGTCGACAGGTAGGTGCGGTGCACGCCGATGATCGGGTCGCCCCAGTTGAACACCGTGTCCATCGACATGTCGAAGTCGTGCGAGGCCAGCCGCTTGGCCCAGGCCGGAAAGTCGGCCGAGGCGCGCACCTCCACCGTGATGCCCACCTTCTTGAGCTGGCCGCGGATGTACTCGGCCACGTTCTTCTGCTGGTCGTCCACGCCGGGCAGGTAGTCGATGGTGAGCTTGAAGCGCTCGCCGCCGGAGCCCGCCTTGTAGCCCGCGGCGTCGAGCATTTCGCCGGCCTTCTTCAGGTCGAGCGGGTAGCGAACCAGGTCGGAAACGGCAAACGGGCTGCTGGCCACCAGCGGGCCGTCGGACACGGTGGCGAAGCCGCCCATCAGCGCCTTGGTGATGAAGTTCTTGTCGATGGCGGTGGCGATGGCCTTGCGCACCTGCACGTCCGACAGCGGCTTCTTCGCCGTGTTGAATGCCAGCCAGTTGAGCGCGCCGATACCGTCGTAGCCCTTGGCCGTGAGCGACATCTTCGGGTCGTTGGCCAGGCGCTTCAGGTCGGTGGGCAGCGTTGCGAAGGGCACCATCTGGATGTCGCCGCGCTCCAGGCCGAGCATCAGGCTCGCCGAGTCGGGCGTGATGTTGATGATGACCTTGTCGAGGTAGGGGCGGCCCGGGATGAAGAACTTGTCGAAGCGTTCCAGCACCACGCGCTGCGCGGGCTTGAACTCGGCCACGCGGAACGGGCCCGAGCCGATCACGTCGGTGGTGTTGCGCGGATGGTTCTTCAGGTCTTGTCCGTCGCCGTAGATGTGCTTGGGAAGAATGGGGCACAGCGCAGGCGACATCGCCAGCACGATGGCCGGGTGCGGCACGGCCATGCGGATGACGGCGGTGTACGCATCGGGCGTCTCCACCTTCTCCACCGGCCCCATCATGGTGGTGAACGGATGGTTGGCCTTGATGGCCATGATCGAGAAGGCCACGTCGGCCGAGGTGACCGGCTTGCCGTCGTGGAACAGCGCGTCCTTGCGCAGCTTGAGCGTGAGCGACTTGCCGTCGTCCGCAAGCTTCCAAGACTCGGCCAGGTAGGGTTGCGGGTTCCACTTGTCGTCGAAGCGCAGCGGGCTCGCGAAGATCTGCGTCGAAGGCATGGCGGTGGCAATGCCCGACTGCACCGCGCCGTTGAGGTGCCGGGGCGTCTGCGTGCTGCCGATCACCAGCGTGCCGCCTCGTTTCGGTTCTTCAGCCGCGAAAGCGGACAGCGGGAGCAGGTTGCTCGCGGCCAGCAGCGTGGCGGACAGCAGCGTCGCGCGGCGCGTGAGCAGGGGGGAAACCAGGGGAAGCTGGGAAGGGGGAAGCTGCATGACAGGACCTCGGGAAGTTCGACACAGGCAATCGGAGTCGGTCATCGTCGATGCATGTGATGTGCAACGCGAAGACCTTGTGTCGAAGATAGGCCCTGGGTGCATGTCGGCGAAGAGCCAACCCGCTGCGACTCGCAGGGCCAGAAGGCGCGGGTTTGCCCCGTTGTGCAGCGAGGCGGTGCGCCACTTCGGGGAATGCGCGACGGCAGTGCGCCGCGCTTCCTTTCTTTTTCCTTTCTTTCTACTTCTCGTCGCGCAGCCAGTACCACTTGTAGAGCATGCGCTGCCCCAAGCGCCTGAACGGCGCGAAGGCGCGCGACTCCACCACGCCCAGCACGTTGGGAAAGGGCAGCTGCGAGTGGTAGATGGGCAGCTCGAATACTTCCTTGCCCGCGTCCTTGCCCGCCACGCGCTCGGCCAGCCGCTTGCCCGCCCAGGTCGAGAACGACACGCCGTTGCCACCGTAGCCCACCGCGTACCAGATGCTCCTGGAGGAGTCGGGTTGGGTGATGCGCGGCATCATGTCGTGGCTCATGTCGACCCAGCCCCACCACGAGTAGTCGATGCGGATGCCCGCCAGCGGCGGGAACTTGCGCGCGATGGCGTCGGTGAGCAGCTTCAGGTGCACCGCGCCCTCGGCGTCGGCGCCGCTCACCGCGCTGCGGCTGCCGATCTGCAGCCGGTTGCCTTCGAGCAGCCGGTAGTAGAAGCGCAGCGTGCGCGTGTCGGTCAGGAATGTCTTCGAGCGGAAGTTGGTCGCCTGCAGCTCCGCATCGGTCAGCGGGCGCGTGACCACCGAGTTCGACAGGATCGGCATGATCCGGTCCTTCAGCATCGGGTTCAGCGCCTGCCCCGTGTAGCCGCCGGTGCACACCGCCACGCGGCGCGCGCGCACCACGCCACCGGGCGTGCGCAAGTGGTGCACGCCATCGATGGTCTCCCAGCCCTGCACCGGGCTCGAGGTGTGCACCGTCACGCCCAGCGCGCGGGCGCGCCGCATCAGGCCGAAGGTGAACTTCAGCGGATGGATGCCGATGCCCTCGGCCTCGTACATCGCGCCGACTGTCTCGCGCTCGTCGCAGTAGTCGCGCCGCACTTCCTCGGCGCTCATCATGCGGGTGGCGTAGCCGAACTTCTCGCGCATCAGCCGCGCCTCGGCGTCGAGGATGGGCAGCTTTTCCTTGCGGTGCGCAAGATAGAGATGGCCGCCGTCGCAGGCATCGCAGTCGATCTGCGTGGTGAGGTGGCGGAAGTTCTCGAAGCCGCTGCGGATCTCGGCGTCGAGCTTCTTCGCGGTGTCCAGGCCCCAGCGCTCGATCCACTGCGAGCGCTTGAGCCGGCCGCTCGCGTTCTGTCCCTGGCCGCCGCTGCGGCTGGAGCAGCCCCAGGCCGCCTGGTTGGCCTCGAGCACCGTGGCGCGGATGCCGTGCTCCTGCGCGAGATACAGCGCGGTCGACATGCCTGTCGCGCCCGAACCGATGACGGCCACGTCGACGTCGATGTCCTGCGTGAGCGGGCCATCGTCCTCCGGCGGCGAGCCGGCGCTGGCCACCCACCAGGTGGGCGCGTAGGCGCGGCCGGCGCCGGGGTCGGGGGCGAGCAGCGGGTCGTATTGCGGATCGTAGGGGCGGGAGGGGGCTTTGGGCGGCTGCTGCTGATGCTGGAGCGCCGCGCTGTCGATGCTGGCCGCGCTGGCGTCCACGCGGCGCGCAGTGCTTGTCATGGTCATGGAAGGCTCCAATCGAAGAAGAGAGCTGAAGAACGGTTCACCTGGCGGCGGGCAGATTGGGCCGCGCCTTGCGGAACACGTTCTTCAGGTGGATCTTTCCGTCCTTGAAGGTGAAGACGTCGATGCCGTCGGTCTCGATGCGGCTGCCGTCGGCGGCGGTGCCGGTGAAGGTCCATTGCGAGGTGCCGAAGTCGCCATGCACGAAGTGCTGGCCGTTGGTCCATTGCGCATCGGGCACCGTGGCCCACGCGGCGGCGAAGGCGGTGCGCACCGCATCGGTGCCGACATGGCGCGTGCCGCAGGCATCGGGGCCGGCGGCGGTCTGGAAGATGCAGTCGGGCGTCATGAAGCTCATCAGCGCGTCGATGTCGTGGCGGTTCCAGGCATCGCTGAAGGCGGCGAGGGTGTCGGTGGTCACTGCGGGAGCGGCGGAAGAAGAAGGCATGGCGGTTGCACTGGGGCTCGTGAATTCGATGAAGCAAGCGTAGGCAGCGGCATGCCCGCGCGATAGGGCCAGTTGCGGGAATTCGACCGAGCCAGAACGCCACGGATGCGCCACGGATCGGCATGCCTGCCCTAAACTGCGGCGCACCATGCCCCCGAATCCGCGAGCCATCCAGTGGGCGCAGCTGTTCGCGCTGCCCGATCAACCGGCGCTGCCGCTGCAGGCCCGCCTGCGGACTACCGTTGTGCAGGCCATCCTCGAGGAGCACCTGGCGCCCGGCGCGCCGCTGCCTTCCTCGCGCGAGCTGGCCGCGCTGCTCGGGCTGAGCCGCAACACCGTCACCTCGGCCTACCTGCAGCTGATCGACGAAGGTTTTCTGGAAGCGCGCCCGCGCAGCGGCGTCTTCGTGGCGCACGGCGCGCGGCCGCTCACGGCCGTGCACGCCGAGCCGCTGGTGGGGCGCAGCGGCCAGGCGACCCAGCCGCCGGACTGGTCGGGCCGTGTGCTGCGCTCGCTGGTCGACAAGCCCACGCTCTCCAAGCCCGACCGCTGGCGCGACTATCCGTACCCGTTCGTCTACGGCAACTACGACCCGCAGCTGTTTCCCACGGAAGACTTCCGCGAATGCTGCGCGCGCAGCCTGGCGCGCTCGCAGCTGCCGCACTGGACGCCCGATTTCGAAACCGACGACGTGCCCGATCTCATCGAGCAGATCCGCACGCGCCTGCTGCCCAAGCGCGGCGTGTTCGCGCTGAAGGAAGAGATCCTCGTGACCATGGGCGCGCAGCACGCTTATTACCTGCTGGCCGAGGCGCTCTTCGACGAGCAGACCCGCGTGGGGCTGGAAGAGCCTGGGCACCCGCATGCGCGCAACAGCTTTTCATTGCGGCAGCCGAAGTGGGTCGAGGTGGATGTCGATGAAGACGGGCTGGTGGTCGATGCGCTGCCCGCGGCCGACTACCTCTTCGTCACGCCTTCTCACCAGAGCCCCACCACCGCCACGCTGAGCCTGGAGCGGCGGCAATGGCTGCTGCGCAAGGCAGAGCTGCAGGACTTCGTGATCATCGAGGACGACTACGAGGCGGAGAACCTGTACGAAGGCACGCCGATGCCCGCGCTCAAGAGCCTGGACAAGACGGGGCGCGTGATCTACGTAGGGTCGGTGTCGAAGAGCCTGTCGCCTGCGCTGCGGCTGGGGTTCATCGTTGCGCCTCGGGCGCTCATCAAGGAACTGCGCGTGATACGGCATGCGATGGTGCGGCATCCGAGCGCTTTCTTGCAGCATGCTTATGCGCTGTTTCTCTCTCTTGGGCATCACGAGTCGCATGCTCGAAGGGTGAACCATGCGATGCAGGAGAGGCTTGCGTTGGCTGCTCAGGCGTTGAGGGAATATTTGCCGGATTTCGAGTTCCGGCTGCCTTCGGGGGGGGCTTCCATCTGGGTGCAGGCGCCTGCCTGGGTGGATGCTACTGAGCTTGCTTTGATGGCTCGGAGTCATGGGGTGTTGATCGAGGCGGGGGATGTGTTTTTTGCTCGGCCTCCTTATCCATGTCCCTTTTTCCGATTGAGGTTGTCTTCTATTGCGGCTGGGCAGATTCCGGCCGGGATTCGGGCTTTGGCTTTGGCTTTGGGGGAGTTGGCTTTGGCTCGTGGTGAAGTGCGTTCTTTGGGTGGGTTTACTCACTGAGGGGTGTTTGCTTTCCGGGGCCGGGACTCGCCCCGGCGGGCGACCTACTTTTCTTTGCTTCGCCAAAGAAAAGTAGGCAAAAGAAAGGCGACCCCACTGTCTGCGACCCCTTCGCTGCGCTACGGGGCAACCTGCGGTGCTCGCGTTTCGCGGGGTCTCGCCCAAACTCGCTTCGCTCAGACAAGGGCGAGCCCTGATCCGCG
>NZ_JASMRZ010000083.1 GCF_030462475.1 Variovorax sp. CAN15
GATGCGCGATGGCGCCCGTCGAGGCACCCACCCTCACGCGGCCTGTCTGGCCCGCGAGCTGGCGTCGGACGTCTTCCACTGCTTCGTCCGCGTCGGCCAGCAGCCTGCGGGCACGCGCAATGAAGCGTTCTCCCAAGGCGGTTGCTTGCGCGGGCCCCCGTCCCCGGACGAGCAGCTGGCCGCCCAGGCGCGACTCCAGTTCAGCGATCTGGACGGTGACCGTGGGGGCCGCCAGGTGAAGGGCGCGTGCGGCGTTGGCCAGGGAGCCAAGGTCGGCGATGGCGACGAGGGTACGCAGATGGTCGAGGCTCAGTTCCCGCATGGCGCCAATTTAACTTTTCTTAATCCTGGGTTCCATATATTTAGCTGGAGCCATCGAGGTCGGATGCCTACGATCGCGCTCCATGGACCTCAAAATCTTCATCGACGGCGATCAGGGCACCACCGGCCTTGACCTGCAGAACCGGCTCCGGGGTGGGGAATTCCGCGTCCGCACGTTGCCGGCGAACCTGCGCAAGGACGCGGCTGCCCGAAGGGCCGCTCTCAACGAGTGCGACATCGCCATCCTTTGCCTGCCCGACGCCGCGGCGCGCGACGCGGTGGCGATGATCGAGAACCCTTCGGTGCGCGTGATCGACGCCAGCTCGGCTCACCGCACCAGCGCGGGTTGGGTCTACGGCCTGCCCGAGCTCGATGCAGGGCAAGGCGAACGCATTGCCTCGGCAGCGCGGGTCACGAATCCGGGCTGTTATCCCACCGCCGCGGTTGCCCTGCTGCGACCGTTGACGGATGCGGGCCTCCTGCCCGCCGACTATCCGCTTGCCATCCATGCCGTCTCGGGCTATTCGGGCCAGGGCAGGGCGGGGGCGGAAGCGCACGAGGCCGGGGCGGGAGCGCATTCGCTGAAGGTCTACGGTCTTGCACTCGAGCACAAGCACATGGCGGAAATGGAAACCTACGCCGGCCTGACGCAGCGCCCCATCTTCGTGCCGGCCTATGGCAGCTATCGGCAGGGCATCGTGCTCACCGTCGGATTGCACGCGCGAATGCTTCCCTCCGATGTCTCGGGCGTGCGCATCCACGAATGCCTTGCGCAGCGATACCGCGACGCGGCGCACGTTCACGTGCTGCCGATGTCGTCCGCCGTGCCGATGACCGAGCTGGACCCGCAGGTCCACAACGGCTCGAACGACATGAGCCTGGCCGTTGCGTGCAATGAGCGCACGGGTCAGATCGTCCTGGGAGCGGTTCTGGACAACCTTGGCAAAGGCGCCGCGGGGGCGGCTGTGCAGAACCTGCGACTGATGGCGAGCGCTTCGCGGCGCATGTTGTGAATTCGATGCAGAGCGTGCGCTTCCGGACGGGGGCCGATGTCCGCAACAGATGCAGGCATGCCCGCTATCGAACCCGCCTCGGAACATCGCCGATGATGGTCGCGCGCATCATGTGGCGTTCCGAGGGGTAGTAGTCGGACACCGCGTAGTGCTGGACTGCCCGGTTGTCCCAGAAGACGATCGTGTCCGGCTCCCAGTGCACGCGCACCTGGTATTCCGGGATCTTGGCCTGGCGCACCAGCAGGTCGAACAGCTCGCGAATCTGGGTCGGGGTATCCATGCCCCAATCCGAGCCCAGGACTTCCCGGTAGTTKGCGATGTGCGTGGTGTGGATTTCGTTCACGTACAGGATCGACTCCCCGGTTTCAGGATGCGTGATGACCACCGGATGTTCCACGGCGCGATGTCGATCCCGGTGTGCGGCACGTTCATTCGGATCCATCTTCTTGAACAACGCGACATTGATGTCGTTGACTGCCACCATGCCGTCGATCTTGCGCTTGACCTCTTCCGGCAGCCCGGCGTAGGCCTGAACCATGTTGCAGAAGATGGTGTCTCCTCCAACTTCCGGGCACTTGATGCAACGAAGAATTGAACCCATCGAGGGCTTCTCGTAGAACGCTGTGTCGGAGTGAAAGAGGTTCTCCGCCCCCTTTTTTTCCTTGGAAGCCTTGAGTTGAACAAGCTCGGGAAACTCCGCGTTGGCGGCCAGCAGCGGATTCTGCGTCTCGAGATCGCCGAACTTCCGGGCGAACGCCACATGCTGCGCGGGGGATACAGGCTGGCGCCGAATGACCAGCACCCGGAAAGCCAGCAGCAGTGCACGAATCCTGGCAATGCCGTCGTCATCGAGATCCGGCAGAAACAGATCCTGCAACTCCAGACCGAGCGACGGAGCCAGTCGACGGGTCTTCCAGCCCGAAGGCAATCCTTCGAGAGCGCGCTTCATGGCCGGGCTCGATTCGACAGGCGTCCAGCGTGAAGCCATTTCATCGGCAATGTTCAATGACATTCGTGTCTCCATTCAATTTATTGATGCAATTCAACGAGCGGAATCCCGGGCTCGATTCGCACAGCTTTTTCTTATTCCGCAGTCACTCCCGAAACCTTGATGAATTCCTGCCAGCGCGGAACCTCCGCCTCGAGGAGCCTGCGGAACTCCGCGGGTGAACGAACCGCTTGCCGTCCTCCAACCTGCTCGATCAAGGCCGTGTACTCGTCGGTTTGCAGGATGGCCTGCACTGCGTTCCAGATCTGCGCGATCCTGTCCGGCGCGACACCGCTGGGCGCCAGCAGGCCGACCCATGGCACGACATCGAAGCCCGGGAGCCCCGATTCGGCGACCGTGGGAATCGATTCGAGCTTGGGCAGCCGCTTCGCACTGCTGATGGCCAAGGCCCTGATGCGGCCACTTTGCAAGAGCGGCGTCGCAGCAGCCACCCCTTCGAAGGTCACTTGAACCTGGCCTGCGGCAAGGGCCGTCAGCGACGGGGCGGCTCCCTGATAGGGGACGTGCACGAACTTCAGCCTGGTGCGTCGGATGAACTCCGTCATGGCGAGATGCGAAACGCTTCCCACGCCCGGTGACGAGAAGCTGATCTCCCCCGGATGGCTGTTCGCATAGCTGACCAGCGACTCCACCGAATCGATCGGCAGCCTGGAATTGACGAGCAGCAGCAGCGGGGTGTCGTAGAGCGTCGCGACCGGCTCGAAGTGCTTCAAGGTGTTGTATCTCACGGCCTTGAAGAGGATCGGATTGATCACCAGCGCCGAAGATGCGGAGAAGGTCAGGGTGTTCAGGTCGCCGGTCGATCTGGCGACGTTGCCCAGCGCGATGCTTCCGCTCTGACCCGGGACGTTCTCGACAAAGAAATTGCGGTCCAGCTTCTTGCTTAGCGCGGATGCCAGGTACCGCCCCACCGTATCGACGGATT
Source organism: Variovorax sp. CAN15 (assembly GCF_030462475.1). Classification (GTDB taxonomy): domain Bacteria; phylum Pseudomonadota; class Gammaproteobacteria; order Burkholderiales; family Burkholderiaceae_C; genus Variovorax. Next base: position 3,269 of record NZ_JASMRZ010000083.1, read on the forward strand.
GACCCGGTGGATAGCCGATGACGATCCGCGACGAACGCTGGGAAGCGTCGCTCGCCTGCGTCTGAGCCTGAGCCTGAGCGGACATGCCGATGGAGAGCAGGCCCATGGACGCGGCAATCCACAAGAACAGGAATCGAACTTTCATCCTTTGTCTCCATCGTTGCTCTGAGAGATGGCGCCCGAATCACCTGCACGCACCGCGTGCGTCTGCGCTCAATCGCCCGAATGGCTTGTCATCGAACAATCATCGAACTGGGGCGAGGGCCTCGTCCAATACCGTTTGACCGGTCGGACATACGAGAATCGTATGGGCGCGGCCGAGCCGCCGAAGCGGGGCCGCGCCGCGTTCAGGACTGCAGATGAGGCAGATCGATCTGAGGAGTCTTCGCTGCCCGCGCGCCAGGCTGTGGTGTCGCTGCGCAGCCTGGGCGGGTTGGCTCGCGCCGTCCAACTCGCTACGCGGCCTGCAGCGGCCCGGCGAGCTTGTAGGTATTGAGAAGGAGGCCGGACGGCGTCGTCTTGGTGCTGGCGAGTTCGAAGGAACATCCCGGGGTTCCTTCCGCGAAGAGGCGCTTGCCCGTGCCCACCAGCACCGGGTAGACGATCAGCAGCACCTCATCTGCAAGCCCGTGCGCGAGCAGCGCCGATGTCAGCGTGGAGCTGCCCCACAGCACGAGGTTGGGCCCAGCCTGCGACTTGATGCGCCGCACGCCCTCGACCAGATCCGGCCCGACGCCTTCGAACGGCCCCCACGCGAGGCTCTCCGGGCGATGGGTGACGACGAACTTGGTGGCCGCATTCAAGCCATCCGCCATCGGACCGGCCGGCGCCTTCGGCCAGTAATCCGACCACATGTCGTAGGTGCGCCGTCCCAGCAGCAGATCGAAGCGCCCGCCGTGCGCGGCGAGCACCTCGTCCCGGCCGGCGGGAGTCCGGTAAGGCGCCGTCCAGTCGGCATAGGGGAAGCCGTCTTCGCTGGAAGGCTGGATCACGCCGTCGAGCGACACGTGTTCCATGATCTTGAGCTTTCTCATCCGGGTCTCCGTCTTTGATTGTTGGGGTTGGAGGGACTGCGCATGCTGAACTGCTCTTGGCCTTCGCGCAACTCCATTGCCTTGACGTCCCAAACTTGACTGGCGCTGTCCGAAGCGCTTACATTGCCCCCGCCTCGTGATGAACGGGGCCGGGTTTAGCAGCCCGCCGACATCCTGCGACGAAAGCCGCAGCTACCGCACCTGGTCTGCGGCTTTTTCGTTCGTGCCTCTTTTAGGCGGCTCGAACGGGAGGGCTCGCGCCCTGCCGGTTTCCGCAAGGATGTCCCGGTCTGCTAACCCGTTCGAGCTGCCGCCCTCGTTTAGCAGCGGGTGCGTCGGTTTCTGCAAATCGACATCCTTGGGAGGCCCACTCATGGCCAATGCTTCTTCAAACGACGCGGCAAGCGCCAGCGCTCGCTGCGCTTGCGCTCCTTATCGTCCCTCCGCCCAGTTCAAGCCCTTCGAGTGGGTCCAGGGTGACCGGCTCGGCGATTCGTCCCGGCAAGACCAGGCCGCATTCCTCAACAATGCCCGCGACGTGGTGCAGGGCGCCCAGACGCTGGTGCAGTTGCTCGGCTGGGACGAAGACCGGCGCGATGCTGCTGCGTCCGACGCAGACCCCGCGCCGCTCTTCGATGCCTGCCAGCGCAGCTCGCTGCAGCGGCTTCTTTCTGCAACGCTGGGCCTTCTTCATGCCCGGATCGAAATCCAGTGCGAGGCGCTGACGGGGTAGGGGCCGCCTGGCAGCCGCCTACGACTCTTCGTCCATCACCGGCGAAAGCTCCGCCAGCGTGCGCAGCAGCGTCTGCGCGCTCACCGGCTTGAACAGCACCGGCACGCCGGAGGCGCGCACGCGCTGCAGCCGCTCGGGCGAGGTCTCGCCGGTGACGATCAGCAGCGGGGCGTCGAGCGCGAAGCGCTCGCGCAACCGCTGCCCGACGGCCAGGCCGTCTTCTCCGGCGAGCCGGTAGTCGCACATCAGCACCGCGATGGGGGAACCCTCTTCGTCGCAGCGTGCCAGCGCGGTCCGGGCCTCGGCCTCGCTGGCCACGGCTTCCACCACGATGCCGTGCGCGCCGAGCAGTTGCGTCATCGCGCTGCGGATCTCCGCCTCGTCGTCGACCAGCAGCACCCGGCCGTGCAGCAGCGGCGCGGAGCGCAGTTCCGGCGGCAGTTCGAGCACCGCCGGCTCGCTGACCTCCTGTTCCTCGGCCAGCGGCAGCACCAGCCGGAAGCACGTGCCGCGCCCCACGCGCGAGCGCACTTGCACCGAATGCCCCAGCAGCTTCGCCAGCCGCTGCACGATCGACAGGCCGATGCCCAGGCCGCGTGCGCGGTCGCGCCCCGGGTTGTCGACCTGATAGAACTCTTCGAAGATGCGCTCGAGCTGCTGGGACGCAATGCCGATGCCGCTGTCGCGCACCTCCAGCCAGACCTGCCCGCCGCGTGTGCGCGTGATGACGGTGACGCCGCCGTGCCGGGTGTACTTCAGCGCGTTGTCCAGCAGGTTCGACAGCATGCGGTACAGCAGGTTGGGGTCGCTGTGCACCCAAACGCCGCTGGCGCGTACGCGCAGCTGCAGCGACTTCTGCCCGGCCTGGGGCAGAAAGACCTGGTTGAGCGCCAGCAGCAGCGTGTCGAGCTGCACCGGGCGCGGCGAGGCCGTGACCACGCCGGCGTCCAGGCGCGAGACGTCGAGCATGGCATCGAGCGAGGCGCCCAGGGCATCGACCGCGCGCATCAGCCGCTCGGCGTTGCGGCCTTCGGGGTGGTCGCGCAGCGCTCGCTCCATCGCCGCGCCGAAGAGGGCGATGGCATGCATGGGCTGGCGCAGGTCGTGGCTGGCGGTGGCGAGAAAGCGGGTTTTCTCGGCGCTGGCCTGCTCGACGGCGGCGATCTTCTCGTTCAGGCGCGCGGCCAGCTCCTCCTTTTCGAAGCGAAGCATCAGTGTTTCGGAGAGTTCGCGGTTTTCCCGAACGCCCACGCCCAGCGCCATCGCCAGGAAGATCGCGACATAGGCCGCCAGCAGCAGATGCAGCGTGGTCGCCTGCAAGGCGAGCGACACGATGAGGCTCAGCATCATCGGCAGCGCGCACCAGAGCATCGGCGCCATCAGCGGCCGCAGCGACTGCACCACGCGCATGCAGTTGCCCATCAGCAGCACGGTCAGCAGCATCGTGACCATCTCGTTGCCGGCCGTGACGAGCAGCGCCGGAATCAGCGCGTCGGCCGCGCCCAGCAGCATGGCCACCCGCGTGAGGCGGCGTGCCCAGGCGGGGCTGTCGGCCAGCGGCTCGGCCGTGGTCCAGCGCGGCACGACGTACAGGCAGAAGAGATTGACCGGCAGTTGCACCGCGAGCAGCACGGGCACGCGCCAGTCCTGGAACTGCAGATAGACGACGGGTGCGACCAGCGCCAGGAAGGCCAGCCGCGCCGCGAAGTTGGAGGGGTAGTTCGCGTAGATCGCCGCCACGCGCCGCTGCAGCACGCGCAGGGTCAGCGTATCGGCGGCGGAATCCGTAGCGAGTGGTGCGGCTGCGCTCATTGCCGCATCGGGCCGTGCGCGGTGGCATCGAACATGATCGCCTCGGGGAATGTCGACGGGAGTGTCGGGCGAGGATGCTACCGCGTGCTACCGACCGCGCGCGAGGGCGGCGTCTCAGGCCGGCGGCATCCTGTCGAACCTTTGCAGCGCCGGGTCCAGCACATCCCATTCGTGCCCGCGCACGCCGTACGTGACCGCCTGTGGCCTGAAACGTCCAGGATCGTCCAGGCTCGCGGCATGTACGGTGAATACATCGGGCATCGCCGCGAAGGTCATGAACACGGGTGAGCCACAGGTCGGGCAGAACGCGCGAGTCTTGACGTTGCCGCTGTCGCCGACCAAGTCCCACAGCGTGGCGTTGCCGGTCTGCTTCACGCCGCCGCGCGGAAAGCTCAGGTACGAGCCGTGGCCGGTGCCGCTCTTGTGCTGGCAGTCGAGGCACTGGCAGTGGTTCTGGAAGATCGGCTCGGACGGGATTTCGTAGCGGATCGCGCCGCACGCGCAGCCGCCGGTGTAGGAGTGGCTCATGTGTCTTGTCCTTTCGAGGTTGTCTTGCCGGCGGGAGCTGGCGGGAGGTAACCAATCTATTTGGACAAGGGCAGGGCGGGTGAGTAACAAGTTCGTCGCGAATGGGCGCCGCCCGGGGGCTCAGGCTTCCACTGGCACGTAGAGGTCGATCACGGCACCTGGCTGGTCGGGCGCGAAATGACCGTCATACAGCTCGAAGTCGGGGCTGTCGACCACCCGCAGGCCCGAGGCAGGAATCAACTCGCCCCAGATGATCGCCATGGCACTTTTGACTTGCGGGTGCAGGGCGGAGCCGTTAAGGGTGATGCGGAAGACGGCGTAGGTTGCCGCCGGAATCTCCTTCACCTTGAAGCCTTTGGGGAGCGGGCCGTCGTCGGCCTTCACCCCCACGCCGGCCATATACATGAAGGTTCCCGCTTCGCGGTCCACACTCCAGACGACGCCGTACGTCGCCCAGCTCGGAGCCTGGGTTTCCAGCGGCAGGGCGCCGACAAGCGCCGACCACAGCTGGGGAATCTCGGATTTCGTGGTGCCGTCGAAACGCCGGGACGGGCCCGCGACACGGAACTCATCGAGCTTGACCAGTTCGGGCAAGCGGGCCACGGCCGTGGCGAAGCTGCTGGGGGCATTCATTGGAAACTGTCCTTCGATAGGGTCGGGAGAAAAGCCGGCACGGAAGCGGCCGGGTGACGCGCCGAAGAGGCGCTTGAACGCGCGCGTGAACGCCTCCTGCGACTCGAAGCCGCAGTCCAGCGCCAGATCCATGAGCTTGACCTCGGGCTCGGTGCAGAGCCGTCGGGCGCTGCGCACGAGCCGACGTCCGCGCACATGCGCCATGACGCTGCGGCCCATGCGGGCCGTGAACATCCGGGAGAAGTGGTATGCCGAAAAACCAGCGCGTTTCGCGATCAGCTCGAGCGTGAGCGGCGTGTCGAGCCGCTCCTCGATCCAGGCCAGAAGCGGGACGAAGATGTCGGATTCGCGGGGCATCGGGTTGTCCATGCGGCGATCATGAAGTACCGCAAACCGGCTGTCCTGACCGAACTTGCGGCCGTGTCGTCCCGGAGCGGCTTTTCAGAATCTGCTGGATGTAACGCGAAAGAATTGTCATTTCAGCGGCTTCTGCCTTGAAGTTCTTACAACTTCGGCCCCGCTCGTGGCGTTTTCAGGCGGTAAAGTCCTGTCTCCCGTTTCGGACTATTTCCGAATCTTTTCCCGCCGCCTCCACTCCCGGTCGCTTTCCCGCTTTCCCGCTTTCTCGCGCGCTCTTCTCCATGTCCAACCTCATCGTGCACGGCGGTACGCCGCTGCGTGGCCGCATCATCCCTTCCGCCAACAAGAACGCAGTGCTGCCGGTGCTCTGCGCCACGCTTCTCACCTGGGAGCCGCTGCGCCTGCATGGCGTGCCCGACATCACCGACGTGCGCAAGATCCTGGACATCTTCCGCACCCTGGGCAGCGACGTGCGCATGGACCACGAAACGGGCACGCTGGAGCTGCACCACCGCGAGACGGCCTTCGACGCGTCGCGCCACCGGCTGCCGGAGGAGATGCGCTCGTCGATCATGCTGGTGCCGCCGCTGCTGGCGCGCTTCGGCGTGGCGCGGCTGGAGGACAACGTCAAGGGCTGCACGCTGGGCGTGCGCGAGATCGATCCGCACGTGGAGGTGTTCCAGCGCTTCGGCGGCGAGGTGGAGCGCACCGAGGGCTCGCTGCTGGTGCGCAGCAAGGGCCGGCTGATGCCCACCGATCACTGGCTGGATTACGCCTCGGTCACGACCACCGAGAACTTCGTGCTGTGCGCCGCGGCCACCGACGGCGCCTCGACACTGACCAACGCGGCCTCGGAGCCGCACGTGCAGGAGTTCTGCCGCTTCATGTCGATGATCGGCGTGCACATCGAGGGCATCGGCACCTCGCGGCTCACGGTGCACGGCGGCGGCACGCTCAAGGGCGGCGAGTTCCGCTTCGATGAAGACTTTCACGAGATCACCACCTTCCTCGCCCTGGGCGCCATCACCGGCGGCGACGTGATCGTGCGCAACAGCGCGCCCGAGAACTTTCCGCTGCTCGACCGCACCTTCGCCAAGTTCGGCGTGCGGATCGAGCACAAGGAAGGCTGGTCGTGCGCGATCCGCAGCGGCCCGCTGAAGGTGCAGACGCCCTTCACGAGCAACGTGCTCACCAAGGTGGAGGCGGCGCCGTGGCCCTACTTCCCGGTGGACCTGCTGCCGATCTTCATCGCGCTGGGCGTGCGCGCCGAAGGCAATGCGATGTTCTGGAACAAGGTCTACGACGGCGCGCTGGGCTGGACTGGCGAGCTCTCGAAGTTCGGCGCGCACGTGTTCTCGTCCGACCCGCACCGGCTCATCACCTTCGGCGGCAATCCGCTGACGCCGGCGGTGGTCGAGAGCCCGTACATCATCCGCGTGGCGATAGCGCTCTTCATGGTGGCGGCGAGCATCGAGGGCCGCTCCGAGATCCGCAATGCGGCGCCGATCCGCCGCGCGCATCCGCGCTTCGTGGAGAACCTGCGCAGCCTGGGCGTGCAGGTGGAGTGGACCAGCGAGGAGTGAGCTGAAGCGGGGCGATGACCCTGCCGCCGCGGCGACCTCCGGCTTGGCCGGAGAATGGCCGGCATTCGACAAAACAGAAGGAGCGCCCTCGAATGACCACGCTGCAACAACTCCTTGGAACGGATCTCCCGCTCATCCAGGCCCCGATGGCCGGCATACAAGGCAGCGCGATGGCCATCGCGGTCAGCAACGCCGGCGGCCTGGGCTCGCTGCCGGCAGCCATGCTGGGCACCGACGCCCTGCGCAGCGAGATCGCCGCGATCCGCGCGGGCACCGACAAGCCTTACAACGTCAACTTCTTCTGCCACACGCCGCCCGTGCCCAGCGCCGAGCGCGAGGCTGCCTGGCGTGCCGCGCTGGCACCGTATTACGCCGAGTTCGGCATCGACGCAGCGAGCATTCCCACCGGTCCGGGGCGCAACCCCTTCAGCGCCGAAGTGGCTGGGGTGGTGGCCGAGTTCCGGCCCGCGGTGGTGAGCTTTCATTTCGGGCTGCCCTCCGAGGAGCTGATGGCGCAGGTGCACGGCTGGGGCGCGAAGGTGCTGGCTTCGGCCACCACGGTCGAGGAGGCGCAGTGGCTCGAGGCGCGCGGCGTGGATGCCGTCATCGCGCAAGGGCTCGAAGCCGGCGGGCATCGTGGCCATTTCCTCTCGCACGACCTGACGCGGCAACTCGGCACCTTCGCGCTGTTGCCGCAGCTGGTGCATGCCGTCAAGGTGCCGGTGATCGCGGCCGGCGGCATCGCGGATGCGGCCGGCGTGGCCGCCGCCATGGCGCTGGGCGCCGCAGGTGTGCAGATCGGCACGGCCTACATGCTGACGCCCGAGGCAACCACCAGCGCGATCCATCGCGAGGCGCTCAGGAGCAGGGCCGCGCGGCACACGGCGCTTACCAATCTCTTCACCGGCCGGCCGGCGCGCGGCATCGTGAACCGCGTGATGCGCGAGCTCGGGCCCATCGGCGCGGCCGCGCCGGAATTTCCGCTGGCCACCTCAGGCATCGCGCCCTTGCGTGCCAAGGCCGAGGCACAGGGCAGCGGCGATTTTTCTCCGCTGTGGTCGGGGCAGAACGCCACCGGCTGCCGCGAGCTGCCTGCGGCCGAAGTCACGCGCGCGCTGGCGCAAGGATTCCGCTGAGTTTTTGTCGAACCTCGAACCATGACCCAACTGCATCTGCCCCTGAAATTCCTCGCGCACGGCGCGAAACCCGATGTGCGCGAGCCCTGGCTGCTGGTGCTGATGCACGGCGTCGGCAGCAACGAGCAGGACCTGTTCGGCCTGGCGCGGATGATGCCGCCGCAGTTCCACGTGCTGAGCCTGCGCGCGCCCTATGTGCTGTCGCCCGACGCCTATGCGTGGTTCGAGTTCCAGGTGCTGCCCAACGGCGAGCGCCGCATCGWCGAGGAGCAGGAGCGCGAAAGCCGCTTTCTCGTCGACGAGATGGTCGCCTCGGCCGCGCAACAGCTCGGCGTGCCGCCCGAGCGCGTGATCGTCGGCGGGTTCAGCCAGGGCGGGATCATGGCGCTGTCGCTGCTGCTGACCAAGCCCGGGAGCGTACGCGCCGCGATGGTGTGGCACAGCCGGCTGCTGTCTCAGGTGGTGCCGCACATCGCGCCGCCCGAGGCCTTCGAGGGCAAGGCGCTGTGGGTGAGCCATGGCAGCGCCGACAACGTGATTCCGCCGAGCGCGGCGCAGGCCACGCGCGAGCTGGCGCGCACCTTGCCGCTGGCGCTGTCGGGCACGGACTTTCCGGGCGCGCACGAGATCCGTCCGGCCGAGCTGCAGGCCACGCTGGCGTGGCTGCAAGCGCTCAGCGCTCCGTCAGGCGCGCCATGACCATCGCCTCCATCTCGCCAAGCCAGTCGGCATTGCCGGCGGCTTGCGGCTGCACCAGCAGCCGGTAGCGGCGGGCGCCCCAGCAGGCGGTCAGCAGGGCGTGGATGGTGGCGGSCGAAGGCTGCGGCGCCAGGTCCGTACAGGTTGCGAAGGCACGCAGCCAGCGCGCCGCGAGTTCGTCGTACACCCGGCGATGGTGCTTGGGCTCGGCCACGCGGTGTTCGAGCATCAGCATCTCGTGGTCGAAGGCGGGCAGCCCTTCGAGTTGCGTGTCGCAGGTCACGCGCACCAGGCGTTGCACACGTTCGCGCCAGCCGATGCCCGCCGGGGCGATCACGTCGGCATCGAGCCGCGCGAGCAGCGCCTCGATGCAGTGGCGCACATAGCCCGAGAGCAGGGCTTCCTTGTCGGGAAAGTAGTCGTACAGCGTGCCGACCGCGATGCCGGTTTCGAGCGCCACGGCGCGCGTGGTCACGCCGTCCCAGCCTTGCGCGTTCCAAATCCGAACAAAGGCGTCGTAGATCGCCTGCACGGTGAACTTGCTGCGTGCCTGCGTGGGGCGTTTCAGGGGCTTGGAGCGGGGTGCGTCCGGCATCGACGGGTTTCCGAACCCGCCGCGAAGCGGGCCGCCATACAGTTTGCGAATGAACAACGCATTCACTTTAACCCGCCTCCAGACGCGCAAGAACGCACTCGGCACGACCCGTGTCGTGACCATGCAGGACTCCGGCGCCTTGCAGCCCGGCGAGGTGCTGATGAAGATCGGCCGCTTCTCGCTGACCACCAACAACATCACCTACGCGGCCTTTGGCGACGCGGTCATGAAGTACTGGCAGTTCTTTCCGACCGGCGACGCAGACTGGGGCCACATGCCGGCCTGGGGCTTCGCCGACGTGGCCGCCTCGAACGTGGAGGGCGTGGCGGTGGGCGAGCGCTTCTACGGCTACTTGCCGATCGCGAGCCACCTGCGCATGCAGCCGGTGCGCGTGACGCCGCGCGGCTTCTACGACGGCGCCTCGCACCGCAGCGAACTGGTGTCGGCCTACAACCAGTACATGCGCTGCAGCAACGACGCGGGCTACGTTGCCGCGCTGGAGGACTACCAGATGCTGGTGCGCCCGCTGTTCATCACGTCGTTCATGCTGGCCGACTTCCTGGAGGACAACGGCTTCTTCGGCGCGAAGCAGGTGGTGGTGTCGAGCGCGTCGAGCAAGACCGCGTTCGGCACGGCCTTCTGCCTGGGCAAGCGCGAAGGACTGGCGCTGGTGGCGGCCACGTCCAACGGCAATCGCGCCTTCGTGGAAGGCCTCGGCTGCTACGACCGCACGCTGGCCTACGAAGAGATCGCCACGCTGCCGGCCGACGTGCCCACGCTGTATGTCGACTTCTCCGGCAACGACGAACTGCGCGCGACGGTCCACCACCACTTCGGCGAATCGCTGGTCTACGACTGCTATGCGGGCTCCGCGCAGAAGACCGAGTTCCTGGGCGACACCACGTCGCTGCCCGGCCCGACGCCGCAGCTGTATTTCGCGCCGGTGCAGATCCGCAAGCGAAATGCCGACTGGGGCCCGCAGGAGGTCAACCGCCGCTTCAACGAGGCACAGGGCCGGTTCATTGCCGAGATCAGCCGCCCGGGCAACCGCTGGATGGCGCTGGCGCAGGGCGAAGGCTTCGCGCATGCGCAAGCGGTGATCGCCGACCTGCACGCTGGCAAGGTCGACCCGCGTCAGGCGCATGCGGTGCGGCTCGCAGACTGACTGAACTTCTGCCGGGCCGGTACGTCACAGGGCGTTACGACGATGGGGGACGATGCGGACGCGGTGGTGCTCTTATTGGTGCACCATAGCCTTCGTCTCCCTGTGCCTTCCACGCCAGCCAAAGGAAACCGACCCATGCCCGAAAGCGATATCCGCGACACGCGCGACGCACCTGAATTCCGCCCCCGCCGTGAAACGCCCGTGGGCACGATCATCGTCATCGTGCTGGTGCTGCTGGCGGCCGCGTTCTTCGGCTGGCGCTGGTACCAGCAACAGCAGCAGCCGCCCGAGACCACGCCGGTGGCCGCGGCGCCGACCGACGGAACGCCGCCCCCGCCGGCACCTGCGCCTGCACCTCAATCCCAGGAACCGCGAAACCCGATGGACGGGATCGCGGTGCCCGACGCGGGGCTCACGAACGCCACCGACACGGACACGCGCGTGATGAAGGCGCTCGTCGACCTGTTCGGCAGCAAGAACGTGGCCGACTTCCTGCAGTTCGACGGCTTCGTGCGCCGCTTCGTGGCAACGGTGGACAACCTCGCGCGCGAGCAGGCGCCAGCGAGCGCGTGGCCGGTGCAGCAGACGAAGCAGCGCTTCATCACTTCGGGGCAGGGCGACAAGCAGGTCATCGCCGCCAACAATGCGGCGCGCTACAACCCCATGGTGCTGTTCGCCGAGTCGGTCGATCCGGCGAAGGCGGCCAAGACCTATGCGCGGCTCTATCCGCTCTTTCAGCAGGCCTATGAAGAGCTGGGCTATCCGGGGCGCTACTTCAACGACAGGCTCGTCGCGGTGATCGACCACCTGCTGCAGGCGCCCGAACCCGCCGGCCCGGTGCAGGTGCGGCTGGTCGAGGTGAAGGGCGACATTCCCTCGCAGCGCCCGTGGGTGCGCTACGAATACGCCGATCCGCAACTGGAGGCCATGTCCTCGGGTCAGAAGATCATGGTGCGCATGGGGCTGGAGAACGAGCGCAAGCTGAAGGCCAGCATGCGCGCCTTCCGCGAGCAGATCGCCACGGGCGACGTGGCGAAGAAGAAGCAGCCCTGACTGACGGCGGCGCCGAGGTGGTCGTGGGCCTCCTCCGGCGCGCCATGTAGGCGCGCACCGATTGCACGGGAGCCGGGTGTCGCCGAGGCTTGGGTTCCGAAACCAAGCTCCGGAGGACCACCGTATGAACCAGATGAGCGTCGACCTCTACCAGAGTGCCACCGATCCGGAGAAATTCCTCGCGCTTCCCGCGGGCACCGATCCTGACGAACTCATGGGCCCGATGACCTTCGACCGGGACTACGCGCAGATCAGGCGCTACCGCGAGGCATTCCGGTTCGATCCGTCGCAGGCCTATGCGGGCGTCAACGCCGCCAAGATCGCGGCGGACATCCTGACCGTGAAGTGGGCGACCTACCGCCGCGAGCCTTCGTCATCGTAGAAGGACGCGGCTTCGCGGCTTCTGCTTGCTCAGGCCTCTTCGGCTTCCTCGCTGTACTCGCTCACCGGCACGCAGCTGCAGAACAGGTTGCGGTCGCCGTAGACGTTGTCGACGCGGCCGACCGGCGGCCAGTACTTGGCGCTCTTTAGCGCGGCCAGCGGGAAGGCGCCGAGTTCGCGCGAGTAGGGGTGGCTCCACTCGCTGCCCAGCAGGCTCGCGGCCGTGTGCGGCGCGTGCTTGAGCGGGTTGTCTTCCTTCGGCCAGACGCCTTCCTCGATGCGGCGGATTTCGCCGCGGATGGCGATCATCGCGTCGATGAAGCGGTCGAGCTCGGCCAGCGGCTCGCTCTCGGTGGGTTCCACCATCAGCGTGCCGGGCACCGGGAAGCTCAGCGTGGGCGCGTGGAAGCCGTAGTCGATCAGGCGCTTGGCCACGTCCTCGGCGGTGACGCCGCTGGTGTCCTTGAGCGGGCGCAGGTCGAGAATGCACTCGTGCGCGACGTGCCCGTTGGGGCTGGCGTACAGCGTGGGGTAGTGGTCCTTCAGGCGCGCGCTGATGTAGTTGGCGCTGAGGATGGCCGTCTCGGTCGCGGCCTGCAGGCCCTTGGCGCCCATCATGCGGCAGTACATCCAGCTGATCGGCAGCACGGCCGCATTGCCCAGCGGTGCGGCCGACACCGCGCCCACGCCGTTCGACGGCACGCCGGCCGTCGCGTGGCCAGGCAGGTAGGGCACGAGGTCTTCGACCACGCACACCGGGCCCACGCCGGGGCCGCCGCCGCCGTGCGGAATGCAGAAGGTCTTGTGCAGGTTCAGGTGGCTCACGTCGCCGCCGAACTCGCCCGGCGCGGCCACGCCGACCAGGGCATTCATGTTGGCGCCGTCGACGTACACGCGGCCGCCATGTTCGTGCACCAGCTCGCAAAGCTCCTTCACGCGGGTCTCGAACACGCCGTGGGTGCTGGGGTAGGTGATCATCACCGCGGCCAGGTTGGCGCTGTGCTTCTCGCAGGCGCGCTTGAGGTCGTCCATATCGACGTTGCCCTGCGCGTCGCAGGCCGTCACCACCACCTGCAGGCCGACCATCTGCGCGCTCGCGGGGTTGGTGCCGTGCGCCGAAGACGGGATCAGGCAGATGTTGCGATGGCCCTGGCCCTTGGCTTCGTGGAAGGACTTGATGGCCAGCAGGCCCGCGTACTCGCCCTGCGAGCCCGCGTTGGGCTGCAGGCTGATGCCCGCGTAGCCGGTGGCCTCGCACAGCCAGGCGCGCAGCTGCGCGTCGAGCTGGGCGTAGCCCTGCAGCTGGTCGGCCGGCGCGAAGGGGTGGATGTTGGCGAACTCGGGCCAGGTGATGGGGATCATCTCGCTGGTCGCGTTGAGCTTCATGGTGCAGCTGCCCAGCGGGATCATGCTGCGGTCGAGCGCCAGGTCTTTGTCGGACAGGCTGCGGATGTAGCGCAGCATCGCCGTCTCGCTCTTGTGGGTGTTGAACACCGGGTGCGTGAGGAAGGCGCTGCTGCGGCGCAGCTCTTCGGGAATCAGCGGCGTGGTGCTGCCCGAGAGATCGTCGAAGCGCGGCGCCTGCGTGCCGGCGGGCGCGAACAGGCCCCACAGGGTCTCGACATCGGCGCGCGTGCTGGTCTCGTCCAGCGAGATGCCCAGGTGCTGCTGCAGGCGCTGGCGCAGGTTGACGCCGGCCGCCTGCGCTCGCTCGATGATCGACTGCGTGTCTTCGCCGGTGCGGATGGTCAGCGAGTCGAAGGCGGTGGTGTTCACCGGCTCGCGGCCCATCTGCGCGAGGCCCTTGGCCAGCACGGCGGTGAGCGCGGCCACGCGCTGCGCGATGCGCGTGAGGCCGTCGGGCCCGTGGTACACGGCGTACATGCTGGCCACCACGGCCGGCAGCACCTGCGCGGTACAGATGTTGGAGGTGGCCTTCTCGCGGCGGATGTGCTGCTCGCGTGTCTGCAGCGCGAGGCGATACGCCGGCTGGCCGTGCGTGTCGACGCTCACGCCCACGAGGCGGCCCGGCAGCGAGCGCTTGAACTCGTCGCGGCAGGCCAGGTAGGCGGCGTGCGGGCCGCCGTTGCACAGCGGCATGCCGAAGCGCTGCGTGGTGCCGCAGACGATGTCCGCGCCCCATTCGCCGGGAGGCGCCAGCAGCGTCAGCGCCAGCAGGTCGGCCGCGACGATGAAGGCGGCGTCGCACTGGTGCGCGTGGCCCGCGAGCGGGCGCAGGTCGTGCACGTGGCCGGTGGTGGCGGGGTACTGCGCGAGCACGCCGAAGAAGGCGCCGCTCACCATCAGGTGCGGCAGCGTTTCCGACACGGTGCTCACCTTGACCTCGATGCCCAGCGGCGCGGCGCGGGTCTTGATGACTTCGATGGTCTGCGGGTGGCAGTCGCCAGACACGAGGAACACGTTGCTCTTGCTCTTCACACTGCGCTTGGCCAGCGTCATGGCCTCGGCGGCGGCCGTGGCTTCGTCGAGCATCGATGCGTTGGCGATGGCCATGCCCGTGAGGTCGCACACCATCGTCTGGAAGTTGAGCAGGGCTTCCATGCGGCCCTGCGAGATCTCGGCCTGGTAGGGCGTGTAGGCGGTGTACCAGGCGGGGTTCTCGAGGATGTTGCGCAGGATCACGCCCGGCGTGTGGTTGCCGTAGTAGCCCTGTCCGATGAAGTTGCGCAACACCTTGTTCTTCGACGCCATCGCCTTCAGCTCGGCCAGCGCGTCGGCCTCGGTCACCGGCGCGGGCAGGCGCATCGGCTTCGAGCGGCGGATGGCCGCCGGCACGATGCCGTCGATGAGCTCGGCGCGCGTTTCCGAGCCGATCGCCGGCAGCATGCGCGCCTCGTCCGCCGCATCGATGCCGATGTGGCGAGCGAGGAATTCCTCGGCGTTCTCTAGTTCTTGCAAGGAAGGAAGGGCGGGCGTCGGCATGGCGGTGAGGGCTCGGAGGGAAAAGACAAAAGTGCTGAAAGGAATCAGCGGATCAGGATTCGGCGGCGAACTTGTCGTACGAAGCAGCGTCCAGCAGCGCGTCGAGCTGGGCGGGGTCGCTCAGCTTGACCTTGAAGAACCAGCCGGCGGCCAGCGGGTCGCTGTTGGCGAGCGACGGGTCGGCGCGCAGCGCTTCATTCACTTCGGTGATCTCGCCCGACACGGGCATGAACACGTCGGCGGCGGCCTTCACCGATTCGACGACACCGGCGACATCGCCCTGCGCGAAGGTCTTGCCGACTTCGGGCAGGTCGACGAACACCACATCGCCCAGCGCGTCCTGCGCATGCACGGTGATGCCGACGGTGGCCGCGTCGCCTTCGGCCGACACCCATTCGTGGTCCTTGGTGTACTTGATGCTCATGGTGGGAAAACTCCTCGTGGAAAAAATGAATCGGGGTGCAGAGCCTAGCCGGTCAGCCGCGGTAGTAGCGGGTGGGCACGAAGGGCATGGTCAACACTTCCATCGGCACTGGCTTGCCGCGCACGATGGCCTGCACGCGCGTGCCCGGCTCGGCGAACGCGGTGGCCACATAGCCCATGGCGACGCAGCGGTCGGCCGTGGGGCCGAGCAGGCCGCTGGTGACGGCGCCAATGTCGTGGCCCTCGAATGACTGCAGCACCGTGCCGTCGCGCACCGGAATGCGTTCCAGCGCGACGAGGCCCACGCGTTTGCGCTTCAGGGTGTCGTGGTCGGTGTGGCCGGCCGCGCCGGCGGTGGAGGCGGCGAGCTGCGCGAGCACCTTCGCGGCACCCGGAAAACCGCCTTCGCGCGCGCCGCCCGCGCGGCGCACCTTCTGCATCGCCCAGTTGAGCGAGGCCTCGACGGGCGTGGTGGTGGTGTCGATGTCGTTGCCGTAGAGGCAGAGGCCGGCTTCGAGCCGCAGCGAGTTGCGCGCGCCCAGGCCGACGGGCTTGACCTCGGGCTGGGCCAGCAGCAGCCGGGCGAGGGCTTCGGCGTCGGCGGCGGCCACCGAGATCTCGAAGCCGTCCTCGCCGGTGTAGCCGCTGCGGGTGACGAAGGCTGCAATGCCGCCGATCTGCACCGCGCCGCCGGTCATGAACACGAAGCGTTCGACGCCGGGCGAAAGCCGCGCCAGCGTGGCCGCCGCCTGCGGGCCCTGCAGCGCGAGCAGCGCATGGTCGGGCAGGGGGCGCACCTCGCAGCGCGAGCCGATCTTCTGCTGGATGTGGGCGATGTCGGCCACCTTGCAGGCGCCGTTGACGATCACGAAGATCGAGCCGTTGCCTTCGTTGAAGAACATCAGGTCGTCGAGGATGCCGCCCTCGTCGTTCAGCAGTAGGCCGTAGCGCTGCTTGCCGGCGGGCAGGTCGATCACGTCGACGGGCATCAGGGTCTCGAAGGCTGCCGCGGCGTCGGGGCCGACCAGGCGCAGCTGGCCCATGTGGGAAATGTCGAACAGGCCGGCCGCGTCGCGCGTGTGCTTGTGTTCGGCCATCAGGCCGGCGGGGTACTGAACCGGCATCGAGTAGCCGGCGAAGGGCACCATGCGGGCGCCCAGCTCCAGGTGGAGGTCGTACAGCGGCGTCTTGAGAAGTTCGGTAGCGGATGCGGAGGAAGCGGCCACGGGGCACTCCAAAGGGGCAGTCGAAATCCATGACGCAAGCCATGGGCCACCCCTGCTGTCCGCTTTACCTGAGAGATTCGCCCCACGATCGGGGTTTGCTCCTTCGGTGGGCCGTCTGCTCTTTCGGGCGGCGGCCTCTCTCCAGCAAGGAAACGCCGGTTTTCACCGGCGCCTCGTCAGTCCTTTTGCCTGAGCGTTCGGGGGAAGTTTGCCCCCTGCGCCTTCGGCGGCCCCGGCGTGCGGGGCTCTCTCCTGACCTCGGCAAGTGTAGTTGATCGAGCGGCCCGACTGGCGGATTCGCCTGCCTGCGCTCAGCGCGCCCACAGATGCCAGGCCCCGAGGCCGGCCGCAACCCACACGGCCACGACCAACGCGGCGCCCCAGCGGCTGGTCGGCCTGGAACCAGAGCTTTGCATCCACGCATCGGCCCGCTGCCGGCATTCGGCGAGCACCGGCGCCGGAATCAGCCGGATCGTCAGCCAGATCAGCCCCGGCAGCAGCAGCACGTCGTCGACGTAGCCGAGCACCGGAACGAAGTCGGGAATCAGGTCGATCGGGCTGAGCGCATAGGCCACCACGAACACGCCGAGCGCCTTGGCGTACCAGGGCGTGGAGGCGTGCCGGCAGGCGAACCAGAGCGTGACGCCGTCGCGCTTGAGGCGCCTGGCCCAGCCGCGAAGGCGTTCGGACAACGAGGTGGAGACGGGAGGCGGGGAATTCACCCGGCGATGGTGTCACAGGCCGGGGCGACCGCCGCCTCGATCGAGGCCCTCAGTGAATCACTTCGGCCGGCGGCAGCAGCCGGTCGATGCGCTCGCGCAGCGACTCGGCGCGCTCCGCGCCGGCGGTCTTCTCGATCTCGGTGAGCATCAGCGCGGCGATGGTCAGCATCGCCTCGCGGTCGCGCGCTTCGCGCAGTGCGTCGCGCATCTGCAGCGCGAACTTCGGGTCGCGGCGCACGAACATGCGCTCGCAGATGTCGAAGAGGAACATGCGCGTGGTCGCCAGCGAACGCTTGCCGTCGAAGGTGTCGGCCGAGGTGGCGACCTGGATCGGCTCGATGGCGGGGATGGGCGAGGGCGCGGGCTGCGCGGGGGGCTCGGCCGGCGCGGCTTCGGCGGCGGCCTTAGGGCCCTGCAGGTAGCCCTTCTCGATCAGCGTCTGGATGGCTCGTGCGGCTTCATCGCGGTTGGGGAAGAGGGGACTGAAGTCGGTCAGGGAGCGCCGGCCGTCGGCCATCAGCAGCAGGGCGCGTTCGCGCTGGGTGAGCGTGCGCTGTCCGCCCTGGAGTTCGTTGCGCGCCTTGTCGGTCTTGGTGGGAAACATGGCAGCCACAGCCTTGGGGAAACGAAGGCTGCAGCATGGTTGCAAGTGGTGACACCTTCGTGAACCGTTTGGCTTACAGGGCCATTGGGCGGGGCGCTTGCGTCAGCCGCCCGCGCCTTCCTTGCGGATGAGCCAGCGGCCTTCCACGCGCTGCAGCTCCAGGGTCTTGCGGCTCTTCTCGCGCAGCTTGTCGGCGCTGTAGGTCTGCTGGAAGCTGGCGGTGGCCGCCTGCCCCTTGAGGCTGATGACGAGGCTGTCGATCTCCACGCTGATGGCGGCCTTCTCTTCGATGCGCTCGCGGCGGTCTGCCTCCCATGCCTTGCGGTCCTGGCCGCGTGGCGGCGTGAAGTCGCTCGCGTAGGCGGCGAGGTAGCGCGCGACGTCGCGCGCGGACCATGCCGCGGCCCAGGCGCGCACTGCGGCCTCGACTTCGCGGATGCCTGCTGCGGGATCGGCCGGCACGGTGGTCACAGCCGGTGTCGTCGGCGCTACCGACGTTGCCGGCCCGGCGGCGAAGGCGGCCGGAGCCAGTAGCGCGCTCCCCAGTACGCAGCTCAGGAATCGATTCATGGCGCAGTGTCCCTCCTTGTCGTTTCGCGGGCCCTCCGGCCCTGCGCCCGATTCTGGCAGCGAACATGCGCCAGGCCCTTTTCAGGCGGCAGCTCCTTCGGTCTCGGCCGGCATCGCCTGCATGGCGCGGTTGCGCAGCCGCAGCGCCAGCACCGCCGCCACGCACAGCACGCAGAGCACCGCTGTCAGCGTGACGCCGAGGCCGCGCGCGTCCGACAGCATGCCGAAGAACGGCGACACCAGCCCGCCCACCGACAGCGCCAGCCCCAGCGCGATGCCGCTGGCGGTGGCCGGGTTGCGCGGCAGGTAGTCCTGCGCCAGCGTTACCWGCGCGGCGAAGGGCAGGAACATGCACAGGCCGAAGAGCGCGGTGCAGGCCAGCGCCCAGCCGGCGTCCGGCGCGAGCACGAT
>NZ_JASMRZ010000084.1 GCF_030462475.1 Variovorax sp. CAN15
CCGCGCCCGCGCGGCCGCTCTTGGCCATCTTGTTGCCCTCCATCGCCGTCACCATGCTGGCGGTTTCGCCGGGCGTGTTCAGCAGGATGGAGGTGGTCGAGCCGCCGTACATGGCGCCGTAGTAGATGCCCGAGAAGAAGATCATCGAGGCCGTGATGTCGACCTTGCCGGTGATCGGCAGCAGCATGGCCACCGCCACGGCCGGACCGATGCCAGGGAGCACGCCGACGGCCGTGCCCAGGGCGCAGCCGACCAGGCACCAGAGGAGATTGATGGGGGTGATGGCGGCGGCGAAGCCCGCCATGAGGGCGTTGAAGATTTCCATGTCAGATCCACCCGGTCGAAGTGAGGCCAGGCAGGTTGATGGCCAGGAACTGCGTGAACATCCAGAACACCGGGGCGGAGATCAAGGCGCCGGTGATGAAATCGGTCGCCCAGGTGCGGGGCGAATTGACGCCCGCCTGCCCGCTCGCCCGGCGCAGGCCCTGCACGGCCAGCAGGTAGCACAGCGTGCAGCTCAGGATGAAGCCCAGCGTGGTGATGAGCGCCGCATTGAGCAGCAGCCCCGCCGAGACCCAGATGAAGCCGGGCCAGTAGGCATGCTCGGCGCCCGAGGGGGCATCGAGCTCGCGGAAGCCGCCAGTGCGCGCCTCCCACAGGATCCAGGCGCCGCACAGCACGAGCACCACGGACACCAGCCATGGCAGGAAGTTGGGGCCGACGCCGCCGTAGCCTGCTTCGGAGGAAATGCCGACGGCGCCGAAAGCCAGCGCCACGCCGGTCAGCAGCACGCCGGCACCGACCAGGGTTTGCGGCCACGTGGCCGCCGGTTGCGGCGGAGCCGAGGAGTCTGGAGTTGTCATTTTTTGCTCCCGCGTTCAGGGGAAAGATGACCCCTTCGGGGAACACCGAGGAACCGGCTTTGCCGGGCCTCGGGTGTTGCCCCCGGCAGGGGGAAGGCGCGCGCGACACGAAGTGCACGCAGCCTGGGGGCGGGCCTTGTTCAGACCATGCCGGACTTGGTCATGATGGCGCGCAGGCTGGCGAAGTCGTCGTCGACGAACTTGGTGAAGGCATCGCCCGAGAGCACAGCCGACGTCCAGTCGTTCTTCTTGAGCGATTCGGCCCACGAGGCGCTCTTCATGGCGGCCAGCACCATGTCGGTCAGCGCCTTGCGCTGCTCGGCCGAGATGCCGGGCGCGCCGTAGACGCCGCGCCAGTTGCCGATCTCGACGTCGATGCCCTGCTCCTTCAGCGTGGGCACGTTCACGCCGGGCAGGCGCTGGCCGGAAGTGACGGCGATGGCCTTCATCTTGCCGGCGGCGATGTATTCGGCGAACTCGCTGTAGCCGCTGCCGCCGATGGTGACGTTGCCGCCCAACACGGCGGCGGTGGCTTCGCCGCCCCCGCGGAAGGCGACGTAGTTGATCTTGGATGGATCGGCGCCGACCCTCTGCGCGATCATGGCCGCGGCGATGTGCTCGGTGGAGCCGCGCGAGCCGCCGCCCCACTTGACGCTGCCCGGGTCCTTCTTGAGCTGTTCGACCACGTCCTTCATGGTCTTGAACGGCGAATTGGCCGGCAGCACGAACACGTTGTATTCGGTGGTCAGGCGCGCGATGGGCGTGGCTTGCGACAGGTTGACCGGCGGCTTGCCGGTGATGATGCCGCCCAGCATGACCGAGCCCATGACCATCAGCGCGTTGGCGTCGCCCTTGGAGCCGTTGACGAACTGGGCCAGGCCCAGCGCGCCGGCTGCGCCGCCCTTGTTGTCGTAGGTGACGGTGTCGGCCACCTTGGCGTCGGTCAGGGCCTTGCCCAGGGCGCGGCCGGTGGTGTCCCAGCCGCCGCCGGGGTTGGCGGGGATCATCATCTTGACGTTGGCGGCCGCGCGCGCCGACAGTGGCAGGGCTCCGACTGCGGCCATGGCGGCCAGTGACTTCAGAAAGGTGTCGCGACGCATGCTGGTGTCTCCTGATTGGAAGGAACTTGAAAGGTAGCTGACTTGTAGCTGAGCGCTATCATGCGCCGCCCCGCTGTCAGTTGGCTGTCCGCCAGACTGGGGAAAACACCAAAGTACGCACCCCCGACCCCAACGTATGAAGCTGCTGCTGGTCGAAGACGACCCCACGATGCAAATCACCCTGCAGCGCACCCTGGGACGCCGCCGCATAGACGTGCGCGTGTGCGGCGACGGCGCCGAAGCCGTCGCGCAGTGGCGCGCCATCGAGCCCGACGTGGTCGCCCTCGACCTGAGCCTGCCCAACGTCGACGGCCTGCAGGTGCTGGCCCAGGCCCGCGCCGAGGGCCTGCGCACGCCGGTGCTGCTGCTGACGGCGCGCGGCACGGTGGGCGACCGCGTCGTCGGGCTGAACGCCGGCGCCGACGACTACCTGCCCAAGCCCTTCGACCTCGACGAGCTGGAGGCGCGCATCCGCGCGCTGCGCCGGCGCAGCCACGGCGTGGCCGGGCAGGACGCGGGGCTCAACCCGCAGGAAATCGGCGGCCTGCGCTTCGAGCCCGACAACGGCGCCATCTACAACCGCGCCGAGCTGCTGGAGCTCACGCCGCGCGAGCTGGCGCTGCTGAAGGCGCTGATGATGAAGCCGGGCCACGCCGTGACCAAAGAGCGCCTGTTCGAACTGGTATTTCCGGGCGAGGCCGACGTGCAGTACGAGGCCATCGAGGTGGTGGTGTACCGGCTTCGCAAGAAGCTCGCGGGCACCGGCGCGGTGCTGATGACGATGCGCGGGCTGGGTTACTTGCTACGCCCCGACGTATGACGAACCCCCAGGCTGCGCGCACTTCGTGTCGGTTCGCCAACCCCCTTGCAGGGGGCAACGCCTGCGTCCCGGCAAAGCCGGTTGCGCGGCGTTCCCCGGCCTGCAAGCCCATTCGATGATCCGCGCGATCTCTTTGCGCGCGAGGCTGCTGCTCGGCATCCTCGCGCCGGTAGCCGTGTTCATCGTGATCAACAGCGTGAGCCTGTACCGCCAGAGCCTGGCGGCCGCCACCACGGCCTACGACCGCACTTTGCTGGCGTCGGCCAAGACCATCGGCGAGCAGCTCGACGTGGAGGGCTACGACGACATGGCGCGGCTGCGCGCCATCGTGCCTTACTCCGCACTGGAGGCCTTCGAGGCCGACAACCGCAGCCGCCTCTTCTACCGGGTCTCGGCGCTCGACGGAGAGATGATCTCGGGCTTCGCCGAGCTGCCCTTCTGGCGCGGCCGCATCCCGGACCGCAGCGCCTACGCGGCGCTGGTCGACTTCTACGACGCCCGGTTCCGCAACCAGCCTGTACGCGTGGCGGTGCTGCTGCAGCCTGTAGCCAGCGCCGCCGGCCGCGGCATGGCCGTGGTGCAGGTGGCCGAGACTCTGGAGATCCGCGAAACGCTGGCGCGCAAGCTGCTCGTCGACACGCTGTGGCGGCAGTTGCTGCTGATGGGCGTGATCGCGCTGGTCACGGTCTTCGTGGTGCAGCGCGCCACGCGGCCGGTGCGCGAACTCGGAGAGGCCATCGGGAAGCGCCAGGCCGACGACCTCTCTCCCATCGATGCGCCCGACGCACCGCGCGAACTGCGTCCGCTGATCGACGCCACCACCCAGGTCATGGGCCGCTTGCAACGCCTCCTGGACCACCAGAAACGCTTCGTGCGCGACAGCGCCCACCAGCTGCGCACCCCGCTGGCCGTGCTGAAGGCGCAGGTTCAATCAGCCCAACGCGGCGACGTGGCGCCCGAGCAGGCGCTCGGCGAGATCAGCGGCACCGTGGACCGCGCGACCACGCTGGCCAACCAGATGCTGTCGCTCGCCAAGGTGGAGCAGCTGCGGCAGCAGCCGGAGTCGGTGACGCTCGACCTCGGCGAGGTGGCGCGGCACATCGCGCTCGACCTGTCTCCGCTGGTGGCCGACAAGGCGCTCGACTTCGAGCTTTCCATCGACCAACCCGTGCCGGTGCGCGCCCACCAGTGGATGCTGCACGAACTCACGCGCAACCTGCTGCACAACGCAATCAAGCAGAGCCCGCCGGGAGCGGCGCTGTCGGTGACGGTGCGAACCGAAGGCGCCGACGCAGTGCTGGTGGTGCGCGACGGCGGCCCAGGCATCTCGCCCGAGCTGCGCCAGCGCCTCTTCGCACCCTTTGCGGCGGGCAGCACCTCGAGCGGTTCGGGGCTGGGGCTGGCAATCTGCCGCGAGATCGTGCTGGCGCTGGGAGGGAGCATCAGCCTCGACAACCGGAGCGCACCCGGAAGCGCCGGGCGCGTGATCGGGCTGAACGCGGTCGTGCATCTGCCGCTCGCTCAGCCGCCATCGTTGTCGCCGTCGCGGCACAATGCCTGACCTCCATTTCCTGACATTCATGGACCGTCTGCGTATCGACAAATGGCTCTGGGCCGCACGCTTCTTCAAGACGCGCTCGCTGGCCGCGGAAGAAATCGGCAAGAACCGGGTGCAGGTGAACGGAGACATCGCCAAGGCCTCGCGCGAGGTCAAGGCGGGCGACACCGTCGCCATGCGCATGGGGCCGCTGACGCGGACCGTCACGGTGCGCGGGCTCAGCGGCCAGCGAGGGCCGGCACCGGTGGCGCAGCAGCTCTACGAGGAAACGGCCGAGAGCCTGGCGGCCCAAGCCGCGTTTCGCGAGATGCGCCGCGCGGGCATCGAACCAGCCCTGGCCATCGAGCAGGGCCGCCCCACCAAGCGTGACCGGCGCGAACTCGACGGCGCGGTGCGCCAGCATGCCGACTGGGACAACCGCTGGAGCGCATCGCTGCCCGAGGACGACGACGAGTCCTGATCGATCGCTTACCCTGTGGGCTTCGTTGTTCTTCTTCACGGAGTCCCGCTACATGGCCAGCTTCAAGAAATACCGCGTCGGCGGCAAATTCAAGCTCTCCCACATCGACCCGGACGACACTTCCTTCTGCGAGGGCGACGAGGACGCGCAACGCGTCGAACTCGACGCGCTGGCAGTCGAGCTCGACGAACTGCAGGACGTGCTCCATGCCGAAGGAAGGCGCAAGCTGCTGCTGGTGCTGCAGGGCATGGACACCAGCGGCAAGGACGGGACCGTGCGCTGGGTGTTCTCGCGTACCTCCCCGCTGGGCGTGCGCGTGACGGCCTTCAAGGCGCCGACCGTGGATGAACGCGCGCGCGACTACCTCTGGCGCTGCCACGCCGTCGTGCCGCGCACGGGCGAGATCATGGTGTGGAACCGCAGCCACTACGAGGACGTGCTGGTGCCCGTGGTCGAAGGCTGGATCGACAAGGCCGAGACGAAGCGCCGCTATGCGCAGATCAACGACTTCGAGCGGCTGCTCACCGAAACCGGAACGGTGGTGGTCAAGTGCATGCTGCACATCGACAAGGACGAACAGCGCGAGCGCCTGCAGGCCCGCATCGACACGCCCGGCAAGCAATGGAAGTTCAGCATGGACGACCTCGCGGTGCGCACCAAGTGGAGCGCCTACCAGCAGGCCTACCAGAACGCGCTGTCGGCCACCTCGACCGACCACGCGCCGTGGCATGTGGTGCCCGCCAACAGCAAGCGGCACCGCAACGTGATGGTCGCCCGGCTGCTGTTGAAGACGATGCGGCAGATGAAGCTCAAGCCGCCGCCGCCGGATCCGGCGCTCAAGGGAATGATCGTCAGATAAGCAGAACGGGCCCGCATCGCGGGCCCGTTTCTTTTCCAGGTTGCCGGACCTCAGGAGCGACGCATCACCGCCTGGGCCAGCACACGGCACTTGCCGAACTCGCAGCGCACCGCCCAGGCTCCGCCGTTGTCGCAAGGCACGTTGTAGCTCTCGTAGCCGGGGCCCTTGGCCGTCAGCTCGGCGCGCGGCTGCACGTTGCAGCGCCCGGCCTTGGCCAGCGCTTCGACGTTGTAGGTGTCGACGCCGGTGCGGCGCGGCTTGACGATCACGCCCGGATCGAAGGTGTTGCCATAGAAGGTGTCGCGCACGTTCGGGTCGAGGTTGCGGTAGCCGCGCTTGGCCATGCAATGCACGATGGCGATCTGCTGGTGCTCGGCGATCAGCTCGGAGCTGGGGCGGCCGTTCCAGTCGATGATTGCGGCGGTGATGCCGGTGTAGGACGCGGCGGCCACGATGCCCTGCCCGTGCACCGTGATCAGGCCCAGGCCCAGCGCGCCCCACATGGCGTCGCCGGTTTCGCTGCGTGCGGTGATGCGGTTGGCGGCGGTGCGGCAGTCGGCCACGTCGTTGTCGTAGCGCACCTTGTCCACGCCTTCCATGGCCACCATCGGCACATAGGAAGTGCCCCTGCCCGTTCCGGGTTCGGTGGGGGTGGTCGGAGCGCTGGCACAACCGGCCAGGGCCACGGCGGCAAACGCAATGCTCAGCAGCAGCTTCATGCAATCCCTCGTCTTCTTCGCGATAGTTGCGCGGATTTAACCATACATATAGTTACTCTTGAATCGTCTTGTCGTGAATGCACGACGGCTGGCGCCCTTGGAGCGGCATGCGACGATGCCGGGCGAAAGCCCCGCCCACCAATGAAGACCAAGACTCCCGGCAAGCTCCTTTTCCCGTTCCTCACCGGCTGCGTGATGGCCCTCCACCCCTTCTGCGCCACGGCGCAGACGCCCGCCGACCTGGCCCGCAAAAATGCCTGTCTGGCCTGCCACGGCCTCGTCCACAAGCAGGTGGGTCCGGGTTTCGCGCAGATCGCCGAGCGCTATCGCGGCGACGGCGAAGCGGCAGCGAGGCTGGCAGACAAGATACGCAACGGCAGCGTGGGCACGTGGGGCCGCGTGATCATGCCGAGGCAGACCCAGGTTTCGGAGGCCGACGCTCGAGTGCTGTCGCAATGGATCCTGTCTCAACCCGCGCTGCGCTGAGACCCTTTCGGCGGCGGAAGCCCCTCTGGCTGGTAACAAAGTGAGAAAATAGGTTACACAAACCTCCGCACCGGCGTCGGTCGCGGCACTTCCCTGCATCCCTTGAACTACCGCCCCGCACCTTTCTTCGCCCATGTGGTGCTCGTTCTTTCGATCGCACTGCTGGCGATCATCGGGGCCTACCTGGTCGGGGCGACGGGCGTGAGGCAGTCCGACGCACTGCTGCACATGACGCACGCCGACTGGCAGGTCGAGGACTCCCCGGGCTTCAGAGCACCGCCGCCCCGGCAGGACAGCGGCGCCTTGCCGCGGGGCTGGACGCATGTCGAGCTTCCCCTGGCCCTGCCCATCGCGCTCCTGCGCCAGGCCGAAAACACATCCACCACGACGACACGCACCACCTGGATCAGGCTCAGCACACGCGGCCTCCCTGCCAGCTCCGGCCCGCTGGCGCTGTACGGCGCGCGCATCAAGACCGACGGCACCATCGCGGTCTATGCCGACGGCCAACTGGTCCATCGCGCCCAGCAGTCGGGCCCGCTGTGGAACAGCACACGCACCCCGCTGTGGGTGCAGCTCGACGACCACGGCGCCGCCGGCAGCGCCCCGCCCGCCGAGATCCTCCTGCGCCTGGAACACACCCGCAGCGCCCAGGTGGCGCTGTCCTCGCTGTGGATCGGCCCGGTCGATGCGCTCAGGGGCCGCCACGGCATGCGCCAGTGGTTGCAGCAGGAACTGCCCGCGATGCTCGGCGCCGCATTCATGGCGGTGGGTGTGTTCGCGCTCTTCGTCTGGTTCAGGCGCCGCGACGAAACCGGCTACCTGCTCTTCTTCAATCTCTCGGCCACTTCGTTCATGCGGGGGCTGCACTTCTACGTGAGCCTGCCGGTGCTCAACGACTGGTTCGCGTGGCTGACCGTCAACTCGCTCTTCTGGCTGGTGATGGTCGTGCACTTCTTCCTGCGCCAATTGCATGGGCGGCAGCTGCTGTGGCTCACCCGGGGCGTGGTCGTGACGACGACGGCCATCGGCATCGTCACGATTCCCGGCCTCGCCATCGTGCAGAACACGCCGCAGGTGACGCCGCTGATCTACGCGGTCGCCGCGATGATGGGCACCGCGGTGTGCCTCGTCGGCGGCATCAGCGCATGGCGCCGCTCTACCGAGGGGCGGCTGGTGGCGGTGGGCATCGGCATCTGTGTGCTGCTCGGCGTCACCGACTGGCTGCTGCAGAACAACTTCATCAGCCCCGAAGGCTGGTATCTCGGCGCGTATACCAACGCCGTCACCTTCAGCGTGTTCGGCGTGCTGATGTACCGCCGCTACGTGCACGCCATCGGCGAAGTCGAGGAACTCAACGCGAGCCTCGCGCATCGCCTGCAGGCACGCGAGGCCGAGCTCGAACTCAGCCACCGCCGCCTGCGCGAAGTCGAGCGGCTGAAGACCATCAGCGACGAGCGCCAGCGGCTGATGCAGGACATGCACGACGGGCTGGGCTCCTCGCTGATCAGCGCCATCCGTTCCGTCGAAAGCGGCGGCATGAGCGACGACAGGGTCTCGCAGATTCTCAAGAGCTGCCTGGACGACCTGAAGCTCACGCTCGACTCGCTGGAGCCCATCGAAGCCGACCTGCTGCTGCTGCTGGCCACGCTGCGCTACCGGCTGGAGCCGCGGCTCGAAGGCACGGGCGTCTCGCTGCGCTGGGAAGTGCGGGAGCTGCCCGCGCTGGAATGGCTGGACCCGTCGAGCGCGCTGCACATCCTGCGCATCGTGCAGGAGAGCATCTCGAACATCCTGCGCCACACGCGCGCGACCGAGATCCGCGTCGGCACCTCGCTCGACGACGACGGCGTGCGCGTGACCATCGAGGACAACGGACAGGGCTTCGACGTCGACAAGGCCATGGCCTCGTCATCGGGCCGGGGCCTGCAGAACCAGCGGCGGCGCGCGCGCTCCATTCACGGCACCGTCGGCTGGGAATCGCTGCCGACGGGAACGCGCTTCGTGCTTTGGCTGCCGCTGCGGCGGCAGGCTCAGGCGGCCTGACGGGCTGGCGCCACCTCCGCGCGCGAGACGATGTCTCGCAGGTCCGCTCCCGCCGCAAGAGTGCCCATCACGCCGGCATGCCGGCCGCCCAGGCGCGATTCGATGAAGCGCTGCGCGACCGCCGCGCCGCCGTGCCTCAGCATCTCGCTCGCCTGCAACGCGAGCGCCATGCGCGTCACGAGTGCGCGCGCGTTGCCTTCGTCGATCGCGCCAGTGCCCAGGTCGTCGCGCAGGCTCGCGATGAACTTCGCGTGCGCCGCGTTGCCCGCCGCCTGCGGCACCGAAACTTCGTCGAGGAAGACTTCGAGCGAGCCCTTCTCGCGCCCGAGCGCGCGCACCACGTCCATGCACATCATGTTCGTCGTGCCTTCCCAGATCGAGTTGAGCGGCGCCTCGCGGTACAGGCGCGCAATGGGGTTCTCCATGATGAAGCCGTTGCCGCCGTGGACCTGCAGCGCCTCGTAGACGAAGTACGTTGCGCGCTGGCAGTTCCAGTACTTGACCACCGGCGTCGCGACGCGCGCGAGAAGCCGCTCGCGTTCGTCCGATGCCATGGCATCGGTCGCGCGCGCCACGCGCATCGCCGAGAGCATGGCGGCTTCGCTTTCGAGTGCGAGGTCCGCCAGCACGTTGGTCTGCATGGGCAGGTCGGCCATGCGGCGGCCGAAGCCGTCGCGCGTCGATGCGTGGCCGATCGCCAGCGTCAGCGCCTGCCGCATCAGGCCGGCCGAGCCGACCGCGAAATCCAGCCGAGTCAGGTGCGCGTGCGAGAGGATCTCGCGGATGCCTCGGCCCTCCTCGCCGACCAGCATCGCCCAGGTCTTGTTGAACTCGACCTCGCTCGATGCGTTGGAGCGGTTGCCGCACTTGTCCTTCAGGCGCTGCACCGCGACGCGGTTGGCGCCGCCGTCGGGCAGGAAGCGCGGCACGAAGAGGCAGCTCACGCCCGACTTCGTCTGCGCCAGCGTGTAGAAGCCGTCGGAGGTCGGCACCGAGAAGAACCACTTGTGGCCGGTGATGCTGTAGACCTGCACGCCGTTCTTCTCGGTTCCGACGAAGGTGGCGGTAGTCTGCGTCTGGCGCAGGTCGGAGCCGCCCTGCTTCTCGGTCATGGCGTAGCCGATCACGGCGCCCGTCTTCTGCGAAAGCGGCAGGCGGCGCGGGTCGTACTTGCCGGAGAGCGTCTTCTCTCTCCATTCCGCGAACTCGGGCCGTCCTTCGAAACCCGCGCACGCGGCGTACGCCATGCCCGTAGGGCAACCGGTGCCGTTCTCGACCTGGTTCCACAGGTAGCTGAGCACGGCGCGCGCGAAGTGGCCCGAGCTTTCGCTGGTGGTCCACGCAAGGCCGGGCACGCCATGCGAGAAGGCCAGGCTCATGAGCTGATGCCATGCGGGATGGAACTCGACCCAGTCGAGCCGGTTGCCGAAGCGGTCGTGCGTGCGCAGTTGGGGGTTGTGCTCGTTGGCCAGTCGCGCGAGGTCCTGCACCTGCTCGTCGCCTGCGAGTGCACCTACGGCCGTCGCATGCGGAATGCTCCATGGTGCATGGCGCTCGACCAACTCCCGTAGCGCCACGTCGCCGGTGAATGCGTTGTGGCCGATGCAAGGCTCGGCCTGGTTGAATACCTTGTGCGTTTCGACGCCCGTTTCGACGCCATTGGCCAGCGAAAACCGAAACGCCGGTTCGATGCTCTCGAGAGGCATGTTCATGAAGGTCTCCAATGAGTGGCGGCAAGGTGGCTGCGCCGCGAAGCATGGTGAGGCATTCCTCGCCGTTCGTGAATCTGATCTTTCCCGGGCCCTTTCGCGATTGCGCGGGCCGCCGAATGGCACAGCGTTTGCTTGATCGGGGTATCGAGGCCGGAGGCTTTCCGCTTCCGCCAAGATCGCGCTGTAATCACCGGAACAAGGCGGCCTTGCTCACCATTCAGGTGCCATCGATCGGTCGGACGACGCTGGATGAATGGCTGCACGGCAACCGCTGATGCAAACGGAGGTTTTCGTTGGCCAAGCTGGACCCTCTGAACACGTCGCGCTACTGGCATGCGCCCGGCCTGCCGGGCATGGACATGCTGCACGCGGACTTCACCACGCACGAGTACGCGCCTCATGTGCACCACTCCTTCGTGATCGCGGTCACCGAGGTCGGAGGTGCGGAGTTCAAGAGCCGCGGCCGCACGGGCGCGGCGCACCAGCAGGCGCTGCTGGTCTTCAATCCGGCCGAACCGCACTCGGGGCGCATGGGCGGCAGCCCGCGCTGGCGCTATCGTTCCTTCTACCTGGCCGACGCGGGCATCCGGCACCTGATGACGACGCTGGGCATGGACCAGGCCCGCTACTTCGACTCGAACATCTACTGCGACGAGGAACTCATCGCCGGCTTCATCGAGCTGCATCGCGCCTTCGATGAAGACAGCGGACAGTGCGATCCGCTGCGGCAGCAGGAACTCTTCGTGCACACCTTCGGCACGCTCTTCCAGCGGCACGCGCAGCACGGGCATCGCGTGCTGCCCGTGCCCGCCGACAGCAGCGTGCTCGCGCCGGTACTGGAGCTGCTGCGCGATGCCTTCGCCGAACGGCTGACGCTGGAGGCGATGGCCTCAGCCGCGGACCTCACGCCTTTCCAGCTGATCGGTGCGTTCAACCGCGCAATCGGCCTGACACCGCACATGTACCTCACCCAACTGCGGCTCAGGGCGGCCATCAGCCACCTCACCGCCGGACGGCCGCTCATCGAGGCAGCTGTGGCGAGTGGCTTCTACGACCAGAGCGCCCTTACCCGGCATTTCAAGCGCACCTTCGGCATGACGCCGCTTCAGTACGTCCGCGCGCGTATCAACTGAAGCGCCGACGCTCTTTCTCCACCCGTTTTTTGCACCCGGCTCGCGCGGCACGCACCGCGCCGGAGCCGGCTTTGCCGTGCCCGCACCGCATTCGGAACCTTTTTCTGAATTCGTCCGAATCTCTTTTTGCCGCAATGGCCCGGCGCTGCAATTTTTACCAATACGGGTTTCTCCTCACTGTCTATCGTGCAACCAAATGGCCTCGGCTATTGCGAAGCAATCAGTTGGTTTTCAATTGCGTTTAACAAACAGGTGACCCATGCAAAACGTTGATCGCGGCATTACTGGCTCTTCCCTCGCAGGCTCCGCAATCCTGCTCGAAATTGGTGCGGAGTACGGAGTCATCGAATTTCTCCAGAACTCGGAGGTCGTGGACGCCGCGGCGGCGTCGCGATCCTGCGGAATAAAGGAGTCGGTGATCTCCGCCTATCTCGACTCCCTGAGCAAGGCTGGAATCATCGAAGTGCTGAGCCCGAAGGCTCCTGCCACCTACAAGGTCGGCAGCAATTTCGAGGAGCTGATCAACGAGGTCGGCTACCTCTCCTGGGCATTGCGCGCCTGCGCGCCCCTGATCAACAACGCGAAGGAGTTCTCCGAGAACAACGAGGAAGCGCAGCTCAAGTACCCCCGCAGCGGCGGGCTGGTGGCGCGCACCTCGAAGTGGATGGGAGAGAAGTCCTTCTATCCGCAGCCCGAAGACGCCATCGTCGCGATGGCACCAAGGAAAATCGTGGATCTTGGATCGGGCTCGGGCGGCTTCCTGATCCGCATGCTGCGCAAGATCCCGGGCTCCACCGGCGTGGGCATCGACCTGAGCGCGTCGGCCACCGAGCAGGCCGTGCGCGCAGCCGCCGAAGCCGGCATGAGCGAGCGGCTCCAGTTCGTGACAGCGCCCATCCAGGCGCTCGTGGAAGACGCCTCGCTCATCAAGGACGCGGACATCATCCACGCCGGCTTCGTCATGCACGACCTTCTTCCGGCGGAAGAAGAAACGCTCGATGCATTGCTGCGCGCCTGCTGCGCCCACGCGATCAAGGGCACGCTGATCATCGTCGACGCAATTCCGGTCGCCCAGTCGAATTGGGAAAAGCCGTTCGCGGCCGCGTTCAACCACCTGCACAACCATTTCATGTCCAGAAGGCTCCTGAGCGAGGAGGAATGGAGTGAAAAGCTTTTCCGCGCGGGATTTTCAAACGTACGGATCGAGGTACTCGACCACCCTGGAGGGCGCATGTTGATGGCAAGCAAATAAGCAATCAAGCAAACGAGCGATCGAATTTCCTCATGGCATTTTTTCAACCCACTGTGATTAGGAGCAAGAAATGAACGTAACCATTTCCGATCTGGTTGATAGGGTCAAAAGTCATCGGTGCTACTCGCACCCGATTTTCAAGAACTGGGCCAAGGTCGAACCGGAGCCGCCCGTCGTCGGCGCCCTGTTCCACCAGATCCAGAGCTTCTGCGCCTCGACGCGCCCGGGCTGGAGCTTTCCCGACGCGCTGAAGAAGCACGGCCTGCACAGGCAGAGCGAGCTGCTCGAGGAAATCGTCGAAAGCGAATCGGGCCACGGCCCCGAACTCGCGACGATGGCGGGCTTCATCGTCAACCAGTCGGCCGAGGCACCCGTGTTCGCGGACCTCTACAACCAGGAGAAGGTCGAGGCGAAGCTCAAGGCCTTCTCCGACCAGCTGCTTGGCTCCCTGCCCGGCTACGACATGGAAACCGGCCTGACCACACAGGTGCGCAAGGCCATCGGCGTGTTCGATCACCGCAAGCTGACGGACATCGAGAACACCTACCGCAACCTGGGCACCACGCTGGCGCTGGAGATGATCTCCAACCAGCAGCTGATTCCCGGCGAAAAGTACTGCCTGGTCGACAGCGGCATCTACAACGCCGATCTCGAGAAGCCCGAAATGCACTACCTGCTGGAGCACTGGGGCGAAGTCGGCGCCGAGCAGMATCACGAGCAGAACGCGCGCACCGCGGTCGAGCTCGCGCTGAAGACCGAATACGCCCACCTCGTCGTCGAAGGCGCGGACGACTTCCTCGATTCGCTGACCGGCCTGTGGGACGTTCTGGACGCGGCGCTGCTGCAGTCCGGCGTGTCGGCGCAGACGCAGCAGCGCAAAGTGGCCTACGTGTAGCAACGGGCGCTGCAAGCAGCTGTTGCGCCAGTTCCGGATAGCCACAACATGGTCGCCTATCTGATCGGCCGGATGTCCATCGTGGATCCGGACCAATACAACGAATACAAGCAACTCACGCCCGGGATCATCGAAAAGTTCGGCGGCAGGTTTCTGACGCGGGGAGGCGAGCGCATGCACCTGGAAGGCGCTCACGATGACAGGCGAGTGGTTCTTGTCGAGTTCAAGACCGCGGACGCGGCGAGGAAGTTCTACGAATCACCCGAATACACCCATGCAAAAGGGTTGAGAAAAGGCGCTGCGGTCGACATGCAGCTCATGGTGATCGAAGGATTCGAAGAGCCTTCCTGACAAGCAGGTTGGCCGGCTCTTCACTGTCTTCACTGTCACGTCCTCTCGAAGATTCATTCACAACAAATCGCCCGATACGACCGATGGAGACTCGGTCGCATCAAAACAAATATGACGACAACCATCGCTCTACCGGCTGCTTCGAAGAGCAGCTTCTTTTCATTCGTCGCGCTACTGCTGGGCGCGGCGGCGTTGGCGCTGGGCGGCGTTTTCCTGCGCCACAGCGAACTGCCGCCGACCGCGAGCGCCGTCTACAGGGTTGCACTGGCAATCCCGATCTTCTTCCTGCTCGACATGCTCGCCGCAAGGGCCGAGCCGATGCCCGCGGGCGTGCAGCAAGCCGCCCGGCAACCCGCACCTGGCATTCCCTTCAAGCTCATCCTCGTGGGCTTCATCTTCTCGGGCAATCTCGCGCTCTACCACTGGTCGATGACGCTGACCACGCTGGCCAACTCCAACCTGCTCGCGAACCTCGCGCCCATCTTCGTGGTGCTCGGCTCCAACATCTTTCTCGGAAAGAGGTTCAAGCGGGGCTTCCTGTTCGGAATGCTGTTCGCGCTGACCGGCGCCTTCATCCTCATAGGCCA
The DNA here is from genome assembly GCF_030462475.1 of Variovorax sp. CAN15. Classification (GTDB taxonomy): domain Bacteria; phylum Pseudomonadota; class Gammaproteobacteria; order Burkholderiales; family Burkholderiaceae_C; genus Variovorax. The sequence goes on from NZ_JASMRZ010000084.1 coordinate 14,842, forward strand.
CCGGCTCGACTTCGGCTCCAACTACATGGCCGGCAACCTGCTGGGGCTGCTGACCGCCGTGTTCTACGGCTCCTACCTTCTGGCGGTGAGCCTCGTGCGCTCCAACTACCGCACCATGACCGTGATGGCATGGAGCAGCGTCGGCACGCTGATCATCCTTTTGCCCATCACGCTGCTGCGCGGCGAGTCGCTGGTGCCGCACACGATGCAAGGCGTGCTGATGCTGGTGGCGCTCGCGGTGGTGTCGCACGTCGGCGGCCAGGGCCTGATCGCCTATGCGCTGGCCAAGCTCCCGGCCGCGATGTCATCGATCACCCTGCTGATACAGCCCGTCATCGCGACCGTGTTCGGCGCTTACCTATTCCACGAGTACCTGAGCGCCACCGAGTTCGTGGGGGCCGTGATCATCCTGGCCGGCATCGTGACGGCCCGGCGTTTTTCCTGAGCAAGAAGCAACCCGCAAGCAATCAAGCATCCCGCACAACCGAGGAATTCATGTCTCCGTATCTCTGCCACATCGAACCCGACCGTTTCGAATTCGAGGCCGACGTCATCGCGCGCCGGCCGAATGCCGTTCTTCTCGACAAGTCCTATTTCTATCCAGGTGGCGGCGGGCAACTGGCGGATCGCGGCACGCTGCGCTGGAACGGAAGCCAGCTCAGGATCGACCGCATCGAGATGGAGGGCAGGAACGCCTGGCACTACTTCGACGAGGCCGACATCGGCAAGGTGCCCGGCGACAAGGTCATCGCCAGCGTCGACCAGGACTTCCGCTCGATGATGTGCCAGCTGCACACCGGCCTGCACATCCTCAACGCCCTCGTCTACCAGCGCTTCGAAGGCTCGTTGGTCACCGGCGTGCAGATGGCGGCCGACGGCACGGCCCGCATCGACTTCGACCTGCCCACGGTCGACAACAACGAACTGCGCAAGCTCGAACCCGAGCTCAACAGCCTGATCTCCGACGGGCTGCAGGTGAACGCGGTGTATCTCGATGCCGCGGCACTCGCGAGCGAGCCCGGCGTGCTGCGCAGCCGCTCCGTCGCGCCACCGGCCCAGGACGACGGCACCACGCGCATCATCGAGATCGTGGGCCTCGACCGGCAGGCCTGCGGCGGCACCCATCTCTCGAAGACTTCGCAATCGGCGCCGCTGCGCATCATGAAGATCGAGAACAAGGGACAGCACAACCGGAGAATCCGGATCGGGCTGGTCAAGTAGGTCAAGTAACGCAGGCTGGTCGTCAACACAGAGAGGCAGGCAGCACATGTCGGTCGAAGCGGCTCTTCCACGCCCGTTGCCCGAGGGCTTCCTGCCTCCGAACTGCAGCTACCCCGAGCAGGACTGGCCCGTGCTCGCGCGGCAGTGGTTTCCGCTCGTGTGCGCCGACGATCCGCTCGTGAAGCCGCGGCAGGTCGTGCTGCTGAACCTGCGCCTGGCGGTCTACCGCATGCCGGACGGCATCCGCATCGGCCGCGACATGTGCCCGCATCGCGGGCTGCCGCTGAGCAGCGGGCGCATCGAGGGAGAAGAACTGGTCTGTGCGTACCACGGCCTGCGCTTCGGCTCCGACGGGCAATGCCGGCTGGTTCCGGAGAAGCTCGCACCCAAGACGGCGGATTGCTTCAGGATCACGGCGTTTCCGGCTGTCGAGCGGCATGGGCTTATCTGGACTTGCCTGATTCCTGAAGACGAGACATGGATGCCTTCAATCTCCTCTGAAGGCGAGAATTCTCCGCAGGATGGCGTGACGTCCATCTTCAAACTTTCAATTGAATCCCTCGTTGATTCACAGAAAGATCTTGCTCTTGACGAGCTGCAAAGACTTCTCGAAGAGTTGGGCTTCGGCAGCATGCCAAACGCCCTGGCCTCCTCTGGCGCCTGATCTTTCTACGCCAGAAATTTTCGCCAATATCACGGCACTTCTGCCTGTCATGCTTGACCTCAAAGCGAGGCCAACACATGACGCAATCATTTCGCCAGGCAAGCACTGAAGTCCTGCCGCTATGCGGCTCGCAGCCCGATGTCCGTCCGGTGGAGCTGCTTCTGTATCTACGTCGTCTGCTGCTGTTCCTAGCTTCCTCCAGCAGGCATTGACAAGGCGGCCTTCCACAGCTCGAAGCAGGTCCGCACTCGTTCACCCGAATTCGAAAAAGAACCAGATGACAGTCTTCTCCACCGAGTCTTTCGCGGACCACGAACAGGTTGTTTTCATATCCGATGACCGGGTCGGGCTCCGGGCCATCATCGCCATCCACAGCACGAAGCTCGGGCCCGCGCTGGGCGGCTGCCGGATGTATCCGTACGCCGACGAGGCTTCCGCCCTGCGCGACGTGCTCCGGCTCTCGCGCGGCATGACCTTCAAGGCCGCTGCCGCGGGGCTGGGCCTGGGCGGCGGCAAGTCGGTGATCCTCGGCGATCCGCGCAAGAGCAAGACACCTGATTTGCTGCGTGCCATGGGCGTGGCGGTCAACCGCCTCGGCGGGCGCTACATCACGGCCGAGGACGTCGGCACCACGGTCGACGACTTCGCCTGGGTGCGGCAGAGCACGCGGCACGTGGTCGGCCTGCCGCAGGCGCTGGGCGGCACGGGCGACCCGTCACCGACCACGGCGCTGGGGGTCTACCACGGCATCGTGGCCGGCGTCGCGCACCGGCTGGGCCGCGACCTGCGCGGGCTGACGGTGGCCGTGCAGGGCCTCGGCAACGTCGGCTGGAGCCTTTGCCGGCTGCTCTGCGAGGCAGGAGCGCATCTGGTGGTGTGCGATATCGATCCGGTGCTCGCGGGCAAGGCCGCAGCCGAGTTCGGCGCGAAGATCGTCGAGCCCGATGCGATCTACGCCGTGCAGGCCGACGTGTTTTCCCCCTGCGCGATGGGGGCCGTCGTCAACGACAAGACGCTGCCGCAGATGCGCTTCCGCGTGATCGCGGGCGGCGCGAACAACCAACTCGCGCGCGACGAGCACGGCCGGCAATTGCGAGAAAGAGAGATCCTCTACGCGCCGGATTTCGTCATCAACGCGGGCGGCCTGATCCGAGTGGCATCGGAGCACGAAGGCTTCAACCGCGCGAAGGTGGAATCGCAAGTGGAAGGCATCGGCGCCACGCTGCGCCGCATCTTCGAGCTCGCCGACCGCAATGGCATGCCGACCCAGTCGGCCGCGATGCGGCTCGTGCAGGAGCGCCTGGGCAGCGGCGGCAAGCCGGGCAGCGCCGCCACCAGCACCGGCAATGCCAACGAGCGGCCCCTTGCCGAGCGCATCGCATGAACACCATCGACATCCTGCGCGCCCTGGTGGCATTCGACACGACCTCGCATCGCTCCAACCTCGACCTGATCCACTGGATCGCCGACTACCTCGCGGGGCACGGCGTGAAGGTGCAGTTGGTGCACAGCGACGACAGGCGAAAGGCCAACCTGCTCGCCAGCATCGGCCCCGGCACCGCCGGCGGCATGGTGCTCTCCGGGCACAGCGACGTGGTGCCCGTGACCGACCAGAACTGGAGCGCCAGCCCCTTCACGCTGGTCGAGCGCAACGGCCGCCTGCACGGGCGCGGCGCGGCCGACATGAAAGGCTTCATCGCCGCCTGCCTGTCGGCCGTGCCCTCGTGGCGGCGGCAGCCGCTGCGCCGTCCGATCCACCTGGCTTTCTCCTATGACGAGGAGATCGGCTGCCTCGGCGTGCCGCAGCTGGTGGAACGCCTGAAGACGCAGGTGGAGGCGCCCGCGCTGGCCATCGTCGGCGAGCCGACGGAGATGCGCATCGGCGTGCGGCATCGCGGCTTCTTCGGGCACCGCGCGCTCTTCACCGGGCTGCCCGCGCATTCGAGCGATCCGTCGCTGGGCGCCAGCGCGATCGAGCCCGCGGCTTACCTCGTCACCCGGCTGGCGAGGCTGCGGCGCGATCTTGCGGGACAAGGCGGCGAGGCCACCATCAACATCGGCCAGATCAACGGCGGCACCGCCATCAACATCGTGCCGGGCTGCTGCGAGGTGCTGTGGGAATTCCGCCCGCAGGACGAAGCCACGGCCCAGTTCGTGCGCGACGCGGTCCGCGACGCGCTGGCCGACCTCCCCGTCGGCGTGACGGTCGAAGCCAGCCAGGTCGCCGGCGTGCCGGCGCTTTCGGCGCGCGACAACGACACGGCCGTCTCGGTGGCGCGCGAACTCGGCGCGCTCTGGCCCGAAGCCGAACTGCCCTTCGGCACCGAGGCCGGCTTCTTCCAGCAGGTCGGCATCTCGACAGTGGTGTGCGGCCCCGGCTCCATCGCGCAGGCGCACCAGCCCGACGAATGGATTGCCGCAAGTCAGCTGCAGGCGGCCGACCGCTTCATGCAATCGGCCGGCGCGTGGGCGCTTTCCAGGACAGCCTTTCGTTCAACGACTCCGACGTTCAATACAGCATGAAAAACCTTGACGCCGCCATGCTGGCGGACGCCGCGAGCAACGTCGCTTCCCTCTCCTGCACCCATGAGGTCTCGCCGGAGGCGGGTATGTGTACGGCCGTCTTCGAATGTCCGGCAAGCTCTTCTTTCAACCCGCACTTCCACACCGGGCCGGGCGAATATTTCCCCCGCAAGGCCCACATCGACGTGCGCGGAGGCAAGGATGCCCCGGGGGCGATACCACCGCGGCGCCGGGCTACGGATTCGAGTCGTCCGGCACGCGCAGCGAATGCCTCAGGGCGCCGCGCTTCGTCGGTGCTTGCTGCCCAATGCTGAGCCGCTCGCAACGGTCTCTTGCCGTCAGCCGGCGCTCGTTCAATCCCGGTGGCCGGCATCCCCCTGCGCTGATGCCCCCGGCACTGCGCCGATGTCGCTCGATGCCCCGTTCCTGGGAATGCAGCTTCGCTTCGCGCGCCGCCGAGGCCTCTCCGGCCGGCCAGATATCACCTGCTTCGCCCGGCGGCGGGTGATGCAACAACTGCTGGCGCAGTCTCCGGGCGGGCTCGTCAGGGTCGGCAAGAAGCCACCGACCCTGCGCGCAGTGATATGCGCATTCCCCGAAATGCCGGAGAAAAGACAAGCGCAAAAACAAAAAAGCCCAGCAGCTCGAAAGCTACTGGGCTTGATTGGCGGAACCGGAGGGATTCGAACCCTCGATGAGGCTCTACACCCCATACTCCCTTAGCAGGGGAGCACCTTCGGCCACTCGGTCACAGTTCCTGAAAGAAGCCGAGATTATGCCACTACTTAGGCGCCCGGCTGATCCAGATCGAAGGCTTTGTGCAGTGCACGCACTGCCAATTCCATATATTTTTCGTCGATCACGACCGAAGTCTTGATTTCGCTGGTCGAGATCATCTGGATGTTGATGCCTTCCTCGCTCAGCACGCGGAACATCTTGCTCGCCACGCCGACGTGGCTGCGCATGCCGATGCCCACGATGCTGACCTTGCAGATCTTGGTGTCGCCGACCACTTCGGTCGCGCCCAGCGAGGGCATCACCTTCGACTGCAGCAGATCGATCGTCTTCGCGTACTCGTTGCGGTGAACGGTGAAGCTGAAGTCGGTCTTTCCGTCCTTGCTGAGGTTCTGGATGATCACGTCGACTTCGATGTTGGCGTCGGCCACCGCACCGAGGATGTGATATGCGATGCCGGGCTTGTCGGGCACGCCGAGCACCGAGATCTTGGCTTCGTCGCGATTGAATGCGATGCCGGATACGACGGCTTGTTCCATGTTTTCGTCTTCCTCGAAAGTGATCAGCGTGCCGGACTTGGCCTCTTCATTGATGTCGATGTCCCACGGCGTGAAGCTCGAAAGCACACGCAGCGGCACCTTGTACTTGCCGGCGAATTCCACCGAGCGGATCTGCAGCACCTTGGAGCCCAGGCTCGCCATCTCGAGCATCTCTTCGAAGCTCACGGTCGTCAGGCGGCGCGCATCGGGCTCGACGCGCGGGTCGGTCGTGTAGACACCGTCCACGTCGGTGTAGATCAGGCATTCGTTCGCCTTCATCGCCGCGGCGATGGCCACGGCCGAGGTGTCGCTGCCGCCGCGGCCCAGCGTGGTGATGTTGCCGTCGTCGTCCACTCCCTGGAAACCGGTGATGACCACCACCTTGCCGGCGTTCAGGTCGGCCATCACGCGTTCGCTGTCGATGCTTTCGATGCGGGCCTTGGTGTAGGAGTTGTCGGTGCGCACCGACACCTGCCAGCCCGCGTAGCTCACCGACTCGACGCCTTCGGCCTGCAGCGCGATGGCCAGCAGCGCCGACGATGCCTGCTCGCCGGTGGAGGCCAGCATGTCGAGCTCGCGGCTGTGGGCCACGCCGGGTTTGCTGGGCGCCAGTTCCTTGGCCAGGCCGAGCAGGCGGTTGGTCTCGCCGCTCATGGCACTCGGAACCACGATCATCTGGTGGCCTGCACGCGCCCACTTGGCGACGCGCTTGGCGACATTCTTGATGCGCTCGGTCGAGCCCATCGACGTACCGCCGTATTTGTGAACGATCAATGCCATGGGTGAAATCAGAGAAAGGAAAAGGGCCGCTTGATGGGCGGCGCCCTGCAAGCGGTCAGAGCGAAGTCTTCGGCGAGGGCGCAACATTGTACCAATGCAGGAAATCGCCGCGCCGCTCGACGAAGCCCGCCGCCACCTTGAGGTGGATGCGGTGCCCGCGCGTGGTGCAGGCGCGGACCTGGTCGAGCAGCTGATCGAGCTGCGCCGCACTGGGCGCGCAGCCGTGCGACTGCATCAGCCAGTGGCGCAGCACATTGGCCTGGCGGGCGCGCGACAGCGTCTGCAGCGCGGCGATGCGCGGCGGGCTGCCCACGCTTTCCAGGTCCTGCGCGGCCAGCTCGCTCAGCAGCTGCTGCGCCTGCGCGGCGTGGCCCACGCTGCGCGCAAAG
>NZ_JASMRZ010000085.1 GCF_030462475.1 Variovorax sp. CAN15
GCCAGGGAGCAGACCCGCAAGACAGGCGCCAAGGCCGATCCAACCGACGCCACCGATTGACGACTACTGCTCGTAGCAAGGCGCTACGGGCTACGCCCTTCGCGCCTTATGAGTTCGATCACAAGAAGCGAAAGGAGGTCACAGAACAAGGCAAGACATACACTTATCCACAGTCGACCATTGCTGCGTCGGCTTCCACCCCTGGCTCACGATTCAAGCGGCGCGGTGGCTCAGTTCTACTTCGGCGCGGACACTCCAAGAAACAACTAGCACACTTCAGGCGGTCGCCGAGGAATGGCTTTCTCATCAGGCGGGACGCTGGGAGGCCAACACATTGGCGCGTACCCGAGCCTCACTGGAGGCAGATGTCTTTCCTGCACTTGGCAGCACGCCCATCGCAGAAATCACCACACGGCAGGTCATGGAAGTAGTTAAGAAGATCGAAGCGCGCGGCGCCGGAGAAATCGCAATGCGAGTTCTGCAACGCATCAAGGCGATCTACCGCTATGCCACCACACACCAGCACATTGATCGTAACCCGATGGGGGACCTTGTCCCTTCCGAAATTCTGAAGCCAAGGCGCGTTCAGCATCGAGCCGCGCTGGGACCTGCTGATCTGCCTGAATTTCTCTCCAAGCTGGACGCCTATCAAGGCGACCCGCACACCGTTCATGCCCTAAGACTATTGATGCTCACCGCCGCACGACCAGGCGAAATTCGGAGTGCCTGTTGGACTGAATTCGACTTGGCGGCCAAGTTATGGCGCATTCCCGCTGAACGCATGAAGATGCGAACAGAGCACGTGGTCCCGCTTTCAGCTCAAGCCATTGCTGTCGTCGAGTCCATGAAACCAATGAGCGGCCATCGAGACCTCGTATTTCCGAGCCCCTTCTATCCGTCGAAGCCTCTCAGCGAGAACACGTTCAATAGCGCGATGGCTCGGATGGGCTACAAGTACTTGGCAACCGCACACGGCTTTCGGGCGCTTTTCTCGACGGTAGCCAACGAAGCCGGCTGGAACGCGGATGCCATCGAACGTCAGCTTGCGCACGCGGAACGAGACCAAGTACGTGCTGCGTACGATCGCGGAAGCCGCTTGCCTGAGCGAGTCAAGTTGATGGAATGGTGGGCGAACTATCTCGACAGCCGGCGCGTCGGAAAAGTGGTCCCCTTACATCAGCTCGCAGCCTGACATCAGTGGATTGACTCGTCAACGTGGCGCCGCCCGATCTCGCTGGCAAACCAGCGGAAGATACTCGAACCGATGAGGCTTGGGTCTGTCCCCATGCAAGAGGTGCAATTGCAGCACCTGTCAAGACCGGAAGGGAAGCAGCGCTGTCGCGCATGCGAACTTCCAGCATCGCGAGCAGTGCACGCAGCGCGGCGCTATTCTGGCGGCGCTGTGTGTAGGCTGCATAGAGCCAGATGTCGCTGGGCATGAAATCCTGGAGAACCGGGACCAGGTGAGCGCCGTCCACGTAGGGTTGCGCAAGCAGGTCGGGAACGCACACCGCGCCGATATCCGCCAGTGCTGCGCCAATCAACGCACTCGCATCGTTGGCGTCCATGCGTCCCCGGATGGGCACGTTGTACGGCTGGCCGTCCACTTCGAATGCGATCTGTGGAGGCCCTGGCGTGACGGAGTATGCGAGGACGTCGTGCTTTCGCATGTCATCGGGCTCTAGCGGGATGCCGCGCCGCGCCCAGTAGCGCGGCGCGGCGCAAAGTGTGAGCCCCATCCGGCGCAGGCGCCGCACGATCAGGTTCTCGTCGCCGATCCGCCCGAACCGCAAGGCGATGTCTACTCCCTCGTCGACAAGATCGATCATGCGGTTGCTCAGTTTCAGGTCGAATTGCACGTCGGGATAGCAAGTGAGGAAGTCTCCCAGCAGGCGCGGAAACGCCGTCTGGACCATTCCGTGGGGCGCGGTGATCAACAGGCGACCGCTGGGGTGCGAGCCGCGTGCCTGCAGTTCGCTCGTGGTCTGCTCGATCATCTCCATCAAGGGCGCACATCGCGCCTGCAGCAACCGGCCTGCGTCGGTGAGGGAGACCGAGCTGGGGTCTACTGAATGATCATCTGAAAGGCCCATCGATACTGGAGCCAATCTTTAATTTCAAGAATTTGTTCCCCGAGTTGTTCCCCGGTTTAGGAGCCGCTGTCGATCTCGTTGATGGCTTATCACCTGCTCGGAACAGAACTAATCTAACGGCCACAAGATCGGCGAAAGCCGCGTACGCCTTTCCGTGATGGGTTAAACCAAACTGCTGCAATCTCGCAACACATCGCTTGCAGTCGACCGGTCGGAGGGCGATGCCCGTTTCGGGATCGATCCAAGACTGCGAGCAGGTTTGCATTGCGCGAAGTTGAGTTGGGCTGATCGAACTGCGTACGGGATGTCGAGATATTGGTGTGGACTGGAGCGCCCGCCACAAAACATCCCGACGGCCAGCTTCGCTGCCTTGCATCGCCAGCGCGCTGGCGATGCAAGGCAATCACCGGAGATCAAGTAGTCGCCACAATCCTGGACTCGCTAGCTCAACATTGGCACGTCTACAGGGGGCAGGTCATGCTGCACGCACAAAACATCGGCAGCCACAGTTTTGATCATTCTCGTCGAGTCGCCGTCGCCTCGCGAAGCAGGGCCGCCTACCTCCCCTCTATGGGCGCGGCGGTGTCACCCAGTGCACAGATTGCGGAAAACAAAGTGTTGCGCCTCAGCATCAAGGGATAACCATTATCAATTTTTCTTAAGTTGAAGCTGACGGTCGTGTGCTGCAGCAATGTGGTGCATCAGGCTGCGTACATAAGGTGCGAAATTGCTCTCGGAACTTCTGCCAATAGGACTCGGACTTCAGGATGCGCCAGGTCAGTGCAATCCAACCAAAGTTTCAAACTTCCACTGTGACGCACTCATACGTTTGCCCTCATCCATGCGATTGCCTTGAGTGATCACGATGCCACTTGCTTGCATTGATCAACCAAAGGGCCACGAGTGACCATGCGAGTTCCTTTGTTCCGGTGGAGTAGATCCCATGATTAATTTTTCGCGCCGTGTAGTGGTCCTTTTTCTCTCGCTCAGCGCCGCGGCCGCTATGCCGGCAACTGCACAAACGCCAGCACTCATCAAGCTCGTAGTTCCCTATCCGCCGGGAGGGAGTGTCGACACGATGGCCCGTCTGCTGGCGCAGCCCCTTTCCGATGAACTCAAGACGTCCGTGGTCGTCGACAATCGGCCAGGCGCAGGTGGGCGGATTGCAGCCTCGCAACTAAAGCGAGACACCGCCGACGGCAGTGTGATTCTTATCGCACCGAATGCACTGACAACGATCCAGTCGCTCACTTATGCAGGGAAGATCGACTACAGCGTCACGCGGGACTTCACTCCCGTTTCACGTCTCGCGTCCTATCCTTTTGGTGTTGCAGTACCCACGAACTCCCCGGCAAAGTCCGTCCCTGACCTGCTGAGGGCCATGAAGGCCAACCCCTCCGTGGCATCCTATGGCACATCCGGAGCCGGAGGTATGGCCCACTTTGCAGCGATCGCGCTCGGCAAGGAAGCGGGTGTCGACTGGACTCATGTGGCCTTCAAAGGTGGCGCGCCGCTGGTCACAGACCTCATCGGCGGTCACATTCCGGTGGGCGTGGATACATTGGTCGATCAGATCGAGCACCAGCGAGGAGGAAAGATTCGTATCCTGGGCATCTTCAGTCCTCATCGCTACGCGCTGGCACCGGAGATTCCCACGCTGGCTGAACAGGGACTGAAGGTGGCACCCGTGGAGGGCTGGTTCGGCGCATTCGTTCCCGCACGCACACCGAAGGAAACCGTTGCGCGCATCGATGCAGCGATCGCCAAGGTCATCCAGGAAAAGGATTTCAAAGCCAGACTGAACAAGCTCATGCTGGAGCCGAGCTATCTTCCCTCGCAGGAGTTCACGAAGCTCCAAGTGGCAGAACTGCAGCAGTGGGAGCCTGTTGTGAAGGCCTCGGGCTTCACACCCGATTGATCATCGAGGCGATGCCGGCAAGCCGGCGTCATACTTCACGTGCGGCGCGTCTCCAGCGCGCGAGCAAGCCGCGAGAACGACTTGAGCATGGACACCAACTGAGTGGCTTCGCGGCCAAGGCGCCGCCCCGCCTTGAAGACGATTCCAACTTGATAGGCCAGATCCACCTGCTCCTTGATTCTGATCTCGGACAAGTTCCCGATGGCTAGCGGGTGTTGAAGCAGCACGGACGGCAGACGGGCCACGCAATCCGATTCGAGAAGCATCGAGATGGCGCCGAACAGCGAATCCGAAACTGCCGCGAATCGCGGGCTACCAAGCTGATGCCGGAGGAACAATTCTTGGACGCTTTCGTCATGCTGTCCCGCCATACTAGGGTTTCCGACGACGATCCACTCGCTCGCCGCAAGATCTCGCACTGAGCGGGCCGCACCGAGGGGATGCCCCTTGCGCGCAGCGATGGCAGCCCGGCCTTCATAGAGAAAGTGGATGGTCAGATCACCGGATTCGAATGACTCCGGTAGTCGGGTGACCGCAAGATCCAGTCTGTTGTCCCGGATGCCTGCAAGCAGTTCCGACGTCGAACGTTGAGTGATGTGAATTGTCGTGCTCGGAAACGCCAGTCGAAAATCCTTGAGGACCGCCGGCGCCAAACGCAGCGAGGGATCGATGGAAACCCCCAATCGGATCTGACCTGTTGCCGGCCGATTGACGTTCTGCAGCCATTCCTCGGCTCTCTCTGCCTCTTGCAGAATGGCTCTGGCTTGGACAACAAACTCCTCCCCCACGGGAGTCAACAGAACTCCCTTGGCAGTGCGCTGCAAGAAGGTGACAGAGTACTCAGCTTCGAGATTGGCAAGGCTCTTCGTAAGACCTGCCTGCGAGACATCCAACGCTCTGGCCGCTGCGCGATATCCGCCATACGCAACAACGGCGAGGAGATCTCTTAACTGCTGCAAAGTCATCGTTCTGCAATAGTAGTCCGAAGCGATAACCATAGGCAATCACGAAGTGCTGCAAGCGATGGCAATCCTGCGTCACCTCAAGCATATTCGTTGAATGACCTCTCCTGTTTCCTACCCCGATCACATCGCCGCCATCAAGCCCTACATTCCGGGCAAACCCATCAGCGAAGTCGCGCGGCTTCTGCCGGGTGCGCGAATCGTCAAGCTTGCTTCCAATGAGAACCCACTTGGCGCCAGCCCCAAGGCCATGGAAGCTCTCGCCCAAGCCCAGATCAATCTGTCGCTGTACCCAGACAACGATTGCGCAGATATGGTGTCGGCTATCGCTCAGTTCCACGGCGTGGACCGCGAGACGGTCGTCGTTGGTGCGGGCTCCGAGAGCATCATCGGCACCTCGGTTTCGACCTTGCTTTCGATCGGCAGGCGAACCTCCTTTTCTCAATATTCCTTTCAAGCCTACGTGAACGCGGCTCAGCGCGTAGGAGCAACCCCTTTGCAAGTGGCTTCGCCGGATTTTCACGTCGACCTCTCCGGCCTGCGGCAGACGCTGGCACAAGACCCGACGCTGATCTATATAGCCAATCCTGGAAATCCGACCGGGACCTGCGTGGATCCGATGGAGCTTGAGTCATTCATCCGTTCGGTTCCGTCCCATGTCGTGGTACTGCTCGACGAGGCTTACTACGAATACATGCCAGCAGATCGGCGGCTGGACTCGATCCGGCTGGCGACCACGTTGCCAAACGTCCTGGTCACCCGGACCTTCTCCAAGGCGTACGGTCTTGCAGGGCTGAGGATCGGGTACGGCATCGCACACCCCGGTCTCGCTGCAATGCTGCGCCGAGTGAGGGCACCATTCACCGTCTCCGAAGCGGCTCAGCGAGCAGCGATCGCAGCGCTTGATGATCAGGATTTCCTCACTCGAACGGTGGAGACGAATGCTCGCTCCAAGGCGGCCATGCAAGAAGGCTTGACGGCATTGGGGCTGACGGTCATCAATTCGCACACGAATTTTTTTCTTGTAAAGGTGGCGGATGGAGCGAACTGGGCTCATCGCCTCGAACAGCGTGGCCTGATCGTTCGTCCCGTAAGTTCGTACGGCCTCGGCGAGTGGATTCGGATCAGCATTGGCACGATGGAAGACACGCAACTGCTCATCGAAGCATGCAAGGCTGAACTGGGCAAGCCGGCGGTGACTGCAGCCTAGCCGGGGCAGTTATCTTGAAGTGCTGCCGCCTCCAGTGCTCGATAGAGAGGAGAAAATCTTTTGCCGGTGCCGTCGAAAGACGGTAGTACCGAAAGATCCTTCTCGCTTGACTGCTGGCACAAGGTATCGCCGCAAGACGCGCTCTGATCGGTCCGGTCTTTCCTCTGGGCGTAGGCAGGTCGAAATGCCAGCCCTATTCGACCCGGGCGCCAGAAGCGCGCACCACGGGAGCCCAGCGCTTCACTTCATCTTTCATGAAGCGCGCCAGCTCGGCGGGACTTGAACCTACCGCCTCCGCGCTCAGCTCATCCATTCGCCTGCGCATTGCCGGATTCTTCAGCGCGAGCAAGGCGGCGCCATTGAGTCGGTCCACAACGGCCTGCGGCGTGTTGGCAGGCGCCAGCAACGCGTTCCACGTCGCGACAAGAAATTCAGGGAATCCAGCCTCGGAAGAAGTGAGGGTTTCCGGAAGATTGGTGAGCCGCTGCGGCGTGGTGACTGCCAGGGCGCGCAACTTCCCCGACTGGATATGGGGTAGCAGCGCGGGCACAGTGTCGTAGACGATGTCGATGTTTCCCGCCAGCAGATCTTGCAGTGCAGGCGCGGCCCCTTTGTACGGGACATGCGTGGATTGCACGTGTGCCTGGGTGTTGAACATTTCTCCCATGAGATGGCTTACCCCGCCAACGCCTTGGCTACCGAAAGTCAACTTGCCAGGATCCCTTCGCATTGCATCGGCAAGTTGCCGCAAGGACTTGTACGGCGAAGAGGCCTGAACTACGACTACTCCACCTACACGCGCGATCAAGGAGATGGGTGCAAAGCTTCGTATCGGGTCATAGGGCAGCTTCGCATAAAGAGCCGGATTGATCGCGTGCGTAGATACGGTCGCCATCAGGATGGTGTATCCATCCGTAGGTGACTTGGCAACGACATCGGAACCCAGACTTCCCCCGGCGCCCGCACGGTTGTCGACAATCACGGGCTGCCCCAACGCGGCCCCCATCTCCGCCGCCACGAGTCTGGCCACGATGTCGGTCCCTCCGCCAGCGGCGAAGGGGACGATCATCTTGACTGGCCGCTGCGGATAGCTCTGAGCGGCATGCACAGCGGGAGCGAGCAAGCCAGCCGCGGTGGCTGCGAGGAAATTTCTTCTAAGCATTTTTTACCTGTGCATGGCACCAAGAGCCTGAATCAAGCTCCGTGCAGGGAGCGGTACCGTAAGAGATCCTCGATCCCGAATCGGCCGTTTTCTCGTCCGAAACCAGACCATCCCCATCCGCCAAACGGCGTCGCAAGGTTTTGCGCCGCACCATTGATCACTACCTGGCCAGTCTTCATATCTCGGGCAACCGCGAGGGCTCGGAGAGGGTCTGCTGACCACACCGCGCCAGACAGTCCGTAACGGGTCGAATTGGCCAACGCCACAGCCTCCCCCTCCGAGTCATAGGAAATCACCGAGAGGACGGGGCCAAAGACTTCCTCCTGAGCAATCTCCATGTCGGACCGGACATCCGAGAAAACGGTTGGCAAGACATAGCAGCCCCGAGCGAGGTGTTCCGGCATCTTGTCCCCACCTAAGACAAGACGAGCACCCTGCTCACGTGCATGAGCGATCATGCTCAGTACGCGCTCCTGCTGACCGCGGCTCGCCACGGGCCCCAAACGTGTCCGCATATCCAGCGGATTTCCGATCGGCCACTGCGTCAATGCGGCTTCAAGGCGTTCTTCAATCTGACCGAGCAGTCCGCGCGGTGCGATGAGGCGCGATTGGCTCACGCACGCTTGCCCGGAGTTGGCCATGCTCAAGCGAACCACGGCGGCCAGAGCCGCGTCCAGATCCGCATCATCGAGAAGGACCGCAGCAGACTTTCCGCCCAACTCGAGCGTGACTGGTTTCAGATCTTCCGCCGCCGCGATCATGATGCGGCGGCCGACGGCCGTGGACCCGGTGAAGCTGATGTGGTGAACATCGGCATGCCGAACGAGCCTTTCGCCAACGTCGGGACCGCCCCAAACCAGGTTCACCACGCCGGGAGGAATGCCGGCAGAGTGGACTGCCTCCATGAACACCTGCGCGGCCCCCGGGGACACCTCGCTCGGCTTCAAGACGACCGAACACCCGGCAGCAATCGCCGGTGCGACCTTGGCGACGATCTGATGCAGCGGAAAGTTCCAGGGCGTGATTGCGGCAACGATTCCAGCCGGTACCCTTTCAACCTTCCCATTGCCGATCTGCTCGGTCCAGATGATCTGCTCGATACCGTCTCTCGCGAACTCCAGGCCCTTCAAGGCCATCGGAAGCTGCATGAGCTGGCCCAGCCAGACAGGACATCCCATTTCAAGGGCCAGCGCCGAGACCGCCTGATCGACACGCTTGTGAAGCTCTGCATGCAGACGAGTCAGGGCTTCGCTGCGTTCTTCCTGCGAAGACCGGGACCACAGTTGAAAACCAGCGGAAGCACTTCTGACAGCTTGATCGACGTCCTCCGGCGAGCAGGGGACAACTTCGCCAATGACACGCCCGGTCGAAGGGTCCGCCACGGGCATTGCAGCGCCACCGCCGGATCTAACGAAAGCGCCATCGGCATAGAAGCTGTCATAGGATCTCATCGTGCAGCCTCGCACAGCGGATTGGCTGGTGCCGCCGGACCGCTCATTCCCTTCATGGGTTGAAGCCGCAGGAGGTGCCACGGGCTCGGCATCACGCCCACCTTCGCTTCGATCAGTACAGGCCCAGGATGTGCATTCGCTTCGCGCACTGCCGCCTCCAACTGCGACGGCGAGCCAACCGCCTGGAACGCGACACCGAAAGCGCGCGCCAGCAATTCGAAATCTGGATTGGTCAGGTCAACACCGACTTCCGCGCCGAACTCCCGCTTCTGGATGGCGCGGACATTGCCATAGTGCCCGTCGTTGAAAACGATCAACGTAATGGGAAGCCGATAGCGTTGCGCAGTCGCCAGCTCCTGCATGTTCCAACCGAAGCCTCCATCGCCAGTGATGGAGACGACCCTGCGGCCTGCTGCACCGACCGCTGCGCCCAGCGCAACGGGAAAACCGTAGCCCAATGTGCCCTGATACCCTGGTCCGATGTAGGTGCGCGGTGCATGCACGGGGAATGCGATTCGGGCCAGATAGCCGACCTGAGTCAGCTCGTTGACGAAAACACCGTCGTGCGGCATCGCTCTGCGGATTGCTCGCACATAGGATGCTTGCGGCTCGACCGAGTCGATCTGACCCTGCGCCCAGGCCTTGACCGACTCTGCGCTTTCATTGGACAAGCGGACATTCGCTTTGACTCGTTCTGCGAGTTCGCGCAAGGCCGGCAGCGCATCGGCCACAAGAGAGACCTCGGGCGTCCTCGGTGCACCCAAGTCCGCTTCATCGATATTGATGTGGATGTACCGCACCTTTCCGGCGGGCCACGAAGCTGTGGGAGTGAGCACGTCCACGAACCGGCTGCCGACGACGAGCACCACATCAGCATGCTCGAACACCGCGCGTCCTGCCAGCGCGTTCATCGCCAGCGGATGGTTGTCGTCAAGGGCGCCCCTTCCGTTGTCGCTCATGACAACTGGTGCACCGATCCGTTCTGCAAGGCGCTGCAGTTCGGCGTGAGCCCCACTTGCGATCACGCCGCCACCTACATAGATCACTGGGAAGCGTGCTCCGTCCAACAGTTTGGCCGCGCCTTGAATCTGAATCAGATCTTCCGGGCTCAGCGTGGTTGACGGTTGTGCGGCATCTGCGGCTCTTGGATCGATGCTGGCCGACGCACTGAGATAGTCATGCGGAATTTCCAGGCCAACCGGACGCGGGCGACCGCGATCAAGTTCGCGAAATGCGTTGTCCAGAGAGACGCGGATATCGGAAGGCGCGGTGACCATGTGATTCCATTTGGTCAGCCCTCGAACGAAGCCAGACTGGTCCTTGATCTCGTGCAGCAAACCGCAGCCCTTGCCAATGCCGCTGGAATGAATTTGACCGGTCACGAAAAGGACCTTCGAGTTAGACGCATAGGCCGTCGCCAACCCCGCGCCGGCATTGAGCGCTCCGGGGCCTGGCACCACCATGGCGGCACCGACCTTGCCGGTCACGCGGTAGTAGCCGTCTGCCATGTAGGTAGTCGTTTGCTCGTGTCGCGGAATGAACAGACGGATTTCCTCGCTTCGCTGGCGCAATGCGTCAACGGCCCAGTCGAGCTGAATGCCTGGAATCAGAAAGAGATCCTTGATGCCGTGCTTGATCAGGCCATCGACCAATGCTTGGCCCCCGGTGGATTGCGGTTTGGCGGTCATGTGTATATCGCGTGAAGTGAAAAGGTATGGGGAGGAAAAAAAGTCGAGCGCAAAACTTTGACTCCGCGCTCGAAGGGAAAGCAGGCGTCCGGCCGAACTGGGGCAATCACCTCGCTCATTCGGCCTTGGCTCCGGTCGACTTGACGACGGCGCCCCATTTCTTGGACTCGGATGCAATCCAGGTCGCGAACTGGGCCGGCGTGCTAGCGACAACCTCGAACTCCATGTCTTGAAGCCGCGCAGTGATCTCCGGGGAATTCAGAATCTTGACGAGCTCGGCGTGGTAGCGGTCAATGATCGGCTTGGGCGTTCCCGCCGGAGCGAGCAATCCAACCCAGCTGGTGGCTTCGAGATCTCTATAGCCGAGTTCCATGAGCGTGGGAATTTCGGGAGAGCTCCGGAACCGCTTTTCTCCCGTTGTTGCCAGCAGCTTCAGCCGCCCGGTGGCCACGAATTGCTGGACATTTCCGGGCACCATGAATGCGACATGCACATTGCCTGCAAGCAGGTCCGTCACGGCGGGAGTGGCACCCCGATAGGGGATGTGCGTGACATTGATACGCGCCGCCGCCTTGAGCATTTCCATCGTCAGATGGGAAGCACTGCCCATGGCCACTGAGGCATAGGAATATTTGCCCGGACTCGCCTTGGCCTTGGCGATGAACTCCTTGGCGGTGGAGAAATCCGCCGCGGGTCCCGCCACCAGGTACTGCGGTGACTTCACCGCCAGCGTGATCGGCGCCAGATCCGTCTTCGGGTCGAAGGGCATCTTCTCGAAGAGCGACGGATTGATGGCCAGTGGCCCGTTGTACCCTACGAGCAGCGTGTGCCCATCGGGCGGAGCTTTCGCGACGAACTCCGCGCCGATGTTGCCCCCTGCGCCGGGTTTGTTGTCGACGATCACAGGCTGGCCCAATGCTTCCTGAAGCTTCGGTGCGATCAGCCGAGCCAGCGCATCATTGGTGCTGCCTACGATCGGCACCACGATCTTGATCGGCTTCGACGGCGCCCATTCCTGAGCCATCGAAGGAAAGGACAAGGCCAGAACCATCATCCCAAGCCAAGCGGCGAATGCTCTGAGCATCATGACGCATCCTCCTATTTCGCGGGTGGAGGCATCTGCGAAATGAGGTCACCCCATTTCCTGGATTCACCGGCGATGAACTGACCGAAGTCCTGCGGATCCATGTAGGCAGGCTCTGCAGCTAAATTCGAGATTTGGTGACGCACCTCCTGGTTGGACAGCGCCTTCTGCAGTGCACCGGAGAGCTTCGCCTTCACATCGGCCGGGGTCTTTGCGGCGACAAAAAGCCCCATCCACGCGGGCGCTGCATATCCCTTCAAACCTGCCTCAGCAATCGTCGGAAGCTCCGGGGCAACCTTGCTTCGCTCCGCACTGGTCACACCCAGTGCAACGAGTTTTCCCGCCTTGATGTGGGGGTAGGCAGACGTGAGGTCGACGACGGCGACCGGCACGACGCCGCCAAGCAGATCGGTGACCGCAGGGCCGCTTCCGCGATAAGGCACCGCCGAGATGGAGACATTACCCATCTTCGCGAGCAGTTCCCCCGACAGATGCTGGGATGTGTACTGTCCAGGAGTTGCGTACGAGATCTTGCCGGGCTTTGCTTTCGCATCGGCCAGGAACGCCTGCAGGTTGCCGTACCCGGCGGAGCCGGAGGCTACGACGACCAGCGGGATGTCGGCCATCTTTCCGAGGGGAGACAGATCGCTCTGCGGCTTCAAAGGCGGCGCATCTGGCAGATGAGAATTCACCGCGATAGCACCCGTGGCCCCCAGGCCGATGGTGTAGCCGTCCGCGCTTGCGCGTGCCACCGCCATCAGCCCCAAGGCGCCGCCTGCGCCTGGCTTGTTGTCGACGACAACCGGCTGGCCCAACAGCTGGGACATCTCCTTGCCGACCACGCGTGCGATGGCGTCGGCAGAAGCCCCAGGAGCGAACGGCACGACCAGGGTGATGGGTTTCGAGGGAAACTGCTGCGCGCTCGCTGTCGCGAAGGCAGCGGACGAAAGGGCGAACGTGGCGATCAGACGCCAGATTGAAGTTTTCATGGTTTGTCTCCTGGGTTTTCTTATTCGGGCTGGAGGTTGGCGGCCTTGGCCACCTTGGTCCAACGCGCAATGTCACTGGCGATGCGCTTGGACAGCGCGGATGCATCGGTATCACCGGGGTCCATGCCCTGCGCGTGCATCTTGTCCACCATGTCCTTTTCCTTGAGGATCTCGGCCACCGAGGCGCGCAGCTTGATAAGCACCGGCTCGGGCGTCCCTTTCGGGGCCATCAATGCAGTCCAGATGGGGACGTCGTAGCCGGGGAACCCTGATTCAGCTACCGTGGGAATGTCCGGGAAGACGGCCGAGCGCTTGCCGGTCGTCACCGCCAATGCCTTGAGCTTGCCCGCCTTGACCTGGGGCATTACGGCGGCGCTGTCGAGGATCCCGACTTGGACCTCTCCCCCCAAAAGCGCTGCAACCACCGGGCCCGAGCCGCGGTAGTTGACGTGGTTGAACTTGACGTTCGACGCGCTAGAAAGCGTCTCGGCAACCAGTTGAAACGACGAGGAAGCCACACCGTGGTCAAGCATGCCGTCCTTGGTCTTCTTGCTGTAGCTGAGCAGCTCCGAGAGACTCTTCACAGGCAGGCCTGCGGGGACCGTCACGACAAGCGGAAATGAGCCGAGCAGCGCGATCGGTTCGAAATCTTTGACAGAGTCGTATCCGATGCTCTTCATGAGCACCGGATTCACTGTCAGCCCTCCACTGGATGACACAAGCAGCGTGTAGCCATCCGGCTTGGCTTTCGCCACGAAGTCGGTGGCAACGGCTGAGTTCGCGCCAGGCTTGTTGTCGACCACGAACGCCTGCTTCAGGCGGTCTTGAAGTTTGGCCGCAACCAAGCGGGCCAGGATGTCGTTGGTGCCGCCAGGGGCGAAGCCCACGACGATCTTGACAGCCTTGTCGGGGTACTCCTGTGCAGCCGCGAGCGGCGGAACTCCAAGAAAAGTAGTGGTAGCGAGCGTGCTGCCAAGAATGCGCAGGATGATCCTGCGCGAGTGTGCCGGTGGCTTATGCATTGCGTTTGTCTCCGTTGGGCCGGTAGGGGCGACGTAATCAATCCATGTCCGCAGGGTGGATCGATAGTCCATTTTATGGACATCGTTCGACTTGCGTCAAATTCTGATCATGTCGTCCGCCTGGCGGACAAATCGCAGGCAACTGATTTAATTCATGAGACAGCAGCCTCCTTGCTTCCATAGCCCAGCATTGCCGACAGACTCTGGGCTTCCGTCTGCAATAGCTTCGTGATCTGCTTGAGACGCGCGCCGTCCAACCTGACTTCGGGTCCGAACACCCCGATCGAGCCGGCGACTTGGGCATGCCTGTCAAAGAAGGGGACTGCGACAGCCACCGCGCCGGGAATCAGTTCGCTATGGCTGCTTGCAAATCCCCGTTTCCGGGTCTGCACCAGCTCCGCCTCCAACTCCTTGACGTTGACTTTGGTGCCCTGCACGTAGTCACGCAGTTCTTCGGAACTCGCCTCCATGTAAGCCAGGATTGCGCGCCCTGTCGCCCCGAGGGCGATGCGCTCGGTGTAGCCAACTCCACGCTTGAAATTCAGGGGCTGCGGACTTGGCAACTCGGCCACGCACAAGCGCAGTTCGCGCTGCGGAATGAACATGGCCACCGTCTCGTTGGTGGTCCGCCAAATCCGTCTCAAGACTGGCTCAGCCACGGCTGCGAGATCCAGGCTTGACGTCCACACATGCGCAAGCCGAGCGACCGCAGGACCGAGCCGAAAGCGCTGGGGCTCGCCAACAGAGACAAGAAATCCCTGCTCCTCCAGGGTGTAGAGCAACCGATACAGCGTCGGCCGCGACAGGTCTACGCGCTTGAGCAATTCGGACGGTGAAAGCTCGAAATCCTGCGCCGTGAATGCCAGCAGGATTTCCAGCGCACGTCCTACAGCGCGCACGTTTTCGTTCTTTTCCGCAGTAGCCAAGGGAACTCCTCTCAATTTTGATGGGCGAGGTCATATTGTCCGCCACATGGACAAGTTGACCCAAAACCAAAAAAGTCCATACAATGGATTTCAAGTCCATTGAGCGGACAAAAAAGGAGACCCACCATGAGTTCGATCGTCCCGGTCACGTTGCTCTTTTCAGACGGCGTCGCGCATCGCTTGGACGTGCCGTGCGGCAAGAAAATCGTCGAAGCTGCTAGCGAGGCCGGACTGAATCTCCTGACAGACTGTTCCAATGGACAGTGCGGCACCTGTACCGCACAACTCCTCTCGGGTACGGTGGAGATGGAGGACTACGACACAGCAGTACTGCCTGACGAAGACCGCGACGCCGGCACCGTCCTGCCCTGCGTCTGCCGCGTGACCGGTCCCTGTGCAGTCGAGCTCCCCTACGAGTCCGCGGAAGCACTCGCAGAAGAGCCCGCCCCCATCGATGGCGAGGTTGTCGCTGTCAGTCGGATCGCGAGCGAGACCATGCGGCTCGAAATCTCCATTCCTGAGAGCATTCAGTTTGAACCGGGGCAGTACGTCCGCATTCACCCGGCGGGCACCGATTTCCATCGCTCGTACTCGATGGCCAATCTGCCTGGCAGCAACCATCTGGAGTTCTTCGTCCGCCTTGTGCCTGATGGTTCGTTCTCCAACTGGCTGAACGGCGCCAAGGCGGGCGACAAAGTCGAGTTGAGCGTTCCCCATGGGACGTTCTTCTTGCGCGATGAAGAACGCCCACGACTCTTCGTCGCGGGTGGCACCGGCGTAGCCCCCTTTCTTTCCATGTTGCGCAGCATGAATGGAAAGAGCCAGAGCCAGCCGACCACGGTGCTGATTGGTGCTCGCACCCCCGGGCACCTGTTCGCGCTGGACGAACTCAAGGCACTTCGTGAAGCAGTGCCACATGTGCAGGTAAGGCTGGCTGTGGAGCAAGACGCGAATGCGGAGTGCCATGAAGGCTATGCGACCGATCTCATCTCCGGCCTTGGCCTCGACCCTGCCACCAGGGTCTACCTCTGCGGTCCACCGCCGATGGTCGAAGCCGGCCGCAAGGCCGCGGAAGCGGCTGGCCTGCCTAAGCAGGACGTGCTCTGCGAACGATTTGCCTGATTACCCAGCCCTCGCTCAATCCCAACCGAGATAACCCATGATTCCGATCACTACCGAATCCCGCTACAACGCGATGATCAACCTGCGCAAGGGCGAGATCAGCCGCGAAATCTTCTCCGACAAGGAGATCTACCAGGAAGAACTGGAGAAGGTCTTTACCCGTGCGTGGCTGTTCGTCGGCCACGAGAGCCAAGTGCCCAATCCCGGTGACTTCTTCACCTCCCGCATGGGGGGTGAGTCGGTGATCCTGGCTCGCGACAAGAAAAAGAAAGTCCACGTGTTCCTGAACTCGTGCCGCCATCGCGGGATGAAGGTCTGCCAGTACGACCACGGCAACACGCAGATGTTCACCTGCCCGTATCACAGCTGGAGCTACACCACGGACGGCAAGCTGTTCGGCGTGCCCCAATACAAGAACCTCTACGAAGGCTGCTTGGAAAAGGAAGACTGGTCGCTGATCGAAGTGCCGAAGATGGAAATCTACAAAGGCACGGTGTGGGCAACCTGGGACAAGGACGCGCCGGACTTCATGACGTACCTTGGCGATGCCAAGATGCACCTGGATCTCGCGCTCGACTGCAGAGACGGCCGCGAAGGCGGCTCTGAGGTGCTGTTCGGCGTGCACAAGTGGATCATCCCGTGCAACTGGAAATTCGCAGCGGAGAACTTCCTCGGCGACACCTATCACAACGTCAGCCACCGCTCCGTGGACATGATCGGTATCGGCCCCTCCGCTGAAGCGGGCGCCAAAGGTCGCCGCGATAATGAGCTGGAGAAAGCCAAGCATCTGTGGGTGAACTTCCCTGCCGGCCACGGCGTCCACAGCGCGATCATGCCCGAGACATGGGAGTTCCTGGACACCTACCAGAACAACCCCATCGTCGCCGAATACTTCCGGGAGGCTCACGCCAAGCGCAAGGAACGGCTCGGCGCCGAACAACATCGGCTTGTGCCATTCGTCGGCACGATCTATCCGAATGTCTCGTTCCACGGCAACCAGCCGCGCAACCTGTGCGTATGGCATCCGCATGGTCCCGAGTCGACAGAAGCCTGGCGCTTCTTCCTTGTGGACGCTGACGCACCCCAGGAAGTCAAAGACTTCCTGCGCACCTATTACATGCGCTATTCCGGTCCGGCTGGCATGACGGAGCAAGACGACATGGAGAACTGGAACTACGCCACGGCGGGCAGCCGCGGGGTGATTGCCAAGCGCTACCCGTACAACTATGCCCAGTCGCTGGGCAAGGTCGAGGTCAACAGCCCTGTGGCAGGCAATGTGAGCTTGCAGGTCAGCGAAGAAAACCCGCGGCAGTTCTATCGCCGTTGGCGCGACTACATGAATGGTGCCGATTGGGACACCCTGCTGGGACGCAAGGACAAGGAGCCGGCGAGCTTCGCCGCCTGATCATGGGCGTTGTTATCGTCACTGGCGGCACGTTCGGCCTGGGTCAATCGATCACGGTCGAGCTCGCCAAACGGGGGCATCAGGTCGTGGCCTTTGGCTTGGCTCAGCCGCAGGTATCCAGTACCGCTCACGGTTTCGACCATGTGAAGGCTGAGCTCAAAAGCGTGGACTGCGAGGCCGAGGTTCTGGAGGCGGACGTCTCCAATCCGGCGGACGTCCAGAAGGTCGTCGAGCACACGCTCAAGAAGTATGGCGCGATCAATGGCTTGGTCAACAACGCGGCGATCGGACCGCTGGGAACGGTCCTCACGACAGACGAGTCGACATTCGATCGCATCGTGGACGTGAACCTCAAGGGCACCTACTTGATGTCGCGCGCCGTCCTGCCTCACATGATCCGCGCCGGCGGCGGCTCGATCGTCAACATCGGTTCCGGTGCAGGCTGGGGAAAGCCCAACATGGCGATCTACAGCGCCAGCAAGGGGGCCATCGTCGCCTTGAGCACCGCCATGGCATATGACCACTTCCATGATCACGTCCGTGTCAACGTCGCGATTCCAGGAGGGGGCGGCATCGTGTCCGGCATGAGCGTTGGCCGCGTGGGCGGAGATGTAAACGCCTTCAAGAGCAAACCGGCGCCCGGAACAGTCGCCGGCCGTCCGGCCAATGGGCGAGACCTCGCCAACGCCGTCGCGTTTCTGCTTTCCGAAGATGCAGCGGCAATCTCGGGAACCGTCATTGACGTCGGCTGCTTCGCTCACCAGGGCGGCCCCATTCCAGTCACCCACTGACCCCCAAATACCAGGAGAAATCATGTCTGAACTCGCAGAACCGGTGGTTGAACTCGCCACCCGTCTTTCGCGCGACGCCAAATACTACGAAGTCAAGCGCGAGATCGAGGAGTTCCTCTACGACGAGGCCAACCTGCTGGACGACCGGCAGTTCAAGGAGTGGATCGACACACTCGCGGAGGACCTCGAGTACTTCATGCCCATGGAGTACAACGTCAAGGCGGGCGAACACGCTCGCCGCGAGCTCACCACGCGTGAGAAGCAGATGAGCTGGTTCAACGAAGGCAAGTGGACCCTGACCAAGCGCGCAGAGCAGATCATGACCGGCGTGCACTGGGCCGAAGAGCCCTTGTCTCGCGTCAGCCGCCTCGTGAGCAACGTGCAGCTCACGGCCATGCAGGCCAACGGCGACGGCGATCTGGAGGTCGATGTGTCGAGTCGCTTCCTGACCTACCAGAACCGTTGCGAGTATGAACAATACTTCTTCGTGGGTGACCGAAAGGATCGAATCCGCAAGACTGCTGACGGCTGGAAGCTCTGCCGACGCGAGATCCGCATTCACCAGAATGTGCTTCTGGCCAAGAACCTCAGCATCTTTTTCTGAGGAGGTTCACGCCATGCTCAATCTCATGAGTGTCAAGCCGGGACAAGGTATCCGGCTGAAAAACGGCACGGTGGCTGAAGTCGTCGAGAACATCGGTGACGGAATCTGGCTGATGCTGCGCAACCCCGAAAGCGGAGACGACGAGCTCGTCCACTGCGAAGAAATGGTGGAGTTGGCCGAGCTGGCGGCCGATTGACACCACCGTCAACCAATGACTCGATGGCCGCGTCCGTGGCCCGCGGAGATCTGAGTGTGAATCCCCACGACTATCAATTTGCATTTGCACCGTACCGCCTGACCGGCACGGTCTACGGTCCCCTTCTGAACGACCGCAACTCACTCGAAGCACTGGGTGAGAGTGCGTTGCACCCCCCCTACAAGGCGCCCCCTCAGGCGCCGGTGCTGTATGTCAAGCCACGAAACACGTTCCGTCTTTCCGGCATGAATGTCGCCACGACAAAGACGATTCCCGAGTGGGAGGTCGGTGGCTCGCTCGCCTTGATCGTCGGACGCACCGCTTGCCGCATTTCCGCGGGCGATGCACTGGACTACATCGCCGGCTACACCGTGGCGATCGACTTGAGCGTACCTCATGCAAGCTTCTACCGCCCCGCCATCCGATTCAAGGCCAGGGATGGATCACTGATCCTGAGCAATGGCGTTGTGTCAAGCGCAAGCATCGTAGATCCCAACGCATTGACCTTGAGAACCTATCTCGACAACAAGCTTGTTCAAGAGGGGAGTCTCGACGCAATGATCCGACCAGCGGCACAACTTCTGGCAGACGTCACGGATTTCATGACGCTGTCCCCTGGAGACATCTTGCTGCTCGGTGTACCGAATGGTGCGCCGCGCGCACGTGCGGGACAGGACGTCGCAGTCGAGATCGACCAAGTCGGAACCGCACATGCCAGCTTCGTTGGAGGTGCTGAATGAAACGCGCACGCGTCGCCTATGCAGGCGCTATCCACGAGGCAATTCCTCATTCAGATGGGTTGCTTCTCGCCGATGGCCGGATCGTCGGCGAAGAATCCGTGGTCTGGCTTCCTCCTTTCGAAGTCGGCACCATCATCGCTTTGGGTCTCAACTACGCCGACCACGCCAAGGAACTGTCGTTCGGAGCGCAGGATGAGCCTTTGGCCTTCCTCAAGGGCCCTGGCAGCGTGATCGGACATCGAGCTGTGACCAGGCGCCCTGCAGACGTCAAGTTCATGCACTACGAGTGCGAACTCGCCGTCGTGATCGGCAAGGAGGCACGCAATGTCAATCGCGCCAACGCAATGGAACATGTGGCCGGCTACACGGTGGCAAATGACTACGCGATCCGGGACTACCTTGA
This sequence comes from Variovorax sp. CAN15, assembly GCF_030462475.1. Lineage (GTDB taxonomy): Bacteria > Pseudomonadota > Gammaproteobacteria > Burkholderiales > Burkholderiaceae_C > Variovorax. The sequence goes on from NZ_JASMRZ010000085.1 coordinate 19,767, forward strand.
GAACTGGTATCGCCCCAACCTGCGCGTCAAGAACCGCGACGGCGGCACCGTACTAGGCCCCTGGTTTGTCGATGCAGCCGATATCGGAGAGAAGGTAGAGCTACAGCTGCGCACGTTAGTTAACGGACAAGTGACGCAGCAAGGCAATACGCGCGACTTCGTGTTCGACATTCCGTACCTCATCGAATACCTGAGCGCGTTCATGACGCTCTCTCCGGGCGACGTCATCCTCACAGGGACGCCCGAGGGCGTGGTCGACGTCAAGGTCGGGGATGAGGTCGTTTGCGAGATCGACGGCATCGGTTGTCTCGTGAACACCATCGCTGGCGACGAACTCTTTGGTCGCCAAGGCGCCCCCATTTGAAACCATTGGAATCACACATGCGAGTTGATCATCTCATCGGCGGCAAGTCCGTCGCCAGCAACGAATACTTCGAAACCGTCAACCCCGCCACGCAGGAAGTGCTGGCCGAAGTCGCCTCGGGCGGCGAAGCCGAGGTGAATGCGGCCGTGGCCGCCGCCAAGGAAGCCTTCCCCAAGTGGGCCGGCATGCCCGCGCCGGAGCGCGCGAAGCTCATCCGCAAGCTCGGCGACCTGATCGCAAAGAACGTGCCCGAGATCGCGCAGACGGAGACCAACGACTGCGGCCAGGTCATCGCCCAAACCGGCAAGCAGCTGGTGCCGCGCGCGGCCGACAACTTCTACTACTTCGCCGAGATGTGCACCCGCGTGGACGGCCACACCTACCCCACGCCCACGCACCTGAACTACACGCTGTTCCACCCGGTGGGCGTGTGCGCGCTCATCAGCCCGTGGAACGTGCCCTTCATGACGGCCACCTGGAAGGTCGCGCCCTGCCTGGCCTTCGGCAACACCGCCGTGCTGAAGATGAGCGAGCTCTCGCCGCTGACGGCCGCGCGCCTCGGAGAACTGGCGCTGGAGGCCGGCATTCCGCCCGGCGTGCTGAACCTGGTGCACGGCTACGGCAAGGAGGCCGGCGAGCCGCTGGTGAGCCACCCCGACGTGCGCGCCATCTCGTTCACCGGCTCCACCGCCACCGGCAACCGCATCGTGAAGAGCGCGGGCCTGAAGAAGTTCAGCATGGAGCTCGGCGGCAAGAGCCCCTTCGTGATCTTCGAGGACGCCGACCTCGACCGCGCGCTCGACGCGGCCGTGTTCATGATCTTCAGCAACAACGGCGAGCGCTGCACCGCCGGCTCGCGCATCCTGGTGCAGCAGTCGATCTACGCCGACTTCGCCGCGAAGTTCGCCGAGCGCGCGAAGCGCATCACCGTGGGCGACCCGCTGGACGAGAAGACCATCGTCGGCCCGATGATCTCGCAGGCCCACCTGGCCAAGGTGCGCAGCTACATCGAGCTGGGCCCGAAGGAAGGCGCCACTTTGCTGTGCGGCGGCCTCGAAGGCCCGGCCAACCTGCCCGATCGCGTGAAGAAGGGCAACTACGTGGTGCCCACCGTGTTCGCCGACGTGGACAACCGCATGAAGATTGCGCAGGACGAGATCTTCGGCCCGGTGGCATGCCTGATTCCGTTCAAGGACGAGGCAGATGCCATTCGCCTGGCCAACGACATCCAGTACGGCCTGAGCAGCTACGTGTGGACCGAGAACA
>NZ_JASMRZ010000086.1 GCF_030462475.1 Variovorax sp. CAN15
GGTGCGGTCGGCGATGAGCTTCGGTGCGGTCGGCGATGAGCTTCTTCAGCTGCTCCACCTGCGCCGGTACGCCGAGTGCGGCCTGGATGGCTTCGGGCCGCTCGGACTGGATGGCCTCCAGCCCTCCTTGCACCTGCGCGATCGAATAGCCGGCTTCGCCGCCCACGGCGGTGAGCGCGTTGTGGGCAATGGCGATGTCGCGCACGCGGATCGGCCCCACGCCGCGCGCGATGCCGACCTGCGCCTCGTAGAGGTCGCGCAGGCCCATGGCCTCGTCAGTCAGCGGCGCGAGTGCGTTCAGGCGCATCGTCGGGTCGTTGTCGTCGTCGGCATCCAGCTTTGGATGTATGCCGTCCCAGAAGGTGTCGAGCAGGCCGTTGAGCAGCCGCAGCCCGGCGGCGAAGCCTTCCACGCCCTGCATGCGTGTGGATGCACGCAGCAGCAGCACGGCGGCGCGCACGTCCTTGCTGCGGCGAAGGATGCTCTCGGCCTTCTCGCCCACCTCGCGCCACTCGGGCTCGACCGCGGGAATCACCGTGTCGCCGAACTGCTGCTCGGGCTTGCCCTGCGCTTGCGCGACCAGCGCCATGAAGTCCGCGTCGTACTCGAGATCGTCGCCGCACGGCGATGCATCGCCGATGGGCGCGAGCAGTGTTGCAGCGAGTTCGTTGTTCAGCATGTTGCCTATCGGAGTTCGCTGGTGATAATCAAAGATGCGTCTTGACCGGTCAATGCAACGAAGGGAATAGCATGCGCACGCTGGGTACACACCATTCGTCCTATGAGGGCTTCCTTGCCGCGGCAAGGCGGCGCCACATCGCCGTTCTTGGCCTTGCTGGAGCCGGTCTTCTGCTTGCGGGTTGCGCGGCCAAGCCCGTGGTCACCACCATGGCAGTCACGCTCACCGCAGGTGCCGACGCCAACCCCGATGCGCGCGGCCGCGCATCTCCGCTCACGGTGCGCGTGTATGCACTGAAGTCGCCCGGCCCCTTCGAGGGCTCCGACTTCTTCTCGCTGTTCGAGAAGGACCAGGCCACGCTCGGCGCCGAACTCGTGCAGCGCGAAGAAGTGCTGCTGCGGCCCGGCGAGACAAAGAAGCTCGAATTCAACCTGCCGCCCGACGCGAAGTCGATGGGCGTGATGGCCGCCTACCGCGACCTCGACCGCGCGCGCTGGCGCGAGGTGCGCCCTGTGGTCACCGGCAAGGCGCAGTCGCTCGACGTGACGTTTGGCGCCCGCGCGATGCGCATCGACGCCAAATAGTCCCCTCTGTGTCGCTCATTGGGGCCTTCCCGGCCGTACCAGTGGCTGGTCGACGGGAAGGAAATGCTCGAACAGGTCGTGCACGAAGGCACCGCCGGCCCCGTCCGAGGCGGATGCCGTGAGATAGAGGCCGCGCCATCGCGGCGCGCGCGGTCCCTTGACCTGGTTCTCGAAGAGCACCTGGGCGAACCGGCGCAGCCCGGGCTGCAGGGCGCGCACCGCTTCCACGAATTCATGAATCGCCAGCCGGCCGCTGGAGCCGGGCTGCTCGCGCAGCAGCGACATGCGCAGCGCATGCAGCTGCTGCGCGAGAGGTTCGAACACGGCGTCCAGTCGTTCGCCCGCCGGTGTGTCCATGAAGGCGGAGAGGTCGGCCAGCCTGTGTCCCAGGGCCTGGGAAAGTACTTCGGGCGGCAGCGCGCCGCGCAGAGTCGTATAGCCGGGCAGCCGTTCGAGCCCGGTCACGACGAGGTAGGCGGGCATCTGCAGCCGCAGCCCGTCGCTGGCTTCGCCGAGCAGGCGGCGGGTTCGCGCGGCGAGCGACTCCAGCTCCGTGGCCTCGGCGTCCAGCAGGTCGCTGGCCGCTACCGCCACCACGAGGCCGTTGAGCGGGAGACGGTCGCGCCGCTCGGCCAGCGCCAGCAGCGACTGCAGCCACACGCTGTGCGCCTGCGGCGTGCCGGCCGCGCCAGCATCGATCTCGACGGCCACCAGGCGGCGGGTCAGCCACCAGTGCCACCAGCCGGCTCCGGAGGCTGCGTCTGCGCGTTCGGCGTGCGCGGTCGCGAACAGGCCCGCCAGGTTGGCCGATGCATCGCCGAAGAAGAGGAACCACGGCACTGGCGCCGAGGGGCTGGCCCATGGCGCGCGGCGCATGGCCTGCTGGGCCTGCGCCATGCTTTCCTTCAGCTGTTCGAGGGCCAGCGCGGTTCCACCTGCATCGGCCGCCGGCTCGTCGAGCGCCGCAAGACGCTTTTGCAGCCCTCGCCGGCGCGCGCCCCGGCCGGCATCGCGCACTACCGCGTACAGCAGGCCGAAGCCCAGCAGGCACAGCGCCAGCAACAGCCAGAAGCGGTTGGCGGGCGAGAGCAGCAGGGCGCTCATCGCGAGACGGTCTCCAGGAAGACGAAGTCGGCGATCAGCCGGTCGCCGTTCTTGCTGGCCGCAAGCGACTCGCGCAGCCGCAGCAGGTAGGCGGACGCGAGCTCGAAGGGCGGCCTGTCGGCGGTCTCGGTGAGCTGCGTGGGCGAGGAAAGCACGGTGATCAGCACGCTGCCGAAGGGCGGGCTCACCAGCCAGCTGGAGGGGATGTCGCGGCCCATCTCCAGTGCCTCGCCCGCGCGCAGCCGCGTGGGTGCCTGCCCTGCGTTGAGGTGCATGACGGAGCCGTCGGCCGTGTAGTAATCGACCCAGATATAGCTGTCGTGGCGCGGTGCGGTCACCTGCACGCGCACGTTGTCGCCCTCGCGCAGTCGACCGTCGTGGGCGGTGGGCGCGCTCACGGCCAGGCCGTAGGTCTTCTCCGCGTTGCGCATCTGATAGGGCTTGAGGATGGCGAACACCTCGCAGTGCGGCCATATGCGCAGACCGATATCGAAGCTCGGTGCCTTGACGCCGGGCAGCGCGCTTACTTCGAGTTCGACGCGCGGCAGGTCTCCGGGCTGCGAGACGAAGCCGGCGACCCGCGTGCGGCCTTCGCGGTCGACGCTGGCCGTGAGGTCGGCGCAGGCGAATGTCTGCAGGTGCTGTTCGATGCGCTGGGCCAGGCCGGTGTCGGCCGCCGGCGGGGCGCTGGACCACAGCCACAGCAGATACAGCAGTGGCAGCGCGAAGGCCAGCGCGGCGGCACCGAGCAGCAGCGTTCGGTCGCGCCGGCGGGTGTCGTTGGGGCCGCGCGGGTCGGGCACGCCATAGGGCTGGGGCGTGATGCGGTCCTGCGGCAGGCTGCCCGTCGACAGCGGGCGCAGCAAAAGCTGGCGGCCGTGCAGATCCTTCAGCTTGCCCAGCTCGCCCAGGTCGCCGTCCTCGAAGTAGTACTGGCCCTTGAAGCCGAGCGCCAGCGCATGCCAGTACACCTCGCGCACCGCGTCGTCGCTTGGACCGAGGGCCGAGAGGTGATGGAAGAACTCGCTGTGGGCGTTGTTGGAGTTGAAGAGCTGAACCTGCAGCGCAGGCGCGATGCCCGTCGCGGCGGCGGCCTCCGGGTGCCGCTCCAGGATCTCGTCGATCCAGGCCACCATCGCGAAGGCGGCCGACTCGATCTGCGCGGCGGGCGCGCCCGAGACCTGCGCCGCAGCGCGCGCCGCGTCGAGCTGCTGGCGGGCTTGTTGCTGCGCCGCATCGTGCGAGAGCACAGGCGCGCCGGAGGCGATGGACGCATCCAGCGCGAGGCCGGACGAGATGAAGCTGGAGAAGCAGTCTAGAAGGCGGGCCATGGGCGGGCCCGCTCATTCATGCATTGCGAAGGATGCCTTGCACCGGCGTCTGCAGCGATGGCACATGCCCATGTCCCCGGTTCCTTCGATTGGGCGTCCATTCTTTCAAAGGGCTCGCGACGGGCGCCATACCGCTTGGGGTCTATGCCGTTGGTGGGGCCGACGGCCTTGCTGCGCGTGGATTTCGCCGGTATCTTCAGCGTCTGCCGTGCTTCGCACGCTGGGATACGGGGAAAAGACATCATGAAAATACTGATCGCCGACGACCACCGGCTCGTCATCGAGGCGGTCAAAGCCAAGTTGTCGGAGCTGGAGCCCGGCATCGAATTCGTCCTGGCGATGAGCGTCGACGAATTGCTTGCCGGAGCCACCGACGACCTCGACCTGGCCCTGATCGACCTCAACATGCCCGGCGCGGACGGCCAGGCCCACATCGACCAGATCCGCCAGCGCCATCCGGCGGTGCCGGTGATCGTGCTGTCGGGCTACGAAGACCCGGCCATCATGCGCAGCGCGCTCGAGCGCGGCGTGCTCGGATTCATTCCCAAGGCCTACTCGCCCGACGTGATGCTCTCTGCCGTGCGGCTGGTGCTGGCCGGGGGCGTTTACGTGCCGCCGATGATGCTGACGGCCGTGCCCCCCGGCATCGTGGCCGGCATGGCCCAGCAGGCGGGCACCGAAGCGCTCGCGCGGGGCGCGGGCGGCGGCGGCAACGGAGGCAGCGGCACCCAGACGCTGGAGCACCTGCGCAACGTGCTCACCGAGCGGCAGGTCGAGGTGCTGCAGCTGCTGTCGCAAGGCAAGCCCAACAAGCTCATCGGGCGCAGCCTGGGCATCAGCGAGGGCACCGTGAAGATCCACCTGGCGGCGATCTTCCGCGCGCTCAACGTGCGCAACCGCACCGAGGCGGTGGTGGCCGCCCAGGCGCTGACCGAGGCGCAGCAGGCCTGAGGGGCCCGCACGTTCCGGTTCGCTCCTCTTCTCATTGCACCAGCAGTTCGAATTCCGACACGGTCATTGCGGACGTGTTGTCGAACTCGATCCGGTACTTGCTGTAAGCCTCCGCGCCCGCCTTCAGCGCGAAGGGACGGGTCTGCTGGCGCCACGTGAAGCTTTCGTTGCTGCGCTCGTCCAGCGTGACCCAGGTGGCGCCGTCCTTCGATGCCTTGAGCTTCCAGCTCCTCGGGTCCTGGCCGGCGTCCTGCGTGCCTGAGGTCAGGGTGTAGATCCTGGGTACGCTGGCGGGCTGGCCCGTCGCGGCATCGGCCTCGATCCACGCGTTGGCCGATGTGCTCTGCCAGGCGGAGTCGGAGTCGCGGTCGTAGACGTTCTGCAGGTCGCCGGCCGAGCTCGACGACACCGTGTAGCTTCCGGTGGGCAGCAGCGACCTGAGCGGCGCCGGCTTCGCGTTGCCCTGCGTGATCGAGCTTGGCACGTCGTTCTCGCCCGTGCCCCACGAGGAGGGCTGCGCGCCCATGACGAACTCCAGCGTGGCGCCGTCGGCGATCTCCTTGTGCAGCAGGTAGCTGCGCGTGATCGGCTGGCCGTTCAGGCGCAGGCTCTGCACATAGCGGTTGGTGTCGCTCACGCCGGGGGCGGTGATGACGATGCGCTTGCCGTTCTCCAGGTTCACGACCATCTTCGGGAAGTAGGGCGCGCCGATCGCGTACTCGGGCCGGCCCATGCTCACCGGGTAGAAGCCCATGGCGCTGAACACGTACCAGGCCGACTGTTCGCCGTTGTCCTCGTCACCGTAGTAGCCGCTGCCGTCGGACACGCCGTTGGCGTCGAAGCCGGATGTGTAGAGCTTGCTCATCACGTCGCGCAGGTACTTCTGCCCCTGCGAGGGAGCTCCGGCGTAGTTGTACATATAGATCGAGTGGTGCACCGGCTGGTTCGAGTGCTGGTACTGGCCGACGCCCGCCAGCAGGCTGACCGCGCGAGCCTCCTTGATCTCGTGGATCACCGTCCAGTAGCTGCCGCGCTGCAGGTAGGCCGGTGCGGAGAAGAAGGTGTCGAGGCTGGCCTTGAGCTGCGCGCGTCCGCCGTGCAGGTTGGCCAGGCCCTGGCCGTCCTGCGGCGCGAGGAACTGGTAGGACCAGGCGTTGCCCTCGGTGTAGCCGTAGCCCCAGTCGTCGGGAGTGGTGCCGCCGTCGGTCCATTGGCCGGTGCTGTCCTTCTCGCGGAACCACTTGCCGGCCCAGGCACCCGTGCCCTGGTCCGAGAAGAGGCGGGTGTAGTTGAGCGCGCGGTCCATGTAGTAGGCCTGGTCGTCGGGCTTGTTCAGCGCCTTGGCCATCTGGGCGATGCCGAAGTCGTTGAGGTCGGCCTCCAGCGACCAGGCCACGCTCTCGCGCGACATCGCGTCCGAGGGCACGTAGCCGTGGAACACCGACTTGTTCATGCCCTTGCGGCCCTTGGCGCCGTCGGTGCTGTTGACCGAGGCGTTGCGCAGCATCGAGGCATAGGCCGCGTCCGCGTCGAAATTGCGCACGCCCTTGAGGTACGCGTCGGCGAAGATCACGTCGGAGCTGGTGGCGACCATGCTGTCCCGGTAGTCGGGGCCCGACCAGCGCGGCACCCAGCCGCCGTCCTTGTAGGCGTTGACGAAACCGTCCAGCATCTCGCCCGCCTGGGTCGGAACGAGCAGCGAATAGAGCGGCCAGGTGGTGCGGTAGGTGTCCCAGAAGCCGTTGTTGACCCAGATCTTTCCCTGCCTTTTGGGCGTGCCGGAAACGTACGGGCTCATGTAGGTGGGCGTGCCCTTGCCGGTCGTTGCGTCTCGCACGTTCTCCCAGGCGGAGTTCGGATAGAGGAAGGCCCGATACATGTTCGAGTAGAGCGTGATCTTCTTCTGCTCGAAGGCCTTGATGGCGGCGGGCGTCGCCGCGTCCTCGGTGCTGCCTTCCACCTGGACCGTGTTGAGCTTGTCGTCCCACGCCGCGGCCGCCAGTTGCTGGACGTCGTCGAAGCTCCTGTCGCCGATTTCCTGCACCAGGTTGTCCTTCGCCTGCTCGACGCTGATGAAGGACGTGGCGATCTTCATGCCCACGACCTTCGCGTTGCTCGGCGTCGCGAACTGCACCCAGGTCTTGAGGCTGCCGGCGTCGATGTTCTTCGATGCGGTGATGGGCGCGTCGAACTTCGCATAGAAGTACATGAGCGGCGCGTTCTTGTCGCCGTTGTTGTCCACCCTGCCCGATACCGCATTGGCGGCCGTGTCGACCGCGAGGTTGCCCGAGCCTTCGCCGGCGAAGCGGTCGAACAGCACCGTGGAGGTCGACATCGCGGCGGGCGCGGTGAAGCGGAAGTAGGCCGCATGGTCCGTGGGCGTGATCTCGGTGCGGATGCCGTTGTCGAAGATCACGCTGTAGTAGTGGGCATGCGCGACTTCCTTGGCCCGCGAGTAGGTCTGCGCGCGGTTGTCCGGATTGAGCTTGCCCAGGTCGCCGATGGGCATGATCGCGAGCGACTGCCTGTTGCCGATCCAGGGGCTGGGCTCGTGTACCGTGGCGAAGGCATGGATCGTCTTGATCGGCGCGCCGTCGGAGGTTTCGCCGGTGCTCGTGTGGAACTGGTAGAACCAGTTGTTGTCGTTGCGGTTGACCGGCGTCCAGAAGTTGAAGCCGAAGGGAACCGCGATGGCGGGAAAGGTGTTGCCGCGCGTGAAGTCGCCGCTCGAATTGGCGCCGCGCATGGTGTTGACGTAGTTCGCCAGCGGTTGCTTGGCGAAGGCAGCGGGCCCGGAATGATTCGACCCATCGGAGCCCGTGGTCGATGGTGTCGTCGTGGTTGCGGTGGTGCCGCCGGACGCGTCGCCGACGGCTCCTCCCGTCGTCGAGGAAGGCGCCGTTCCCGTGCCCGTTCCGGGCAACGGCAGGAACGATCCGTTCGATCCACCGCCACCGCCGCCGCATGCGGACAACGATGCAAGTCCCATGGCCAGCGCGAGCCGGCGCAGTCTTCGAGTGCTCATCTGTCTTGCTCCCTTTCGAAATCGCAGCACGCTGCGCGTTTCAGTCTAGGTACGGGGGGACGAAGGCGGTGCCTGTGCTTTCCCGAAAGCAAGATGTCGTTGAGAACGCAACTTGATGGCGGTTTTCGAATACGCACTCTTGTTGCGTTATCGGCGCAACAAGGATGCGGGTTCAGGAGCCCCTGCAGACGGGCGATTTGGCATGGGAGTTGCGGAAATCCGAGCGCATTGCAACAGACACAAGGAGGAATGCCATGCACCGGAAGATTTCCAGCGGAAACGGGAAAGAAGAGACCTCGCCCGAGGCGCTGCGCCGCGCGTTGCTGCGCGCCGGCATCATCCTGCCCTTCGGATCCACGGCCCTGCTGGCCGCTTGCGGCGGAGGCGGTAGCGGTGGGGGCGCCGCCTTCCCTCTCGCGGGCATGGCCCCTGCTGCCTCGCCTGCACCAGCACCTGCGCCTGAATCTTCATCGCCCCCGGCCGAGCAGGCCGCAGCGGCGGAACCCCAGCCTCTGCCGGTACCTCCCACCGAGCCGCCGCCACCCAGGCCCGTGCAGAAGGCGGTCAAGAATGTGCGCATCCTCAACCTGCAGACGCCGACTTTCACGCCGCCCGCCAACCAGCGCAAGAGCGGCGACGACATCAAGACCTACACGCAGAGCGCGCTGCAGGGCAAGTTCGAGCTGCTGCGCGATGCGCTGATGCAGGGGTTGCCCGGGAAGACCGGCGAATCCGACCTGTGCTACTTCGTGGTGCCCGAGTTCTACTGGAACGTGAACTGGGATGCAGTGAAGAACGAGGACGAGATCAGGATCTTCTCCAGCACCTGCGTCGTCGAGGTGCAGAAGCATGTGCGCGAGCTGATCGCGCTCTTTCCGCAGGAGAAGTACGGCAAGCTCGCACTGCTGCCGGGCACCACGCAGGTGCTGAAGAAGCAACTCGGTGCGGCGGCTGCACCAGCCGGTGCTCCCGCGTCGCCCGTCGCCGACAAGGATCTGCCTGCGTACGAGGCGCTCAACTATGTGCTGGTGATCGACAACTTCAGCAAGAGCAACCCCGATGGAAGCCGCCCGATCGCGATGTGGCCCAAGCGCCATGTTTCGGGGATCGACTTGAAGATGGGCGGATCAGTCGCGAAGGACGGGCAGTCGTACTGGAAGGCGCTGCTGGGCAACCTCGACATCCTGGTGACGAAGAGATCGACGACCGTTGCCGCGTACTTCGCCGATGGCAAGGAGTTCAAGGGCTTCGACAACGATCCGCTCGGGGGCGTGCCGTTCGGCGTGGACGTGTGCCTCGACTACGCGGCTGCCTACACCGACAGCGAGTACACGCGGATGTCGCAGATCGAGGACACCAACTTCATCCTCGACTTCCTGATCGCGTGCGGCATGACCGTCGACGAAAGGCACAAGTACCTGCCGTCGGTGCAATACATCGTGAGGAACGACGGCATGAGCTACGGCAAGGTCAACGGCACCTGCGAGATCTACAAGCTCGCAGGTCCGAGCAGCGGTACCCGCACCGCGCTGACCGGCAGGCCGAGGAACGAACGGGTGCCACAGACCGAGGTCGCCAGGCCGCGGGCCGACAGCATCCTGTTCGATTCGTACATCGAGATTCATCCGCTGTGGCAGTACCCCATTGCTCCGTTGCCCGCCGGGGCGCCGCCATCGCCGCCCACCGAGGCACTGCCGTCGCTGCTCGCATAAGCCGAGCCGGCGCGGCTACCAGCGGTAGCTGAACTTCGCCTGCACTGCGCGCCGCTGGCCGAAGTACTGGCCGTTGCCCGCGACGTAGCTCCTGTCGGTGAGTTTGGTGGCGTTCAGCGCGAAGCCGTAGGGACCCCGCTCGTAGCGCAGCGCAGCGTCCACCAGCGTGTAGGGCGGGTAGTAGCTGCTGTTGTCGATGCTGGCCGGCACCTTGCCGACGTGGCGTATGCCGCCGCCGACGCTCCAGCCCTGCGGCGCGGGGCTGCCGAAGCGGTAGTCGAGCCACGGCGAGGCGGTCTGGCGCGCTGTGTTCAGCGGCTGTTTGCCTATCTCCGCCGGGTTCAGGCTCTGGGTGAACTTGGCGTCGAGCAGCGTGTAGCTGGCCACCAGCTTGAGCTGCTTCGTGAGCGCGGCGCGCGCCTCGAATTCGGGGCCGCGCGTGCGCACCTCGCCGATCTGCGAGACCGGGCCGATCACGAAGGGGTCGAAGGTGGGCGAGTTGTTCTTGCACAGGTCGAAGTCCGACACGGTGAAGAGCGTGTCGATGCCGGGTGATCGGTACTTCAGGCCCGCCTTGAACTGGCGGCCGAGATCTGGCTTCAGCAGGGTGCCAGCCCGTTCTGCGCCAGGTACAGCATTCCCGCGTTGTAGGTGGTCTTGGTGTTGGTGTCGATGTCGAAGGAGGAGGTCACCAGCCGGTTGACGCTGCTGCGCGCGGTCGTGCCGCACCGTGAGTCCCGGCGACCACGGCCCCTTGCGCATCTGGTCCTGAACGTAGAAGCCGCGCTGCGCGATGCCGTTGTCGCCCAGCCCGCTCACGGGCGGGCCGGACAACGGCTGGCCATACGCCGGCGCGAAGGCGTCGATGGAGGGCACCGGGCCGATGCCGCCTTGCTGCGAGCTGACCCGCGCCATCCATCGCCTAGGCGGCGATGTCGTGCATGCGCGGCGGTTTCAAGGGAATCCGTGGCACGCGGGATGCGGGCGTGTGCATGTCCTGCGGCGGTGGCGCGTCACACCACGCGGCGTGGCGTTGCGCCGTCCGCAGATTTCGGAGAGTTCCGGCGCCAGCTCGGTGGCCGGCGGGCGTTCTTGAAGCGCGGTGGCCGGCTCGGCCGATGCCTCGCAATTGGGGCTCGACAGATGAAGCCCGGCGATGACTGGCGCCATCGCCGCGTCGTGCGGCCTGGCCAGCGCGGCAAAGCTTCTGGCAGCCCGGTGCGAACACGAGCAGCAGAGCGAGCAGCCAACGGGGCATCGTCGGCAAGGGAATGTGTCTTTTTTTCTTCAGCGCTTGGCGAAGACGCCGTTCCACGCGAACACCGAGTTGGGAGCGTTCACGCGCAGCGGCAAGGCGGCCGGGCTCAGCGGGGCTTCTTTCCTCTTCGGCTGCGAAGGTTCGTGCTCCACGCGCACGCCCTTGGCCAGCTGGTCTTCGACCAGGCTCTGCAGCGTGACCGAGCCCAGGAACTCCATCACATGATGCTTGGCGGAGGCCCACAGCGCCTCTGTGGAGTAGCAGCCCTTGCTGCCGGCCTCGTTCTTCTGCGACGAGTCTTCTGCGTCTGACAGCGGCTGGCCATCGACCGATGCGAGGATGTCCGCCACCGTGATTTCGGACGCCCTGCGCGTCAGTGTGTAGCCGCCGCCCGGTCCGCGTGTAGCCTTGATCAGCGCGTGCTGGCGCAGCTTGCTGAACAGCAGCTCGAGCGACGAGCGGGCAATGTGCTGGCGCTTGCTGATCGACGCCAGTGGCACGGGGCCGTCCTGCTCGCGCATCGCGACATCGATCATGGCCGTCAAGGCGAAGCCGCCCTTCGTCGTGAGACGCATGGAGTGTTCCTCGGTGTTGGGTTTTGCAAACAATGGTGCATAGGTGTCCGAAAGGCCCCGAAAAGTTTCCGGGGCATGGCAACTACGGTTTTGAAACACTTTGAAAGGGCGCCCTGTGCCCAAGGCGGGCGAGGGCGCCGATGCTCTGTAAAGTGTCGGGCGATTCCGCAACCATCCCGTCTGCCTGCCTTGAATTCTTTTCGCCTCGACCACACCAGTTTCGACGCGGCCATCGTCGACCTCGATGGCACCATGGTCGACACATTGGGCGACTTCGCCGCTTCGCTCAACCGCATGCTCGACGACCTCTCGCTTCCGCACGTGGCGCCCTCCGCCATCGAGACCATGGTGGGCAAGGGCTCGGAGCACCTGATCCATTCGGCGCTCGTGCATGTGATGGCGCCAGCCATTGCCGATGCCAATGAGGCCGGCGCGAAGGCCCGTGCGCTGTTCGACCGCGCCTGGGAGCGCTACCAGCATCACTATCTCGCCATCAACGGACGGCACTCGGCGGTGTATCCCGGCGTGGCCGAGGGGCTGAAGGCACTGCGTGCGCAGGGCCTGCGGCTGGCGTGCCTCACCAACAAGCCGACCTCGTTCGCCAAGCCGCTGCTGGCCGACAAGGGGCTCGACGGCTTCTTCGAGCGGGTGTTCGGCGGCGATGCCTTCGAGCGCAAGAAGCCCGATCCGCTGCCGTTGCTGAAGACCTGCGAGGCGATGGGCACGGCGCCCGCGCGCACGTTGATGATCGGCGACTCGAGCAACGACGCGCGCGCCGCGCGTGCGGCGGGCTGCCCCGTGGTGCTGGTGACCTACGGCTACAACCACGGCGAGCCGGTGCGCGGCGTGGATGCCGACGGCTTCGTCGATTCGCTGGCCGAGCTGGTGCCGGCCGCGGGGCGCTAGCAGGCCTCGCTGCGATGCCTACTGCTTTCCGAGCAGTGCGTCCTTGAGCTTCCAGTCGGCCGGGTTCGGGCCCAGCCAGATGCGCAGCAACGCATTGAAGAAAGCCTGTTCCTTGATCGGATCGGGTTGCGGCACGCCGCGCACGGTGATCAGCGTGCCGGTGCCGGGAAGCCAGTCGACGGTGAAGGTGTCGCCGGCCTTCAGCTGCTTCTGGTCGGCGAACATCTGGCCCATGCGCAGCAGGCCCGGGATGAGATTGACCATCTCGCTCTTGGGCGAGTTGTCTTCCACGCCCTTGGTGAAGAGCTTGCCGAGTTCGTTCGCGTCGATGTCGCGCAGCATGGTGATCGACACCCGCTTGGGGCCGGGTGCGGCCAGCGCTTCTTCCGTGGTCGACACCTTCTTGCCCACGTACAGGCCTGCTGCGTAGACCTTGAAGATGGCCTTGTAGCGGATGCCCGCGCCGTTGAGCAGCAGGGGGCTGCCGCGCAGTTCCATCTGGTCGTCGAGCCTGACGCCGCCCACGTCGACCTGAGCGGCCGAGGCACCGAGGCTGGCGGCGGCAAGGCAGGCGGCCAGGGCGAGGCGAGAGAACATGGTCGTGAACGGAAGGGCGGTCAACGCTGTCTCCTGGGATTTTTGCGAACGGTCGTTCGAATGTATCTTTTTGTTCTACTTGTTCGGCCTCGGGGGAACCCTGAAAGCACTGCCGATGCGGTCGATTGAACGCCCGGGCGTTTTCGTGGGCTAAACTCCGCAACTCATATGTTCGTTCATCACATCATTCAAACAGGTGAAGGCAGCCGGGGAGCCTGGCCCTGGCGTCGCCATACTTCGCTGACTGTTTGATTGCACGGCGCACGCCGTGCGCCCGCGGTTCCGGATCGACACATACTCGACGACGCCGGACCACCCGTGAATGACCTTGCCCCCGGCCAAAGGAGCGCCGGCTGGCAATTGGAGAACGAACCCGTGATCACCGAACTTGAATTCAAGAGCCTCAGCGCCCAGGGCTACAACCGCATTCCGCTGATGGCCGAGGCCTTTGCAGACCTCGAGACCCCCCTTTCCCTTTACCTCAAGCTGGCCCATTCGCAAGGCGGCGGCAAGCACAGCTTCCTGCTCGAATCGGTGGTGGGCGGCGAGCGCTTCGGGCGCTACAGCTTCATCGGACTGCCGGCCCGCACTCTGCTGCGCGCCAGCGGCTTCGGCGCCGAGGCCGTCACCGAGGTGGTGACCGACGGGCAGGTGGTCGAGACCGTCCGCGGCAACCCGCTCGACTTCGTGGCCGAGTACCAGAAGCGCTTCAAGGTGGCGCTGCGGCCCGGCCTGCCGCGTTTCTGTGGCGGCCTTGCCGGCTACTTCGGCTACGACACCGTGCGCCACATCGAGCGCAAGCTGGAGAAGAGCTGCCCGCCCGACGCGCTGGGCTGCCCCGACATCCTGCTGCTGCAATGCGAGGAACTGGCGGTCATCGACAACCTCTCGGGCAAGCTGTACCTCATCGTCTATGCCGACCCGAAGCAGCCCGAGGCCTATGCGGTAGGCAAGCGCCGCCTGCGCGAGCTGAAGGAAAAGCTCAAGTACTCGGTGAGCGCGCCCATCGTGAAGCCCACGCAGCCGCACCCGCCCGAGCGAAGCTTCGCCAAGGCCGACTATCTCGCGGCCGTGGAGCGCGCCAAGGAAATGATCGCCGCCGGCGACTTCATGCAGGTGCAGGTGGGACAGCGCATCAGCAAGCGCTACACCGAGTCGCCGCTGTCGCTGTACCGCGCGCTGCGCTCGCTGAACCCGTCGCCCTACATGTACTACTACAACCTCGGCGACTTCCACGTGGTGGGCGCGTCGCCCGAGATCCTGGTGCGCCAGGAGAATACCGGCGACGGCGAGCAGAAGATCACCATCCGCCCGCTGGCCGGCACGCGTCCGCGCGGCGCGTCGATCGAGCTCGACAAGGCGGCCGAGGTGGAGCTCATCAATGACCCGAAGGAACGCGCCGAGCACGTGATGCTGATCGACCTCGCGCGCAACGACATCGGCCGCATCGCCAAGACCGGCACCGTGAAGGTGACGGAAGCTTTCGCGGTGGAGCGCTACAGCCACGTGATGCACATCGTGAGCAACGTCGAAGGCACGCTGAAGGACGGCATGACCGCCATCGACGTGCTAAAGGCGACCTTCCCGGCCGGCACGCTGACCGGCGCGCCGAAGGTGCACGCGATGGAGCTGATCGATGAACTGGAGCCCACCAAGCGCGGCCTGTACGGCGGCGCCTGCGGCTACATCAGCTATGCGGGCGACATGGACGTGGCCATCGCCATCCGAACCGGCATCGTGAAGGACCAGATGCTGCACGTGCAGGCTGCGGCCGGTGTGGTGGCCGACTCGGTGCCGGAACTGGAGTGGAAGGAAACGGAGGCCAAGGCGCGGGCGCTGCTGCGCGCGGCGGAGCTGGTCGAGGAGGGGCTGGAATGAGCGCCGGCCCCGACATTCAAAGCGATTTCTCGCACGAGATCATCGGCGCGGCCGTCGAGGTGCAGCGCGTGCTCGGCACGGGGCTCGACGAAGCGGCCTATGCCTCTGCGCTGGCCATCGAGCTCGCCGAGCGCGAGATCGGCTTCGCGCGCGACGTGGCGCTGTCCGCCAGCTACAAGGGGCGCGCGCTCGGCGAGGTGTACCGCGCGGGCTTCGTGGTCGAGCAGTCGGTCATCGTCGAACTCAGGGCGGTCGACGTGCTGACCGACCTGCATCGCGCCCAGATGCTGGCCGCGCTGCGTCTTTCGGGCCTCAAGCTGGGCCTTCTGATCAACTTCAACGTGTTCCCCGTCGTCAAGGGCGTGCACCGGATTGTGAGCAAGCCATGAAAC
Organism: Variovorax sp. CAN15; assembly: GCF_030462475.1. Classification (GTDB taxonomy): domain Bacteria; phylum Pseudomonadota; class Gammaproteobacteria; order Burkholderiales; family Burkholderiaceae_C; genus Variovorax. The sequence continues at coordinate 14,993 of NZ_JASMRZ010000086.1, forward strand.
TGCTGATGATCGACAACTACGATTCCTTCACCTACAACATCGTCCAGTACTTCGGCGAGCTGGGTGCGGACGTGCAGGTGCACCGCAACGACGAGATCACGGTCGAGCAGATCGGCGAGCTGATCGCCTCGGGCGTGACGCGGCTGGTGGTGTCGCCGGGGCCTTGCTCGCCGGCGGAGGCGGGCGTGTCCGTGGCGGCCGTCGAGGCCTTTGCGGGCAAGCTGCCCATTCTTGGCGTGTGCCTGGGCCATCAGGCGATCGGCGCGGCTTTCGGCGGCAAGATCGTGCGCGCGCAGCAGCTCATGCACGGCAAGACCAGCGAGATCACGACCACGCAGGAAGGCGTGTTCGCGGGGCTGCCCCAGAGATTCGTCGTCAACCGCTACCACTCGCTTTCCATCGAGCGCGAGAGCTGCCCGAAGGCCCTGGCTGTCACCGCCTGGACCGACGACGGCGAGATCATGGGCGTGCGGCACACGGGCTTCGCGCACGATGTGCGCATCGAGGGCGTGCAGTTCCATCCGGAGTCCATCCTGACGGAGCACGGTCACGCCATGCTCAGGAACTTTCTGGATTGACCGCCACCATGACCATCGATCGCACTTCCGTCGTCGACCTGCGCAGCGACACCGTCACCCAACCCACGCCCGCGATGCGCGAAGCCATGATGGCTGCGCCCTTGGGCGACGACGTCTTCGGCACCGATCCGAGCGTGAACGCGCTGCAGGAAAAGATCGCGGCCATGCTGGGTTTCGAGGCGGCGCTGTTCGTGCCCACGGGCACGCAGAGCAACCTGTGCGCGATCCTGTCGCACTGCGGGCGGGGCGACGAGTACATCGTCGGCCAGCAGGCGCATTGCTACCGCTGGGAGGGCGGTGGCGCGGCGGTGTTCGGCAGCGTGCAGCCGCAGCCGCTCGATCACGCGAGCGACGGCACGCTGCCACTCGCTCAGATCGAGGCGGCCATCAAGCCCGACGACGCGCACTTCGCGCGCACGCGKCTGCTGGCACTGGAGAACACGCTGGGCGGCAAGCTGCTGCCTTTCGAGTACGTGCAGGCCGCGACCGATCTCGCCAAGAGCAAGGGACTGCAGCGCCACCTGGACGGCGCACGGCTCTTCAACGCCGCGACCGCGCAGGCCGCGCTGAACAAGCGCAGCGACATCCGCGCGGAAGCCCGCCGCATCGCGCAGTGCTTCGACAGCGTGTCGGTGTGCTTCAGCAAGGGGCTGGGCGCACCCATCGGCTCGGCGCTGGTGGGTTCGCGCGAGTTCATCGCGCGGGCGCACCGCATTCGCAAGATGGCCGGCGGCGGCATGCGGCAGGCCGGCCTGCTGGCGGCGGCGGCATCGCACGCGCTCGACCATCACATCGACCGCCTGGCCGACGACCATGCGCTGGCGCAGCGGCTCGCACAGGGGCTCGAAGGCATCGAGGGGCTGAAGGTGGAGGCGCCGCACACCAACATCGTGTTCGTCGATCTCACCGGTGCCGCGCAGGCGCGTTCCGCTGAACTGCTCGCGAGCCTCAACCAGCAGGGCATTCTTGCTACGGGGCTCTACCGGCTGCGCTTCGTGACGCATCTCGATGTCGATGCCGCCGGCGTCGACCGCGCGGTCACGGCGATCCGCGGATTCTTCAACGCCTGAGCCCCAGGGGAGCAAGATGCCTGATCTTCCTCATCTGCTCGCCTTCATCGCCGCCGGCTGGCTGCTCAACCTCACACCGGGGCCCGACGTGCTGTACGTCGTGACCAACTCGCTGCGTTCAGGCGTGCGCGCCGGCATCATGGCCGGGCTCGGTATCACGGCGGGTTGCTTCGTCCACATCTTTGCCGCCGCCGTGGGCGTCGGCACGCTGATGGCGACGTCGGCCGCTGCCTTCACCGTGCTGAAGTACATCGGCGCGGCGTACCTGCTGTACCTCGGCGTGCGCATGGTGCTGTCGCGCGCTCAGCCGCCGGCCGACCTGCGGGCCGAGGCCGCGGCTGGCGCAGAGCGAAGTCTGAAGGCGATCTTCCTCGGCGGCTTCTGGACCAACGTGCTCAACCCCAAGGTCGCGCTGTTCTTCCTGGCCTTCGTGCCGCAATTCATCGCGCCCGGTGCCGGCAACACGGCGCTCTACTTCGTGCTGCTGGGCGTGCTGTTCAACGTCAACGCCATTCCCGTGAACGTCGGCTGGGCCGTCGCAGCGGGCTGGATGGCCCGCCGCGGCGCCGTGCAGAAGGGCATGCACTGGCTCGACCGCGCCGCCGGCGTGCTGTTCATCGGCTTCGGCCTCAAGCTCGCGTTCACCGATGCGCCCGCAGCCGTCCGCGTCGGCCGCTGACTGATTCTTTTCGAGGAGACTTTCCATGATCACCCCCCAGGAAGCGCTGCAGCGCACCATCGAGCACCGCGAGGTCTTCCACGACGAGATGCTGCACATCGTGCGCCTCATCATGAGCGGCGAATGCTCGCCTGTGATGATGGCCGCGCTGATCACCGGCCTGCGCGTGAAGAAGGAGACCATCGGCGAGATCACCGCCGCCGCGCAGGTGATGCGCGAGGTGTCGACCAAGGTGCCGGTGAAGGACACGACGCATCTCGTGGACATCGTGGGCACCGGCGGCGACGGTTCGCACACCTTCAACATCTCGACCTGCTCGATGTTCGTGGCGGCCGCAGCGGGCGCCAAGGTGAGCAAGCACGGAGGGCGCAGCGTGTCGAGCAAGTCGGGCAGCGCCGACGTGCTGGAGTCGCTGGGCGTGAACATCAACCTCAAGCCCGAGCAGATCGCGCGCTCCATCGAGGAGTGCGGCATCGGCTTCATGTTCGCGCCGAACCACCATCCGGCGATGAAGAACGTCGCGCCGGTGCGCAAGGAGCTGGGCATCAAGACCATCTTCAACATCCTCGGGCCGCTGACCAATCCGGCTGGCGCGCCGAACATCCTGATGGGCGTTTTTCACCCCGACCTCGTGGGCATCCAGGTGCGTGCGCTGCAGCGGCTCGGTGCCGAGCACGCGGTGGTGGTCTACGGGCGCGACGGCATGGACGAGATCTCGCTCGGCGCGGCCACCATGGTGGGCGAGCTGAAGGATGGCGAGATCCGCGAATACGAACTGCACCCCGAGGACTTCGGCTTCCAGATGTCGAGCAATCGCGCACTGCGCGTGGAGACGCCCGAGCAGTCGAAGGCGATGCTGCTGGGCGTGCTGGACAATCAGGCCGGCCCCGCGCTCGACATCGTGCTGCTGAACGCCGGCGCGGCGCTCTATGCGGCGAACGTGGTCGACTCGGTGCAGGCGGGCGTGGAGCGCTCGCGCGCCGCCATCGCCTCGGGCGCGGCGAAGGCCAAGCTGGCCGAGCTGGTCAAGGCCTCCGCCGCCGTCTGAGCTTCAAGAGAACAGGAACCCCAGAAGCCATGTCCGACATCCTCGACAAGATCGTTGCCGTCAAGCACCAGGAGGTGGCCGCGGCGTTGAAGCGCGCGCCGCTCGAAGCCGTGCGCTTCGACGCCGAGAGCCGCGTGCTGACGCGCGACTTCGAAGGCGCGCTGCGCGCCAGGATTGCTGCTGGCCATGCCGCGGTGATCGCCGAAGTCAAGAAGGCCAGTCCGAGCAAGGGCGTGCTGCGTGCGGACTTCATTCCGGCCGACATCGCGCAGAGCTACGCCGAAGGTGACGGTGAGATCAGCGCGGCCTGCCTTTCGGTGCTGACCGACAAGCAGTTCTTCCAGGGCGGCGTGGACTATCTCAAGCAGGCGCGCGCCTCGTGCGACCTGCCGGTGCTGCGCAAGGACTTCATCGTCGACGCCTACCAGGTGTACGAGTCGCGCGCGATGGGCGCCGACGCGATCCTGCTGATCGCCGCCTGCCTCGACGACGCGCAGATGAAGGACTACGAAGCCATCGCACGCGGGCTGGGCATGGCCGTGCTGGTGGAGGTGCACGACGCGGCCGAGCTCGATCGCGCGCTCAAGCTGAAGACGGCGCTGATCGGGGTCAACAACCGCAATCTGCGCAACTTCGAGGTGTCGATCCAGGCGACCATCGATCTGCTGCCGAAGCTGCCTGCGGATCGCCTGCCGGTGACGGAGTCGGGCATTGGTACGCGAGAGGACGTGGCCACCTTGCGCGCTGCGGGCGTCAACGCCTTCCTGGTCGGCGAGGCCTTCATGCGCGCCAGGGAACCCGGCGAAGCCCTCGCCGCATTGTTCAAATGAGCCGGCCCGATCAGCTGTCGAGCAGCGATCCGGCTGACTGGCCGGTTGCACCGGGCTGGCAGCCGCTGGTCGATGAATTCTTCGACGGCCCCGTTGGGCAGAAACTGCAGGGTTTTTTGCGAGAGCGGCTCGATGCGGGCGCCGTGATCTTTCCGCCGCAGCCGCTGAGGGCGCTGGAACTCACGCCACCGGACGACGTGCGTGTGGTGATCCTGGGCCAGGACCCGTACCACGGGCGCGGCCAGGCCGAGGGGCTCGCCTTCTCCGTGGCGCCGGGCGTGGCACTGCCGCCGTCGCTGCGCAACATCTTCAAGGAACTGCAGCGTGACCTCGGGACGGCGCCGCCGCCGTTTCCGAATCCGGGTGGCAGCCTGGTGAAGTGGGCTACGCATGGCGTGCTGCTGCTCAACACCTGCCTGACGGTCGAGGAAGCGCAGCCTGCCAGCCATTCCGGGCGTGGCTGGGAAGTGCTGACGGATGCGGTCATCCGGCATGTTTCGAATGGCGTCAAGCCTGTTGTTTTTATGCTCTGGGGGTCGCACGCGCAAAGTAAGCGGGCGTTGATCGATGTTGGGCGACATAAGGTGCTGATGTCGAATCATCCGTCGCCTCTTTCGGCCCTGCGGCCGCCGGTGCCGTTCATCGGCTGCGGGCATTTCGGCGAAGCGCGTGCGTGGCGGGAGGCGCAGCGGCCGGCGGGGTGAACTTAGGCGATAATCGTGGGCTAACGCCTCGAGCGGTTCTCCAGCATCTTTGTTGATGCTTGGGTTTCCGGGTAGTCACAAAACCGTGCTATATTTCGAGGTTCGCCGGAGAGGTGGCCGAGTGGTTAATGGCAGCAGACTGTAAATCTGCCCTCTTACGAGTACGCTGGTTCGAATCCAGCCCTCTCCACCAGCGATGAATTTGGTTTCTAAGAGCGATTGGATTTCGCGCTTTGGGTGCCTTGGGTGCCCCCGATGCGGGAGTAGTTCAATGGTAGAACCCCAGCCTTCCAAGCTGATGACGCGGGTTCGATTCCCGTCTCCCGCTCCAGAGACCCGGTTCGGTGCCGGAAAGCGAATTGGTTAGGCAAAAGCCCTTTTGGCTCAGTGGTAGAGCACTCCCTTGGTAAGGGAGAGGTCGCGGGTCCGATTCCCGCAAAGGGCACCAGTTTTTGGGGGTTGCAACGGTCGTTTTGCAACCCATCTGCATACGTTGGAAACGTTTTTTTCGGAGTCGAAAAATGGCAAAAGGTAAATTCACCCGCACCAAGCCGCACGTGAACGTGGGCACGATCGGTCACGTCGACCACGGCAAGACCACGCTGACGGCTGCGATCGCCACGGTGCTGTCGGCCAAGTTCGGCGGCGAAGCCAAGGCCTATGACCAGATCGACGCTGCGCCCGAAGAAAAGTGACATCGATCTTGTTCTTGGCCTTCGACAGTCTTGTTCTTGGCCTTCGACAGTTCACCGAACAGCTTCACGGGACCGAAGTCATACGAAG
>NZ_JASMRZ010000087.1 GCF_030462475.1 Variovorax sp. CAN15
GCCGCCCTTGGCATCGGTGATGCGCACGGGCCTGCCGGCCTTGTCGTAGGCGTACTCGGTCTTGTGCCCCAGCGGATCGATCTCTTCCGTGAGGTGGCCTTGCGCGTCGTAGTCGCGCTTCCACACGCCGCCTTCGGCATCGCGGATGCCGGTGAGCCGGTGCAGGCTGTCGTACTCGTAGTGCACACGGCTGCCGTCCGCACGCGTGTGCGTCTGCAGGTTGCCGTCGGGGTCGTAGGTGTAGTCGTCGGTCGTGCCATCGGTGTGCACGTGGCGGGTGACGTTCTTCGCATCGTCGCGGAAGAACCATTCCTGCAGCCCGTCCGGATGGATGATGCGGTAGGTGTAGCCCTGGATGTCGTAGTAGTGCCAGGTCTCCCCGCCCAAGGCATCGGTCACGTAGGTCAGGCGGATGTTCCTGTCCCACTCCAGCTTCAGCGCGAAGCTGCCGTCGTCGGACCACTCGCGCACGGCCTTGGCATTTGGGCCCGTGCCGTCGTACTCCAGGTTCATGCCCCGGCCGGTGCGGTCGGTGTAGCGGGTCACGAGATGGTGGCTGTAGGTATAGCTCCAGCTGGCGCCGTCTTCGTCCTGGGCCGAGACAAGGTCGCGCTCGGCATCGTGGGTGTAGGCGGCCAGCTGGCGCACGACCTGGCCGTCCTTGAGCTCCCACAGCGACTGGATGAGCCCGGTCTGCGCATCAGGCTTCGTGCCTACATGCGCCATGACGGCTTCGCCGTGCTTGCTGATGACGTCGCTGAGCACGCGCTCGCCCGTCGCTGCAATGACGTGGTCGTAGCGCAGGCCGATGGACATGCCGTCTCTCGCCTGCTGCGCGACGAGCTTGAAGTGCGGCTGCTTGCTGTCGACGTACTCGTAGATCTCGCGCCACTCGCTGGGCTCGCCTTCGGGCAGCGGCTTGCCGAAGTCCAGCACCAGCAGGCTCTCGCTCAGGCGCGAGACGCGGACTTCCTCGATCGGGTCGAAGTAGGCCTGGCCTACGGCCAGCACGGGGTAGGCATGGCTGCGGCCGTCTGCGGCGTGGTAGACGAGGCTGGGCTGCCCCTGGCGTGCGCCTCGCGTGGGCGTGGTGATGTCCACGCGCATGCTGTAGGGGGTGATCCAGCGTGCGCCCAGGCTGCCGTGGTCGAAGGCGTCGAGGTCGCTGGCGTAGGTGCGCGCCCATTCGATCGGCAGCGGCGCTGCCAGAACGAAGTCGGTGTGGGTGAAGCTTTCGTCACCCAGTGAGAGGCCGATGGAGCCGCCCTTGCGCGCAGGTGCAGGTCGATTCTTGAGGCTGCATCCCCGCCCGTTGGCCGGCGCCTGCTTGCTGATATGCCCGAGCTGGTCACCGGGCTTGTCCTTCTGGGCCACCGCGCCCGCTTGAGGCGGGACGATGGCCGAACGCCTGCCCTTCTTCTTCAGCAGCGCATCCCGCAGCTTGTGCAGCAGCCACATGATGCTGGCCTGCGCCTCCTTGTCCGCCAGCTTCGACAACTGCCCCCGCAGCAGCCGCTTGAAGTCCAGCATCTGCGTGATCACGCCATTGACCCGGCCCGCGATCCCATCGGGCAGCTGGCTTGCCGCCGCCTTGGCCACATAGTTCGCCGACTGCTTCGAGTAGCGCACCGCCGCGCCCCACATCCGGCTCCACGTGCTCTGCGTCTTCGGGTCGTGCACTTTCATTTCCGCCACGGCAGGCGTACCCACCGTGAACAGGTCCTTCTGCCCCAGCACACGCCGCAGGATGTCCACCAGGTTGTCGATGATCTTGTCCGCAAGATCCGCGCAGCTCTTCAGGATGCCATCGAGCTTGGCGATGGCTCCGTCGATGAACGTGTCCAACTCGCCCATGATGGTGGCGTTCAGGTGCCCCACCAGCGTCGTGACGATGGCTTCCCCCAGATTCGAGGCTGCCGACTTCAGCTCCTGCTTCACCAGGTGCAGCGTCGGCCTCAGGCTCATGCGTGCGGCCGCCATGCTCGGCGGTATCGGGATCAGCCCGATCAGGTTGATGCCCAGGCTCACCCAGTTCAGGAACGCATCGACGCCGTCCTTGGCCTTCTTCTCGACGATGTTGATGATGTCCAGGAACACATCCACCAGGGCCATGATGTTCCCGACGATCGGGATGCTGCCCAGCACCATCGTCAATCGCTCCAGCGTCACGTAGCCGCCGCTGAACGAGCGCAGCCAGTCGTCCACTGCCTTGCTCGCAGCGGCGACGTCCTCCTTCACGATCGTGTTCAGTGGCGCCACCGCCGTCTGTGGTTCGCGCTCGGTTGCCTGCGGCTTCGATGCCGCGTCCTGTTCTGCCATTTTTTCTTGTTCTCTCCGAACTCTCGCCTCAGGTTGGTGAAGTCAGGGACGCCGCGCAGGGTCAGCCCGCGAAGCCTGGCGTTCGGCCTGTCGACACCGGGTTTGCAACCGCCGTCACGATGCCGGGTGGCTTCATGGCGCCCGCAGCCATGCCGCTCATCACGCCGGTGATGGGCACGCCCATCGGCCCGAGCTTGGCGCCGGCTGCCTGGATCGCCATGCCTGTTGCAGCCTGGCTTGCCTGACCCAGAAGCGCCTTGGCGCCACCCTGCTGGATCGCCTGGGCCGCGCCCACGGCCTGCTGCGCGACGCCTGCGGCCTGGGTGACCTGGTTCAATGCGCTCGCAGCCTTGCTGCCCATGCCTGCTACACCCGCGAGGGCGCCTGCGGCGCCACCCGCCGAACCGGTCAAGCCGGCAACGCCGCCCATAAGACCCGAGATTCCGGACACGCCGCCGCCTGCTCCGTTGGCCGCGACGCCAGTCGCGCCCTTCGCCTTCCAGTCCTCGGGCGTGCCGTAGTAGCTGCCCTCTTCCCAGGGGTCGCGAGGGTCCTTGCCGAACGTGACCTTGGCAGTGCCGATGGGCAGGCCCGATACCGTGGCGAAGCCGTTGCGGTCGAAGGTGCCGGCATGCGTGCCGCCTTCGGAGTCGACCACGGTGAAGTCGCCTTGCGCCACGCCCTGCCGCTTTTCGCCGCTCGGCTTGATGTACTGGTGATACAGGTCTAGCTGCCCCTTCGGCACCTGCGGCGGATTGGGCAGCGCGGGCTTGCCATCGTTGGCCGGCCCCACGAGGCTGTGCACCGCGGCGTGCTCGCGCCAGGTGCCGGCGGTGCCGTGTTCGATGCCGCCCGAACTCCAGCGGCTGTAGCTCGAGCCACCGTTGATCACCACCTCTTCCTTCGCCTGGATGGTGATCTTGTTGGCCGTCTGCGTGATGTTGAGCTTGGCCAGCACATTGACGCTGTCCTTCAGCGCCTTGATGTCGATGTCCGCACCTGCCGCCACCAGCCGCATGCCGGCCTTGGCGGCGAACATGCGGATCGCGCTCTGCACGCTCACCAGCATGCTCTTGCCCGCGCTCACGCTCGTATGGCCGCCGCTGGTGAGCGCGCTGTGCTCGTTGCTCACGATGTGCGTCGAGCCCTGCGCCACGGTCTGCAGGCCCTTGGCGCTGGCCAGTGTCAGGTGCGACTCCTGGAACTCGGGGAAGTCGCCCTGCTCGCGATTGCCGCCCTGGCCCTTGATGGCGTCGTTCTGCTCCTTGATGCTCGTGGTGACTTCGTCCTGGTCGCCGGCTTCATGGGCCTGCGCGCCCTGCGCCAGCCCGCTCAGGCCTTCGTGCAGATCGCGGGCCTGCGTGAGGCGGCCCACCGTCTCGCCCATGTCGGTGGCGTGCGCCTGCGCATTCGGCCGGGCCTCGGTGGTCATCAGCAGGCCCTTGGCCGAGCGCACCACGCCGTGCCCGTCGGTACGAAGCTCGAAGCCCTGCCCGCGCGGCTCCTTGCGCCCCGCCGTGTCCTCGATCCGCCCGATGTGTCCCACGCTCAGCTGGCTGGACTGGTGGTCGCTGCGCAACTGCGCCTGGATCTTGCCCTGCGTGTCGTCCAGCACGAGGTGGTTGCCGCGACCGCCTCCAAGCTCCCTGCTGCGGATGCCCGACAGGTGCTTCTGCCCGGGCAGCTCCCACGATGGCATGGTGTCTGCGTTGTGCACGCAACCGGTGACGATGGGGTAGTCGGGGTCGCCGTTGAGGAAGTCGACGATCACCTCCATGCCGATGCGCGGCACGCTGGTCATGCCGAAGGTGGCGCCGGCCCACGCGGTGGAGACGCGCACCCAGCAGCTGGAGTTCTCGTTGTCCTGACCCAGGCGATCCCAGTGGAACTGCACCTTGATGCGACCGTACTGGTCGGTCCATATCTCTTCGCCCGCCGGGCCCACGACCATGGCGGTCTGCGGGCCGCGCGTGCGCGGCTTGGCAGTGGTACGCGGCGCGCGCCATGCGTAGCTGGTGGGCTGGGCCTCGAAGGCGAAGCGCTGCACGGAGCCCTCGGTGCCCTCCACGCCTTCGCTGGCCTGCAGGTTCTCCTGCAGGTGGTAGCTCACGCCCACGAGCAGGTACTGCTGGTTCTGGTCGGCCTTGGGGTGGCCCGTCAGGCGCAGGGTATGGCCGGTGGCCAGCTCGCGCAGGTTGGCGCGGCCGGTGACGCGGTTGCGCTGGCTGAGCTGCTCTTCGTTGCGCAGGCGCGCGTAGGTTTCGCCGTCGCCATGCTGCACGAAGCCGCCGGGCCATTCGTACTGCTCGTGGGCGTCGTGGTCATGCCCGGGCGGCATCTGCCGCAGGTGCGAGAGCTCGGCCTTGGGCTTCTCGAAGTCGTAGTCGTCGTTGTAGTGATGGCCCGAGCGCACCTCCTCGGCGATCTCCCATGCGTAGATGCGCTCGCGCTGTCCCATGCCGGACTTCTCCAGCGGGTGGTAGCGCACCTCCTCGCCACCGGGCAGCGGGCTGTGGGAGTTGACGATGTCGTCGGCGAACACCAGCACATGCTGGCTGGCCTCGTGCCTGAAGTGGTAGTAGATGCCTTCGAGTTCGCACAGGCGCGAGACGAAGTCGAAGTCGCTCTCGTGGTACTGCACGCAGTAGTCCCAGCGCCGGTAGTCGCCGCGCGTGAGCTTCTGCTCGACGGGATGGCCGTAGCGTCCGAGCACTTCCATGACGATCTCGGGCACGCTCTTGCCCTGGAAGATGCGGAAATCGCTGCGCCGCGTGGCCAGCCAAAGCCAGGGGCGAAGGCGCAGTCGGTAGAAGGAATGGCGCGAATCCTCCTGCTGCAGCCCGAACCGGGTGGCGATGCCGCCGAGATAGCGCACGCCTCCCTCGGTTTCCACCACTACGTTGCAGCTCTTGCCGAGCAGGCTCTTGGGATCGATGGCGTTGCTGTTGCCCAGCAACTCGATGTCGAAGGCATACAGCTGGCTCAGCGCTTCGCGGCCTACCAGTTGGCGGAACTGCAGCGCCTCACCTGCGGGCGTCTCGATGCTGACGCGCCGGCTCATTGCGGCGCCTCGACCTGCAGATAAGACAAATCAATTAATTGGAATTCAATGGTTACGAATATCGTTTTCAAATTGAGCGGCATATCCGCCTCCCTGACGCATATTTTCACAATTATTCTAAGTGCTGCTTTTCGCTGGAAGCCAAAAGCTGAATAGGCGAGCCGGCATGAAGTGCGCAACTCTCGAATACGGTTGATCAGAGTCGCTCCGGGGGAAGCACGGAGAGCTATTGCGGCGCCAATTGCGATTCGTCAGCGCTGCTGCAATTCATTGGCGAGGGATCGACAGGACTCGGCAATCCGAAATGGCGGAGGCCTGCAGCGAATAGCGCGCTATTGCATAGCCGGTATTGCCATATCGGCCAAGGCGCCATGCTCTATAGGCCGATATTCGAAAGCGAAGCGTGCCTGCGCCGGCCCGGACAGCATCCGCTTTCGGGACGGGAACACCTTGCCGCCGGAAATCCGGTCGCAAAGGAAGACTCGGGAGCGGAGACCTTCCCCGCCAGGATGAAGGTCGAACGTCGAGAGAAGGTCGACGAGGCCAGCCTTCCCGCGCCAACAACGGCAGCGGGAAGGCTGCGGGCTCGGATCAAGTCGGCTTGCGTGCCGTGAGCCACTGCGAGGGGGTCAGCGCCGCGGCGACGACGCGGACTTCGCCGATGTTGCCGAAGAAGCCGTCGCCTCGTTTGAGGTTCCATGAGCCACCACCCACGACCCACTGTGAGGTGGGCGACAGGGTGGCAAGGCCCTTCGCCCCCATGACGTTGCGCAGCACCGGTGCGCCCTCTACGTACATGGTCGTATCGTAGGACACCGGGTCGTTGACAACTGCTATGTGGATCCAGCGATCGGCAATCACCTCGCCCGACCAGTTGGTCTTTGCATTGGGCCCGGCGGGGCTCGGAACTACTTCCCACTGCACCTCACGCAAGCTCGAAATGGCAAACAACATCGGCGGCGCGTCGCCATCGCCCGCGTAGCCGGGTAGATCACCGCTGCGTCCGTCGCGCGTCATGATGTTCATCCAGGCGTTGTTGTCGGAGGTCCAGGCTTTATCGATCTTGATGAACGCCTCGATGGTGTACCCGTTCTCCAGCGTCTGTGCATTGATCGGCGCCGCAGCTTCGGTGAGGAAATAGCTCAGGCGCGGCGTGTTCTTGTTGGTGTTCAGGAAACGCACCGAGCCAGGAGCAGCCGAAAGGTAATGGCGATCGTCCGTCCACACGATGTCGCCATCGGTAGCCCCCACAACCCCACCCTGGTTGAGCGCATCGCGGTGCAGCGGGTTGTTGCCCGTGACGTCTGCAATGACAGCACCGGGCAGCACAGGCTGGTTGGCCGTACCGCCGAAGAATCGCCAGTGCGCCAGCGTGTTCGCGACCTTGGGGTAGTCGTCCGAGTTCGTGGCGGGCCGCTGTACGGTCGTTGCCGGTTCCTTGTAGTTCGCAAGGATCATCGCGCGGGCCTTGYCCACCAGCGAGCCTTCGATGGTGGCGCTGCCGGTGCCGAAGCTCTTGTTGAAGCCCGAGAAACGCTGGGCGAAGTCCATGTCGATGGTGAAGGCTTCGTTGGGGGTGGTGAGCACCGCTTGGTCGAAGCTGTTGAGCGTGGCCGCCGGCTTCTGCGGAACCCACGGCGAGAACGACAGCACCTTGATCTTCTTGTTGGTCAGGTCGAACTCGTACAGGCGCATCAGGCCGTTGCCGCCCTGGTAGGCCATCTGGTAGTCGACCACCATCTCCTCGACCTTGTGGCCGAAGTCGTTGATCTTCGTGAGGTGCGCGGCGCCGTGGTGGTGGCCGTTGAGCGTCATGAAGATCTGGTCGTTGTCGCGGATCAGCTTCTCCCACAGCATCTTGCCGTAGTCGGTTTCGAGCGGGCTCGTGCCGTCGGGCGCGATGTTGAGCAACTGGTGGTTCACCAGGATCACCGGCAGCGACGGGTTCTTCCTGATCACCTGGCGGGCCCACGCGATGCCGGCATCGGAGATGCGCCACGACAGCGACAGCACCATGAATTTCTGGCCCTGCGCTTCGAACACGTGGTACTCGTGGAAGCCGCTGGTGTCGCGCTCGCCGAAGGTGGCCTGCTTCTTCGCGCGCTCGGTGCCGAACCACTGGATGTAGGGCTCGTTGGCCGGGGTACGGTCCTTATCGGTGCCGCCGACTGAATCGACGCTGTAGTCGACATCTCTCAGCACGTCGTGGTTGCCGGCCAGCACGCTGTAGGGCAGCTTCGCGTCTTCGAGGATCTTCATGGCAACATCGGCCACCTTCCACTGGTCGGGCTTGCCGACCTGGTCGACCACGTCGCCGAGGTGAATGGTGAACGGGATGTTCAGGCCCTTGGCGTTGTCGGCGATCCACTTCGTCTGCGCGGCGAAGGGAGCGCTGCCGAAGCGCTTGTTGTACTGGTCGCTCTCGGCCGCCGTGGCATAGCGTGCGTAGAACTGCGTGTCGGGCATCACTGCGATCGAGAAGCTCGATATCTTGGCAGCAGCGGCGGGCGGAGCAGGCGTCGGTGCCGGTGCCGGCGCAGGTGCGGGCGCCGGGGCCGGCAGCGAACCGAGAACGGGCGCATCGCTGCCACCACCGCCGCAGGCCGCAAGCAAGGCACCACTGCCGCCGACCGTGAGAAGCGAAGCTCCGAGCTTGAGCACCTGCCGGCGCGGCGGCGTGTTGTTGTCGTTGTTCTGTTCGGAAGCGTTCGATGCGGCAGGAGCAAGGAGGCGCGGCGTGCGTGCGCCGCGCGAGTCGTCTGAAACGGACATGGAAATTAGGAGAAAAGATTACGGAGCGCGCAGCGTAAAAATCCGCGGTGACGTGGGCATGTAAGGCCCATGACACTTCGTCAACCGGGCTCAGGCCCTGCTCGCGCGCTCCATCCGATCCAACTTCATCACCCGCCACGCACATGCACTGCCAAGCACCGCCAGCAAGGCCGCAGCTGTAAACATCGTGCGATATCCAAAGGCCTGCGCGACTGCGCCACCGAGCAGAACACCCAGCACGCCACCGAAGCCATAGCCGATAACCGTAAACAGCGCCTGCCCGCGCCCGCGCAGATGACCAGGGAATCGCCGCGACACCACCGCGATGCAGGTCGTGTGATGCGCCGCGAAACTCAGCGCATGAAGCCACTGCGCAAGGATGAGCGCAGCGATCCATCCAGCCAGGCCCGCGGTCAGCCCGAGCCGCGCGACCGCCGCGATGCCGCACACCAGCATCCATCGCGGCATCGGCATCAGGCCGATGAGCCGGCCCTGCAGGAAAAACCACACGATCTCCGCCACCACCGACAGCGCCCACAGCAGCCCGATGGTGCTCTTGCCGTAGCCGATCGAATCGAGATACAGCGAGAAGAACGCGTACACCGAGAAGTGCGACATCACCTGGAAGAACAGCGCCGCGAAGAACCACTGCACCGAGGGGTTGCGCAACACCGGCCCGATGGGCTCCTTCACCGCGTCGTGCGCAGCGGGTGGCTCCCGCACGTCGGGCAGCTTCATCGTCGCGATCAGCACGATGGCCAGCGTGCCCGCAGCCCATGCCGGAAAGTGCTTCATGCCGAAGCGGTCGAACCACTCGCCCGCCACGAACACCGTGAGCAGAAAGCCCGCCGAGCCGCAAAGCCGGATGCGCCCGTAGCGCCCCCAGTCGCCGGCCACGAGCTGCGCCATCGCTGCCTCGGTGAGCGACATCATCGAGCTGGTGTGGGTGAACATCACCAGCAGCACCAGCGCAAGCCACCACGCCCCGCCGTGCCACCACAAGCCGAAGGAACTGATAAGGGCCACCGCCGCGCTGAAGCGCAGCAGCTTCACGCGCTGCCCCGTGTGGTCGCTGAGCGCGCCCCATGCATAGGGCGCGAACACGCGGGTGATCGACTGCACCGACGCCAGCAGGCTGATGGTGAAGATCGGCAGCCCCAGGTCCTTCAGCCAGAGCGGCAGGTAGGGGTTGAAGAAACCGATGTGCGCGAAATAGCTGGCCGAAAGGCCAGCGAACGCCAGCAGGTGGCCGCGTTTGGCGGCGGCCACTGGTGGCGGCTCGGGCACTAGAGGAAGGACGCCTGCGGCGACGCGGCTTCTGTCTTGCTGCCCAGCGGGCCCTGAGAAACATCGCCGCACTGCGCGCGGTTGCGCAGCGCGTGCTCGATCACCACCAACGCCAGCATCGCCTCGGCGATGGGCGTGGCGCGGATGCCCACGCACGGGTCGTGGCGGCCCTTGGTGACCACCTCGACGGGGTTGTTGTGGATGTCGATGGACTGGCGCGGACTGATGATCGAGCTGGTGGGCTTGATCGCGATGGTCACTTCCAGGTCCTGCCCCGAGCTGATGCCGCCGAGGATGCCGCCCGCGTTGTTGGTGACGAAGCCGGTCGGCGTGATCGAGTCGCCGTGCGTCGTGCCGCGCTGGGTGACGCTGTCGAAGCCGGCGCCGATCTCGACCGCCTTCACCGCGTTGATGCCCATCATGGCGTAGGCGATCTCGGCGTCGAGCTTGTCGAAGAGCGGCTCGCCCAGGCCCACCGGCACGTTCGAGGCGCTCACGCGGATGCGCGCGCCGCACGAATCACCCGCCTTGCGCAAGCGGTCCATGTAGTCCTCCAGCGCACTCACGTCGGCGATGGGGGCGAAGAAGGGGTTGTTGGGCACGTGGTCCCAGCTCTCGAAGGGAATGGCGATCTCGCCGATCTGCGTCATGCAGCCGCGAAAGACCACGCCGTACTTCTCGGCCAGCCACTTCTTGGCGACCGCGCCGGCCGCGACCATGGGTGCCGTCAGCCGCGCCGAGGAGCGACCGCCGCCGCGGGGGTCGCGGATGCCGTATTTCCTGAAGTAGGTGAAGTCGGCGTGGCCCGGGCGGAACTGCTGGGCGATCTGGCCGTAGTCCTTGCTGCGCTGGTCGGTGTTCTGGATCAGCAGCGCGATGGGTGTGCCGGTGGTCTTGCCTTCGTACACGCCCGAGAGGATCTGCACGGTGTCGGGCTCGTTGCGCTGGGTGACGTGGCGGCTGGTGCCGGGACGGCGGCGGTCCAGGTCGCCCTGGATGTCAGCCTCGCTGAGCTCCATGCCGGGGGGGCATCCGTCGATGACGCAGCCGATGGCCGGGCCATGCGACTCGCCGAAATTGGTGACCGCGAAAAGATTGCCGAAGGTATTGCCGCTCATGGCCGGGATTATCCCGCCAAAGCGCGCCCCGCTCAGTCGGTCGTGTTCTCCAGGCGCTTGGAGAGGGCCGACACCTGCATCTCGATGGCGAAGAGCCGTTCGTTCAGCACCGCCGTCTGGAGCCGGATCGCCTCGATGATGGCCCTGGTCTGCGGATCGGCGGTGTTGTCGCAGAGTTCGGCCAGGTCATGCAGCTTCTTGCGCAGTTCGTTGCTCATGGAAGGCTCCGGTAGTCGCGTCGAGGGAAGCCCAGTATGGGGTCTCGCAGGCGATGCGGCAATGCGGCGCCACCCGGGGCCGCTTCAGGCCGCCGGCGCTTCCAGCCAGCCCTGAAGCTTGACCAGCGCGCCGCTCCAGCCGTGCTCGTGCGCATCGCGTGCGGACTGGTCGAAGAACTGCTCATGGATGAGCACCAGCTCGCAGCCATCGGCATCGGGCTCGATGCGCACCGTGACGCGCGACTCTCGCTCAGGCGTGCTGTGCCAGGCCCAGCTGAAGACCAGCTTGCGCCCGGGCACGACCTCGAGATACGTGCCGCTCACGTCGTGCGTCTCGCCGTCGCCGGCCAGCATGGCCACGCGAAAGCGCCCGCCCACGCGCAGGTCGACCTCGGCGATCGGCACCGAGACGATCTCCCCGGGCCCGAACCAGAGCTTCAGCGCCTGCGGGTCGGTCCACGCGCGCCAGACCTTGTCGGGCGAAACGCGGTAGTGCCGCCTGAGGGTGAGCGCGGGGCGTCCGGTGCCGCCGGGGGAAGGTTTCTCCATTCGGTCTCCTCCTGGTGATAGAGAAAGCGCGCCAGCGCGTCCAGGCGCCCGCTCCAGAATTTCTCGTACCGCGACAACCACACGGCGGCCTCCTGCATGGGCCGGGGCGACAACTCGCAGCGCACGATGCGGCCCTCCTTCGTGCGAGAGATCAGACCCGCGTCTTCGAGCACGCGCAGGTGCTTCATGAAGCCGGTGAGGGACATGTCGTGCGGCCCGGCCAGTTCGGTCACGCTGAGGCTGCGCTCGCCAAGGGCTTCGAGCACGGCGCGCCGGGTGGAATCGGAGAGCGCGGCGAAGACTGCGTCGAGGGCGTCGGTGTCCGGACGAGCGGCTGAGTGAACCATGCGGTTGAGTATCTGGAAGGCCTGCGGGCCCGTCAAGCGGCGCTTCCCCAAAGCCCCTTCGTGCGACCATTCATCCTGAATCATCGACAGGCAAAGGCCCTTCCAATGACCGAACTGCGCCAACCATATCCCCCGATCGAACCGTACGAAAGCGGCATGCTCGACGTGGGCGACGGCCACCAGATCTACTACGAGCGCTGCGGCACGCCCGGTGCCAAGCCGGCGGTGTTCCTGCATGGCGGCCCCGGCGGCGGCATCTCGCCGGAGCACCGGCGCCTCTTCGATCCGGCACGCTACGACCTGACACTCTTCGACCAGCGCGGCTGCGGCCGCTCGCTGCCGCACGCCGGCCTGGAGGCCAACACGACATGGCATCTGGTCGCCGACATCGAGCGCCTGCGCCAGCGCGCCGGTGTCGACAAGTGGCTGGTATTCGGCGGCTCGTGGGGCTCGACGCTCGCCCTCGCCTACGCCCAGAAGCACCCCGACCGCGTGAGCGAACTGGTGCTGCGCGGCATCTACACCGTGACCCGGGCGGAGCTCCAGTGGTACTACCAGTTCGGCGTGTCGGAGATGTTTCCCGACAAGTGGGAGAAGTTCCAGGCGCCCATTCCGGAGGCCGAGCGCGGCGACATGATCGCCGCCTACCGCAAGCGGCTCACCGGTGACGACCCGGTCGCGCGCATCGAGGCGGCGCGCGCCTGGAGCGTGTGGGAGGCCGAGACCATCACGCTGCTGCCCAGCCCGGCGATTGCCGCGGCGCATGGCGAAGATCATTTCGCGCTGGCCTTCGCACGGCTGGAAAACCACTACTTCGTGCACGACGCCTGGCTGGAAGAAGGCCAGCTGCTGCGCGACGCGCACCGGCTGCACGGCATCCCCGGCGTGATCGTGCACGGCCGCTACGACATGCCCTGCCCCGCGCGCTACGCCTGGGCATTGCACAAGGCCTGGCCCCAGGCGGAGTTCCATCTGATCGAGGGCGCGGGGCACGCCTACTCGGAGCCCGGCATCCTCGACCGGCTGCTGCGCGCGACCGACGGTTTCGCAAGCCGCTGAATCGTGTCGATCCGGCCCAGCCCGGGAACGCTTTATGCGTGTTGCACCGCAACACCCACCACCTGCGAAGGAGCGCCCCATGCTGGACCGTACCGCCACCCAGTTCTCCCATGTGAAGCCTGGCGACACCGAGTTCGTATCGGGTGGTTTGCGTGACTTTTTTCTCTATCGCGACCTGGGTATCGCCGAAGCCACCAACGGCAAGGTGATCGCGCATCTGGTCAAGGCCAACATGGCACCGGAAACGGGCACCGGCTGGCACCGCCATGAGGCGGACTTCCAGATCGTGATCATGGTCAAGGGCTGGGCCCGCTTCATGTACGAAGACAAGGAAACGCTGGTCGAGGCCGGCGACGTGGTGCACCAGCGCCCGGGCATCCGGCACTTCCTGTTCGACTACTCGCCCGACATGGAGTACCTGGAGATCGTCTCGCCCGCGGACTTCAAGAGCGTCGACGTCGAGCCGGTGTGCGAGGTGCCGGCGCCTACGCCCTGGAAGTGAGAGCGCCGCAGCTCTTCGCCGCCTCCCGGGCTGCCCCTAAACTCCCTCGGCTCACCAGACCGACAACAACCGAGGAGAGAGAACTTGCGTATTCAAACCGCCCGCCTGACGGCCGGCGTGCTGCTCGCGTGCGCCGCATTCGTGGCGCAAACCAGCCAAGCCGCATCGCCGACCACGACGCCGTCTACACCTTCCGCCCAGGCCTCGACCGCCAGCTCGCTCGAAGCCGAGCAGGACGCCGCATTCAAGGCCGCCAAGGCCGTGCAGAAGCTCGGTCCCGCCGATATCGTGCTGCGCGACCAGGCCCAACTGCACCTGCCCGCCGGCTACGTGTGGGTGCCGACGCCCGCCGCCGCGCAGCTCATGCGCAGCATGGGCAACCGCACCGACGACACCTTCATCGGCGTGATCTTTCCCGCTGACGATGCCGACTGGATGGCGGTGGTGAAGTTCGTGAAGGAGGGCTACATCAAGGACGACGACGCCAAGGACTGGAACGCCGACGACCTGCTCAAGAGCCTGAAGGAAGGCACCGAGGCCGCGAACGAGGAGCGCGCCAAGCGCGGCATCCCTTCCATCGAGGTCACCGGCTGGGCACAGAAGCCGCAGTACGACGCCACCTCGCACCGCCTCGTGTGGTCGGCGCTGTCGCAGCGCAAGGGCAGCACCGACGGCAACCAGGGCGTCAACTACAACACCTATGCGCTGGGCCGCGAGGGCTACCTGAGCCTGAACCTCATCACCAACGCGAAGGACCTCGACAAGTACAAGCCCGACGCGAGCAAGCTGCTCGGCGCGATCCAGTACGACGACGGCAAGAAGTACGCCGATTTCAACTCGTCCACCGACAAGGTCGCCGCCTACGGCCTGGCCGCGCTGGTGGCCGGCGCGGCGGTGAAGAAGCTGGGCCTGTTCGCGATCATCGCGGCCTTCCTCGCCAAGTTCGCGAAGCTGGCGGTGGTGGCCGGCGGCGCGGCGCTCTGGGGCATCGCGAAGCTGTTCAAGCGCAACGGCTGACGATGCTCCCGCAGCGGCGCTCAGGTTCCGGTGAACCTGGGCGCGCGTTTCGCCACGAACGCGGCCACGCCTTCCCGCGCATCCGCGCTGCCTGCCCGCTCGCGCAGCAGCTTGTGCTCCAGCGCCAGGTGCTCCTCGAAGGGCCGTGCCGGCGCACCGGCGCACAGCGTCTTGATGCCGGCGAACGATGCGCTGGCGCCGTTCGCAAGCCGCGCGGCGAGCGCGTCGGAGGCCGCCCCAAGCTCGGCGTCGGGGTAGATCGCATCGACCGCGCCCCATGCCAGGCAGCGCTGGCTGTCGATGGCATCGCTCATCATCAGCAACTGCTGCGCACGCACCGGCCCCACGCGGCGCGCGAGAAAGTACGAAGCGCCCGCGTCCGGCGACAGCCCGATGGCCGCATAGCCCGTGCGCAGCTTCATCGATTCGGCGGCGAGCACGAAGTCGCCGCACAGCGCCAGCCCAACGCCTGCGCCGCCTACCGAACCGTTCACCGCGACGACCAGCGGCGCCGGGTTGTTCGACAGGCGCAGCAATGCCGGATGCAGGCGGTCGAGGATCTCGTCGACCAGCGCAGGCAGCGCTTCGCCCGCCGCCACGAACTCGCCGATGTCGCCACCGGCGCAGAACACCCGCCCCTCGCCGGTCAGCAGGATGGCGCGAGGCTTGCCCGCCAGCACTTCGTCGATGGCCCGCACAAGCGTCCGGCTGCTGCGGGCCCCGATCGCATTCGCCCGCTCCGGCCGCTTCAGAACGATGCGGCCAATGCGCTCCTCCACGCCCCAGGCGATGCCTTCGCTGAGTTCCATGCTCAGATGCCCGTGAGCCCGCCGCTGCACATCAGCGTCTGGCCGCTCACGTAGTCCGACTCGGGCGCGCACAGCAGGTACACCGCGCCGGCCGCCTCCTCGCGCGTGCCGCCGCGTCCCAGCGGAATCGACTGCTCCATCATCGCCAGCAGCCCCGGATTGATGCCCACCTTGATCTCGCGCCCCTCGATGTTCGCGGTCGATGCCTCGGCGGTACTGGCCGTCAGTCGGGTCTGGATGAAGCCGAAGGCCACGCAGTTGACCGTCACGTTCATGCGGCCCCATTCCTTGGCGAGCGTCTGCGTGAGGCCGACGATGCCCGCCTTGCCCGCCGCGTAGTTCGCCTGACCCGCGTTGCCGAACAGCCCTGCCACCGACGAGATGTTGACCACCTTGCGCACCACGCGCCGGCCCGCCTCGGTCTCGGCCTTCGACAGCGCGCGGATCACCGGCTGCGCCGCGCGCAGGATGCGAAACGGCGCGGTCAGGTGCACGTCGATCATGGCGTACCACTGCTCGTCGGTCATCTTCTGCACCACGCTGTCCCAGGTGTAGCCGGCGTTGTTGACGATGATGTCCAGCCCCTTGAACTCGCTCACCGCAGTGCCGATGAAGCGCTCCGCGAAGTCCGGCGCGGCCACGCTGCCAACGCAGGCTACTGCCTGGCCACCTGCGGCGCGAATGGCCTGCACGGTTTCTTCCGCCGGCTCCGCGTCGAGGTCGTTGACGACGATGCGCGCGCCTTCCGACGCGAGCTTGAGCGCAATGGCCCGGCCGATGCCGCGGCCCGAACCGGTGATGAGGGCGACCTTGCCGTCGAGCTTGAGTGTCATGTCCGAGTTCTTTCCTTGTTGGTGTGAGTCCTCAGCGCAGCGCGACCAGCGCTTCGCCGGCGATGCGCGTCTGCCCGTATTGATTGGCGCTGTGCACCTCCACGCGCACGCAGCGCTCGCCTTCGTGCTCCAGCTTCTCGATCACTCGGCCGCTGCAGCGCACCGCGTGGCCCAGATGCGTGATGCCCTGGAAGCGCACGTCGAAGCGGCGCAGCTGCGACTGCGGCGCCCACTGCGTGAGCAGCCGGCCCAGCCAGGCCATGCCCAGCATGCCCTGCGCGAACACGTCGGGCATGCCCGAGCGTCGCGCGAAATCGGTGTCGATGTGGATGGGGTTGTGGTCCCCCGAGGCGCCCGCGAACAGCGCGAGCGTGGTCCGGTTCACGGGCGGCAGCTGCAGCGCGGGCAGCTCGTCGCCGACGTTCACGGCGTCGTAGGTCGGTGCGGTCATCGGTGCAGGCTCCTTCGTCAATGGCGGCAGACGATCACCGAGCGCAGCTCGGCCACCAGCTCGTCGCGCTGGTTGGTGGCGCGCGAGGTCTTGACGACGAATTCGAGCGCGCCGTTCTTCTTGTCGTAGATGTCGGTGATGGCTGAGCGCACCGTCACGGTGTCGCCCACGCAGGCGGGCTTGTGGTAGCTGAAACCCTGCTCGCCGTGCAGCAGCTTCGACAATGGAATGCCCAGGTCGGCCAGCAGCCGGTCGGACGCGCCCGAATCGAGCTCGGCCGCGAACAGGAAGGTCGGCGGCGCGGGCAGGTCGGGGTAGCCGGCATCACGCGCGGCGGCGGCATCGGTGTAGACGGGGTCGGTCTCGCCGATGGCCTTGGCGAAGAACTGCAGCCGGCTGCGCTCGATGGGCAGCACCGAGAGCGGCAGTTCGTGGCCGATCCATTTGCGGTCGATCATCTGCAGCCCTTTCTCTCAGACCCGCTCGTAGAGCGTGACCACGCAGGCACCGCCCAGGCCGAGGTTGTGCTGCAGCGCGAGGCGCGCGCCCTCCACCTGCCGCTTGTCGGCCGTGCCGCGAAGCTGCTGTACCAGCTCGGTGCACTGCGCCAGCCCTGTGGCGCCGAGCGGATGGCCCTTCGACAGCAGCCCACCCGACGGGTTGGTGACGACCTTGCCGCCATAGGTGTTGTCGCCGTCCACCACGAACTTCTCCGCGCCGCCCACCGGGCACAGGCCCAGCGCCTCGTAGCTGATGAGCTCGTTGTGCGCGAAGCAGTCGTGCAGCTCGACCACGTCCACGTCCTGCGGGCCGACGCCGGCCGCGTCGTACACCTTCTGCGCAGCCTCCTGCGCCATGCTGAAGCCGACCACCTCGCGCATGTCGCGGCTCTCGAAGGTGATGGGGCGGTCGGTGGTCATGGCCTGCGCCTTGATGCGCACGCTGCGGTCCAGTCCGTGGCGCTCGGCGAAACGGGGCGAACAGACGATGGCGGCTGCCGCGCCGCAGGTGGGCGGGCAGGCCATCAGCCGCGTCATCACGCCGGGCCACATGACGGGCGCGGCCATGACCTCCTCCTCGGTGACGACGGTGCGGAACAGCGCCACCGGGTTGTTCGACGCGTGGCGGCTGGCCTTGGCGCGGATCTTCGCGAAGGTCGACATCTGCGTGCCGTACTGCTGCATGTGCGCCAGCCCGGCGCCGCCGAAGTAGCGCAGCGCGAGCGGCACCTGCTCGTTGCCGACCAGTTCGTCGGTGATGTTCTCGAAGTGGTCGAAGGGGCTGGGCCGGTCGTTGAACACCGCGCCGAGCGCGCCGGGGCTCATGTGCTCGAAGCCCAGCGCCAGCACGCAGTCGGCCGCGCCGCTGGCCACGGCCTGGCGCGCGAGGAACAACGCGGTCGAGCCAGTCGAGCAGTTGTTGTTGACGTTGACGACCGGAATGCCCGTCATGCCGACCTCGTACAGCGCACGCTGCCCCGCGGTGGAGTCACCGTACACGTAGCCCACGTAGGCCTGCTGCACCAGCTCGTAGCCGATGCCGGCGTCCTTCAGCGCGGCATTGGTGGCCTGCGCGGCCATCTGGGGATAAGGCTGGTTCGCGCCCGGCTTGGTGAACGGGATCATGCCGACCCCGACCACATGAACGTCTTGACTCATGAAAGGCTCCTTGCCTGGAAGTTCGAAGAAAAGAGAAGAGAGAAACAGATTCAGGCCACGCTGCGCTGCTGGCCCTGCCAGAAGGGTTCGCGCAGCCTGGTCTTCAGCACCTTGCCGGCGCCCGACAGCGGCAGCGCATCGACGACGGCCACGCTTCGCGGGCACTTGTAGTTGGCGATCAGGGTCTTGCAGTGGGCGATCAGCTCTTCGGGCCTGACGCCCTGCCCCGGCTTGAGCACCAGCACGGCATGCACCGCCTCGCCCCATTCCTCGCTCGGAATGCCGATGACGGCGCAGGCCGCCACCGCGGGGTGCTGGTTGATGGCGTTCTCGACCTCGGCCGAATAGACGTTCTCGCCGCCGCTGATGATCATGTCCTTCATGCGGTCGACCACGAAGATGAAGCCGTCGTCGTCCATGTAGGCGCCGTCGCCTGTGTGCATCCAGCCATCGCGCAGCGCGGCGGCCGTCTGCTCGGGCTTGTTCCAGTAGCCCTGCATCACGTTGGGGCCGCGCACCGCCACCTCGCCGACGGTGCCGCGCGGCACCTCGTTGTCGTCCGCATCGACCACGCGCACCTCCATGCACACGCTGGCGCGTCCGGCCGCACGCAGCTTGCCGCGCTTGCGGCCCTCGGCCGTGTGGAAGTAGGCCGGGTTGAGCGTGGCGATGGGCGACAGCTCGGTCATGCCGTAGGCCTGCACGAAGCCCACGCCCGGGAAGGCGTCCATCGCGCGGTTGAGCACGGCCTCGGAGATGGGCGAGGCGCCGTAGGTGATGTTCTTCAGGCTGCTCAGGTCGCGCGGCTGCCGCATCGCGGGGTGGTCCACCAGCATCTGGATCATGGTGGGCACCAGCAGCAGGCTGGTCACGCGGTCGCGCTCGATGGCGTCGAGCACGCCCTCGGGCGTGAACATCGGGATGATGGCGTGGGTGTTGCCGGTGAACCAGTGCGGCGTGGCCAGGCCCATGTCGGCCAGGTGGAACATCGGCGCGGCGTGCAGGTAGCAGCCGTCGGCCGGCGCCAAACCCTCTGCCTGTGCCGCGAGCGCCGAGCTGCAGATGTTGGTGTGGCTCAGCATCACGCCCTTGGGAAAGCCCGTGGTGCCGCCGGTGTAGAAGATGCCGGCCAGATCCTCGCCGCGGCGCACTGTGTCGGGCACCGGCGCGGCTGCGTCGATCAGCCCTTCGTAGCTGCGCATGCCGGCGGGCACCGGGCCGTCGCCGCAGTAAACGACTTCGCGCAGGCTCTTCGACTGGCCGCGCATCTGCTCGACCACCGCGCGGAAGGTCTCGTCGACCAGCAGGATGCCGGAGCCCGAGTCTTCCAGCGAATAGAGGATCTCGGCGGCCGACCAGCGGATGTTGCAGGGGTTGAGCACGCCGCCACCCCAGGGCACGGCCATCTGGTATTCCAGGTAGCGGTCGGAGTTGAGCGACAGCATGGCGACGCGGTCGCCCTCCCCCATGCCCAGCCGCTGCAACGCACCGGCCAGGCGCGCGACGCGTTCGGCGAAGTCGCGGAATGTCCGGGCACGGCCGGCGAAACGCACGGCGATGGCATCGGGACGCTGCTGCACGGCCCGGTGGAGGCCCTGGGTCAGGTACATGGTGTGTCTCCGTCTCTTGTTCTGTGGCCGAATGGTAGGAACGCGGGCCCGGCCCGGCGATTGCGCTTCGCTTCGTTCGCATTGCAGAAAACCTCAATCGACACGACGGCGAGCTTGCGGTCTGATCGCTGCGCCACCATGCTGCAACCGCCAGTCACCATTCCAATCATCTTCGTCCAGGGCATGCTCTCGGGTATCCGTGCCCGGGGCGACGAGGCGCCCATCGACGTCGATGCCGCGCTGGAACAAGCCGGCATCGCGCCCGCGCTGCTCGACGAACCCGGATCGCGCGTCACCGCCGAGCAATACGTCGCCCTTTTCGCGCTGCTGATGGAGCGGCTGGACGACGAGGCCCTGTGTTTCCTCACACGCCGCCTGCGCTGCGGCAGCTTTGCGCTGATGACGCGCTCCACGATCGGCGCGCGCACCTTCGAGGTGGCGCTGCGCCGCGTGGCCCGCACCTTCGACCTGCTGCAGGACGACCTGTCGCTGGTGCTGCTGCGCGAAGGCGCCCTCGCGGGCGTCGGGCTGCGGCTGAACGTCCGTCCCCCCATGCACCAGAACTTCCTGCACGAGCTGATGCTGCGGGTGTACTGGCGGCTGTTTGCATGGCTGCACGGCGGCCGGCTGACGGCGCGGCGCTTCGACTTCGGCTTCGCGCTGCCGCCCTACGCGGACGACTACGCCAAGGTGTTCCCGGCTCCGCTGGAGTTCGGCAAGCCGCTGTCGGCCGTGGCGCCGGCAAAGCCTGCGAGCACCTTGCCGTGATAGAGGCGGCGCACCTTGCGCGCCGTGCCCTTGATGACGATGTTGCCGAGAGTGACCTGCCCGTCCCCGCCGATGGCGACCTGATCGCCCTGGGGGGTCTTGCGGCGCACGCTCACGATGGTGGTGCCGTGAAACTGTTCCATCGCAGCCATCTGGGGATG
>NZ_JASMRZ010000088.1 GCF_030462475.1 Variovorax sp. CAN15
CCTGCAGCGCCTGGCGACGGTTGCGCCGCTCGCTGCGGCGGGCGTCGAGCAGGTTGAGCTGGCTGATGTAGCCGTTGCGATAGCGCGTGTCCGACAGGCTGGTCGCTCGGGCGGCCGAGGWGACGGCCTGCGCCTGCACCACCGACTGCTCCTGCAGCGTGCGGATGGCCGCCAGCTGGTCTTCGACTTCCTGGAAGGCCACCAACACCTGCGTGCGGTAGCTCGCGAGAGCGCCGTCGAGCTGGGCGTTGGCGCCCTGCACGCCGGCCTCGCGGCGGCCGCCGTCGAAGATCGGCAGCGACAGCAGCGCGCCCACGCCCCACGAGCGGGCCGACCACTTGAAGAGGTCGCCGATCTCGGGCGAGGCGTAGCCGGCGGCGCCGGTCAGCGAGATGTCGGGGAACCACGCGGCCTGCGCCACGCCCACGCGGGCCTGCGCGGCCAGCACGGCGCTCTGCGCGGCCGACACGTCGGGGCGGCGCGTGAGCACCGTGGCGGGCACGCCGGGCGGAATGCTCGGCAGCGTGGTCGACCAGTCAGCGCCGCTCAGGCCGAAGCTGGAGGCCGAATCGCCCACCAGCACCGCGAGCGCATGTTCGACCTGGGCGCGCTGGCGGTCGAGCGCGAGCGCGTCCGACTCTGTGGACGACACCTCGGTCTGCACCCGCGCCACGTCGAGCTCGGCGATGTCGCCGGCCTGCTCGCGGCGCTGCGACAGGCGCAGCGTGTCGCGATAGGCCTCGACCTGCTCGCGCACCAGCACGCGTTCGGCATCCAGCGCGCGAAGCTGCAGGTAGGTCTGCGCAACTTCGGCCTGCACCGCCAGGCGCGTGCTCTGCAGCAGCGCCTCGCGGCCGGCTGCATCCAGCTTGGCCGCATTGCTCGCGCCCGAGAGGCGGCCGAACAGGTCGACCTCGTACGAGAAGGTGGCGCCGATGTTGGTCATCGTGGCCGGGCGGGTGCTGGCGGTGGCCTTGTCCAGGCCCGCGCCGCGGTTGGCGCCGGCGCTCAGGCCGATCTGCGGCAGGCGGTCGGCGTTGGCGCTGCGCGCCAGCGCGCGGGCCTCGGCCAGCCGCGCGGCGGCGGCCTGGATGTTGCCGTTGTTCACGTCGGCCTTCTCGACCAGCGTGTTGAGCACCGGGTCGTTGAACGCCAGCCACCAGGCGCCGCGCGGCTGTGCCTCGGCGGGCACGGCGCGCGTGAAGCCGGCTGGCGGCGTGGCGCCCTGCTGTTGTTGCTCCTTGCCCTGCTCCTTGAACTGGGCCGTGGTCGTGATCTCGGGCAGGCCCGAGGGCACGGTGGCACAGCCGGCCAGCACCAGGGCAGCCATCAGGGGCAGCAAGGCGGTACGGAAGGCCCGGGCGGGCTTCACCAAGGGTTGTACTGAGAATTTCATGATCAGCTTTCTTTCTTCTTCCCGATCAGTCAGTCATGCGAGCCGTGCGAGGGACGCGGCGAGGCAGGCACCGGGTGCATGCCGCCACCGCCGGAGCCGCCATGCGGGGCAGGCGTGGCCGGATGGTCGGCAGACACGAACTCGTCACCGTGCGGCACTTCGCCGTGCAGCTTGAGCGGCCGGTTGCCCGCGAGGCGGCGAAGCAGCACGTAGAACACCGGCGTCAGGAACAGGCCGAAGGCCGTCACGCCGATCATCCCGGCGAACACCGCCACGCCCATGGCCTTGCGCATCTCCGAGCCCGCGCCGGTGGACAGCACGAGGGGCAGCACGCCCATCACGAAGGCCAGCGAGGTCATGAGGATCGGGCGCAGGCGCAGGCGGCTGGCTTCGATGGCGGCCTGCACGGGGGTGCGGCCGGCGAATTCGAGCTCCCGGGCGAACTCCACGATCAGGATCGCGTTCTTCGCACTCAGCCCCACCAGCACGATCAGCCCGATCTGCGTGAAGACGTTGTTGTCACCCCCCGAGATCCACACGCCGGTCATCGCGGCCAGGATGCCCATCGGCACGATCAGGATGATCGCGATCGGCAGCGTCAGGCTTTCGTACTGCGCGGCCAGCACCAGGAACACCAGCAAGATCGCCAGCGGGAACACCAGGAAGGCAGAGTTGCCAGCCAGGATCTCCTGGTAGGTCAGCTCGGTCCACTCGAAGCTCACGCCCTTGGGCAGCGTCTCGGCCGCGATCTTGGTGATCGCGTCCTGCGCCTGGCCCGAGGAATAGCCCGGCGCCGGACCGCCGTTGATGTCGGCGGCCAGGTAGCCGTTGTAGCGCATGGCGCGTTCAGGGCCGAAGGTCGAATTCACCTTCATCAGCGCCGACAGCGGCACCATCTCGCCCGAGGTCGAGCGCACCTTCAGCATGCCCACGTCTTCGGCACGGGCGCGGTAAGGCGCATCGGCCTGGACGCGCACGGAGTACGTGCGGCCGAACTTGTTGAAGTCGTTCGCATACAGGCTGCCGAGGTAGATCTGCATGGTGTCGAAGATGTCCGTCACCGGCACGCCGAGCTGGCGGGCCTTGGTGCGGTCGATGTCGGCGTACAGCTGCGGCACGTTGACCTGCCAGCTGGTGAACATGCCGGCCAGCTCGGGCGCCTGGTAGGCCTTGGCCATGAAGGCCTTCACCGCGGCGTCCATCTGGTCGTAGCCGACCGAGCCACGGTCTTCCAGCTGCAGCTTGAAGCCGCCCGTGGTGCCCAGGCCCGCCACCGGCGGCGGCGGAAACATCACGATGAAGGCGTCCTGGATGCTCGAGAAGGCGCCGTTGAGCTGGCCCGCCACCGCGCCGCCGCTCTGGTCGGGGCGCTTGCGCTGGTCGAAGGGCTTGAGCGTGGCGAACACGATGCCCGAGTTGGAGCTGTTGGTGAAGCCGTTGATCGACAGGCCCGGGAAGGCGATGGCGTCTTCCACGTTCGGGTTCTTCTTCATGATCTCGCCCATGCGCTGGATCACCTCGTCGGTGCGGTCCAGCGTGGCGCCGTCGGGCAGCTGGGCGAAGCCGATCAGGTACTGCTTGTCCTGCGCCGGCACGAAGCCGCCGGGCACCGCCTTGAAGAGACCGAAGGTCACGGCGATGAGCGCGACGTAGATCCCCAGCATCAGCGCCTTGCGCGAGATCACGCGCTTGACGCCGCCGCTGTAGGCCTCGGAGCCGCGATGGAAGAAGCGGTTGAAGCCGCGGAACAGCCAGCCGAACGCACGGTCCATGCCGCGCGTCAGCGCGTCCTTGGGCTGGTCGTGGCCGCGCAGCAGCAAGGCGGCGAGCGCGGGCGACAGCGTGAGCGAGTTGATGGCGGAGATCACCGTCGAGATCGCGATGGTCACCGCGAACTGGCGGTAGAACTGGCCCGTGAGGCCGCTGATGAAGGCCAGCGGCACGAACACGGCCACCAGCACCAGCGCGATCGCGATGATCGGGCCCGACACCTCGCGCATGGCGCGGTACGTGGCCTCACGCGGCGTCAAGCCGGCCTCGATGTTGCGCTCGACGTTCTCCACCACCACGATGGCGTCGTCCACCACGATACCGATGGCCAGCACCAGCCCGAACAGGCTCAGCGCGTTGATCGAGAAACCGAGGATGTGCAGCACCGCGAAGGTACCGATCACCGACACCGGCACGGCCAGCAGCGGAATGATGGAAGCGCGCCAGGTCTGCAGGAACAGGATCACGACCAGCACCACCAGCATGATGGCTTCGAGCAGCGTGTGGATCACCGATTCGATCGACGCGCGCACGAACTGCGTCGGGTCGTAGGCGATGCGGTATTCCAGGCCCTCGGGCATGTTCTTGTTCAGCTCGGCCATCGTCTTGCGGACGTTGGCCGAGATGTCGAGCGCGTTGGAGCCCGGCGCCTGGAACACGCCCATGCCGACGGCCGGGTCGTTGTTCAGCAGCGAGCGCAGCGAGTAGTCGGCGGCGCCCATTTCGAGGCGGCCGATGTCGCGAAGACGCGTGACGGCGCCGTCGGTGCCGCTCTTGACGATGATGTCGCCGAACTCTTCCTCGCTCTGCAGGCGCCCTTGCGCATTGATCGACAGCTGCATGTCCACGCCCGACAGGCCCGGCGAAGCGCCGACCACGCCGGCCGCGGCCTGCACGTTCTGGCCGCGGATGGCGGCCACCACGTCGGAGGCCGACAGGCCGCGCTGCGCGACCTTCTGCGGGTCGAGCCACACGCGCATGGAGTAGTCGCCGCCGCCGAAGATCTGGACCTGGCCCACGCCTTCGATGCGCGCCAGCGGGTCCTTCACGTTCAGCACCGCATAGTTGCGCAGGTAGTTGATGTCGTAGCGGTTGTTCGGCGAGACGAGGTGAACCACCATCGTCAGGTCAGGCGCGCTCTTGACGGTCGTGATGCCCAGGCGGCGCACTTCTTCGGGCAGGCGCGGCTCGGCTTGCGAGACGCGGTTCTGCACCAGCTGCTGTGCCTTGTCGGGATCGGTGCCCAGGCGGAACGTGACGGTGAGCGTCAGCACGCCGTCGGTGGTCGCCTGGCTGCCCATGTAGAGCATGCCTTCGACACCGTTGATCTGCTCTTCCAGCGGGGTGGCCACCGTCTCGGCGATCACCTTCGGATTGGCGCCGGGGTACTGGGCGCGCACCACCACCGAGGGCGGCGCGACTTCCGGGTACTCCGAGATCGGCAGACCGCGCAACGCGATCAGGCCCGCTATCAGCATCAATAGCGACAGCACGCCGGCAAAGATCGGCCGGTCGATGAAGAATTTTGAGAGATTCATGTTCGTTTACTCCACCGCGTCGTGCGCGGTCCACGCCGCGTGCAAGCACGCGGCATCCAAGTGGCTCCCATTTCAGGAACACCGCGGAACCGGCTTTGCCGGGCCGCTGGTGTTGCCCCCGTGAGGGGGTTGGCGGCTACACGAAGTGAGCAAGCCTGGGGGTGGTTCAAGATTTGGCCGCTTCCGCGACGCTTTCCGGTTGTTGTTGCTTGGGGTCTGCCTTCGCGTCCATCGTCACTTGCTGCGGAGCCACCACCGCACCGGGGCGGATGTGCTGCAGGCCGTTGACGATGACGCGGTCGCCCGCCTTCAGGCCCTTGCTCACGACGCGCAGGCCGTTGATGGAGGCACCCAGCGTCACCTCGCGGTAGACGGCCTTGCTGTCGTCGCCAACGACCATCACGAACTTCTTGTTCTGGTCGGTGCCGATGGCACGCTCGCTCACCAGCAGCGCGGTGTCGTTGCGGGCCTGGCCCATGCGGATTCGGGCGAACTGGCCGGGGATGAGCGCGCCGTCCTTGTTGTCGAACGAGGCGCGCACGCGCACGGTGCCGCTGCGGGCGTCGACCTGGTTGTCGATCAGCTGCAGCTTGCCGGTGTAGGGCGTGCCCTCGATGCCGGCGGTGCCCATCTGCACGGGAATGCTCTCGATCTGGCCACGGGCGCTGGAACCGCTGGGCAGCTCCTTCAGGGCGCGGGTGATGACCTGCTCGTCGGCGTCGAAGCTCGCGTAGATCGGGCTCACCGACACCAGCGTGGTCAGCACCGGAGCGCCCGGACCGGCCGCCACCAGGTTGCCCACCGTCACCTCGATGCGGCCGATGCGGCCCGACACCGGCGCGCGCACCTGGGTGTAGCCCAGGTTCAGGCGTGCCGACAGCAGCGAGGCCTGTGCCGCGCGCAGGTTGGCTTCGGCTTCGCGGCCGGCGTTCACGCGCTCGTCGTACTCGCGCTGGGCAATGGCCTTGTCGTCCCACAGGCGCCTGGCGCGCTCCTGCTCGCTGCGGCTGAACGACTGGCGGGCCTGCGCGGAAGCCACCTGCGCCTCGGCACGCTCGACCTCGGCCGCGTACGGGGCGGGGTCGATGGTGACCAGCAGGTCGCCCTGCTTCACCAGCGCGCCTTCGCGGAAGTGCACCGCCTGCACGGCGCCCGCGACGCGGGAGCGCACGTCGACGCGTTGCACGGCTTCGAGCCGGCCCGAGAACTCGTCCCAGGCGTTGATCTCGCTCGGGGCCACGGTAGCGACCGACACCGGCGTGGCCGGCGGCGCCGCCGGCGCGTTGTTGGCTTCGGCCTTGAAGCTGTACATGCCCACCACCGCCGCGGCCACGGCCAGCAGCGCGGTGATGCCGGTCACGGCGGGCCAGAGACCCTTGCGGGCGGCGGAAGACAGCTTTTTCTCGTTGTTCGACATGATGTTCAGTCCTTCTCGATGACTTTTGGGATGCAACAGGCCACCCCGGCGCTTTTGGCACCAGGAGGCGGGATTTCAGGAAAAAAGGGGCCCCGGCACGCGGCCGCGCTGGCAGCGTGTCGATCAGGCAGCCGGTGACGGCCGGGTACTAGCTGGGGTGGTCAGCCGTCGCAGGAGGCGGCGTGGTCGCGCTGAAGAACTCGCGGAAATGCTGCTGCACCGCGGCTTCGCAGGCCACGCAGCCCGTGTTCTCGGTGTCGTACAGCGCCTTGGGCCAGTTGGCGGCGCTGGGCAGCACGCTGCTCGTGACCTCGATGCCGGCCGCGCGCAGGCGGTTGGCGAAAGTCATGGCCTCATCGTGCATCGCGTCGTCGGCGCCGACCAGCACCAGCGCCGGCGCCAGTGCCGACAGCCGCAGCGAACCGCTGGGCACCGCGTAGGGGTGCATGGCGTTCGAGGGGCAGCTCAGGTACTTCTCCCAGCCGCTGGCCCAGCGGCATTCGGCCGCGTCGCTGGTGGCATTGCGCAGCGAGGCGGTGCCGGCGCAGGGGTCGAGCATGGGCGACAGCAGGATCTGGCCCGCGATCGGCGGATGGGCCCGGTCACGGGCGATCAGCGCCACGGCAGCCGCCAGGTTGCCGCCGGCCTCCTCGCCGGCCAGGTACACCTGGGAGCCCTTGCCGCCGAGCTTGGTGCGCTGCTTGTAGAGCCATTCGAGGGCCGCATAGCCCACTTCGATGGGTTCCGGGAACGGCGACTGCGGTGCCAGCGGATAGGCCAGCGAAACCACCACCGCGCCCGCCCCGGCCAGGAGACGCGCCACGTTGCGGCCGTTGTCCAGGCCGCCGCAGACAAAAGTGCCGCCATGGAAATGCAGCACCAGCGGTGCCACATCGCCCTTGGCGCGCTGGCCGTACACACGGGCACCGACCGGTTCGCGGCCTGGCAGCTCGATCGACAGATCGGCTTCCACGCCTTGTGCCGCAGCGCGGGCGGCAGCTTCGGCAGAACGGGACGATGGAACGGGTGACATGGGCGACCTCGGGGATTTGGGCGATGGTTGAAATATAAGTCGGCCGATCTGTTCATAAACAGGCCGGCCGGCCCCACTCTGTTTCCAAACGGACAACAATCAGCACAGCTCAAGACAACAGGCGGTGCCACCGGAGGGAATTGTCTCCTTGTGTGAGAATCCGCCTCCCCCGGTGTGGGCCGGGTACCCAGAACAGGCATTCGATGGATCAAATCCAGGCCATGCGGATCTTCGTCCGCGTCGTGGAAGCCGGCACCTTCACCCGGGCAGCGGACTCGCTGGCCCTTCCCAAGGGCACGGTCACCAAGCAGATTCAGGCGCTCGAATCGCGCCTGCGCGTGAAGCTGCTCAACCGCACCACGCGCCGCGTCACCGTCACGCCCGACGGCGCGGCCTACTTCGAGCGCGCGGCGCGCCTGCTCAACGACTTCGACGACATGGAAGCCAGCATGACGAATGCGCAGGCCAACCCCACGGGGCGTCTGCGCATCGACGTCGGCACATCGGTGGCGAGGCTGATCATCCTGCCCGCGCTGGCCACCTTCTGCGACCGCTACCCCGACATCCAGGTCGACCTGGGCGTGAGCGACCGCACCGTCGACCTCATCAGCGACAACGTCGACTGCGTGATCCGCGCGGGCGAGCTCAACGACCAGTCGCTGGTGGCACGGCGCATCGGCACGCTGGATTTCGTCACCGTGGCATCGCCCGCATACATCAAGCGCTACGGCATCCCGCAGCACCCGAACGACATCGAGAAGCGCCACCACGTGGTCAGCTATTTCTCGGGAACCACGCGGCGCGTGTACCCGCACGAGTTCAGGAAGGGCGACGAGCAGATCGAACTGAACGGCCCCTACCGCGTGTCCGTGAACGAGAGCAACGCCCACATCACGGCGGTGCTGGGCGGCTTCGGCATATCGCAGTGCATCACCTTCATGGCCGAGCCGCTGCTCGAGAGCGGCGAGCTGGTGCGGATACTGCCCGACTGGCACCGCGACCCGCTGCCCATTCACGTGGTGTACCCGCCCAACCGCCACCTGAGCGCCAAGGTGCGCGCCTTCGTGGACTGGGCCGCCGAGCTTTTCGCGAAGAACCCGAGGCTGCAGCGCCGATGATCCGCGGCTGCAGCAGCCTCTGCAGCCGGCAATTCACCGCGCCGCCCTAAATTCCCGGCGGCAAATGCCGTTAACCAGTTCGGCCGGATGCCGGATTGCCGTCGCGATTCCCCGCCGCATGCGCGTACCGCGGCCCGATTCGGAACGTCCGACGGCAGGCCCGGGAAGAGCCCGTGCATGCGCGCGCCGGACAACACACATCACAAGCTCATGGATACAGACCAGTCGAATGCAGCCGAGCACGCCAGCGGATTCGGCCGACGCACGCCGGCGGAGATCGGCGTCCACCTGCGCAACCTCGCCAGCCGCCGCGACAACCTCACCGTGCAGTACGCGGGCGGCCACCTGGTGACGCAACTGCTCGACGTGGACACCCGCACCCGCGTCTTCACCTTCGACTGGGGCGCCTCGCCCGAGCAGAACCAGGGCCTGCTGGCGGCGCCGCGCTGCCACTTCGAAGCCCA
Source organism: Variovorax sp. CAN15 (assembly GCF_030462475.1). GTDB lineage: Bacteria > Pseudomonadota > Gammaproteobacteria > Burkholderiales > Burkholderiaceae_C > Variovorax. Next base: position 8,737 of record NZ_JASMRZ010000088.1, read on the forward strand.
GCAGGACGGCGTGCGCATCGAGTTCTCCATCGCCTCGCCGCGCGAGACCCGCTACGAGGGCCTGCCGGCGTTCGAGGCCGACTTTCCCGAGGTGCTCGTCTACCTTCAGCGCCGCGAATACTTCCGCGTCGACGCGCCCATCGCCGATTCGTATACCTGCTCCGGCACCCTGCCCAACCGCGAGGCCTTCTCCTTCGAGGTGCAGGACCTGTCGCTGGGCGGCGTCGGCCTTCGCACCCGCGACGAGCGCGCGGCCGCCTTGCCGGTGGGCACCTTCCTCAGGGACTGCGAACTGTCGCTGGGCGCACTCGGGCGCCTCACGCTCGACCTGGAGCTGGTGTCGCTGCGCCCCGCCGCCCTGCAGCCCAACGGCACGCCGCGCTACCAGTTGGGCTTCCGCTTCCTGGCGCTGCCGCCTGGTGCGGAAAGCGCGCTGCAGCGCCTGGTCACCCGGATCGAGATGAAGAGCCGCTCGCTGGTCGGCTGAACCCGCCAGGCAGCGTCAGAACACCGGCTCGCAACGCACCTCGGTCTTCACCGAATTGGCGATGAAGCACTCCTCGTGCGCCCGGTGGTGCATCTGCCCGATCTGCTCGCGCGTGGGCAGGTTCTCGCCCGAGAAGCTCACCTCGGGCCGCAGCGTGACCACCGTCATCGCCATCTTGCCGTCGGCGTTCTTCTCCATCACGCCGACGGCCGCGTCGAAATACCGGTCGACCACGAACCTGCGCTTCACCGCCATCGTGAGGAACCACAGCATGTGGCAGTTCGACAGCGAGGCCACGAACATCTCCTCGGGGTCGACGGCCGACGCGTCGGACATCGGCAGCGGCACCACGTGCGGCGAGGAAGAAGCGGCCACTTCGGCGCCGCCATCGAAGCGCAGCGAATGCCGCCTGCTGTAGGTGTTCGACAGAAAGTCCTGCTCGCCGCGCAGCCAGAGGACTTCCGCTGTGTACTGGGCCATGGAATTCTTCTCCGGCTCGGTTTGCGGGAGTGCGATTCTGCGCCAGCCGCGATTCAGGCAAGCGCGATGCGGTAGCGCAGCTTCGTCAGGCTCCCCTGGCTCGGCAGGGTGATGAAGGTCTCGACCAGCTCGCCGCCATTGGCCACGATCACTTTCTGCGAGGCGAAGTTGTCGGGGCTGGTGGTGATCTCCACGCGCTTCAGGCCCTCCCCTGCCGCGAGCTTCAGCATCGCGCCGAGCGCGCGCGTGGCGTAGCCCCTGCGCTGCTTCCAGGGCACCACGTTGTAGCCGATGTGGCCCAGGCAGTAGAGCGGCAAGGCGTCGGTGCCGGGCTGCCAGCGAAGGTCGATGCTGCCGCAGAACTCGCCGTCCCACATCCAGCACTTGTAGCCCGGCAGGCGCCGCACCTTGGAGCCGTCGGGCATGACGATGCGTCCGCCCTTCGCCTCCCGGTCGACCAGGCTTGCGAGGAAGCGGTCGGCGTTGGCCTTGATGGCGGCGCGGTCCTCGGCGCCCGATTCGGGCCGCGTCTCGTCGCGCGCCCAGCCGCGGTTGAGCGCCGAAACGTAGCTGGGCAGATAGGCCCTGGAGGGCCAGACCAGCTCCATCGGACGCGGCTCCACGACAGGCTGCCTGGCCATGACCTTCCCTAGGCTCCCATCAGCTTCACGATCAGCGGCACCAGCAGCGCGGTGGCGATGCCGTTGAGCCCCATCGCCAGCGCCGAGAACGCGCCCGCCGTCTCGTTCACCTGGATGGCGCGCGCCGTGCCGATGCCGTGCGCCGCCATGCCGACCGCGAAGCCGCGCACCGCCGGTTCCCTGATGCGCAGCAGGTTCAGCAGGCCGGTGGCCATGATCGCGCCGGAGATGCCTGCAACGGCCGCGGCCACCGCCGCCAGCGAGGGAAGCCCGCCGATCTTCTCGGCCACGCCCATCGCGATGGGCATGGTGGCCGACTTGGGCGCGAGCGACATCATCAGCTCGTGCGAGCCGCCCAGCACCCAGGCGATGCCCACGGCCGAGACGATGGCCGCGACCGACCCCACGAGCAGCGCCACGCCGATGGGCAGCCACAGCCGCCGCAGCCGGTCTATCTGCCCGTACAGCGGCACGGCCAGCGCCACCGTGGCGGGGCCGATCAGGAAGTGCACGAACTTCGCGCCTTCGAAATACGTGTCGTAGGGCGTGCGCGTGAGCAGCAGCACTGTGACGATCACGATCACCGAGATGAGCACCGGATTGACCATCGGATTGCGCCCGCTGCGCGTGTGCAGCCACAGCGCCCCCAGGTACGCCAGCAGCGTGAGCGACAGCCAAAGCAGCGGCGACTGGGCCAGGAACACCCAGATCTCGAAGAGCCTGGCGGGCGCGCTCACCGGGCGTCCTTGCCGGTGATGCGGATCATCCAGCGGAAGGTGAGCGCGGTGACCGTCATGGTGAAGGCCGCGCCCACGATGCCGGCCGCGAGAAAGGGCAGCCACTCGCGCCCCACCCGCTCGAAATGCAGCATCACGCCGGTCACCGCCGGAATGAACAGCAGCATCAGGTTGCGCAGCAGATGGCCCGATGTATCGCTCAGCACCTGCGGCACGCTCCCGCGCACAAGCAGGCCGATGAACAGGAACACCATGCCGATCAGCGGGCCGGGAATGGGCAGCCCCAGCCACTGCACGAGCAGTTCGCCGGCAAGCTGGCAGAGGAAAAGCGCGGTGATGGCGTAGAGCATCTTTCTGTTCTGTTCTTCTTCAGGTGTGGGTGTGTAGGCGTTCAGGCGGCGCTTGTCCAGGCTTCTTGCAGCGCCTGCTGGCTGGCTGGCGGCAGCACGCCCATGCGCACGTGGCCCGGTAGCCCGAAAGAGGTGCAGTCGCGCAGCTTGATGCCCGCCGCCCGCAGGCGCTTCAGCAGGCCTGCGAAATCGTCGCCGCCGGGCTTGGCGACGTGGAAGTTCGCGTCGCTCGGCCAGGCCTGCCAGCCCATCTCGCCGCACAGCGCCGCCTGCGACGCTTTCCACGCGCGCAGGGTGACGAGGCTGTCGCACAGCCACCGCTGCACACCGGGCTGCGTCCAGGCCGAGAGCATTTCCACGCCATCCGCGCCCACCGGCCATGAGGCCGCGAGGCGCAACAGCGCGTTGACCGCTTCCTGCGCATCCGCCGGCGCGATCGCGTAGGCCGCGCGCACGCCCGTCATGCCGAGCGCCTTGTTGGGCGACCRCATCTGSCAGATGCGGTCCAGCTGCCGCGCGTTCAGCGCCAGGCGACCTTCAAGGCGCAGAGGCTCGTAGGCGCGGTCGAGCACGCAGGGCACGCCTTCGGGCAGCGCATCGACCGTCTCGCCGATGCCCTGCTGGGCCTGGCCCAGCGGCGCCGACGGATCGCAGCACCAGGCCAGCCGAGGCCGCCGCGCCGCATGAGGCGCGCGCACCACCTGCAGACCGAGGGCACGCGCGCTCGCCGCGTAGTCGCCATAGGACGTGCCCGGCAGCACGACCTCGCCATGCCCGCCCCGGTCTTCGAGCGCCACCCAGGTCGTGATGCGCCGGATGAACTCGCTGGCCCCGGCCGCGAGCACGATGCGCCATGCTTCCACGCCATGCATGGCCGCGAGCTGCTCCCGCAGCGCCGTGTAGGCCGGATCGGGATAGCGCGACAGGTCGGCCGCACGCACCAGCTCCATCGCCCCGGGGCACGGGCCGCATGCGTTGGCGTTGGTGGAGAAGTCGTGCGCAGGCGCGCCGAGCGCGTCCGGGCCGCCGTGGGTGAACAGGGAATCGGCGTCGGTCATGGCACGAAGAACAGCACCACGGCCGCCAGCACGAGGACGCCGCTGGCCAGAAGCAGCACACCGCGCTGGCCAAGCTGCGCGGCACGGCCGGTATCCGCCGGCGTCGGGGCGGCACCCTCGGCATTCAGCGCGTACACGCCCGGCTTGGCCAGCCGCACGCCCAGCAGCAGCGCCATCGCGGCCATCGGCCAGCCGCTGTTGGGCGACGGCGTGCGGCGCGCCTCGAACGCGAGGCCGTCGGGCCAGCGCCATGCGGCCAGCGCGAGCAGCGCCACGGTGATGCGCGCCGGAATCCACGAGAGCACGTCATCGGCGCGCGCGGCCCATTTGCCGAACCAGGTCCAGTCGCGGCCGCTGCGCTCGCCGCGATAGCCCCACATCGCATCGGCGGTGTTGGCGAAGCGATAGAGCGCCGCGCCCGGCAGGCCCAGCAGCACGAACCAGAAGACGGGCGCGACGAGTGAATCGTTGAGGTTCTCGGCAAGCGATTCGATGGCGCTCTCTCGCACCTCGCGCTCGCTGAGCCGCTCGACGTCGCGGCTCACCAGCCGCGCCAGCTGCTGGCGCCCTGCATCGAGCGAAACGCCCAGCGCCGCCTCGACCGCGAGCACCTCGTCGCGCAGCATGCGCCAGGCGAAGAGCGGCTTGAGCAGCAGGCCCAGMGCCAGCGCCACCGCCCAGGCCGGCAGATGCAGCATCGCCAGCGTCTGCAGGACCATCGCAATGCCCCAGACGCACATCGCTCCCACACACCACACCAGCGCCCCGCAGAAGAACATCGGCAGATCGACCGCCTTCGCCTGATGCGCGCGCGGCGCGATGCGCGCGCCCATCCCCAGATAGCGCCCCATCCAAACGACCGGATGCAGCGACGCGGGCGGCTCGCCCAGCCAGCTGTCGACGGCCAGCGCGATCCACAGCGCGGCGGCGAAGGCAATGGCGTATTCGGAACTCGGCAAGGGCATGGGAGCCGCCATTCTCGCGAATCAGGCGCCCGCCCTGCCCCGGCGCCACTGCATCGTCGCGCCGAACGCGAGGAGCAGCGCGGCGCCCAGCGCCATCCAGAGCCGGAGAACGGTGGCTTCGCCGGCCTTGGGCGGCGGTGCATCCGCTGGCGTCGGTTCCAGCTTCAGCCCGGTGAMGGGCTGCGGGCCGTCCGGCGCGGGAGCAGGCTCAGGGGCTGCGGCCGACGCGGGCGCTTGCACGACCACGGGCATGACGGTCGGCCCCGGCCTGGGCAAAGCCGGAACTGGCGAAAGCTCGGCCTGCGCGAAGCGCTGCACACCCGCATTGCGCTCGCGCAGCCCCGTTGCTCGCACAGCCTCCGCATAAGCCTTCGCCAGCTCGCGCCGCGTGGCTGCATCAGGCTTCCAGTAGTTCAGCCTCACCGCGTCAAGCATCCGCTCCAGCGTCTGAGCGAAGGCCGCGCGGTTGTCGCCTTCCAGCCATTCGCGCGTGCCCAGCCTGTACTTGTCGCGCACGTACACGTCGTGCAGCGACTGCCACTGGTCCTGCCGCACCGCCTGCGGGGCTGTGACCTGCCAGCCCCAGAGGAACTGCGCGGTCTTCAGCACCTGCAGCGTGCCGCTGTAGCCCTCGGCCTTCTGGGCCTCGATCCACTGCGGATGCAGGTAGCGCGTCTGCATCTCGCGCGCGATGGCGCCGGCCGCGGTGTCGGTGCGCACCTCGGCGCCGTCGCGCAGGTTCTGAACGTACAGCGCCGGGTCCCTGCCGGTGAGATGCCGCACCGCCTGCGCGATGCCGCCCAGGTACTGGAACGGGTCGTCGTTGGTGAGCACGCCGTAGAGGTTGGAGCTGCGCGCCATCAGCGCCGCATCGACCTGAACGAGGTTGCCCGCGTAGGCGCCCGGCCGCGCGGCACCGTCGAGGCCCTTGCCGTAGGCGTGGCCCATGCGGTCCATGTAGAGGCCAGCCATTTGGGCGTCGCCGCCGCCGCGCTGCTGGCTCTTCCATACGTCGCTCGCGAGCGCGGCTTCTTCCAGCCCAGCACCGTAGCTGCCCTGCTCGTTCGAGAACACACGGGCCGTCGACCAGCGCCGCGCCTCGTCCGTGGTCGCCCCTTCCGAGCGAAGCCTGCGCGCCATGGCCTCGCTGTTGCGCGCCACGGCATTGCCGGGCTCGCGCAGGGCCGCCACCTGCTGCACCGCCTCGTCGAGCCAGCGCATCACGAGCGGGAACTGGTCGCGGTAGGAGCCGGTGACGCTGACCAGCACGTCGATGCGCGGCCGCTTCAGCTGCGACGCGGGAATGATCTCGATGCCCGCCATGCGCCCACCCTCGTCCCAGCGCGGCTTCACGCCCATGGCGTAGAAGGCCTGGCTCTCCAGCACACCCTGGTGGCGCGAAGCCTCGCCGGCCCAGAGGGTGAAGGCGATCTTCCCGGGTGCCTTGCCGGCATGGGTCTTCCCGTGCTGCGCGATCCACGCATCCATGGCGGCGACGCCCGTTTCCCAGGCGGTGCGGGTGGGCACGCGGCTCGGGTCGAAGCCGTAGAGGTTGCGCCCGGTCGGCAGGCTGCCGGGGTTGCGAACCGGGTCGCCGCCGTAGCTGGACTTGAGGTAGCGGCCGTCGAGCACCGTCAGCAACCCTTCGATCTCCTCGTTGTGCGCGAGCACATCGTCGAGCTTGCGGGCGCGCGCGGCCAGCTCCAGCAGCTTCTGCCGGTCGGCCGCTGTCCTGCCCATGGCGCTCGCGGCCTGCGCGTCGGCGAGCGCCTGTTCCACCCAGCGCGCGGGGCGCGAGGCGGCGACGCTCTTCGCGTCGATCAGGAAGGCTTCGTCGATGTCCTCGCCCAGCGCCTCGACCAAGGGCTTGCCAAGGATCTGCAGGATGGTCATGCGCCTGCGCTGCGCGTCCGGCGCCTGCCCGAAGGTCGCGAGGCCCAGCGGCTGCGCGGTCTGCGCGAGCTCGTCGAGGTACGGATGCAGCACCGCGATGAAGCCCGCGAAGTCGGCGCGGATGCGCGCGGGCGTCCAGTTCAGGTCACGGTCGTAGCGCTGTTCGGCGAACTCTGCCGTGAGCCGTTTTTCCAGCGCCGTCTTCACGGGGCCGGGCGAGAGCGTCTCCCACTCGTGCATGCGCTCGTGCATCTCCTGCACGCCGGGGCGGAAGCCCGCCGGCGCGAACATGGGCGTCGAATGGCTCACCATGGTCGCGCGGCCGCGCCGCTTGGCGGTGGTGGCTTCGCCGAGGTTGTCCATGATGTACGGGTATACGTTGGGCAGGTCGCCCAAAGCGAGCAGCGGATCGTCCTGCACCGAAAGCCCGCGCTCCTTGCCCGCCGACCACTCGACCGTGCCGTGCGTGCCCACGTGCACCACGGCACTGGCACCGAAGCGGGTGCGCAGCCAGAGATACGTTGCCAGGTAGCCGTGGCTCAGCGGAACGGCCGAGCGGTGATAGACCTGCTCGGCCCTGCCCGCGACCTGCGTGCCGGGCTCGAAGCGCGGCGGCTGGCGCAGCACGACCACGTTGCCGAAGCTCACGCGCGGAATCACGAAGGCCGGCCCGCCCGCCACGGCACGCAGCATGGTCGACTTCTCTGGCGGGCCCCAGTAGCTCTCGATGCGTCGTTGCGTTTCCTGCGGCAGCGCGCGGAACCACGCGAGGTAGTCCGGCAGCGGCATCGTGTCGGCAAGGCCCTTGTCGAGCAGCGGCTGCAGCTCGTCGCCCTGGCCCGTCGGGTAGTAGGCCCGCATCGTCGCCTGCACCTGCGCGATGAGCGCGTCGGCGCCCGGCAGCTCGGCGACGTAGCCGGCCGACTTCATGGCAGCCAGCATGTTGTTGACACTGCGCGGCACGTTCAGGAACGAAGCGCCGAAGTTGGCCTCGCCCGGCGGGTAGTTGTAGACCAGCATCGCCACGCGCCGCTCGGCCGGCGGCGTGCGCTGCAGCCGCAGCAGCGCTGCCGCCTTGGCCGCCACGGCCTCGATCTGCGCGGGCAGCGGCTGCAGCGTGCCGGTTGCCGCGTCGCGGGCGCTGACGAGCATCGGGTCGGTCATGCCGGCCAGCTCGCTCGGGCTGTAGTAGGCGGCGATGTCGGTCTGCGCAAGGCCGTCCCTGCTCCGGGCCCACTGCGCGGCGTCCATCGCCAGCGAGGGCAGCGTCTGCAGCACCGGCACGCCGATGCGCTCCAGCTCGGCCTTGCGTTCGTTGGGGCTGAAGACCAGCGAGGCGTTGACGATGGCGTCTGCCACGCGCCTCTCGCCGTCGTGCGTCATGCGGAAGAACAGGTCCTTCTGCTGGCGCGGGCCGTAGAAGGCGTAGGCGCGCAGACCTCGGGCCTCCAGCGATGCGATGAGCGCATCGAGCCAGCCGGTGTCGTCGCCCGTCACGGTGGCGCTATTGATGGCGATGGCGACCGTGCCGCTGCCCGGCAGCTTTTCGACGGCAGCCATGTCCGTCTCGATGCGCGGCCAGCCTGGGTGATAGATGCCGGCGAGCGGAAGAGGCACGGGATCGGGCAGCCCATCCAGCCTGCCGGGCTGGCGCAGCGCCTTCATCGCAGCGCCCAGGTTGGCCGCGCCGGCGAAGCGCCAGAACTCGCGCAGCCGCTGGGCCCATGCGGCATCGACACCTCGCTCCGCCGCCAGCGGCGCCGCGGCGCTCGTCTGGCCCTTGGCCACCAGCGCGAACTCGCCGACCAGCACATAGGGCACCGCGCTGCGCGAGGTCGTGTCGCCGAAACGCGCAGCCACCGCCTGCGCCACGCTGATGTGCGGCGCGTCGATCACGAGCAGGCTTGCCCCGTCGATCGCGGTGGCCAGCGCCTCGGGCGAGTCCTGCGAAGCCGACAGCACCTGCAGCGGCACCCCCGCCTCGCGCGCCGCCGCCTGCAGCCGCACCACGCGCGCCGGCGACACCAGCGAGGTGCTCAGCACGACGACGCGATTCGCCTCTTGCGGCTGTGCATGCGCCGGAAGGAGGAACCCCGCCCCGGCAAGAAAGAGCCAGGCGAAAACAAGAAGCCGCGTCACTTCCCGCCCGAACCAGCCAGCTCCGCATCCGCCGGCACGTAGACCATCGTCCCGTCCTTCAGCCGCCAGGCGGTGCCGGCCCTTTCGCCGTCGCCCTGCCCTGTCGCGCCGCTGGCCTTGAAGCGCGTGATCTTGCGGCCCTCGCGCGTCACGATCTCCATGTCCGGCTGGCCTTCGTTGCGGATGATCGTCACCTTGTCCTGCGCGAAGGGGTTCATCGGGTTGTTGATGACCGCGATCATCAGCATGCCGATCACCACCATGAACACGTCGATCAGGTTGATGGTCGAGAGCACCGGATCGTCGTCGTCGCTGTCCAGGCTGCTGAGGATGGAAAACTGGCGCCGGCTCATGAGAGGCGGTCCCGCGCATCGAGCACCGTCACCAGCTCGCGCATCAGCCAGCGGCGGCGCACGGTGTAGACCACGAAGGTGATCGAGGCCGAAGCCAGCGCCACGATCACGCTCGCGAAGGCCGGCGCCAGGCTCTGCGCCACGCCCTGCGATTCGCCCGAGGCCACGGCCACCAGCGCGGGGCCCATCGGGATCATGGTGGCGATCAGCCCCAGCATCGGCGCCACGCGGCTGCACAGGCGCACGCCTTCGAGCTGCTTGAGCACCACCAGCTCCATCTGCTCCTGGCTGGCCTGCGCATGCGGCTGCAGCACCAGCGCGCGTACGGGATCCCGGCGGCGCTGCAGGTACTCGACGCCGAACGCGCCCAGGCAGTACACGGCATAGACGAAGGACAGCAGCACGCCCAGCGTCACCGGCCAGAGGAACAGGCGCGCAAGCTCGAAGAGAACGGTGTCGAAGGCCAGCATCAGGTCGGCTCCGTGGAAGAAGAAGGTTTGTCGAACAGGTCCGAAAGCAGGCCCCAGCTTTCATCGAACACAAGCGACGCGAGCGGTTCGCGCTTCGCCCAGCGTTCGCGCTGCAGCATCGGCTCTCCATAGAACTGGTGCACGGGACCCAGGCACAGCAAGGCGATGGGCTCGGCGCCTTCGGGCAGGCCCAGAAGCACCGACACCTCGGCCGGATCGAACAGCGACACCCAGCCCATGCCCAGCCCCTCGGCGCGCGCCGCGAGCCAGAGGTTCTGGATGGCGCAGGAGGCCGAGGCCAGGTCCATTTGCGGCAGCGTGCGGCGGCCGAACACGTGCTTCTCGCGTCCGTCCGCCAGGGTCACCACGAGCAGCTCTGCGGCGTCGAGCAGGCCCTGCACCTTGAGCCGCATGAACTCGTCTTCACGCTCGCCGAGCGCGCGGGCCGTGAGCACGCGTTCCTGTTCGACGACATGGTGCAACTGCTGGCGCAGCGCTTGGCCGCGAATACGAATGAAGCGCCAGGGCTGCATGAAGCCGACGCTGGGCGCGTGGTGTGCTGCTTCCAACAGCCTTCGCAATACGTCGGGCTCCACCTGGCCGCCTGCGAAATGGCGCATGTCACGGCGTTCGTGGATGGCGCGGTAGACCGCCTCTTTGTCTTTTTTGGTGAAAGCCGGGGTAGTCACGCTGCTCTTTCGGGGTGGGCGCACAGGCCACCGGGTACTCCCCTCCGCGAATGTCCCCCGGGGCTACGCCCCTCCTCCTTTATTTCGCTGCGGGGAGCGCCCGGCGCCCTGCACACATGGAGGCAGCTCTTGCGCGAGCCGATCAGCAAGTGCTCTGAACGCTCACGCTGGCGGGGTGCCTTGCGCAGCGAAATAAAGGAGGAGGCCGCAGGCCGGGGGACATTCGCGGAGCAAGGTACCCCGTCGGCGTGAGCGCGCCCCATGTCAATCCTCGATGCCGCGCTGCGCGGGAATGCCGGCCTTGAAGGCGTGCTTGACCAGCGTCATCTCGGTCACCGTGTCGGCCAGCTCGATGATCTCCGGCGGGCAGCGCCGGCCGGTCAGCGCCACGTGCACGTGCCTGGGCCGCGCGCGCAGGGTTTCGAGCACGCCTTCGAGCGGCAGCCAGCCGTAGATCAGCGGATAGGTGATCTCGTCGAGCACCACCAGGAAGAACTCGCCCGACAGGATCGCCGCCTTGGCTTTTTCCCAGCCGTCGCGCGCGAGCTGTCCCGAGCGCTCCAGGTCCTGGCTCTTCCAGCTGAAGCCGTCGCCCAGCCCTTCGATGGGAATGCCGATCTGCTCGAACATGCGGTGCTCGCCGAAGCGCGCGGTCGGTACCTTCATGAACTGGTAGATCTTCACGGCCTTGCCCCGGCCGTGCGCACGCAGCGCGAGGCCGAAGGCGGCCGTGCTCTTGCCCTTGCCGTCGCCGGTGTTGACGATGACGATGCCGCGGCGTTCGCCCTCGGGTTTTTCGTAGGGCTTTTCGCTGGGGGGAGTTTCGATCTGCATGGTGAGGTTGTTTCCGTATTTCCTGGCGTGTGGCTACTTCGGCAGCGCAATCCACTGGTCCGCCACGCGATGCACGCGGATGCGGTGGTCGAACACCTGCTCCAGCGCCGCATGGGTGGCCGGGTCGTCGCAGGTGCCGTGGTGCACGACGCGGCCCTGGTTCATCACCACCAGCTCGTCGGCGGCCAGCGCCATCGGCAGTTCGTGCAGCACGCTGACCACGGTGCGGCCTTCGGCGACGAGCGCGCGGACGATCTGCATCCAGTCGGACTGGTGGGGCGGGTCGAGGTTGGCCAGCGGCTCGTCCATCAGCAGCGCCTCGGCCTCGACGGCGAGCGCGCGCGCCAGCAGCACGCGCTGGCGTTCGCCGCCGGAGAGCTGGCCCAGCG
>NZ_JASMRZ010000089.1 GCF_030462475.1 Variovorax sp. CAN15
CATGCGGTGGTGTCGACCTCGGGCACAGGGCACGCCATCGTCGACACCACGCTCGCGCGGCTGGGGCTGAAGCGCAACGTGGTGGTGCGGCTGTCGAGCTTCCTGAGCGTGGCGCGCATCGTGGCTCAGACCCCCGTGCCTCGGCCCCGCAGCGCCTGGAGCACATCGAGGATGCCCCTTCATGTTGAGCACCCGCTTCAGGTTGTAGGCCATCACCGCCAGGGCGAACTCCGCTTGCGCTCCTGTGAGGTGCCTCATCCGCAGGCGGGCATTGCCCAGGATCAGGTGCTTGACGCTGGCGAAGAGGGGCTCCACCGTCTGGCGCCTGAGCGCCATCATCCAGGGCTTGGCTGCAAGCCGGCTCGTATCGGCCTCAAGCGCCTCTTCATGCAGGTGGCGCGTCGCGAAGCGCCGTCTGGCCGTGGTGCCTCCGGGCTTGCGTGCGCATCGAGCGCAGTCGCCAGGCTGTGCGGCGTAGATCACCGTCTTGTCCTTGCGCGAGAGCTGCTTGCGCCTCAGGGCGCTGCTCGCCGGGCAGGTGAAGCTGTCGCTGGCCGCCTCGCAGACGAATGCGCCTGGCTGGTACAGGCCGCCGCCGTCCTGGTGGTGCTGGGCTTGGGTGGCAATGGCACGGCCTTCAGTCTTCAGGCGTTCCTTGGCGGCACGCACTTCATCTGGCGCGCCAGCGCCACCCCCGGGCCCTTGGCCACCTTGCTCATCGTCTCTTTCCCGGCTGTCCAGCCATCGCAGATAGGTCGCGATCTCCTGCGCGTTGCGCTGCGCCTGCGCCGCCAACTCCCGCTGCCCCACCACCGCCTCGCGCGAGGCCACCGCCTGCGCCTTCGAGCCATCGACGGCCACGCTGGCACCTCGGGTCAGCCGGCTGTCGCTCGCGAACGGCACGAAGGCCGCACAGCTGGCCACCAGGGCTGCCGTGTTCCGGCGCCTGAACTCGGCAATGGTCTTGTGGTCCGGCGCCAGGCGCACCAGCAGCCACATGCACTCCAGGTTGCGATGGCCCTCGCGCTCCAGCGCCCGCGAAGAGCGGATCGCGCTCAAGTAGCCCCAGATGTACAGCCACAGCAGATCGCCCGGGTCGTAGGACGGTGCGCCCAGGCGTCCACCACCCGAATCAGAGCGTCCAGGCCAACAAGCTCGTCGAGCATCAGCGGAAACAACGTCGCCTGCCCCCGGTCTTGTTCGTGTCGATGCTCCATTGGTCGCTCTCCAATGAAAAATGCCCTCCAGACCAACGCCTGGAGGGCACTTTTCGCGGACTCACGACAGACTATTCAAACAGCCTGCGAGGGTCGGCTTTTTCGCCGGGCCAATCCGAATTAGTTCGGGGTGCCGCCTTGAGTCGACTTGCGCTTGATGCTGCCATCCTTGTTGCGACGACGCTGATCGCGGGTGCTTGCGCGCTTCTCGCCAGCAGCGGCCGCCTTGTCGGCACCGATGGCGCCGCCTTCGGGCGTCTTGGCTTCGTCGCCGGCTGCAGCCTTGACCTGACCAGCGGGCTTGGCAGCCTTCTTGGCTTCGGCGCGTTGCTGCGACTTGCTGTTGTTGGCGTTGCCTTGCTCGGGCGTCGTACCGGCCGGGTTCTGGGCGTAGGCGCCAGCGGCGAACAGGCCGGCGATCATGACTGCGAGAATTTTGCTCATTGATGATTCCTCTATCGAGAATTGGTTGGAAACGCCTCCCGGCGAGCAGAAGGTCAGCCACTAACGAGGCCATTGGCCGGTCGGTTGACAAACGCTTGCTGATGGGCTGCGTCTAAAATGTACAGCGATTTGTTCGCCGGCTGTACAGTGGAATGCGCGCCGTGTCTGAATTCGCTGACAGTTGTCAAAAGTACGCCAATCCCGGAGCCATCCTCTCTCATGACCAGTTACCAGCACATCAAAGTCCCGACCGAAGGCCAGAAGATCACGGTCAACGTCGACAACTCTCTCAATGTGCCTGACCAACCGATCATCCCTTTCATCGAAGGCGACGGAACCGGACTGGACATCACGCCAGTGATGCTGAAAGTGGTTGATGCCGCCGTGGCCAAGGCCTACGGTGGCAAGAAGAAGATCCACTGGATGGAGGTCTACGCCGGCGAGAAGTCGACCAAGGTCTACGGGCCCGATGTCTGGCTCCCCGAGGAAACGCTTCATGCCGTGCGCGACTACGTGGTTTCAATCAAGGGCCCGCTGACCACGCCCGTGGGCGGCGGCATCCGCTCGCTGAACGTCGCGCTGCGCCAGGAACTCGACCTCTACGTCTGCCTGCGCCCCATCCAGTACTTCGAGGGTGTCCCGAGCCCGGTGCGCGAACCGCACAAGACCAACATGGTGATCTTCCGCGAGAACTCGGAAGACATCTACGCCGGCATCGAGTTCGAGGCCGAGAGCGAAAAAGCCAAAAAGCTCATCAAGTTCCTGCAGGACGAGATGGGTGTCAAGAAGATCCGCTTTCCCAATACCTCTGGCATCGGCGTCAAGCCCGTGTCGAGGGAGGGCACGGAGCGCCTCGTGCGCAAGGCGCTGCAATACGCCATCGACAACGACAAGCCGAGCGTGACCCTGGTGCACAAGGGCAACATCATGAAGTTCACCGAAGGCGGCTTCCGTGACTGGGGCTATGGCTTGGCCGCCAAGGAATTCGGCGCCGAACTGATCGACGGCGGGCCATGGATGAAATTCAAGAGCCCGAGGACGGGCAAAGAGATCACCGTCAAGGACAGCATCGCCGATGCGTTCCTGCAACAGATCCTGCTGCGTCCCGCCGAGTACAGCGTGATCGCCACGCTCAACCTCAACGGCGACTACGTATCCGACGCCCTGGCCGCGCAGGTCGGCGGCATCGGTATCGCTCCGGGCGCGAACCTGAGCGATACCGTCGCCATGTTCGAGGCCACCCACGGCACGGCCCCCAAGTATGCCGGCAAGGACTACGTGAACCCCGGCTCCGAGATTCTCTCGGCCGAAATGATGCTGCGCCATATGGGCTGGAAGGAAGCCGCCGACCTGATCATCAGCTCGATGGAAAAGTCGATCGCCAGCAAGAAAGTCACATATGACTTCGCCCGCCTCATGGAAGGCGCGACGCAGGTGAGCTGCTCGGGCTTCGGCCAGGTCATGATCGACAACATGTAATTGGTGCGCGCCTCGGCACCCGGCGGTGTTGCGGCGGCATGCGGAGCCCTTGAACTTCCTGAAGGAATTCAAGGGCTTTTTATTGCGTCTTCAACGGCGCGGCGCTGATCTTTTTGCCTAAAACTCCTCGGCGACGCGCCTCAGCCGAAATGCTGTCGCAACCGCCGCAAACCCCTTGAATTGTCGGATAGGCGCCACCACGTTTTTTTGCTCGGCACGGCGCTTGCACGCTCTATAGAATCATTTTCATGGCAACGAGAATTCCAAAAACTCCCGGTACTCCGCCGGCCCGGAAACCGGCCGGGGACGATGGGGATTCGGTCGTTCTGGAGCGCCGGCCGCAAAAGACCGCGCCGCCTCAGATGTACCAGGTGGTGATGCTGAACGACGACTACACGCCCATGGAGTTCGTGATCGTCGTGCTGCAGGAGTATTTCAGCAAGGACCGCGAAACCGCGACTCAGATCATGCTCAAGATCCACCTCGATGGCCGGGGCGTCTGTGGGGTCTATTCTCGCGACATGGCGGCCACCAAGGTCAATCAGGTAATGGAAGCCGCCCAGCAGGCGGGGCATCCGCTCCAGTGCGTCAGTGAACCTGTTGCATGAACCAGTTGAATTGCGCAAGCTCCAACCCATCTGAGAACTTATTTACAGCAAGGCAAAAGGAAATCACATGATTGCCCAGGAACTGGAAGTCAGCTTGCACATGGCCTTCGTAGAGGCCCGGCAGCAGCGCCACGAGTTCATCACCGTGGAGCATCTGCTGCTCGCTTTGCTGGACAACCCGAGCGCCGCGGAAGTTCTGCGCGCCTGCTCGGCAAACGTCGACGACCTGCGGGCGTCGCTCACCAACTTCATCAAGGACAACACGCCCCAAGTGGCGGGTACCGACGATGTAGACACCCAGCCGACCCTGGGTTTCCAGCGCGTGATCCAGCGCGCCATCATGCATGTGCAGTCCACCGGCAATGGCAAGAAGGAAGTCACCGGCGCCAACGTGCTGGTCGCGATCTTCGGCGAGAAGGACTCGCACGCCGTGTACTACCTGCACCAGCAGGGCGTTACCCGCCTCGACGTGGTCAACTTCATCGCCCACGGCATCAAGAAGAGCGATCCGCCGGAAGCCGTCAAGGGCAGCGGTGAAGCTCCCTCGGGCGAAGGCGAGGAGGGCGGCGGCGAGCGCAACGAGAAGGCATCGCCGCTCGAGCAGTTCACGCAGAACCTCAACCAGATGGCCAAGGACGGCAAGATCGATCCGCTGATCGGCCGCGAGTACGAGGTCGAGCGAGTCATCCAGATCCTGTGCCGCCGGCGCAAGAACAACCCGCTGCTTGTTGGCGAGGCCGGCGTGGGCAAGACCGCCATCGCCGAGGGTCTCGCATGGCGCATCACGCAGGGCGACGTGCCGGAGATCCTGGCCGAGTCCAACGTGTTCTCGCTCGACATGGGCGCGCTGCTGGCCGGCACCAAGTACCGCGGCGATTTCGAGCAGCGCCTGAAGGGCGTGCTCAAGTCGCTCAAGGACAAGCCGAACGCCATTCTCTTCATCGACGAGATCCACACCCTGATCGGTGCGGGCGCGGCTTCGGGCGGAACGCTCGACGCGTCGAACCTGCTCAAGCCGGCGCTCTCCAGCGGCCAGCTCAAGTGCATCGGCGCGACCACCTTCACGGAATACCGCGGCATCTTCGAAAAAGATGCGGCCCTGTCGCGCCGTTTCCAGAAGGTCGACGTGGTCGAGCCCTCGGTGCAGGAAACCGTCGACATCCTCAAGGGCCTGAAGTCGCGCTTCGAGGAACACCATGGCGTGAAGTACGCCGTGGCTGCCCTGCAGGCCGCGGCCGAGCTCAGCGCCAAGTACATCAATGACCGTCATCTGCCCGACAAGGCAATCGACGTCATCGACGAAGCCGGCGCCGCCCAGCGCATCCTGCCGCCGAGCAAGCGCAAGAAGACCATCAGCAAGAGCGAGGTCGAGGAAATCGTTGCGAAGATCGCGCGCATTCCCCCGGCCAACGTCAGCAACGACGACCGCAGCAAGCTGCAGACCATCGAGCGCGACCTCAAGAGCGTGGTGTTCGGCCAGGACAAGGCACTCGAAGTGCTCGCCTCGGCGGTCAAGATGGCGCGTTCGGGCCTGGGCAAGGGCGACAAGCCGATCGGCTCGTTCCTGTTCTCCGGCCCCACGGGCGTCGGCAAGACCGAAGCCGCGAAGCAGCTCGCCTACATCATGGGCATCGAGCTGATCCGCTTCGACATGTCGGAATACATGGAGCGCCATGCCGTGAGCCGCCTGATCGGCGCGCCTCCGGGCTACGTCGGTTTCGACCAGGGCGGCCTGCTGACCGAGGCTGTCACCAAGAAGCCGCACGCGGTGCTCTTGCTCGACGAAATCGAGAAGGCGCACCCGGACATCTTCAACGTGCTGCTGCAGGTCATGGACCATGGGACGCTGACCGACAACAACGGGCGCAAGGCCGACTTCCGCAACGTCATCATCATCATGACGACGAACGCGGGCGCCGAGACCATGAACAAGGCGACCATCGGCTTCACCAACCCGAGGCAGGCCGGCGACGAAATGGGCGACATCAAGCGCCTGTTCTCGCCCGAATTCCGCAACCGGCTGGACGCCATCGTCAACTTCAAGGCGCTCGACGAACAGGTCATCCTGCGCGTGGTCGACAAGTTCCTGCTGCAGCTGGAAACCCAGCTCGGCGAGAAGAAGGTGGAAGTCACCTTCAGCGACAAGCTGCGCAAGCACCTGGCGAAGAAGGGCTTCGATCCGCTGATGGGCGCTCGCCCGATGCAGCGCCTGATCCAGGACACGATCCGTCGTGCACTGGCCGACGAGCTGCTGTTCGGACGCCTGACCGACGGTGGTCGCCTCGAAGTCGACCTCGACGACAAGGACGAAGTGCTGCTCGACATCCAGCCGCTTCCGAAGAAGGAAGGCAAGCAGAAGCCCGAAGCAGAGGAAGCTGCAGCAGGCTGAATGAGCCCGCAGCGGTTTCTGGAATGAAGTCAAAGGCCGGTAGCATCGCTACCGGCCTTTTTCTTTGCGGCCAGATTTATCGAACCAGCGCACCACCAACGGTTTTCCCGCCTTGATCCTCCCCGAACTCAGCCACGAATGGAAAACCGGCCTCTCCCTGGCGTGGAGCGGCTACATCGCGGTGTTGTCGGTCTGGATCGTGATGCAGAAGCGCGCGCCGGTCTCGACGATGAGCTGGATCCTCTCGCTGGCGCTGCTGCCGTTCGCGGGCTTCGTCGTCTATTACTTTCTCGGGCCGCAGCGGCTGAAAAAGCAGCGCCTGAAGCGCCTGCGCAGCCGCGCCGGCGCTTCCGCCCAGGCCGACGTGGCTCGGCTGCGCGATGCGGCTCAGAACGCGCCGCCGGCGCTGCAGCAGATGGCCAAGCTGGGCACCGCGACCTGCGGCCTGCCGGTGTCCAGCGCGCTCGACGTCGAACTGCTTTCGGGCGGCGCACGCACCTTCGACGCGATCTTCGACGCCGTGCGCGCCGCGCGGAACCACATCCACCTCGAGTACTACATCTTCGAGCCCGACCGCATCGGCACCGCGCTGCGGGACCTGCTGATCGAGCGCGCGAAGGAGGGCGTGACGGTGCGCCTGCTGATCGATGCGCTGGGCTCCAAGCGCATCGGCCGCAAATTCATGGCGCCGATGCTCGAAGCGGGCGTGAAGGTGGCGCTGTTCCACGACACCAAGATCGGCCGGCGCCTGCGCCCGGTGACCAACTACCGCACCCACCGCAAGATCGTGGTGTGCGACGGCCGCATCGGCTTCACAGGCGGCGTGAACATCACCGACGAGGAAGACAAGCGCACCAACCCCGACGCATACCACGACGTGCACCTGCGCATCGAAGGCAGCGCGGTGCGCTGGCTGCAGACCACCTTCCTGGAAGACTGGACCTACGCCACCGGCGAAGACCCGCGCGGCATCGACGACGCGCTGAACGCCATGCTGCCGCAGTTGGAGGCCGGCGACATTCCGGTGCAGATCGTCACCAGCGGCCCCGACAGCCCGATGGAGGCCATCCACCGCATGCACGTCGAGGCCATCCATTCGGCCACGCACCGCGCCTGGCTCACCACGCCGTACTTCGTGCCGGGCGAGCCCGCGCTGATGGCGCTCACCAGCGCCGCGCTGCGCGGCGTCGACGTGCGCCTGCTGGTGCCGCGCCGCAGCGACTCGGCCATCGTGAGCGCCGCCGCGCGCTCGTATTTCGACGAATTGATCGCCGCCGGCGTGAAGGTCTGGGAGTACAAGGCGCGCATGCTGCATTCCAAGACCCTGGTGGTGGACGACCATTGCGCGATGATCGGCACCGCCAATTTCGACAACCGCAGCTTCCGCCTCAATTTCGAGGTCTGCGCGGTGGTCTACGGTCCCGAGCTGACCCGCCCGCTGGCGGCGCAGTTCGAGACCGACCTGCACAGTTCCGGCGCGGTGCGCGCCAACCGGCACCAGGGTTTCTGGCGCCGCCTCGGCGACGCCATCGCGCGCCTGTTTTCACCCCTGCTCTGAATGAACCACACCTTTCTCTGGCACGACTACGAAACCTTCGGCGCGGTGCCGCGCCGCGACCGCCCCTCGCAGTTCGCGGCCATCCGAACCGACGCCGAGCTCAACGAGGTTGGCGAGCCGCTGATGATCTACTGCAAGCCCGCGCCGGACTACCTGCCCAGCCCCGAGGCCTGCCTGATCACCGGCATCACGCCGCAGGTGTGCCTGGAGCGCGGCATTCCCGAACATGAGTTCGCGGCCCACATCGAGAAAGCCTTCTCCCAGCCCGGCACCATCGGCGTGGGCTACAACACCATCCGCTTCGACGACGAGGTCACGCGCTTCCTGTTCTGGCGCAACCTGATCGAACCGTACGCGCGCGAGTGGCAGAACGACTGCGGCCGCTGGGACCTGCTCGACGTGGTGCGCCTGACCTACGCGCTGCGCCCCGACGGTATCGAATGGCCGAAGAAGGAAGACGGCAAGCCCAGCTTCAAGCTGGAGGACCTGGCGCGCGCCAATGGCCTGCTGCACGAATCGGCGCACGATGCCTTGTCGGACGTGCGCGCCACCATCGCGCTGGCCCGGCTCATCCGCGACAAGCAGCCCAAGCTGTTCGACTTTGCATTCGGCCTGCACAGGAAGGACCGCGTCGCCGCCGAGCTGGGCCTGCCCGCGACGCGCGAGACTGCGAAGCCCTTCCTGCACGTCTCGGGCATGTTCCCGGTCGAGCGTGGTTGCCTCGCCGTGATGTGGCCGCTGGCCAGCCATCCCACCAACAAGAACGAGCTGCTGGCCTGGGACCTGGCCCATGACCCGAGCGAGCTGCGCGACATCGACGTCGAAACGCTGCGGCTTCGCCTCTTCACCCGCACGGCCGACCTGCCGGAGGGCGTGGTGCGCCTGCCGATCAAGGGCGTGCACCTCAACAAGTCGCCGATGGTGGTCGGCAACCTGCGCACGCTCGCGCCGCCCATGGCCGAGCGCTGGGGCGTCGACCTCGAGGCGGCGATGCGCCACGCGGCCATCGCGCGCGACCTGCCCGACATGAGCGCCATCTGGTCGCAGGTCTACGCCCGTCCCAAGGAGGCCACCCCCGATGTCGACGAAGACCTGTACGGCGGCTTCGTCGGCAACGCCGACCGGCGGCGCCTGAACCAGCTGCGCGGCCTGTCGCCCGAGGAGCTGGCCAAGGACCGCACAGGCTTCGACGACGGCCGGCTCGACGAAATCCTCTTCCGCTACCGCGCGCGCAACTGGCCGGAGCTGCTGAGCGAAGAAGAGACAGAGCGCTGGGAAGCCCTGCGTGTCGCGAAGCTCTTCAGGGGCGAGGGCGGGGCGCGCACCATCGAGATGCTGTTCAGCGAGGTCGACGCGCTCTCCGAGCACGCCGATGAGCGCGGAGAAGAGATCCTCGGCGCGCTCTACGAATACGCCGAGGCCATCGCGCCCGAGGCCTGATCGACGCAACGACACAGCGGAGCGCCCAGCCCATGAGCCTGACGATCAACGCCGAACTGTCGAAGGGGCTCGAAAGCTACGGGCTCTTCCTCTCCGAAGGCTGCCTGCTGCCGACGCCGTTGCGCTTCGAGACGCCGGTGCGCATCTGGCACTCGGCGCAGCTGCATGCCGGCTGCTCCGTCGGCGCGTATACGAGCATCTCGCCCGGCGCGCTGCTCGTCGACGTGCGCATGGGGCGCTATTGCTCCATAGGCGACGGCGTGCAGACCCTGTCGGACCATCCGGCCGACTGGTTCACCACGCACATGCTGGCCTACGCACCGAATTTTCCGGAGCCGTACCGGCACCAGTCCGTCGGGCAGTTCCCCTCGCACTCGCCGGTGACCATCGGCAACGACGTGTGGATCGGTTCGCGCGTCAGCCTCAAGAGCGGCATCACCATCGGCGAYGGCGCGGTGATCGGCGCGGGTG
Source organism: Variovorax sp. CAN15 (assembly GCF_030462475.1). GTDB lineage: Bacteria > Pseudomonadota > Gammaproteobacteria > Burkholderiales > Burkholderiaceae_C > Variovorax. The sequence goes on from NZ_JASMRZ010000089.1 coordinate 9,607, forward strand.
CGGTGGTCACGCGCGATGTGGCGCCTTTCACTGTCGTGGGCGGCGTGCCGGCACGGGTGATCCGCCGGCGCTTTCCCGACGCGCTGGTCGAACGCCTCCGCGCCTGTCCCTGGTGGGACTGGGACCTGCGCACGCTGGCGCTCGACTGGCAGAACCCCGGAGCCGCCCAGTCGATGCTGGAGGAGGCCGTTGCCGAAAACCGCCTTTCGCGCTGGAATCCCGGCTGGCGGCTGCTCGACCGTGGCCAGCCGCCCGCCGAAGGCCAGCCCGCGCCGCTGGTCTTTCGGCCGGGCTGAAAGAGATGGATGCAAGGAGGTGTGCGCATGACAACCAGAAGAGCCACCCAGTCTCCTGTCCGCGCCGCGCTGGCAGCCGCCGTGGCGGCCCTGGCCCTGGCCGGCTGCGGCACCTTCCCGCCTCCGGGCTCCGGCGGCGCAAGGGCCTGCGGAAGCGGCTTCGAGACCTTCGAGCGCGACACGCTGTACTTCGGCCGAGCCATTCCCTCTGGCGGCCAGGTGTCGGACGCCGAGTGGACCGCCTTTCTGGACAGCACCGTGACGCCCGCCTTTCCGCAGGGCCTGACGGTGATCGATGCGGCCGGACAGTGGCGCGGCGTGTCGGGCGAGGTGGTGCGCGAGCGCTCCAAGCTGGTCGTGCTGCTGCATGCGCGCAGCGAGAAGAACGATGCGGCCATCGCCACCATCGTCGGCACCTACCGCCAGCGCTTCGCGCAGGAAGCCGTGCTGCAGGAGCGGCAGGCGGTCTGCGTGCGGCTCTGAGCCGGCGGTCCGCCCCCGCCCGTCGCCCTAGAGCTTGATGCCGGCGGCCTTGACCGTCGGCCCCAGCACATCGACCTGCTCCTTGACGAAGCCGTTGAACGCGGCCACCGATTCCGGCTTGGCGACGATGCCCAGCTCGGTCAGCTTCTTCTGGATCTCGGGCATGACCAGCACCTCGTTGCAGGCGGTGTTGAGCCGGGCGACAACGTCCGCCGGCAATCTGGCGGGGCCCGAAAGACCGAAGAAGTTCTCGAGCACCAGCTTCGGCTGATGCAGCTCGACCATCGTCGGCACATCGGGCATCAGCGGCGAACGCTGCGTGCCCGTCACCGCGAGCGGCACCAGCTGGCCGCTCTTGAAGAAGGGCACGTACGAAGTGATGACGTCGATGCCCACCGGAATGGTGTTGGCGATCAGGTCGGTGCTCATGGGGGCGCCGCCGCGATAGGGCACATGCACCATGTTGAGCCCGGTGATCTTCTTCAGCAGCTCGCCGTGGATGTGGCCGATGGAGCCGGGGCCGCCCGAGCCGAAGTCCAGGTGGCCTTCCTTGCGTGCCATCGCTTCCAGGTCGGCATAGCTCTTCAGGCCCGACTGCTTGCTCGCCATGATCACCAGCGGCGCGGCGCCCAGGTAGGCGACGTGGGTGAAGCCCGTCACCGGGTCGTAGGGCTGCTTGTCGAGCGTGAAAGGGCCGAGCGCCACCGGCGTGGTGTTCGACAGCATCAGCATGTAGCCGTCGGCCGGCGACGCCGCCACCTGCGCGCCGCCGATGGTGCCGCCGGCACCGGGCTTGTTGTCGACCACCACGGGCTGCCCGAGCTTCTTCGCGAGCTGCTCGGCCATCACGCGGGCCAGCACGTCGCTGGAGCCGCCCGGCGGAAAGGTCACGATGATCTTGATCGCCTTGTCGGGCCATTGGGCGAAGGCGGGCAGGGCGGCCGAGGCGACGCCCGCGGCAAGAATCTGCAATGCGCCGCGGCGCGTGGAGTGAAGGTGTGGCATGGCGTTCTCCGCTGACGGGCAGGAACGAGGCCTTTAGCAGGAATCGGGCCGCCGGCTTATGCTGGGCGGATGCTCGCCACACCAGCCGCGCAAGATGCGCTCGCCGACTTCGCCACACGCCACCGCAAGCTCTTCGTGCTCACCGGCGCGGGCTGCAGCACCGAATCGGGCATTCCCGACTACCGCGACGTCGACGGCGAATGGAAGCGCCCGTCGCCCGTCAACTACCAGGCCTTCATGGGCGAGGAATCCACGCGCAAGCGCTACTGGGCACGCAGCCTGATTGGCTGGCCGACGATGGCGCGCGCGCGGCCCGGCGCCGCGCACCGCGCGCTGGCGAAGCTGGGTGACGCGGGCCGCGTGGGCCTGCTGCTCACGCAGAACGTCGACGGCCTGCACGAGGCCGCCGGGAGCCGCGGCGCCATCGACCTGCACGGGCGAATCGACACCGTGCGCTGCATGGGCTGCGAGCGGCGCACGCCGCGCTCCGAGCTGCAGATCGAACTGCGCCGGCGCAACCCGCGCTGGGCCGAGCTGGAGGCCCGTGCCGCGCCGGACGGCGACGCCGACCTCGAAGGCCGCGATTTCTCCACCTTCGACGTGCCCGCCTGTCCGCACTGCGGCGGACTGCTCAAGCCCGACGTGGTGTTCTTCGGCGAGAGCGTGCCGAAGGAGCGCGTCACCGCCGCCTTCGCCGCGCTGGAAGAGGCCGATGCCGTGCTGGTGGCCGGCTCTTCGCTGATGGTCTATTCGGGCTTCCGCTTCGTGCAGGCGGCCGCCGCGGCAGGCAAGCCGGTGGCGGCCGTGAACCTGGGGCGCACGCGGGCCGATGCGCTGCTGTCGCTGAAGGTCGAGCAACCCGTCGGCGAGGCACTGACGGCACTTGCGCAGCAACTCGTCTAGCTTCGGCTGGGCGTCCCGATCAGGGAGCGGATGAAGGCATCCACCGCCGAGGTGTACGCGCCGGGCAGCCCCAGCTCGTCGTTGATCTGCGCGTGCGAAAGATCTTCCGGCACCACCTCCGCGCGGCCGCCGGTTGCCGCGATGCGCGCCGCGAACTGCCGGGCCTGTGTGCAAGAGCCGTCGCGGCGCTGGGTGGAGCACACCAGCAGCATCGGCGGCGCGCCGGGCGCGAGCGCGTCGGTGGGCGACACGCTGCGCCAGAAGGCGGGGTCGCTGCCGAATACGCGGTCGTAGAAGGGCATGTGCCGACGCTGCATCAGCTCGGCTGTGTCCAGCGCTGCGCTGTCGAGCGCCACGGCGCCGAGCCAGGGGCGGGCGCCTTGCTGCCGCGCGATGGAAGGCGATGCGCTGAGCAGCGCGACAAGATGCGCGCCGGCCGAATGGCCCATGAGCACGAAGCGGTTGGCGTCGCCACCCCATGAGGGCGCGCTCGCCTGCGCGGTAGCGACGGCACGCGCCACGTCCTGCGCCTGCTGCATCACGTCGACCTGCGGCACGAATCGGTAGCTCACCGAAACGAGGATGAAGCCGTGCTCGCGCACCCAGTGCTCGACCTTCCGGTTGACCACGGATGCAGCAGCCTTGTCGCCGAACATCCAGGCTCCGCCATGGACCATCACGAGCACCGGCGCGCCTTGCTGCACCTTGGGCGGCAGGTAGACGTCCATGCGCTGGCGCCGATCGGGTCCATAGGGCTGGTCGGCCAGCAGCCGCACGCCGGGCGTTGGGACCGGCGAACCGGACGGCTGCGCCGTTGCGGGGAAGAAGGCCATCAGGCACAGCCAGGCTGCGCAGATCTGCAGCAGACGCGTCATGACAAGGCTCCCGGTGGACCGAAAAGGGTCGAGATCTTCGCGCGCCACCCCTTGGCTTGCCGCAGGTCGCGGCCCAGGTTCGCCCATTCGTGGAATGCGATGCGCAGCGGGTTGTGGGTGAGCAGCGGCGTGGTCAGGCCATAGCGCAGCTGCACGCCGTCTCTTTCCTGCGCGAAGGTGCCGAACATCCGGTCGAACACGATCAGCACGCCGCCGTAGTTGCGGTCGAGGTATTCCGGGTTCGACGCGTGATGCACCTTGTGGTGCGCCGGCGTGTTCAGCACCCATTCGAGCGGCCCCAGGCGCGGCATCCACGGCGCGTGCAGCCAGAACTGATAGAGCAGGTTGGCGGCCAGCGTGGCCACCACCGCCAGCGGCGGAAACCCCAGCCACACGAGCGGCGCGAAGAACAGGGCGGTGCCGGTGAGCTTGCCCGTCCAGCCCAGGCGCAGTGCGGCGGCCAGCGTGAGTTCGTTGGGCGAGTGGTGTACCGCGTGCGTGGCCCAGAACCAGCGCACCCGGTGCGCCGCGCGGTGGTACCAGTAGTAGCAGAACTCCTGCCCCACGAAGAGCAATGCGAAGGCCGCAGGCGTCGACAGCGAAATGGTGTCGACCCGGTTCGCATGCGCCCATGCCAGCACCGGCGCGGCAATCGACAGGCCCAGCGCGTCGACCGCGCGCCGGCCCACCGCGTCGGCCAGCGAGGCGCCGTAGGCACGCCAGTCGTAGGCCCGGCGCCGCACGAAGCTCTGGACCAGGCCTTCCAGCGTGGCCGCGGCCAGCACGAAGACAAGCAGGCCGGTCAGCCAGCCCGTGGCGCCGKGGCCCATGGATTCACGGATCGCATCGAAGGACATGGTGCTATCTCTGCCGCGTGCCGCGTTGCTGGGTCATGGCATAGGCCTCTATCTGCTGGATCGTCACGCTGCCCGCACGGGCGCTGTCCATGGCGTCGAAGTTGCGGTAGACCCAAGGCATCTTGCCACGGGCTTCATCGCGGGTGAGCCGGCCGTCGACGTCGATGTCCGCGGCGCCGAAGCGCTTGTGCAGCTCGGCGCGCATCTGTGCGGCGCGGCCTGCATCGGGCGTCCGGGCGCAGGCGGCGAAGGACGCCGTTGCCAGCGCCAGCAGGAGGGCGTGACTGGTCTTCATGGTTTCTCTCCCCGGCATCAACGGCAGGGAATGACCGCGCCGGCCGCGCTGTAGCAGGTGGCGCTGTGCGTCAGGCCGCTGCCGCTGCTGTAGCTGGTGCTGCTCTGCACGCTGTTGCCGGTGACGGCGCTCGTGGCGGTGGAGCTGCGGGTCTGGGTCAGGTTGCCCGATGCGTCGCGGCTCGCGCTGCCGCTGCTGGTCACGCTGCCGCGTGCGCCGGTCGCCGCGAAGCCGCTGCGGTGGCTGGCCGAACCGTCGGGGTTGACGGCAGTCGTGCCCGCACGCGCGGCGTAACCTCCGTAGGGTCCGCGCACCGCCCGCATGTTGGTGGCGGTGGTGCCGCCCGCAGAGTTGGGCCGCACCACATGCCGGCTGGCCGCGCCGGCATCGGAGGCCGCGCTGGCCGCCAGCATCGCGCCGGCCAGCATGGCGGAGGTGGACAGGGAAAGAACGCGCTTCATGTTCGGAACTCCTCGCAGTACCGGCCCCGCACCTCGCGAGGCCATGGCGGCGACTGTGGCCGCGAGATGTGAGCCAGCCATGGCGCGGGCAGGTGCGTTCATGACAATCCGTGAGCGCTTCTCCGGATCGTGTCATCGTTTGTCATGATTTCCCGCGCGACCGGGCAGCGCGGCCGCCGTTACGATCCGCCGCATGACCGAAGCGCTGGCCCGTATCCTGATTGCCGACGACGAGGCCGACCTGCGCGCGCTGCTGCAGCGCTACCTGGGCGACCAGGGCTATGCCGTGCGCACCGTCGAGAGCGCACAGCCGCTCGACAAGCTGCTCGCGCGCGAGCGTTTCGACGTGCTGGTGCTCGACGTCATGATGCCGGGCGAGGACGGCCTGGCCGTGTGCCGACGGCTGCGCGCCCAGGGCGAGACCATTCCCATCCTGATGCTCACCGCGCGCGGCGACCCGGTCGACCGCATCGTCGGCCTCGAGATGGGCGCCGACGACTACTTGCCCAAGCCTTTCAACCCGCGCGAACTTCTGGCGCGCATCCAGGCGCTGGTGCGCCGCCAGCGCATGCTGGGCGCGCACGCCGGGCCCGTGCCCGCGCAGGAAAGCGTGCGCTTCGGCATGTTCACGCTGCACCTCGGAGAGCGGCGCCTCGAACGCGAATCGGACGGCATGAAGGAAAACATTCCGCTGACCACCGGCGAATTCGCCTTGCTGCAGGCGCTGGCGCTCAACGCCAACCGGCCGCTGGGCCGCGAGCGCCTGATCGAGCTGGCCCACGGCCGTGACCATGAAGCGACCGACCGCAGCATCGACGTGCAGGTGATGCGGCTGCGCAAGCTGATCGAGGCCGACTCCGCGCAGCCGCGCCACATCCGCACCGTCTGGGGCGTGGGCTACCTGTTCGTGCCATGAGAGGCGCGCCATGAAGTTCCTTCCCCGCAGCCTGTTCGGACGCAATGCGCTGCTGATCGTCCTGCTGATCGTGCTGGGCCAGCTCGGCGGCGCGCTGCTGCTTCGCGAGATGGTGCTCAAGCCCCGCCTGGACCAGATCGCCGAAAGCGTGGCGCGCAATGTGGGCGCGATCCGATCCGGCCTGCAGGCGCTGCCGCCCGCGCAGCGGCCGGCCTTCGTCGAGGGCTTCAATCGCCAGGCGCTTGCTGGCCGGGCTGATCGCCCAAGGCGGATCGACGACGGCCTGCACCCGTTGCTCACCCCGCTGGAGCGCAGCTTCGTGCGCTCGGTGTCGGCGCGCATCGCCAGCCTCGGTGTCGAGGCCGTCTGGCGCCGCGAGGAGGACGGCGGCCTCGCCCTGAGGCTCACGCTCGACGGCAGCGAGCACTGGATCGTGATGCCGGGCGTGCTGCCGGTGCGCGAGTTCACGGGCGCGCTGGTGGCGGTGTCGATAGGCAGCGCGCTGCTCGCCCTGGCGGGAGCGCTGTGGTTCCAGCGCCGGCTCAACAGGCCGCTGGTGCGCGTGGTGCAGGCCGCGCAGACGCTGGCTGGGGGCCGTGAGCCCCTGCCGCTGCCCGAAGACGGCCCGACCGAAGTGGCGACCGTGAGCCGCAGCTTCAATCAACTGGTGAGCAGCCTGCGCCAGACGGAGCGCGAGCGCGCCCTGATGCTGGCCGGCATCTCCCACGACCTTCGCACACCGCTCACCAAGCTGCGCCTGGGGGTGGAAATACTGCGCGAGCGCATGGAGCCTGAACTCGTGAGCAGCATGACGCGCAGCGTGGAGGAAATGGACGCCATCGTGGGCCAGTTTCTCGACTTTGCGCGAAGCGAGGGGGACGAGAAGCCGGTAGCGACGTCGCTCGACGACATGGCACGCTCGCTGGCGGCAGCCTGCGCCGACCATGGCCGCCCGGTGGCGCTGCGGTTGGGCGGCGTGCCCGCGCTCGCGTTGCGCCCGCAAGCCATGCGGCGAGCCATCGGCAACCTGATCGAGAACGCCTGGCGGCACGGCAGGCCGCCGGTCACGCTGTCGACCAGGGTGGATGGAAAAGAGGTGATCGTCGAGGTCATCGACCGTGGCGATGGCATCGATCCCCGCGAGGCCGACGAGCTCAGGCAGGCATTCCGTCGCGGTCAGGCTGACCGCAGCGGCGTGGCCGGCGCGGGTCTCGGCCTGGCGATCGTGCAGCGCGTCGCGCAGGCACACGGCGGGTGGCTCGAACTCGAGACGCCGCCCGGTGCGGGCCTGCATGCACGGCTGCGCTTGCCGATGCAGATCGTGCCGGGCGGCACGTAGCCTTCGGACTCAGCCCTGGCGCTTCGGCACCATCCAGCTCGTCGAGTCACTCCGGCCGGGAAGGTGCAGGCTGGCCGTGGCGGCCGGCGTCTCGGCCAGCAGGCGACCCTTGCGGAACACCTTGAGCCGCGCGGCGCGCAGGCGGATCGCTTCGACCGCATCGCGCGCCTGCAGCAGCACGAAGCTGGCGTCGCAGCCGGCCTCGAGGCCGTAGTTCTCCAGGTGCATCACGCGCGCGGCGTTGGTCGTCACCGCCTCGAAGCACTGGCGGATGCCTTCCTGACTGGTCATCTGCGCCACATGCAGGCCCATGTGCGCCACTTCGAGCATGTCGCCCGAGCCCATGCCGTACCACGGGTCCATCACGCAGTCGTGGCCGAAGGCGACGTTCACGCCGGCCGCCATGAGTTCGGGCACGCGCGTCATGCCGCGGCGCTTGGGGTAGGTGTCGTGGCGGCCCTGCAGCGTGATGTTGATGAGCGGGTTCGACACCACCGACACGCCGCTTTCGGCGATCAGCGGCAGCAGCTTGCTCACGTAGTAGTTGTCCATCGAGTGCATCGAGGTGCAGTGCGAGCCCGTCACGCGGCCCTGCAGGGCCAGGCGCTGGGTCTCGAAGGCCAGCGTCTCGATGTGGCGCGAGAGCGGGTCGTCCGACTCGTCGCAGTGCATGTCGACCAGCTTGCCCCGGTCGGCCGCGATCTCGCACAGCAGCTTCACGCTGGCGGCGCCCTCGGCCATGGTGCGTTCGAAGTGCGGGATGCCGCCGACCACGTCCACGCCCTTGTCGAGCGCACGCTCAAGGTTTTCGACGCCGCCGGGCGAGCGCAGCACGCCGTCCTGCGGAAAGGCGACCAGCTGCAGGTCGAGATACGGCGCCACCTTGCGCTTGACCTCCAGCAGCGCATCGACCGCCAGCAGGCTGGGGTCGCTGGTGTCCACATGCGAGCGCACCGCCAGCAGTCCCTTGGCCACCGCCCAGTCGCAGTACGCCAGCGCGCGCTCGATGAGCGCGTCGGCCGTCAGCAGCGGCTTCAGCTCGCCCCACAGCGCGATGCCCTCGAGCAGCGTGCCGCTCTGGTTGACGCGCGGCAGGCCGTAGCTCAGCGTGGCGTCCATGTGGAAATGCGGGTCGACGAAGTGGGGCGCGAGCAGCAGGCCTTGCGCGTCAAGCTTTTCGTGCGCAGGCGCATCGAGGCCGGGCGTGACTTCGGCGATGCACCCGTCCTGCACGGCGACCGACATGCCGGTGCGGCCGTCGGGGAGGGTGGCGTTGGTGATGAGGAGGTCGAGCATCGTGGCGGCCTTTGCGTGTTCTGTTGTCGATCGGGCGCGAGGGTTTCAGCGCGTGTTCTGCGCCCGGTACCGGTATTGCCCCGGCGCCGGCCCGACCTCGATGGTCACGCGGCGCAGCTTCTCGTCGTGCCCCGAATCGGCCTTGGCTGTCACCACGATGCCGCGTGGCGTGGCGCGGCAGGTGAGGTCGGACAGCGAGATTTCCGCGTGGTCGTTGTCGAGTTCTGCAATTGCCACCGTGTGCTCGGCGCGCAGGCTGCCGTTGGCGTCGCGCGTCATCCATTGCACGTAGAGGAAGGACTGGGCGTACTGCTCGGCGTGCACCACCCGGTAGGTGCCCTGGTGGTCCTTGCCCCAGGTGCCGCACATCTGCACCCAGGTCACGGCGTCGGCCGTGCTGAAGGCCTCGTAGCCGTAGTTCATGCCCAGTGCGCGCGCGGCGTTCGTGCCGCCCAGCGCCAGCAGCGCCGCGAGCAGGGCACCTCGCGCGGCGGTGGCGGTCCTGGTGGTCATCAGCGTTCCCCCTTGCGGTACGGTTTCATCAGCGCCTGCGGGTAGCTTGCCTTGCGTGCCACCAGCACCAGCGCCAGGATCGACAGCAGGTAGGGCAGCATCAGGTAAAGCTGATACGGCAGCACGGCGTCGCCGGATTGTTGCAGCCGCAGCTGCAGCGCATCGAAGAAGGCGAACAGCAGCGCGCCCAGCAGGGCCTTGCCCGGCCGCCACGAGGCGAACACCACCAGCGCCACGCAGATCCAGCCGCGCCCGTTCACCATGTTGAAGAAGAAGGCGTTGAAGGCCGACAGCGTGAGGAAGGAGCCCGCCATGCCCATCAGCGCCGAGCCCGCGACGATGGCGCCGGTGCGCGTGGCCGCGACCGACACGCCCTGGCTTTCCGCCGCCTGCGGGTTCTCGCCGGCCATGCGCAGCGCGAGGCCCAGCGGCGTGCGGTACAGCACCCAGCCCACCACCGGCACCAGCAGCAGCGCGAACAGGGTGAGCGCGGTCTGCGCGTTCAGGATCGGGATGGGCAGCCAGTCCATCGGCGCGAAGGGCGTGATGGTGGGGGGCGTGTTCACCTTCGGAAAGCTCACTCGGTAGCCGAAGTAGCTCAGCGCGGTTGCCAGCAGCGTGATGCCCAGCCCCGAGACGTGCTGCGAGAGCGCCAGCCCGACGGTCAGGAAGGAATGCAGCAGCCCGAACGCCATGCCCGCGAGCGCGGCCACGCCGACGCCCACCCACAGCGGCGCGCCCGCATACACCGCGAGCCAGCCGGTGAAGGCACCCGCGACCATGATCCCCTCGATGCCGAGGTTGAGCACCCCCGCGCGCTCGCACAGCAGCACGCCGAGCGTGCCGAGGATGAGCGGCGTGGCGATGCGCAGCACCGCGACCCAGAAGGCGGGGTTGGCGAGGATGTCGAGCAGGTCGGTCATTGCGTATTTCTCCCTCCCCTTCCGGGGGAGGGCCGGGGTGGGGGCAGGCGGCGGTCGCAGGAGAGGCCGATGCCCCCATCCCAGCCTTCCCCCAGCGGGGGAAGGAGCAAGGCAGAAGATGCGAAGGTCGCCGTCATTTCTTCATCCTCACCCGATACTGCGTCAGCAAGGTCGCCACCAGCACCGCGATCAGCGAGGCCGCGACGATCACGTCGGCGATGTAGGTCGGCACGCCCACCGCACGGCTCATGGTGTCGGCGCCGACCAGCACGCCCGCCACGAACACGGCGGCGGCAATCACGCCCAGCGGGTGCAGCCCCGCCAGCATCG
>NZ_JASMRZ010000009.1 GCF_030462475.1 Variovorax sp. CAN15
GCCCTCGGGCCTGGACGCGGATACGCCCTCGGGCCTGGACGCGGATACCGGCACACTGCCTCAAGGCGCCAGCCAATCGCAGGCATCGATCCGCACCTGCATCACCTTCCTCACGCTGAAACCCGGCCTGTTCACCGCTCAGGGCCGCGACGCAGCCCGCGGGCCCGTTCACGCCGGGCGGCGTGATGGTCGAGATGCCGGCCATCTCCGTCATGCCCAGGCTCTCGTGCACGTGCAGGCCGAACAGGCGCTCGAAGCGCGCGGCAAGCTCTGGCGCGAGCACGGCGGCGCCGGTCCGGCAGTAGGTGATGGAGGAAATGTCAGCGCCGTCCAGCGGCACGTTGGCCAGTGCCGCGAGCACGGTGGGCACGGCCGACAGCGAGGTCGGGCGGTACTTGGCCACCAGCTTCCAGTAGTTGGCCAGCACCTCCTTGTTGCGCAGCAGCGAGGGCGTGGGAATGATCACTTCCACGCCCGCCGACAGCGACGACAGCGAGGCCGGCAGCACGCCCGCCACGTGGAACAGCGGATAGCCGTTGATCGAGATGCCGTTCTCGTTCATGCCCGCCACCTGCACGCTGGCCCATGCGGTGAACACCTGCGCGCCGTGGCTGTGGCGCGCGAGCTTGGGCGCGCCCGTGGTGCCGCCGGTGTGGAAGTAGGCGGCGATGTCGGTGGGTGCGATGTCGCGGCCGCTCACGAGGCGGTCGCTAGGTTGTGCGGCGCGCAGCACGTCGAACTCGGCGACGCCTTCGGGCAGTGCACCCGCGGTACCCGGCGCCTCGTCATGCGGCGCCACGCGCAGCACGGTGGTGAGCGTGGGCACCTGGCCGCGCAGGCGCATGGCCTTCGACCACATGCCCGATTCGGCATCCGAGCCGTAGGCGATCAGCACCTTGGCGCGGCCGGCGGTCATGAGCGCGACCAGCTTCTCGTCGGTGAGCAGCGGGTTCAGCGGCTGCACGATGCCGGCGGCCTCGCCGCCCCAGAGCGCGAGGTGGTACTCCAGGCAGCCGGGCAGCAGCACCGCCACCGCGTCGTCGGGGCCTACGCCCAGCGTGTGCAGCACGTTCGCGGTCTGGTGGAGGCGCGAGAGCAGTTCGGCATACGACCAGCGGATCGGCTCGTCGGCCGGGTTGCCGGTGCGCAGGAAGGTCAGCGCGGTCTTGTCGCCGAAGGCATGGCCCGCGTTGCGGAAGATCTCGTAGGTGCTGCGCACCGTGAGCGCCTGCTCCAGCGGCGTCTCCTCGAGCTTGCGGATGTCGGCGAGGCTGCGAACGGGCAGGGCGGGGCGAAATGGCGCGCCGACCGGGGTGCTGTAGTTGTTCTCGTATTTCTGCGTCATGTCTTTGTCTCCTTGATGCTGTCGCCCTGCCGGCCCGGTTGTTCTACTGGTTCGTGATGTGGTTGTCGCGAATGACCTTGCCCCAGCGCTCGAAATCCTCGCGCATGCGCACGCCCGTCTGCTGCGGCGTGCGGTAGGCCGCGAAGGTGCCGACGCTCTGCAGCTTGTCCTGCACTTCCTTGTCGGCCAGCGCCTTCTTCAGCTCGGCGCTCATGCGCTCGACGATGTCCTTGGGCGTGCCGGCCGGTGCCAGCAGGCCGCCCCACGAGGTGGCGTCGAAGCCGGGAAAGCCCTGCTCGGCCACCGTCTTCACGTCGGGCAGCAGGCTCACGCGCTGGCCGGAGCCGACCGCGATGGCGCGCAGCTTGCCGGCCTTGACGTGCGGCAGCACGCCCACGAGGTCGGAGAACATCGCCGGCACCTGGCCGCCGATCAGGTCGGTCACGGCCGGCGCGCTGCCGCGGTAGGGCACGTGCTGCATGTCGAACTTGCCGATGGTCTTGAGCTGCTCGGTCGTCAGGTGGCCGAAGCTGCCGGCGCCCGCGCTGGTGTAGTTGAGCTTGCCGCCCTCGGCCTTGGCCTTGGCGATCAGGCCCTGCACGCCGGTCACGTCGGGCAGCGACTTCGGGTTGACCACCAGCACGATCGGCAGGTCGTACACGCTGCCCACGGGCGTGAAGTTCTTGAAGATGTCGTAGCCGGCGGGGCCGTAGAGGTGCGCGGCCAGCAGCGTCGGCGTGGCCAGCATCACGAAGGTGTAGCCATCGGCCGGCGCGCGTGCGGCGGCAGCGGCGCCCACGGTGCCCGAGGCGCCGCTGCGGTTGTCGATGACGATGTTCTGGCCGAGCGCACCCGACATCTTCTGCGCCACGATGCGCGAGGCCACGTCGGTGGGGCCGCCGGGCGGGAAGGGCACGATCAGCGTGATCGGCTTGGCGGGCCAGGCCTGGGCGAAGGCTGCGCCGGTGACGAGGGGCAGGGCGAGTGCGAGGAGCGCGCGGCGAACGGGACTGCGAAGGGAGCTGCGAAGAGAGAGGGATGCCATTGGGTCTTGTCTACTTTGGAAATTCGGACGCCTGTCTTCTTCAGACGACGCCACTCGTTTTCAGCGCCGCCAGCTTTTCATCCGACAGGCCGAGCAGGGACTGCAGCACGTCGTGCGTGCCTTCGCCCAGGGTGGGCGGCGCGCTGCGCACGGGCAGGCGCTCGCCATCGAAACGGTAGGGCGGCGCCAGCACGTTGACCGTGCCTGCCACGGGGTGCGGCTGCGTGGTCACCAGGCCGGCTTCGGTGGCGCGCTTCGATTGCAGTGCCTCCAGCAGCCCCAGCACCTCGCCGCACGGAATGCCCGCTGCGGTGAGCTTCGCGAGCAGGTCGGCGCGCTGGCGCTTGGCCAGTTCGGCGTGCAGCTCGGGCAGCAGCGCGGCGCGGTTGGCCGAGCGCAGGATGTTGGTCTTGAAGCGCTCGTCGGCCGCGAGGTCGGGCCGCTCGATCACCTCGGTGCAAAAGCGCGCGAACTGCGAGTTGTTGCCCACGGTGATGACCAGCGGGCCGTCGGCCGCGTCGAAAACGCCGTACGGCACGATCGACGGATGCGAGTTGCCGTAGCGCGGCGGGTCTTCGCCCATGAGCAGCGCTTCGAGGCCGTAGTAGGCGGTGATCATCAGGCCGCAGTCGAAGAGCGCCATCTCCACGTGCCGGCCCTTGCCTGTCTTCTCGCGCTGGTAGAGCGCCGCGAGGATGGCCTGCGCCGAGTACATGCCGGTGAACAGATCGACGGCGGCCACGCCGAACTTCAGCGGCGGCTGGTTCGCCTCGCCGTTGAGCGCCATCAGGCCGGCCTCGCCCTGCACCACGAGGTCGTAGCCGGGGCGCGCGGCCTCGGGGCCGGTGCGGTCGTAGCCAGAGATAGAGCAGTAGATGAGGCCCGGCTGTTCCTTGCTGAGCTGCTCGTAGCCCAGGCCCAGCTTGTCGATGCCGCCGAACTTGAAGTTCTGGATCACCACGTCGCACTGCTTCGCGAGATCGCGCGCGAGCTGCTGGCCCTCGGGCGTCTGCAGATCGAGCGTGACGGAGCGCTTGTTGCGGTTCACGCTGTTGAAGTAGGCGGTCTCGGTCTTGCCCACGCGCAGGCCCCAGTCGCGCGTGTCGTCGCCACGGCCCGGGTGCTCCACCTTGATGACCTCGGCGCCCATGTCGGCCAGCACCATGCCGCACCAGGGGCCCGCGAGGATGCGGGACAGATCGAGAACGCGCACGCCGGCAAGCGGCAGCGATGAATTGGGCAAAGGCATGAAATCAGCTCCCTGGAAACGAGAAAGCCCCGCACGGCGTGCGAGGCGCAAAGGCGGGTCGGGCGGCCCGCGTCAGGATGCGTCCTGCTTCCGGCCGCGCAGCGCCGCGAAGTCGGCCTTGCGCTTGCCGAGGAAGGCGCCGATGCCTTCGGCGGCTTCGGCGTCCGCCTGCGACTCGACCATGAACACGGCCTCGGCGTCGAGCTGCTCTTCCAGCGTGGCGCGGTGCGCCTGGCGGCACAGCGACTTGATGCGGGCGCTGGCGCGCTCGGGTCCGTTCGCCACCTTCGCAGCGAGTGCGATGGCCTCGGCCAGCGCGGCGCCCTTGTCGGTGAGGCGGTTGACCGCACCCAGCGCGTTCAGGCGCTCGGCCGTCATGCGGTCGCCGGTGAGGCACAGCTCGGTGAGGACCTGGCGCGAGACGAACTCCGCGAGGAAGGCCGTGGCGCCGCCGTCGGGCGTGAGGCCGACCTTGACGTAGGCCACGGTGAAGAAGGCGTCGCGCGCCGACACCAGCATGTCGCAGGCCAGCGCCATCGACAGGCCCGCGCCGGCAGCGCCGCCCTCGACGGCAGCGATCACCGGCTTGCCGCAGTCGCGAATGGCGCGGATCAGGTTGTGCAGGCCTTCGAGCTTCTCGCGGCGCTCCGACGCGGGCAGCTCTCGGCGCTTGGCCAGCAGGTTGAGGTCGCCGCCCGAGCAGAAGAAGTCGCCTGCGCCGGTGAAGACGATGGCCCCCACCTCGGGGTCGGCCTGCGCTTCGGCCAGCGCGGCCGAGAGCTCGGCGTACAGCGTCGGCGTGATCGCGTTGCGCGAGGCGGGGTTGCTGTTGGTCAGGATGCGGACCGCGCCTTCCTGCGAGATCAGAACGGTCTTGTTCGTCATGCCGCAACCTCCTTGCCCAGGGTGATGTAACGCTGCAGGTGGTGGTCTTCGTCGCCCAGCTGGTGGTCGATCATCACGAGGCGCTTGGCGTAGTGGGGCAGGGGCAGCTCCCACGTCATGCCGATGCCGCCGTGCATCTGAATGCTCTCTTCGGCCACCAGCGCGCCGATGCGGCCGATGCTGAACTTGGCGGCCGACAGCGCGCGCTCGCGCGTCAGGCGGTCGCCGGTGTCGATGGCCGCCGCCGCGTTGATGACGGCCGAGCGGGCCTGTTCGATCTCCAGCAGCAGGTCGGCCATGCGGTGCTGCAGCGCCTGAAAGCTGCCGATCAGCATGCCGAACTGCTTGCGGGTGCGCAGGTATTCCAGCGTGGCGGCCTTGGCGGCTTCCATCGCACCCAGTGCCTCGGCGCACAGCGCGAGCACGCCGCGGCCGATGGCGCGTTCCAGCACGGCGTGGCCCTGGCCTTCGTTGCCGAGCAGCGCGTCGGCGCCCAGCTTTACGCCGTCGAAGGAAAGTTCGGCGACGCGGCCGCCGTCGATGGCGGGGCAGCCGCGCACCGTCAGGCCGGCCGTCTTCGCGGGCACGAGGAACAGCGAGATGCCGGCCTCGTCGTCCACGTTGCCCGAGGTGCGGGCCGAGACCAGGAACAGGTCGGCCTGCTCGCCCTGCGGCACCACGGCCTTGGCGCCGTGCAGCACCCAGCCATCGCCATTGCGTTCGGCCTTGGTGGCCACGCGGGTGCGTTCGTAGTGCGTGTCGGCCTCGTCGTGCGCGAAGGCCGCGACCATGGCGCCGTTGATGATGTCGCCGAGCTTTTCCTTCTGCGCGTCGCTTCCGGCGGCGCTGAGCGCCTCGCCGACCATCACCGCGCCCAGCAGCGGCTCGACCACGAGGCCGCGACCCAGTGCCTCGAAGACCACGGCGATGTCGAAGCCGCCGCCGCCGAAGCCGCCATCGGCCTCGCTGAACAGCGCGCCGATCACGCCCAGTTCGGCGAACTTCTGGAAGATTTCCTTGCTGAAGCCGTGCTCCGATTTCGCGATGCGGTCGCGCGCGTCGAAGGCGTACTGCTCGCTGATGAAGCGGTTCAGGCTGTCGGCGAGCATGCGCCGGTCTTCGGTGTGTTCGAAATTCATTTCAAGTCTCCTGCGCATCCGCCAAGACACGCGTCGCATGAAAAAAGTGCGGCTATCAAAGGGTGATTCCAGGAACGCCGCGGAACCGGCTTTGCCGGGCCGCTGGCGTTGCCCCCGGAAGGGGGGTGGCGGCCACACGGAGTGGGCAAGCCTGGGGGAGAGCCATCACAGGCCCAGGATCATCTTGGAGATGATGTTCTTCTGGATTTCGTTCGAGCCGCCGAAGATCGACAGCTTGCGGTTGTTGAAGTAGCGCGAGGCGGCGGCCGATGCGTAGTCGGGGCCGAAGGTCTCGCCCCCGTTCTCGGTATAGCCGTCCTTCAGCGCCTCTGCGATGAAGGGGCGGCCATAGACGCCCATCGCGCGGCGGGCCAGCGAAGAAATCTCCTGGCGGATCTCGGTACCGCGGATCTTCAGCATCGAGCTTTCTGCGCCCGGCACGCCGCCGCCGGCCACCGCCGCGATCACGCGCAGGTTGGTGGTCTTCATGTTCTCCAGGTCGATCTCGACACGCGCCATGCGCGCGGCGAAGGCAGGGTCTTCCGCCAGCGGCTTGCCGTTCTTGGTCTGCGTGGCCGCGATGCCCTTGAGCTGTTCGAGTGCGGCCACCGAGAAGCCCACGCCCGCGATGTTGGTGCGCTCATACGTCAGCAGGTACTTGGCGCAGGTCCAGCCCTTGTTCTCTTCGCCCACGAGGTTCTCGGCGGGCACGCGCACGTCGGAGAAGAACACTTCGTTGACTTCATGCTCGCCGTCGAGCGTGATGATGGGGCGCACTTCCACGCCGGGCGAGGTCATGTCGATCAGCAGGAAGCTGATGCCTTCCTGCTTCTTCGCCTCGCGGTTGGTGCGCACCAGGCAGAAGATCATGTTGGCGTGCTGGCCCAGCGTGGTCCAGGTCTTCTGGCCGTTCACGATGAAGTGGTCGCCCTGCGCGTCGATGCCGCGCACGGCGGTGGTCTTCACGGCCGCGAGATCGGAGCCCGCGCCGGGTTCCGAATAGCCCTGGCACCACCAGTCGGCGCCGTCGAGGATGCGCGGCAGCCAATGCTTCTTCTGCGCCTCGTTGCCGTACTTGATGAGCACCGGGCCGAGCATGTTCACGCCGAAGGGCACGATGCGCGGCGCGAAGGCCAGGGCGCATTCGTTCTCGAAGATGAACTTCTCCACCGCCGTCCAGCCCGGGCCGCCGTACTGCTCGGGCCAGTGGTTGGCGAGCCAGCCGCGCTCGTTCAGGATGGCGTGCCATTCCTGCATGTCGGCCTTCTCGAGGATCTTGCCGCCGCGCACTTTTTCGGCAAGGCGCACCGGCAGCTTGGCCGCCAGGAAGGCGCGCACTTCGCTGCGGAAGGCTTCTTCTTCGGTCGTGAAGTTCAGGTCCATGTTGTATCTCTCGGTTTCGTTTGGACGTATTCATCGGGAACACCGCGGAACCGGCTTTGCCGGGCCGCAGGTGTTGCCCCCGGAAGGGGGTTGGCGAAGCGACACGAAGTGCGCGCAGCCTGGGGGAGAGTCGTTCAGTAGATCTCGAACAGGCCCGCGGCGCCCATGCCGCCCGCGATGCACATCGTGACCACGGCGTACTTGGCGCCACGGCGCTTGCCTTCGATGAGCACGTGGCCCGTGAGGCGCGCGCCGGTCATGCCGAAAGGGTGGCCGATGGAGATCGCGCCGCCGTTCACGTTCAGGCGCTCCGACGGAATGCCCAGCCGCTCCTGGCAGTAGATGGACTGCGAGGCGAAGGCTTCGTTGAGCTCCCACAGGTCGATGTCCTGCACCTTCAGGCCGTGGCGCGCGAGCAGCTTGGGCACGGCGAAGACCGGGCCGATGCCCATCTCGTCGGGCTCGCAGCCGGCCAGCGCGAGGCCGCGGAAGGCGCCCAGCGGCTTGAGGTTGGCGCGCTCGGCGTCCTTGGCCTCCATCAGCACGCAGGCCGATGCGCCGTCCGACAGCTGCGAGGCGTTGCCGGCGGTGATGAACTTGTCTTCGCCCATCACGGGCTTCAGCTTGGCGAGCGCTTCGTAGGTGGTGCCGCGGCGGTTGCAGTTGTCTTCGGTGGCCGTCACTTCGCGGTAGGTGACCTCCTTCGTCTCCTTGTCGGTGACGGCCATCGTGGTGGTGCACGAGACGATCTCGTCCTTGTAGCGGCCGGCGATCTGCGCTTCTTCGGTGCGGCGCTGGCTCTCGGCGGAGAAGCGGTCCTGCGCCTCGCGGCTGATGTTGTAGCGCTGGGCGACGATGTCGGCCGTTTCGATCATCGCCATGTACAGCTCGGGCTTGTGCTCGACGATCCACGGGTCCATGCCGCTGTCGCCGGCATCGGTGGCGCTGCGCGAGCGGATCTGCGAGATGCTTTCCACTCCGCCCGCGATCATGGCCGGCGCGCCGTCCACCACGATGCGGCCCGCGGCCATGGCAATCGCCTGCAGGCCCGAGGCGCAGAAGCGGTTGACGGTGGTGCCGGCGATGGAGATCGGCAGGCCCGCGCGGATGATGGCCTGGCGCGCCACGTTGCGGCCGGTGGTGCCCTCGGGGTAGCCGCAGCCGAGGATCGCGTCCTCGATCTGCGCCGGGTCGAGTCCGGAGCGCTCCACCGCTGCCTTTACGGCGAAGGCCGCCAGCGTGGGGCCGGGGGTGATGTTGAATTCGCCGCGGTGCGCCTTGGTGAGCGGGGTGCGGGCGGTGGAAACGATGACGGCTTCACGCATGGGGGTGTCTCCTGGACGGCTGGCTCTGTGATTACTCGGATTGATTGAGGCTCGCGAAGTCGGCGCCGCGCTCGACCAGCTGCACCAGCAGCGGCGAGGGCTTCCAGAAGACCGGGTCTTCCTTCGCGAACTCCTGGATGTCTGCCAGCACCTTGGGCAGGCCCACGGTGTCGGCGTATTTCATCGGGCCGCCGCGGTGGCGCGGGAAGCCGTAGCCGTAGAGGAAGGTCACGTCCACGTCCAGCGGGCGCAGCGCGATGCGCTGGAGCACGACGTTGGCGCCCTCGTTGATCATGGCGGCCATGTAGCGGCGCATGATTTCTTCCTCGGTGAAGGCGCGCGGCTTGATGCCCGCGCGCTCGCGTTCGGCGTCGATGATGGCCAGCACCTCGGGGTCGGGCTGGCCGGTGCGTGCGCCTTCGGGGTAGAGGTAGTAGCCGCGCTGCGTCTTCTGGCCGAACCAGCCGCGTTCGCAGATGCGGTCGGCAATCTGCACGTAGCGCGCCTGCGGGTCGCGCGTGGCGGCCTTGCGCTTGCGCGTGGCCCAGCCGATGTCGCCGCCGGCCAGGTCGGACACCTGGAACGGGCCCATCGGGTAGCCGAAGTTGCGCACCGCTTCGTCGATCTGGTACGGAGACGCGCCGTCTTCCATCATGTGGTCGGCGGCCTGGCGGTACACGGCCAGGATGCGGTTGCCGATGAAGCCGTCGCACACGCCGGCGCGCACCGGCACCTTCTTCAGCTTCTTCGCGAGCTCGAAGCCGGTGGCGACCACGTCGGCGCTCACCTTGGCGGGCACCACGATCTCCAGCAGCTTCATGATGTTGGCCGGCGAGAAGAAGTGCAGGCCCACCACGTCCTGCGGGCGCGAGATGCTGGCGGCGATCTCGTCGATGTCCAGGTACGAGGTGTTGGTGGCCAGCACCGCGCCGCGCTTGCACACGCGGTCGAGTTCGGCGAACACGGCCTTCTTGACCGACATGTCCTCGAACACGGCTTCCACCACGATGTCGACCTGCGCGAGCGCGTCGTAGCTGGTCGAGCCAGAGAAGCGCGCCATCACGCTGTCCTTGGCTTCGGGCGTCATGCGGCCCTTCTTGATGAGGCCGTCGTACACCTTCTCGACGTTGGCGCGGCCGCGTGCGAGCTGGGTGTCGTCGCGCTCGATCATGGTCACCGGCATGCCGGCGTCGAGCATCGCCACCGCGATGCCCGCGCCCATGGTGCCGCCGCCGACGATGCCGGCCGATTCCAGCGCGCGGGGGCTGGCCGATTTGGTTTCTGGCGCCTTGAGCACTTCGCGCTCGGCGAAGAAGGCGTGGATCAGGCCGGCGCGCTGCGGGCTGTCGATGCACTGCAGGAACAGCTTGCGCTCCAGCGCCATGCCTTCGTCGAAGGGCAGCGTGAGCGCGGCTTCGACGGCTTCGACGATCTTCATCGGCGAGAACAGGCCCCGGCTCTTCCTGGCGGTGTCGGCGCGCGCGGCTTCGAGCGCGGCGCGGGCGGCTTCCTCGTCGGCCAGCGCGCCGGCCTCGCGGGTGCGGCGCACCGGGGCCTTGGCGGCGACCAGTTCCTGCGCGTAGGCGATGCCTTCGGCGCGCGCGTCGGCGTCGGTGGCCAGGCGGTCGACGAGGCCGAGCGACAGCGCTTCCTTCGCGCCCGCGTGGCGGCCGCTGAGCATGAGTTCGATGGCGGGCTTCACGCCGATCAGGCGCGGCGTGCGCTGCGTGCCGCCCGAGCCGGGCAGGAGGCCCAGCGCCACTTCGGGCAGGCCCAGCTTCGCGGTGGGCGAGGCGATGCGGTAGTGCGCCGACAGCGCCACTTCCAGCCCGCCGCCGAGCGCTGCGCCGTGGATGGCGGCAACGACCGGCTTGGTGCAGTTCTCGATCTTCAGGCACGCCTCGGGCAGCGACGGCGGCTGCGGCGTCTTGCCGAACTCGCGGATGTCCGCGCCGGCGATGAAGTTGCGGCCCGCGCCGACGATCAGCACCGCCTTGGCCGCGCTGTCGGCTTCCGCCGCGTCGATGGCGCCCACGAGGCCGCGGCGCACGTCCACGCCCAGGGCGTTGACGGGCGGGTTGTCGATGGTCACCACGAACACGTCGCCAAGACGTTCGAAGGTGACGGGACCGGTGGACGTGGAAGGGCTGGAAGTGTCGCTGGTGGCCATGTGCTTGCTTGTCTCTCGCGTTGCGGACCAGTCGGGTCCGAGGCTCTGGGGGTGAACCCCGCATTCTTGGTCCGCATCGCCGCTTTGACAATTGCATAGCCGGTTGACAGACTGTCAAAGGATTTTTGACACAATCGGCCCATGGACCTCCAGTCGCTCACCCTGTTGGTGGAAATCCTCGATGCCGGCAACCTGAGCGCGGCGGCGCGCCGGCTCAAGATGACCCGCGCCAACGTCAGCTACCACCTGAACCAGCTGGAGCGCTCGGTGGGCGCGCAGCTGGTGCGGCGCACCACCCGGCGCGCCGAGCCGACCGAGATCGGCCTGCGCCTGTACCAGCACGGCATCGCCATCCAGGCCGAGCTGCTGGCGGCGCGCGAATCGGTCACCACGCTGGGCCAGGGCCTGCAGGGCCGCGTGCGCCTGAGCGTGCCCAGCGGCTACGGGCAGCTGGTCATGGCCGACTGGCTGATCGACTTCAAGCGCCAGTACCCCGGGATCGTGCTCGACGTGGTGTTCGAGAACCGCATCGAGGACCTGCTGCGCGACGAGGTCGACATCGCCATCCGCGTGATTCCCGAGCCGCCGCAGAACCTGGTGGCGCGCGCCATGGGCCCGGTGCGCTACGTGGCCTGCGCTTCCACTGAATACGCCGCGAGGAACCCGCTTCCGGTGCAGCTCGACGCGCTGCAGGGCGCGCCGGTGGTCACGGCCGCCGTCATCGGCCGGCAGCTGCGCGTGTCGGCCTACCAGGGCGAGACGCGGCGCGAGGTGATCCTGGAGCCGACGCTCATCTCCGAGAACTTCCTGTTCCTGCGCCAGGCCATCCTCGCGGGCCTGGGCATCGGCCTCGTGCCCGACTACGTGGTGCAGGAAGACGTGCGCCGGGGCGAGGTGGTGACCACGCTGGACGACTGGCGCTTGAGCATCTTCGGCACGCAGATGTTCATGCTCTACATGCCCAACCGCCAGCACACGCGGGCGATCCGGACGTTCATCGACTTCGTGCTGGAGCGGGTGAGGGGGACGGGCTACGAAGGCCCCGACATGAAATAGATCATGAGGGCTGCCCCGCCGATCAGGAGCCAGGTGAGAAAGCCCACCATGCTGCCCAGATTCGCGTTGATGACGATGCGTCCGCTGGGCGCCTGCACCCACTTGGCTGTCATCGCTTCGACGCCTTCCTCGTGCTGCTCGACGACCACGCGCCCCAGCGTGGCGACCGGAACGACGACGAGTCCGGTGAGGTAGCCGATCAGGTGTATCGCGGCCTCCGCGACGGGCTGCAGCACCAGTTCGACCACCGGCCGGATCAGAGCTTCGGCAAGACCTTCAAGGGGCATCGGTTCTTTACGGACTGCTGCTGGTTGGGCTGGTCTTGTAGATGGCTATGGCTGCCGCCGGTCGGCCTGCTCGCTCTCGTAATACCGAGCCTTGTCCACATACATTGCCCGGTCCGCCCGCTGCATCGCGGCCTCCAGCGCCTCGTCGCCATGGCAGGTCGCCAGCCCGATGGCCAGGCTCAGGGCGTGGCCGCTCTGGCCGGCGTGGAACTGGTTGTTCATCTCCAGCAGCGTGAGGATGCGCTCGCGCATCGCCTCGGCGCCGCGCTCGTCGGTCATGGGCAGCAGCACCGCGAACTCGTCGCCGCCGATGCGCGCGGGCCAGGCGGGCAGGTCGACGGCCTTGTCCAGCACCTCGCCCATGCGGCGCAGCAGCGAGTCGCCCGCCGCGTGGCCTTCCTGGTCGTTGACCTGCTTCAGGCCGTTGAGGTCGATGGCCACGATCGACACTGGCCACGGGCCCTTGCGCGAGAGGCGGTTGAGCTCCTCGGTGTAGTAGGTGCGGTTGCACAGCTGCGTGAGCACGTCGTGCTTGCCGAGGTACTCGAGGTAGGCCTCGGCCTTCTTGCGCGCCGTGATGTCGACCAGCGACACCAGCACCAGGTCCCAGGTGTCGAGGCGGTCGTCCTGCACCGCGAACTGCATGTGGATGTTGAGCACCTCGCCCGACAGCGAGTAGTTGAGCACCTCGCGGTGCTGTACGGTCTTGCCGTTCCACAGGTCCTGCAGCTGCTCGGCGAAGGACTCGCGCATCTCGTCGCGGAAGATGCGCGAGAGGTTGCCCAGCAGGGTCTGCAGGTCGGGCGCGCCGAACATGCGCAGCGTCTCGTGGTTCACGTCGATGACGCGGATCTCCTGCATGCAGCGCGTCACGAAGTCGGGGTGCACCTTGATGAAGGTGGCGAAGTCGGTGATGCCGCGCGAGCGGATGGTCTCCAGCAGCGCGCGAACGGCGCTGAAGTCTTCCACCCACAGCGACACCGGCGAGCGGTCGAAGAGGCTGCGCGCGTATGTCGCGCTCTCGTCGCGCAGGCGCTGCGCGGCCACGCGCTCGGTGACGTCGTCCAGCGCCACCAGCACGCGGCTCCAGCTGTCTTCGTAGCCCGGCAGCACGCGGGCGCGCACGCGCACGTCGAGCCGGCGGCCGTCGAGCGCGTAGTTGACGGTCTCGCTCTCGAAGCTGAGCTGGCCGCGCCAGAGCTGGTCGAGCTCGTGCACCACGGTGGCCGACATGTCGCCGCGGAACACGCGGTCGAGCGCGCCCAGCAGGGTCTGCTCGCTGTCGGCGCCGAAGAGCTTGAGCGTGTGCTGGTTGACCCGCAGCACCTTCAGCAGCGCCATGCATTCGCTCACCCGGCCCGCATCGGCCGACAGGTGCGCCACCAGGTCGGTGACGCCCTCGGCGCGCCAGCCGTCGAGCTTGCGCTTGAGGTCGCCGTAGTCCTCGATCCAGAGGGAGACCGGCGCCAGGTCGAACATGGCGTCGAGGTCGCCGGCGGCGGAAGGTGATGCCGGCGTGGAGCCGGAGGTGGCGGCGGGCAGGGCCATCGATGAGCTTTCGTGGAAGCGGCTGCAGCCAATGCAGGCGGGCTGGCGCGAGGAGGTCTTAATTATTAACTGCGGCCAATCCGGCTCAGCGGCTGTACAGGCCCACCACGCTCTGGCCGCCGAGCGCGCGGCCCTTGAGCGCGGCCAGCAGGGCGTCGCGGCCGAGGCCGGCGGGCAGGCTGCCCGGCGCGAGTTCGGTGGCGATCACCGTCATGACGTAGTGGTGCGGCCGGTCGCCCACTGGTGGGCACATGCCGCGGTAGGCGGGCGCGCCGGCCACGTTCGGGCCCATGGTGAAGTCGAAGTTCGAGCCGGCCTGCCCTTCGCCTGTCTTGAGCTCGCCGCGCTCGGCCGCGATGTTGTAGGCCACCCAGTGCGACACGCCCAGGCCGGCCGCGCCGTCCGGGTCGAACACCAGCACCGCGACCGACTTCGTCCTGGCCGGCAGGTTGCTCCAGGCCACCGGCGGCGAGATGTTCTTGCCGCCGCATTCGCCCGCGCCCGCGTGCTCTGCCGGGATGGTGCCTTTGTCGCTGAACGCGCTGGAAGTGACCTTCATGCCCGTGGAGCCCCTGCCCACGGGAGAGGCCATGTTCGCGCAGCCCGCCAGGAGGCCGGCCAGCGCGAGCGCCGCGGCGGGCAGCGCCATATGCGGGAGAGTGCGGAATCGGGTGTTGCAGTTGCGCATGTCTTTTTTCTCCTGAACGTTGTCCTGTCTGTCGTCTGTCGTCTGTCTTCTGTTCTCTTCTCTTGTCTTGTCTTGTCTTGTCTTGTCTTGTCTTGTCTTGTCTTGTCTTGTCTTGTCTTGTCTTGTCTTCAACCGGCCGCGCCGGGCCAGACGCTGCCGTCGGCCTTCGCGTGCACGGCCACCGGCGTGAGCCGCGCGCCGCGGCAGGGGCCGCCCACGCACTTGCCGGTGTCGGGCTCGAAGATGGCGCCGTGCCGCGCGCACATCAGAAAGCGGCCTGAACTTTCCAGCACCTGGCCTTCGAAATCAAGCGGGCCTCCCGCATGGGGGCACTGGTTGAGATAGCCGTACACCTCGCCTTGCCACCGCACGGCGAAGGCCTTGGCGCCGTCGGGCGCGGTGAACAGCGCGGCGAGGCCGCCTTCGGCGAGCGCCGGGGCTATGGGCAATGGTTGCTGCTGCTCTGTGATGCTCATGCCGGACAGTATCTCCTGCACGGCGGGGCAGGGCCGTCCGCATGCCCGACCCCGCGTAGGCCCACGGCACACTTTCTGCTGCAATCGCCCCATGAACGATGCTCCCCAGAACGGCGCCGCGGCACTCGTGGCGCAGCCGCTGACGCCCGAGGCCTTCGCGCCCTTCGGCACCGTGATCGCGGCACCCGCAGCCGACAGCGCGGGCGAGGGCCGGCCGATCAACGCAGGCAACGCGCGCCGCTTCGACCTGCTCGACGACATGCGGCTGGACGCCGAAGGCGGCCGCCCGATGCTGGCGCTGTTCCGCGCGCAGGCGCGGCACTTTCCGCACGAGGTCTCGGAGATGGAGCGCCACGCTCTCGGCAGCCAGACCTTCGTGCCGCTGGGCGAAAGGCGCTTCGTGATCGTGGTCGCCCGCGCGGGAGAAGCGCCTGTGTCGGCACGGCAGCTCTCGGCCTTCGTCACCGACGGGCGCCAGGGCATCGTGCTCGCGCCGGGCACCTGGCATCACGCGCTGCTGGCGGTGGACGGGGGCGACTTCGTGGTCATCGAGCGCGCCGCAAGCGGTGTCGATTGCGACATCTGCCACCTTCGCCAGGCCGGCATCGTGCGGCTCTGAAGCCCCGGTTTCAGTCCGCGATCCGCTGCGCCAGCGCGATCAGCGACCGGTCCGACCCCGCAGGCCCGAGCAGCGAAATGCCCAGCGGCGCGCCCTCGCGCGTCGCCAGCGGCATCGACAACTGCGGAAAGCCCGCCAACCCCGCGATGCACAGCATGCGGATCGCGCGGTTGCGGTAGTCCTCCAGCGCGGCCTCGCTGTCGCTGCGCAGCGGTGCGATGTCGGGCATGGTCGGCATCAGCAGCACGCCGTCGGTGCCGAGCAGCGCGGCCAGGTGCTCGCGGAAAGCGGCGCGGAAGACGCGGGCGGTGGCGACCTGCGCGTCGGTGACCTCGCGCGACCATGCGAAGCGCTCGGCCACGCCCGGCCCCAGCGGCGGTGCATGGCGCTCGATGAGCGGGCCGTCGGTGAGCCAGGCCTCGCGCGACTGCAGGTAGCGGAAGTTCCAGTACATCGTGTCGAAGGATTCCAGCGCCGCCGTGGTGCCCGTGGCGGGGCCGAGCAGGGCCTGCACGCGGTCGGCCGCGGCCTGCAGCGCGTCGGCGGCCGCCGGCTCGGCCAGCGCCCAGACGTCGTCGGGCCGCAGCAGCCGCACGCGCTCGGGCAGCGGCGCGGCGTCGGTTTCGAGCAGCACGTCGGCCACGCGCGCGAAGGTGCCGATGTCGCGCGCGAACCAGCCGCAGGTGTCGAAGCTGGGCGCGAGGTCGAGCGCGCCTTCGAGGCTCACGCGGCCGTGCGTGGGGCGCAGGCCGTACAGGCCGCAGTGGTTGGCCGGCGCGCGCACCGAGCCGCCGGTGTCGGTGCCCAGCGCGAAGTCGCACAGGCGGGACGACACGGCAGAGGCCGAGCCCGAAGACGAGCCGCCCGTGATGCGCAGCGGTGCGGCGCCGTTGACGGGTGCGCCGAAGTGCGCGTTGTTGCCGTTCATCGAGAACGCGAGCTCGTCCGTCACCGTCTTGCCGGCAAAGCGCGCGCCGGCATCGAGCAGCTTCTGCACGGTCGGCGCGGTGCGCGTCTTGATGCCAGACATCGCCAGCACGATGGGGTTGCCGCCGCCCGTGGGATAGCCGGCAACGTCGAACAGGTCCTTCGCGGCGAAGCTCAGCTCGGCGAGAGGGCCGGTGGCGGCGCGCGGCACGGGGGCGTCGGGGTAGGGGACGAAGGCGTGGGCGGGGTCGTGCAGAGGCATGGCGATGAATGATGTCGAAGAGGAGGCTGTCTGTCAGGAGGCGGGCACCGGCGAGAGCACGGGTGCCATGGCCGCTGCCGCATCGGTGCGGATGCAGCGCACGCGATGGCCCGGCGCGGGCTCTGCCGCCGGAGGCTGGGCGGCACGGCAGGCCTCGTCGGCCAGCGCGCATCGCTCGGCGAAGGCGCAGCCGGGCGGCAGCGCGGAGAGGTCGGGCGGCGCGCCGCCGATGGTTTCCAGCCGCGTGCCGCGCGCCAGCGCGCCATGCGCGCGGCTCTTGAGCAGCGCGATGGTGTACGGATGGCGCGGCGAGCGGATCAGCTCGCGCGCCGTGCCTTCCTCGACGATGCGCCCCGCGTACATCACGGCGATGCGGTCGGCCACCTCGACGGCGGCGCCGATGTCGTGCGTGACGAAGATCACGGACAGGCCCAGGTCGCGCTGCAGCTCGCGCAGCAGCAGCAGGATCTGGATCTGCACCGTGGCGTCGAGCGCGGTGGTGGGCTCGTCGGCCAGCAGCAGTTGGGGGTTGCAGGCCAGCGCCAGCGCGATCATGGCGCGCTGGCGCATGCCGCCCGACATCTCGTGCGGATAGGCCTGCAGGCGCCGCTCGGGGCTCGGAATGCGCACGCGCTCGAAGAGCGCCAGGGCGCGCCGCCACGCCTCGGCCTGCGTGACGGGCTCGTGCCGGCGGATCGACTCGGCGATCTGCGCGCCCACCGGGTACACCGGGTCGAGCGCCAGCAGCGGCTCCTGGAAGATCATCGACGCGACCTTGCCGCGAAAGCCCGCCAGCTCGCGCTGCGACATCGCGAGCACGTCGCGCCCGTCCACCTGCACCGTGCCGCCCATGCGGGTGCGGCGCTCGGGGTGCAGGCGCAGCAGCGTGCGCAGGGTCACGCTCTTGCCCGAGCCCGATTCGCCGATCAGCGCGACGACCTCGCCGCGCTGCACTTCGAGGCTCACGCCGCTGACGGCCTGCACCGGCTTGCGGCCGCCGTCGAAGCTGACGCTGAGGTCGCGCAGGCGCACCATCGGTTCGTTGCTCATGCTGCCTGCCTCCGGGGTTGGATGGCCATCGGATGCCCGCTGCCCGCCTCGTGGACCAGGCAGCTCGCCGCGTGCCGCGAGCCGATCGCGATGCGCTCGGGCACCACGCTGGCGCACACCGGCGCGGCCAGCGCGCAGCGCGGATGAAAGCGGCAGCCCGATGGCGGATCGATGGGGTTGGGCGGGTCGCCCGCGAGCGCCGCTTCTTCGGTGCGATGGTCGGGGTCCATCGACGGCATGGAGGACAGCAGCGCGCGGGTGTACGGATGCGCGGGCGCCTCGTAGAGCGCGTCGGCCGGGCCGATCTCGGCCACCTGGCCCAGGTACATCACCATCACGCGGTCGCTCACGTAGCGCACCACGTTGAGGTCGTGGCTGATGAAGACGTAGGTCAGGCCGAACTCGGCCTTCAGGTCGAGCAGCAGGTTGATGACCTGCGCCTCCACCGACTTGTCGAGCGCGGAGACCGCCTCGTCGAGGATCACCATGCGCGGCTGCAGCGCCAGCGCGCGCGCGATGTTCACGCGCTGCCGCTGGCCGCCGGAGAGCTCGTGCGGATAGCGCTCGGCAAAGCGCTGCGGCGCCAGCCCGACGCGCGCGAGCAGGTCGCGCGCGCGCTCCACCGATTCGCGCCGGGGCACGCCGTGCACGCGGGGCCCGAAGGCGATCGAGTCCTCGATGGTGAGGCGCGGGTTCAGCGAGGCGTAGCTGTCCTGGAACACCATCTGCACCTGGCGGCGGAACTCCTTCAGCGGCAGGTCGCGCCCGCCCACCTCGCGGCCGTCGAACACCACCTCGCCGCGCGTGGGCTCCATCAGCTGCATCAGCAGGCGCGCGGTGGTCGACTTGCCGCAGCCCGACTCGCCGACCACGCCCAGCGTCTCGCCCTTGAGCACTTCGAAGTCGACGCCGTCCACGGCGCGCACCATGCCGCCGCCGCGGCCCAGCGGGTCTTTCTTGAGCGGGAAGTGCTTGACCAGGCCGGTGACGGTGAGCAGCGGCTGACCGGGGCCGCCGATGTCGACGGGTTTTTCCATTCTTCCCATTCTTTTTCCCCTAGCCGCCCTTGTTGTCCATCGCCGAGCGCAGCCCGTCGGAGAGGAGGTTGAAGGAGATCGAGGTGACGAAGATCATCACGCCCGGCAGCGCGGCCACCCAGGGCTGCACGTAGATGGCGGTGCGCAGCGTGTTGAGCATCAGGCCCCACTCGGGCTCCGGCGGCTTCACGCCCAGGCCCAGGAACGACAGGCCCGAGGCCAGGATCATCGACACCGCGATCAGGCTGGTGGCGTACACGAAGATCGGCCCGAGCACGTTGCCCAGCACGTGCACCCGCACGATGGTGAAGGCCCCGGCGCCCGAGGCCCGCGCCGCCTCCACGTAGTCGCGCGTGCGCACCTGCGTGGTCACGCTCTCGGCCACCCGCGCGATCTGCGGAATGAAAACGATGGTCAGCGAGATCAGCGAATTGACCACCCCCGCGCCCAGGGTGCCCGACAGCGCGATGGCCAGCAGCACCGAGGGAAAGGCGTAGAACACGTCGATGGTGCGCATGACGAGCGTGTTGGTCAGGCCGCCCGCGTAGCCCGCGACGATGCCGATCACCGTGCCCAGGACGAAGGCGCAAAGCACCGGCGTGATGCCGATGAAGAGCGACAGCCGCGCGCCGACGATCAGGCGCGAGAGCATGTCGCGGCCCAGTTCGTCGCTGCCCAGCGGCAGGCCTTCGGTGCCGATGGGCTTGAGGCGCTTGAGCATCGACGACTGGTAGGGGTCCGACGGCGCGAGCCAGGGGCCGAAGATGGCGAGCGCGATCAGCAGCAGCACGACGACGGCGGCACCGACGGCCACGGGGTCGCGCCGCAGGCGCAGCCAGACCGAGGCCCAGTAGCCGCGCGAGCGCTGCTGCGCCGGCAGGGGCTCGGCCGCGATGGCGGAAGAGGCGGGAAGCACGGAGGACATGGCGTGGGGCTCTTTTCTTCTTCTCTTTTCCTGTGGCTCTTCAGGCCCGCGCGATGCGCGGATCGAGCAGGGTCTGCAGCACGTCGACCAGCAGGTTCAGCACGACGAAGAACAGCGCCAGCACCAGGATCGTGCCCTGCAGCAGCGGCAGGTCGCGCTGGAAGATGGCGGAGTTCAGCAGGAAGCCGGTGCCGGGCCAGGAGAACACCGTCTCGATCAGGATCGAGCCGCCCAGCAGGTAGCCCAGCTGCAGCCCCATCACCGCCAGCGCCGTGGGCGCCGCGTTCTTCACCACGTGGCGGAACACGCCGGCGTGCGTGAGTCCCTTGGCGCGCAGGCCCATGATGAATTCCTGCTCGAGGATGTCGGCCACCAGCGCGCGCACCGTTCGCGCGACGATGCCCATGGGTATCACCGACATGGTGAGCGCCGGAAGCAGCAGGAACTGCAGGTGCGCCCAGTCCCAGGCCCAGTCGTCCGAGCCGCTGGGCCCCGCGCCGGTGGCCGGCAGCCACATGAGCTGAGACGAGAACACGATCACCATCACCATGCCCAGCCAGTAGTGCGGCACGCTCACGCCCAGCACCGAGAACACCGAGGCCGCCCGGTCGACCCAGGAGCCGCGGAAGTAGCCCGCCACGAAGCCGAAGAGGCAGCCCAGCACGAAGCCGATGAAGGTGGCCACCACCGCGAGCCGCAGCGTGTTGCCCACGGCGGTGAACACCTCGCCGGCCACCGCGCGGTTGCTGGCGATGGACACGCCCAGGTCGCCGTGCAGCGCGCGCCACAGCCACATGGCGAACTGCTCGGGCAGCGAGCGGTTGAAGCCGTACAGCTCGCGCAGCTGCGCCTGCAGCTCGGCGGAGGCATCGGGCGGCAGTATCGATACCAGCGGATCGCCCGGCGCGATGTGCACGAGCAGGAAGCACACGAGCGCCACGCCGATCATGATCGGCAAGGCGTAGAGCACGCGGCGCAGCAGGTAGGCGAGCATCGGGGGCTCGTCAGTCCATGCTCATCGTGGCGATGTCGATGAACCAGCTCCTGGGCTGCACCACGTTCTTCACCTTGGCGGAGATGGCGCGTGGGCCCACGTCGTGCGCGATCCACACGAAGGGCGCGTCGTCCACGATGTGGGCGTGCAGCTTCGCCAGCGCGGCGTCGCGTGCCTTCTCGTCGAAGCTGGTGCGCGCGTCGGCCACCAGCTTGTCGACCTCGGGGCTGCCGTAGTAGCCCCAGTTGTTCGACACCGGCGGGAAGGCCTTGGTGCTCACGAAGCGCACCATCGCGAAGAACGGGTCCATGGCCGCGAAGCTGATGTTGACCGCGTTGGCGCCGTTGGCCGAGGGGTCCTTCGCGCCCTTGCGCCAGTTGGTGAAGAGCGTGTTCCATTCGATCACGTCGAACTGCACGTCGAAGTAGCACTGCTTGAGCGACTGCTGCGCGAACTCGTTCATCGGCAGCGGCTGCATCTGGCCCGAGCCCGAGGCCGAGATCTGCACCTTCACCTTGATGGGCTTGGCGGCCGAGTAGCCGGCCTGCGTCATCAGCGCCTGGGCGGCCTTCACGTCGTACCGGATGTCGAAGGTGGGCTTGCCGAACCACGGGTGGCCAGGCGGCACCGTGCCCTTGGGCTCGGCCATCATGCCGCCCAGCAGCTGCTTCATGCCGGCGCGGTCGATGCACAGGTTGGCGGCCTGGCGCACGCGCTTGTCGAGCCAGGGCGAGCCTTCGGCGAACGAGAGCTGCCAGGGCCACACGTGGGGCTGCGCGTTCGAATAGATCTTGAAGCCGCGCTGCGTGATCTGCGCCATGGCGTCGGGCGCGGGCGCCTCGATCCAGTCGACCTGCCCGCCCAGCAGCGCCGCGGTGCGCGCATTGGCCTCGGGCATGGGCAGCAGCACGACCTTGTCGATCTTCGGCACGCGCCTGGCGTCCCAGTACGCCTTGTTGGCGGCCAGCTCCAGCCGCTCGCGCGCCACGAAGCGCGTGACCTTGAACGGGCCCGAGCCGGCGGGGTCGGCGGCGAAGGCGGTCCAGGCGGCCTTGGCCTTGTCGGCGGGCGTGGCGCCGGCGGCGGCGTCGAACTTCTTCTGCCAGTGGGCGGGCGAGGCCATGAACAGGTTCGTGAGGTTGATCGGCAGGAAGGCGTCTGGCTCGCTGGTGGTGAATTCGACCGTCGTGTCGTCGACCTTGCGCGCCGACCTGAGCGTGGGCATGCGCGAGGCCGTCACGCCGACCTGGCTGGGGTCGAACTGCACGGCCTCCTTGTCGAGCACCTTCTGCACGTTCCAGACGACCGCATCGGCGTTGAAGGCCGAGCCGTCGTGGAACTTCACGCCGGGGCGCAGCTTGAAGACCCACTTGGTCCTGTCCTTGGCGTCGACCGCCCAGGAGACGGCCAGGCCTGGAATCAGCACGCTGGGCGCGTCGGCCTTCGACAGGTCCCACTGCGTGAGCGAGTCGTAGATCGGGATGCCGGTGAAGCGGTTGCCCTCGAAGCCCTGGTCGGGCTGGCCCAGCGTGCGCGGAATGTCGGCCGCCGTCATGGCGATGCGCAGCGTTTTCTCCTGTGCCATCGCGTGGGGCGCGGCAAGCATCGTGGCGGCGAGCGCCGCGCAGGCGGCCAGGGGTTTCAGGAACAGGGCGGGGGCGGCACGCTTCACATGGAACTCCGGTGAATGGATGGATGAACTGACCAAGGGATTCGTTCGAAGGAACCGCTCAAGCACGACATGTGCCAGCCGGCACGGGTAGCCGCTCGTGCGCACCTTTTGCCTCGCATGGAAAAATTCCTGCATTCCCGCGAACCGTTTGGCGGGCGCGATGCCTCTTCATGTCCGAGGGTCTTCCTCAACACTCAAGAAGGATCGAAGGAATCACCATGCTCTACGCAAAGAATCTCCCCGGCTGGGAACGCGCGCTGCGCATCGCCATGGGCCTCGCTGGCTTCGCTTTCGCCGCCATCGGCTGGAGCACCGCCGGCTTCGGGCTCGCCGTGGCCATCGCCCTCATGGGCGCGATGCTCGCGCTGACCGGCCTGTTCGGCTTCTGCCCGATGTGCGCCATGGCCGGGCGCAAGCTCGACGGAAAAGGGCGCTGAGCCATGGCCTCCGGCACCGACCGCACCGGCCTGATCCACGCCGCGCAGACCGGCGACCCGGCCGCCATCGCCAGCCTGCTCGCGGTCTGCCAGGCCGACGCGCGCCGCTACGCCGGGCGGCACTGCCAGGCCAGCGACGTCGACGACGCGGTGCAGGAGTCGCTGCTGGTCATCGTGCGCAAGGTCCGGGGGCTGAAGGCCGCGGCGGCGTTCTCGTCGTGGCTCTTCACCGTGATCCGGCGCGAATGCCTGAGGCTGCAGCGTGCGATGTTCCGCCACGATCCGCTCGACGATGAAGTCGCCGAGCGGCAACTGGCCAGCCGGGGCGATGCCGCGCTGCGGCTGGACCTGACCCACGCGCTGGAATCGCTGCCCGCGCACTATCTCGAAGTGGTGCTGCTGCGCGATTTCGAGGAGCTGACCATCGCGGAAATCGCCGAGCGCCTCGGCGAGCCGGCGGGCGCCGTGAAGAGCCGGCTGCACCGCGCCCGTTCGCTGGTGCGGGAGTACCTTCTGGGGGCCGATGCGACAATCGGCCCGCAATGACAGACACCCTCACGATCACCCGCCCCGACGACTGGCACCTGCACGTGCGCGATGGCGCCGCCCTCGAAGCCGTCGTTCCCCACAGCGCCCGCCAGTTCGGCCGCGCGCTGATCATGCCGAACCTGCGCCCCCCCGTGACCACCGCCGCGCAGGCCGTGGCCTACCGCGACCGCATCCGCGCCGCGGTGCCCGCGGGCACGGGCTTCGAGCCGGTGATGTCGCTCTATCTCACCGACAACCTGCCCGCCGAGGAAATCGCGCTGGCAGCCGTTGCCGGCGTTCGCGCGCTCAAGCTCTACCCGGCAGGCGCCACCACCAACAGCGATGCCGGCGTGACCGACATCCGCAAGACTTACAAGACGCTGGAAGCCATGCAGAAGCACGGCCTGCTGCTGCTGGTGCACGGCGAGGTGACCGACCCGGCCATCGACCTGTTCGACCGCGAGGCCGTGTTCGTCGACCGCGTGATGATCCCGCTGCGCCGCGACTTCCCCGAGCTCAAGGTGGTGTTCGAGCACCTCACCACCAAGGAAGGCGCCCACTACGTGCGCGACGCCGGCCGCTTCACGGCAGCCACCATCACGGCGCACCACCTGCTGTACAACCGCAACGCCATCTTCACCGGCGGCATCCGCCCGCACTACTACTGCCTGCCCGTGCTCAAGCGCGAGACGCACCGCGTGGCGCTGGTGGAGGCCGCCACCAGCGGCAGCGACCGTTTCTTCCTGGGCACCGACAGCGCGCCGCACCCGGCGCACCTGAAGGAGCACGCGCTGGGCTGCGCGGGCTGCTACACCGCGCTCACCGCCATCGAGCTCTACGCAGAGGCCTTCGACAACGCGGGCGCGCTCGACAAGCTCGAAGGTTTCGCGAGCTTCCACGGCCCCGACTTCTACGGCCTGCCGCGCCACACCGACACCATCACCCTCAAGCGCGAGAGCTGGACCGTGCCCGAGACCGTGCCCTACGGCGACGCCACGCTCAAGCCGCTGCGCGGTGGCGAGACCGTCAACTGGAAGCTGGCATGACGGTCCCCACGCTTCGCGTGATGGTGCTGATCGACGCCGACAACGTGTCGGCCGAAGTCATCGAGCAGGCGGTGCAGCGCACCATGGACGAATACGGCGCCATCCACGTGCGCCGCGCGTACTGCAACGCCGAGATGGCGGTGAACCGGCAGGCGCTTTTCAAGCGCCTTTCTGTGCGGCCGATGGTGAATCTGTCGACCGGCAAGAACAGCACCGACATCGCGCTTGCGGTCGATGCCATCGACCTCGCCATCGCCGAGCGTCCCGACGTGGTGGTGCTGGTGTCTTCCGACTCCGACTTCGCGCCGCTGGTGATCCGCCTGCGCGAGAAGGGCTGCCGCGTCTGCGGCATCGGCCAGCAGGGCAAGACGGGCGAAGAGACGGTCGGCATCTACGACGCCTTCACCGACATCGCCCACAACGCGGTCGCCAAGCCGGCAGCCCGCACGGTGCCCACGAAGAAGACGGCCGCTGCCAAGACCACGCGCGCCAAGGCAGCGCCCGCAGCGAAGAAGACTCCGGCGAAGACGGCGCGCAAGACCGCGGCGAAGGCCGCCAGCAAGGCCGAGCCTCCGCAGGAACTGCGACAACAGCCGCAGCCATCGGAGGCAGCCGAGTTCATCCTCCAGGCAGCTCCCGCGCTGCGCAGCGGCAAGGACGTGCCGCTCAACGACGTGGCCAAGGCCCTGCGCACCGCCGGCCTGCTCGGCAAGAACAGCAGCTCGCTCAAGCTCTTCGAGAAGCTTCCGGCGGAGTTCGTGCTGATGCAGCACCCGGACCGCATCCGCTGGACCGGCGCCTCCGCGCCTTGACCCTGCCGGCGATCGACTGGACGCAGCCCTGGCTCGCGCCCTATCGTGCCGACGGCGAGGCGGCAGCGCAGGCCGTCGCGCGCGGCGACGGCTGCGTGGCGGCCGCCCTGCGGGGCATCGGGTCCGGATCGGCCCCCGACTTCGTGAGGCAGCACGAACTGCCCGCCGGGCAGGCCTACGAGGCCCACATCTTCCAGACCCGCACGGTCCCGACCCGTGACAACCTGCACGACTTCTTCAACGGCCTGGTCTGGCTCGCCTTTCCCCAGGCGAAGCGACGCCTGAACGAACTGCAGGCCACAGCGATCGCCCGCGACGGCGTCGGTGCCACGCGCGGGCCGCTGCGCGACGCACTCACGCTGTTCGACGAGAACGGCGCGCTGCTCGATGCGCCGCCGGCGCTGTGGCGGGCGCTGGTCGCGCGCGACTGGCAGACGCTCTTCGTCGAGCAGCGCGGGCTGTGGAGCGAGGCGCGGCTGGTGCTCTTCGGACATGCGCTGCTCGAAAAACTCGTCACGCCGCGCAAGCCCATCACCGCGCACGTGCTGCTGCCGGTGCAAGGCGAAGCCGCGCCGGCGGCGCTCGACGACGCGCGTGTGGCGCGGGCGCTCGACCCGGAGCATCTCGGACGCAAGCCCTTCGTGCCGCTGCCGGTGCTCGGCGTGCCCGGCTGGTGCGCCGACAACGAGGTAGCGCGGTTCTATGACGATCCGCGGGTCTTCAGGCCCTTGGCTGGTCGGGGAATACCGGGAGCCTAGAACTTTTGCTCCTATCATGGCTCCACCCGGCTGCCGCCGACCGGAGCTCCCAGAACACACACAACACCCAGGGCTTCCATGCCGCGAACCGCCTGAAAAACGGCTTGAAAACGGCTTGAAAACGGCTTGAAGGGGGCCTCGGGGCCCTCATCTGGGTGGCAGGTTTCCCCACGGAGAATTCAACTTGAAACGTATCCTTCTGTTTGTCCTGACCAACGTGATGGTCGTCGCGGTGCTCGGCGTGGTCGCCAGCCTGCTCGGCGTCAATCGCTTCCTCACGGCCAACGGTCTCAACCTGGGCGCGCTGCTCGGCTTCGCGCTGGTGATGGGTTTCGGCGGCGCGATCATCTCGCTGCTCATCAGCAAGCCAATGGCCAAGTGGACCACCGGCCTGCACATGATCGACAACCCCCAGACGCCCGACGAGGCCTGGATCGTCGGCACCGTGCGCAAGTTCGCCGACAAGGCCGGCATCGGCATGCCCGAGGTCGGCATCTTCGAAGGCGAGCCCAATGCCTTCGCGACGGGCGCGTTCAAGAACTCCTCGCTGGTGGCGGTGTCCACCGGCCTGCTGCAGAACATGACGCGCGAAGAGGTCGAGGCCGTCATCGGCCACGAGGTGGCGCACATCGCCAACGGCGACATGGTCACCATGACGCTCATCCAGGGTGTGATGAACACCTTCGTCGTGTTCCTGTCGCGCGTGATCGGCTATGCCGTCGACAGCTTCCTGCGCCGCGGCGACGACCGCTCCTCGGGCCCCGGCATCGGCTACTACGTGAGCACCATCGTGCTCGACATCGTGCTCGGCTTCGCCGCCGCGATGGTGGTGGCCTGGTTCTCGCGCCACCGCGAGTTCCGCGCCGACGCCGGCGCCGCCGCGCTCATGGGCCAGAAGCAGCCGATGATCAACGCGCTCGCCCGCCTGGGCGGACTGCCGGCCGGCGAACTGCCGAAGGCGGTTGAGGCGATGGGCATCACCGGCAGCATCGGCAAGCTGTTCGCCACGCACCCGCCGATCGAGGAGCGCATCGCCGCGCTGCAGAACGCGCAGCGTTGAGCGGGGCGGGCCATCCGGCCCGCGCGGATCGACAAAGAAAAAGCCGCCACGTCACCGTGGCGGCTTTTTCATTTGGAGGCAGGCGCAGTGCGACGAGGGTGTCGGCTTTCCGGGTCAGCCCGCGGCCGGGGTTTCGGGGGGCGCCGGGGTCTCCGCGGCTTCGGGCGTCGCCGTGGCCTGCGGTGTTTCCGAGGTTTCCGGCGCTTCGGGCGCTTGCGGCGCAGCGGCGGCCGCCTCGCGGTCGGCGCGCGCGCGTTGCAGGGTGCGCGTGACATCGGCCTGCGTCATGCCGTA
The DNA here is from genome assembly GCF_030462475.1 of Variovorax sp. CAN15. GTDB lineage: Bacteria > Pseudomonadota > Gammaproteobacteria > Burkholderiales > Burkholderiaceae_C > Variovorax. The sequence continues at coordinate 27,018 of NZ_JASMRZ010000009.1, forward strand.
CATGTCCGCGAACTCCTTCTCGCTGCGCCCGCTGGCCTCGAAGGCGCGCAGCAGCGCTTCGCGCTTGGCGGCCTGCTCCGCGAGCTGGGCGAGGGCTTCGTCGAGCACGGCGTTGTTGTTCGCGTCGCGCGAGCGCACCAGCACGGCGTAAGCCTCGCGGTCCAGGCCCGAGGCTTCGACGGCACGGGCCAGGCGGGCCACGAGCTGCGGGCGCAGGTCTTCGCCGGTACGCTGCGAGCGGCGGCGGTGCAGTTCGAGGATGGCGTGGTGCACATGCTCGGGCGCGACCGGCTCGGCGACGTTGCCGTCGAGGTCATGGCGCGGATGGCCGGCGGCCACGCTCTCGAGGTAGCGGGTCGAGCGTGCATGCAGGCCCATCGCCACCTTCAGGTCTTCGGCCTTGAAGTCGTCGGGGTGGCGGGCGATCAGCTCCTCGTACACACCGAGCTTCAGCGGCAGGAAGCGCGCGCCGAAGAGGTTCGGGTACAGCTCGAACAGGCGCTCGAGCGCCGGGTGCACCTTGCGTTGCGGGCGCGCGGGTTGTTGCGGCTGTTGCTGTTGCTTCTGCTGAGAAGGCTGCTGCCGGCCCTGCGCCTGCTGCGGCTTCTTCGGCTTGCGCTGCTGGTGCTGTTGCTGCTGCGGGGGGCGCTGCCTGGATTGCGCGGGGGCTTCCGCGGTGGCGGTTTCGGACGCCGTTGCGCCGTCCGTGCCGGCACGCAGGGCCTGCAGCTGCTGCGCCATGTCCAGGCGCTCGCCGCGGGGGCGGCGCGACTTGTTGTTCGGGTTGGCGGTGGTGGCTTCGGTCATTCTGGAGATTCGGCGCGAGGGCACGAAAGCAGGAAGGTATTCAGTGGAGTGCGCTCGCGCGTGCGGCGCGGCGGGCGGAAGGGGGCGCTGGGCGCATTGTCGTTTCTGTGGTCGTCGTCGTCAGCCCGGCGCTGCCGAAGTGCGCGCGGCCTGGCGGCCGATCAGCAGCCTGAAGGGCAGCAGCATGAGCACGCCCACGGCCAGCTTCACCGCGAGGTCGCCCAGCGCCCAGGTGAACCACGGGCCTTCGGTGCCCGCGAAGGCGATGCCCCAGAACACGATGCTGTCGAGCACCGCGGCGATCACCGTGGCGACCAGCGGCGCGCGCCACCAGAGGCCGCGGCGCAGGCGGTCGAAGACGCCGATGTCGAGCAGCTGCGATGCGATGAAGGCCAGCCCCGAGGCGGCCGCGATGCGCACCGGCGCCAGCAGCAGCGACACGCCCACCGCCACCGCGAAGCCCACCCACGCCACGCGCCGCGCCATGCCGGGGCCGAAGCGCCGGTTGACGAGATCGCTCACGAGGTAGGCCACCGGATAGGTGAAGGCGCCCCAGGTCAGCCAGTCGTTGATGGCGAACTGCACGAGGATGTTGGAGGCGAGCACCACGGCGGCCATCGCCAGCGTGGCGGCGACCAGGTGGCCCGGCGTGGGGCGCTCGAAGCGGAAGGACGACTGCTGCATCAGACGCTCGCGGTGCGTTCGCGCTCCGACTCGGCCAGCACGCTGCGCGCCACGGCCTCGGCCACCTTGATGCCGTCCACGCCGGCCGACAGGATGCCGCCCGCGTAGCTCGCGCCTTCACCGGCGGGGTAGAGGCCGCGCACGTTGAGGCTCTGGAAGTCGTCGCCGCGCGTGATCTTGATGGGCGACGAGGTGCGCGTCTCGACGCCGGTGAGCACCGCGTCGTGCGTGTCGAAGCCCTTGATCTTGCGGCCGAAGGCGGGGAAGGCCTCGCGCATCGCCTCGATGGCGTAGGCGGGCAGGGCCTTGTGCAGGTCGGTCGGCGTCACACCCGGCTTGTACGAGGGGATCACGCTGCCGAGCTCGGTGGAGGGCTTGCCGGCGATGAAGTCGCCCACCAGCTGGCCGGGCGCGCGATAGTCGCCGCCGCCGAGCACGAAGGCGTTGCTCTCGAGCTCTCGCTGCAGGGCGATGCCGGCGAGCGCGTCGCCCGGGGAACTGGATTCCCATCCTGGGAAATCGCGCGGGTCGATGCCCACCACGATGCCCGCGTTGGCGTTGCGCTCGTTGCGCGAGTACTGGCTCATGCCGTTGGTGACCACGCGGCCCGGCTCGCTGGTGGCCGCGACCACGGTGCCGCCGGGGCACATGCAGAAGCTGTAGACCGAGCGGCCGTTGCTCGCGTGATGCACCAGTTTGTAGTCGGCCGCGCCCAGCAGCGGGTGGCCGGCATGGCGGCCCCAGCGCGCGCGGTCGATCAGGCCCTGCGGATGCTCCACGCGGAAGCCGATGGAGAAGGGCTTGGCCTCGATGTGCACGCCGCGCTTGTGCAGCATCTCGAAGGTGTCGCGCGAGCTGTGGCCCAGCGCCATCACCACGTGGTCGGCGCGCAGTTCGTGGCTCTGGCCGGTCGTCTGGTCGAGCACGGTGAGGCCACGCAGATGTTTGCCGTCGGGGCCGTCCTCGATGCGCACGTCGGTCACGCGCTGCTCGAAGCGGATCTCGCCGCCCAGCGCCACGATCTGCTCGCGGATGTTCTCCACCACCTTCACCAGCTTGAAGGTGCCGATGTGCGGATGCGCGACGTAAAGAATTTCAGGCGGCGCGCCGGCCTTCACGAACTCTTCCATCACCTTGCGGCCGAGGAAGCGCGGGTCCTTGATCTGGCTGTAGAGCTTGCCGTCGGAGAAGGTGCCGGCGCCGCCTTCGCCGAACTGCACGTTCGACTCGGGGTTGAGCACGCTCCTGCGCCACAGGCCCCAGGTGTCGCGGGTGCGCTGGCGCACGGTCTTGCCGCGTTCGAGCACGATGGGCCTGAAGCCCATCTTCGCGAGCATCAGCGCCGCGAAGATGCCGCAGGGGCCGAAGCCGATGACCACCGGCCGGGACGTGCCCTCGGGGGCATTGGCCGGCGGCGTGTAGCGCATGTCGGGCGCTTTTTGGATATGCGGATGGCCCGCATGCTTCGCGAGCAGCGCGGCTTCGAGCTTCGCGTCCGACAGCTGCACGTCGCAGATGTAGACGGTGAGCAGCTCGACCTTGCGGGCGTCGAAGCTGCGCTTGTAGACGTTGTGGGAGGCGATCGCGTCGAGCGGAATGTCGAGCGTTTTGACGATCAGTGCGGCCAGCGCGTCGGGGGCATGGTCGAGCGGGAGTTTGAGTTCGGAGATTCTCAGCATGGCGTGGGGCTTGTAGTTATCAAGCAGACCACGGATTTTAAGCGCCAGGGGCGCTATGAAAGGGATAGCGGGTCAGGCGGGAAGGAAGCCTTCGACCGACAAGTAGCGCTCGCCCGTGTCGTAGTTGAAGCCCAGCACCACCGCATCGGGCGCCAGCGAGGGCAGTTTCTGCGCAATGGCCGCGAGCGTCGCGCCCGACGAGATGCCGACCAGGATGCCTTCCTCTTGCGCGCAGCGGCGGGCCATTTCGCGCGCCGGCTCGGCATCGACCTGCAGCACGCCGTCTAGCAGCGAGGTGTCGAGGTTCTTCGGAATGAAGCCCGCGCCGATGCCCTGGATGGGGTGCGGCGCCGGCTGGCCGCCGGAGATCACCGGCGAGGCCACTGGCTCCACGGCGAACACCTGCAGCTTCGGCCACTTCTTCTTCAGCACCTTCGCCACGCCGGTGATGTGGCCGCCCGTGCCCACGCCGGTGATGAGCACGTCGATGCCGTCAGGAAAATCGGCCGCGATTTCTTCGGCCGTGGTGCGCACGTGCACGTCGACGTTGGCGGGGTTGTTGAACTGCTGCGGCATCCACGCGCCGGGCGTACCGGCCACGATTTCCTCGGCGCGGGCGATGGAGCCCTTCATGCCGTTGGCGCGCGGCGTCAGGTCGAAGGTGGCGCCGTAGGCCAGCATCAGGCGGCGGCGTTCGATGGACATGCTGTCGGGCATCACCAGGATCAGCTTGTAGCCCTTGACGGCCGCCACCATGGCCAGGCCGATGCCTGTGTTGCCCGAGGTGGGCTCGACGATGGTGCCGCCGGGCTTGAGCGCGCCGCTCTTCTCGGCGTCTTCCACCATCGCGAGCGCGATGCGGTCCTTGATCGAGCCGCCGGGGTTGGCGCGCTCGGACTTGATCCAGACCTGCTGCTTCGCATTGCCGAACAGGCGGTTGATGCGCACGTGCGGCGTGTTGCCGATGGTCTGGAGGATGTTCTGGGCCTTCATGGATGCAATCTCCTTGGATCGATGCGTTTGTCGGACGGACAGCGCACATTGTGAGACCAGCCCGAGAGCGCGCCCGGGCACAGGCGATAATCCACCCCGTGAAGCACGCCAGACCGCCGCTGGTGCAAGTGCCGAAAGGCCGCACTGGAGGAACGTCCGGACTGCACAGGACAGCGCAGGAGTTAACGACTCTCCACCGTGAGGTGAGGATCAGAGCAACAGAGACGAGCCGATTGAGTTCGGGTGAAACGGGCAATCTCTGCGCGCAGCAACACCAAGTAGGCCAGTATCGAGGTGGTTCCGCTGAGCTGGCGGGTAGGTGGCATCGAGCCGTCTGGTGACAGGCGGCCCAGAGTAATGGCGGTCACGCCGCAGGTTCCGCAAGGGGCCTGCGGTGCACAGAATCCGGCTTATCGGCGAGCTTCACACTTTTCTTTCTTTCCCGGTTTCCCTCTCCCAACCGTTCCCTGAAAACGCCGTCGCCTGCACGGATCGGTATTTACCCCTAGAATAGATAGCCTGCTAATTAATAGGCGGCTATCGTGAACGACTCCTCCCAGATCCCGGCCACGCGCGCACAGGCGCTGATGCGGCTCGGCACCTCCCTCGCGGTGCTGCAGCGTGGCTACCGTGCCTCGGCGGACAAGGCGGTGGCGCACGTGGGCGTGTCGCAGACGCTGGCCTACCCCATCGTGATGCTCGGGCGCATGAGCGGAGATGTGCGCCAGGGCATGCTGGCCGAGGCGATGGGCATCGAGGGGCCCTCGCTGGTGCGCTCGGTCGACCAGCTCGTGGAAGCCGGCCTCATCGAACGCCGCGAAGACCCGGCCGACCGCCGCGCCAAGACATTGCATCTCACCGAAGCCGGCAAAGCTGCCTGCGCACCCATCGAGGCCGCGCTCACGCTGATGCGCGCGTCGCTCTTCGAGGGCGTTTCCGACGAAGACGTCGCCGCCTGCCTGCGCGTGTTCGCCGTGCTCGAAGAGCGCATGGGCGTGCGCTCGATGCAGAGCCCCCCGCCGTCTTCCGCGCCGGCACAGGAAGGGCGGGGGTAGATGCCCGCGTTCTCTCTTCCGCGCTTCAGCCGCGCGGAGCTTCTCTTTTCCGGCAAGAGCTTCGCGGCCGCCATGCTGGCGATGTACCTCGCCAGCCGCGCCGGCCTGCCGCGCCCGTTCTGGGCGCTCATGACCACCTACGTCGTCGCCCATCCGCTGGCCGGCGCGGTGCGTTCCAAGGCGGTCTACCGATTCCTCGGCACGCTCATCGGCAGCACCGCCACCGTGCTGCTGGTGCCGGCGCTGTCCAATGCGCCCGAGCTGCTCACGCTGGTGCTCGCGCTGTGGGTCGGGCTTTGCCTGTGCATCTCGCTCTTCGACCGCACGCCGCGCTCCTACGTCTTCATGCTCGCGGGCTACACGGCGGCGCTGATCGGCTTTCCGTCGGTGCAGACGCCGCTCGCGCTGTTCGACACCGCCGTGGCCCGCGTGGAGGAAATCGGCCTGGGCATCTTCTGCGCCACGCTGGTCCACAGCCTCGTGCTGCCCGCGGGGCTCGCGCCGACCGTGCTGGGCCTGCTCGACCGCACGCTGCAGGACGCGCGCAAGTGGCTGGGCGATCTCTTCCAGCCCGCCGGCCGCAGCGGCGGCAACGGTGCCGACCCCAGGCGCCTGGACGATGACCGCCGCCGCCTCGCCGGCGACATCACCCAGTTGCGCCTGCTCTCCACCCACGTGCCCTTCGACACCACGCACCTGCGCTGGACCGCCGGTGCCATCCGCGCGATGCAGGACCGCGTCGCCGCGCTCACGCCCGCGCTTTCGGCTGTCGAAGACCGCCTGCTGGCGCTGGAACAGGCCGAAGGCGCCATCGCCCACGACGTGGCCGCAGTGCTCGCCAAGGCCGCGCAGTGGCTGCGCGAAGAAGCCGATGCCTCCGGTAATGCGGCGACCCGCGCCGGCCGCCTGCAGGACCTGCGCCGCGCCATCGACGCTTTGAGCGCCACGCCGCCGAACGCCGAGCCGCAGACCCGCTGGGGCCGCGCCCTGCGCATCGGCCTCGCAGGCCGTCTCGAAGAGCTCGTCGACGGCTGGACCGCCTGCGCCCAGTTGCGCCAGGACATCGACGAAGGCCTGAAGGGGGCGCCGCTGCGCCGCACGGCCGCGCTCGGCAGCCGCGTGCTGCACCGCGACTACGGCATGGCGCTGCTGTCGGCGCTTGCCGCCGTCATCGCCATCTGCCTGTGCGGCGCGTTCTGGATCGTCACCGGCTGGCCCATGGGCTCGGCCGCGACCATGATGGCCGCCGTCTTCTGCTGCTTCTTCGCCACCATGGACGACCCGGTCCCGGCGATCCACGGCTTCCTGAAGTGGACGCTGTGGTCCATCCCGATCTCGGCCGTCTACGTGCTGGTGCTCATGCCCACGGTGCAGGACTTCGGCATGCTGGTGCTCATCTGCGCGCCGCTCTTCCTGGTGCTGGGCTTCTACCTGCCGCGCCCCACGCACTTCATGCCCGCGATGGCGCTGGTGTTCGGCGTGGCCGGCACGCTCGCGATGCACGACACCGCCAGTGCCGATCTCGTGAGCTTTCTCAACAGCATGATCGGCCAGATCGTCGGCGTGGTCGTCGCGGCTCGCGTCACGCGGCTGGTGCGTTCGGTGGGCGCCGACTGGAGCGCGCGGCGCATCCAGCGCGCCACCTGGCGCGAGCTGGGCGACATGGCCGCGTCTTCGCAGCCGCAGTACGCGCAGAGCGATGCCTACGCCGTGCGCATGCTCGACCGCATCGGCCTGCTCGCGCCGCGCATCGCGCAGGCCGGCGGCACCGTCGAGGGCGTGGCCGCCAACGACGCGCTGCGCGACCTGCGCATGGGCGCCGACATCGCCGTGCTGCAGCGCGTGCGCGCTCAGCTGCCGCTGGCCACTTCGGCCGCGCTGCTGGGCGGCATCTCACGCTTCTTCCGCCAGCGCGCGGAGGGCCGCTTGAACCCGCGCCCGCCGGGCCTCTTGCCGCAGATCGACGAGGCGCTCGACGCAGTGCTCGGCGCGCGCGACGTCGGCTCTTGCGCCGCATCGCGCTCGGCCGTCACCGCGCTGGTGGGCCTGCGCCGCAACCTCTTTCCCGATGCGCCGCCCGCGCTGGCGAGCGCGACACCCATCACCCGACAAGGAGCTTCCGCATGATCGGCGAAGCCAGCTTCTACGGCCTGTACCTGCCCTGGATCATGGTGCTCGCGCTCGCGGCACTGCTCGTGCTGTGGGGCGTGCGCCGCCTGCTCGCGGCCACCGGCGCCTATCGCTGGGTGTGGCATCCGGCCCTCTTCGACATGGCGCTCTACCTGCTGCTGCTCTACGCGCTCAGCCGCGCCAGCGCTTACCTCCAATGACAACAACGAGATTCCAATGAAAGCCGCCCGAACTCCCGACGACAGCAATCCGTGGGCCCAGCGCCTGGGCCGCGTCCTCATCACCCTGGCCGTGGTCGCCGCCGCCGTGTGGGCCGGCCTGCGCCTGTGGGACCACTATGAACTCGCGCCGTGGACGCGCGACGGCCGCGTGCGCGCCAACGTCGTGCAGATCGCGCCCGACGTGTCGGGCTTGGTCACGGCAGTGCCCATCCACGACAACCAGCCCGTGGCCGCCGGTACGCTGCTCTTCGAGGTGGATCGCGCGCGCTACGACCTCGCCGTGCGCCAGGCCCAGGCCGCGCTCGCCGCGCAGCGCGCCGTGAGCGCGCAGGCCCAGCGCGAGAACGCGCGCAACACCGGCCTCGACGAGCTGGTGTCGAAGGAGTCGCGCGAACAGACCCGCTCGCGCGTCGAACAGATGCAGGCGGCGGTCGCGCAGGCCGAAGTGGCGCTCGACTCGGCCCGCCTCAACCTGCAGCGCGCCCAGGTGCGCGCGCCGGCCGATGGCCTGGTCACCAACCTCGACCTGCGCCAGGGCAGCTACGCCGCGGCGGGCCGGCCGGTGCTTGCGCTGGTCGATGCGCAGTCCTTCTACGTCGAAGGCTATTTCGAGGAAACCAAGCTGCCGCGCATCCACCTCGGCGACCGCGTGCGCGTCACCCCCATGGGCGGCGGCGCGGTGCTCGAAGGCTCGGTCGAGAGCGTGGCTGCCGGCATCGCCGACCACGACCGCTCCACCAGCGCCAACCTGCTGCCCAGCGTGAACCCCACCTTCAACTGGGTGCGGCTCGCGCAGCGCATTCCGGTGCGCGTGAAGCTCGACCCGCTGCCGCAGGGCGCGCGCCTCGTCGCGGGCCAGACGGTCACGGTGCAGGTGCTGGAGAACAAGCCGGCGCAGAAGACGGCGGCAACGGCTTCCACGCCACAGAAGGGATGAACGACATGACCAGCTTCGCATTCCGCATCGCATCGCTGGCTGCTGCCGCCGCGCTCGCGGCCTGCGCGGCGGTCGGCCCCGACTACCACCAGCCGCCCGAGGCGCTGGCCAGCCAGGCCGCCGCCGGCAAGCCCTTCGCCGAGGCACCCGCCAACGCCGCGCCGCTGCCCGCGCACTGGTGGCGCCTGTACCACGACCCGCTGCTCGACAAGCTGGTCGAGCAGGCGCTGGCCCACAACACCGACCTGCGCCAGGCCGTGGCCAACCTGGAGCGCGAGCGCGCCATCGAGGACGAAACCTCCGGCGCCAAGTACCCCACCATCGGCGTCAACGGCGGCCCCTCGTTCGGCCACGTCTCGGGCCTGTCGCTGCTGCAGAAGGGCTACGAGCCGCCGAGCACCTTCAACTACAGCGCGGGTGCATCGCTGTCCTACCAGGTCGACCTGTTCGGCCAGATTCGCCGCGCCATCGAGGCCTCGCAGGCCAGCACGCAGTCCGCCGAAGCCGCGCTCGACCTGGTTCGCGTGAATGTCGCGGCCGGCACAGCGCGCGCTTACGCCGAGGCCTGCTCCACCGGCCTGCGGCTGCAGATCGCGCAGAAGTCCGTCTCGCTGCAGCAGGACGCCGTCAACGTCACCGACCGCCTGCAGCACGCGGGCCGCGCCGGCGCCATCGACGCGAACCGCGCACGCGCGCAGCTGCAGCAGCTCAACGCGGCGCTGCCGCCGCTGAAGGCCGAGCGCCAGGGCGCGCTCTACCGCCTCGCCACGCTCACGGGCGCGCTGCCGCAGGACTTTCCGCGCGAGGTGGCCGACTGCACCGTGCCGCCGCGCGTGGCCGGCGTGCTGCCCGTGGGCGACGGTGCCGCGCTGCTGCGCCGCCGCCCCGACATCCGCCAGGCCGAACGCAGCCTCGCCGCATCGACCGCGCGCATCGGCGTGGCCACGGCGGAGCTCTATCCGAAAGTCACGCTGGGGCTCTCTGGCTCGTCGGTGGGCCATGCCGACGGCTTCGGCCGCAAGGACACCTTCGCCTGGAGCCTGGGCCCGCTGATCTCCTGGACCATTCCCAACACCGGCGTCGCGCAGGCCCGCATCGCGCAGGCCGAGGCCGGCACGCGCGCAGCGCTCGCCAGGTTCGACGGCACCGTGCTCACCGCGCTGCGCGAAACCGAGACCGCGCTCGCCACCTACGCGCGCGAGCTCGACCGCCGCGCCGCGCTTCAGGCCTCGCGCGACGAGAGCGCCAAGGTCGCCGCGCAGGCGCGCCAGCTCTACCGGAACGGGCGCACCGCCTACCTCGACGCGCTCGACGCCGAGCGCTCGCTGGCCGCCAGCGAAGCCGCGCTCGCGGCCAGCGAGGCGCAACTGGCCGACGACCAGGTGGTGCTGTTCATGGCGCTCGGCGGCGGCTGGGAGCCTGACGAAGCCCATCTCGCGCAGGGCTCGACGCCGGCCGGCATCAGGCAATGACACCGGCATCCGCGCAGCCATCGAGCCGCCCGCACGCGCCGCTGTGGCTGCTCGCGCTGGTCACTTTCAGCGGCACGCTGGCCATGCACGTCTTCGTGCCCGCGCTGCCCATCGCGGCCCAGAGCCTGGGTGCCGGCATCGCCGCCATGCAGATGACGGTGAGTCTCTACATCTTCGGTCTCGCGGTGGGCCAGCTGGTGTACGGCCCGCTGGCCGACCGCTTCGGGCGGCGGCCCGTGCTGCTGTGCGGGCTGGGCATCTACTGCGTGGCGGGGCTTGCCGCCGCGCTCGCGCCCGAGGTGCATTCGCTCATCGCCGCGAGGCTGTTCCAGGCCATCGGCGGCTGCTCGGGCCTCGTGCTGGGCCGCAGCATCGTGCGCGACACAGCGCAACCGCTGGAAGCCACGCGCCGCCTCGCGCTGATGAATCTCATGGTCACCATCGGCCCCAGCCTCGCACCGCTGATCGGCGGTGCGCTCGCCACGGCACTGGGCTGGCGCTCGATCTTCTATGCGCTCTTCGGCCTGGGCGTGGTGGGCTTCCTCTTCACCTGGCGCATGCTGCCCGAGACCGGTGCGCCCGGTGCCGCCGTGAGCGCGCGTGAACTCGGGCGCAACTACCGCAAGCTGCTGGCCTCGCCGGCCTTCCTTGGCTTCTCCGTCGGCGGCGGCTGCGCCACCACGTCGATGTATGCCTTCATCGCCTCGGCACCCTTCATCTTCGTCGACCAGCTGCACCGGCCGGCGCACGAGGCGGGCATCTACCTCGCGATCCTGGTGTCGGGCGTGTGGCTCGGCAGCTTTCTCACCAGCCACCTGATCTCGCGCGTGCGCGTCGACCGGCTCATGATCCGTTCCAACGCGCTGAGCGTGGCCGCGGCCTTCGTGTTGCTCGGCGCGGCATTGAGCGGCCATCTCTCGGTGCCGCTCATCGTGGTCTGCATGTTCCTGTTCACCGTGGGCGCCGGCATGGCCTCGCCGGCCGCGCTCACGCAGGCGATCAGCGTCAACCCGCAGGTCATCGGCTCGGCCTCGGGCCTCTACGGCTTCACGCAGATGGCCGTGGGCGCGCTGTGCACCGCGCTCGCGGGCATGGGGCACGGCAACCCGGCGCTGGCCTCGGCCATCGTGCTCGCGGGAGCGGGCATCGTGGCGCAGCTGTCGTTCGCCATGGCGCTGCGCGCGCAGAAGCGCGCAGCAGCAGAGGCAGCAAGCCTCAGCGCCTGAACAGCCACCCGCCTTTGGGCTGGCGTACCAGTTCGTGGCGCTTGACTGCGCGTTCCTCCCCGTCGTCGCCCACGTAGACCACCTCGAAGCGCAGCAGCTTGGGCGAGACCATCTTCCAGTTCTGGATGCGCTTCACGGTCACGCAGGCGGTCTTGTCGTGGTACTGCATCTCTGCCATCGGGCCGCCCTGGAAGCCGGTGCCGTCGAACAGGCGTCCGGGCGCTGCGAAGGGGTTGAGCACCGCGCCGTTGCGCGCGGTGATGCAGCCTTCGGTGCGCACGAAGGACTCGATGGTCGGCGAGGCGCTGCGCACCACCTTGCGCACGGCCGGGCTCGGCGGCTTGCTGGCGATGGCCTCGCGGATGCGTTCGACCTGCTCTTCGGTGATGGGCGCGAGGCCGTCCTTCGACACCACGGGCGGCGGTGGCGCCGGTGGCGGCGCAGGCGGCGCGGGCGTGAGGTAGGAGCAACCCGTCACCAGCGCCAGCGGCACGGTGCAGGCGAGGGCGGCGCCCGGTGTTGCGAACTTCATGACTCAGTCTCTCCCTGAGGGCGGCCCCTGGAGGCCGCGGGCTGAAAATTGCGGGCCGCAAGAATGCGGTGCATCGTCGTTGTCGTCCTCTGTCTTCTCTTCTCGACGGTTTTCTTTTTTTCTTCTTCGTTCTTGCTGTTGTTTTCAGAAGCGTTCGTGGGGTGCAAGGTAGCGCCACTGCCCGCGCTGCAGCCCCGCCAGCGGCACGCGGCCGATGCGGATGCGCCGCATCGCCAGGATGCGCAGGTTCACGCCGTCGCAGATGTGGGCGATCTGCCCCGGCCGCGCGCCCTTGAGCGCGAAGCGCAGGCCAGTCTGCTCGTCGGTCTGCCGGCCGATGCTCACGCGCGCCGGCGAGCGTTCGAGCCGCGCCAGCACCTCGGGGCTCACCGGGCCGGCCACGTCCACCATCACTTCGTGCTCGAGGATGGCGGCGTCTTCCTGCAGCTTGCGTTCGATGCGGAATTCCTGCGTGAACGCGACCAGCCCGCTGGCGCCTGTTTCCAGCGGCGTCATGCAGCGCTGGCCCTTCGCATGCGCTGGCAGGAAGCGCAGTCCGGCGCGCTCGGGTTCGTGGTGGTTTCCGGCGATCAGCAGGCGGTGCGCGGTATCGGTAGGCATGCCGGCAGGCTTGTAAAGAAGCAGTGTGACGGGCACCACGGGCTCGGGCCTGGCGCCGGCCTCGATCTCGACTTTCTGGTGCGGCAGCACGCGCGACTGCGGCAGCATCTGCGGCACGCCATCCACGCGCACCGCGCCGTTCTCTATCAGCAGCTCGGCTTCGCGGCGGGATACGCCGGCGAGCGCGGCCACGCGCTTGGCGAGGCGGATGCCTTCGTCTTCGGCGGGAGCGCTCGCGTTCATCGGGCCGCCGCCAGTTGACGGATACGCGCCACGTGCGCGGCCAGCGAACGCGCGGCCACCGGCCACATGCGTTCGGGTACGTCGTCGTAGGCCAGCGGCAGCCAGTCGTCGGGCGTGCCTTCGGGCAGCTTCCGCATCGCGGCGGCGATCTTGGCCTCGCGCTTCAGGCGGTGCGCCTTCAGCATGCCGATGGCGGTGCGCGCGAAGCCGATCACGTAGCCGTGCGCGGGCAGGATGAACCCGACGCCACCGGCTTCGCAGGACTTGTCGAGCGTGTCCAGTGAATCGAGGTACGCGTTCATGTCGCCATCGGGCGGATCGATCACCGTGGTGCTGCCGTTGAGGATGTGGTCGCCCGAGAACAGCAGGCCGTCTTCCTCCAGCACCAGGCACAGGTGGTTGGCCGCATGGCCGGGCGTGTGGATCACGCGCAGCGTGTGCGTGGCGGACTCGCCGGCTTCGGTGGTGCCCGAGAGCACCAGGCGTTCGCCGTCGGCCAGCTCGCGTTCGGGTGCGAAGCGGGCGGTGGCGCGCGCCGTGGGCTTCGATGCCAGCCCGAGGATCGGCGGCTTGCCGCCCTTCGTGCACAGCGCCTGCAGCGGCGCCGCGCCCGGCGAATGGTCGGCATGCGAGTGCGTGCAGACGATCATGCGGATGTCGCCATGCGTGGCGCGCCACAGCCGGCCGATGTGGTCGAAATCGTTCGGGCCCGGGTCGATCACGATGTAGCCGGTGGCCGCGTCGCCCACGATGTAGCTGTTGGTGCCGGGGCCGGTCATGGCGCTCGGGTTGGGTGCGGTCAGGCGCATCACGTTCTTCAGCAGCGGCACCGGGGTTTCGCTCTGCCAGTCGAGCGCGTGCAGCACCTGGCCGTCGGGGCACACCATCGCGAGCTCGCCGTAGGGCGATTCGTGCTCCATGTAGCGCGCGTCCTCGCCCTTGAGCAGGCCGGCGCGCGGGCAGCTGGTCCACAGCGGCGCCTCGCCGGCGCAGGCTGCGAGCAGCGCGTCGACGGTGGCGTAGGCGGCCATGCGCTGCAGCGTGCGCACGGTCGGGAAGATCATGAAGAAGCTGCCCGCCTCATGGCGCGCGAGCGCATCGGCGGGGCGCACCCAGCAGGGCTCGAACTGCTCGCTTTCGTCGGCCGTGGGCACCTGTCCCTCGGGCATGCGAGCCACCAGGAAGGGCACGTCGAAGCGGCGGGGCAGGTCGCGGTCGGTCATCCAGTGCGCGAAGGTGAAGACGCGGTCGGAGTCGAGCACCAGGCCGCGCGCGGCGCACTGGTCGGCGAAGGCGGTGCCGGCGGTGTCGCGGCGGTCCATCGCCGCGACCTCGTCGGCGCTCACGGGCAGCCCGTCGGCCTGGCGGTGTGCGAGCAGGATGCCCAGCTCCTCGAAGGCCTCGCGGATGGCGGCGATGGCCTGCGTGCGCTGCACGCGGCTTTGCGTGGGGCGGCGCGTGGCGATGCGCTTGGCGGCCTCGTCGGCTTCGTCGATGTGGCCGCCGGGAAACACGTAGGCACCGGGCGCGAAGCTGGCGGTGGCGGAACGGCGGGTCATGAGCACTTCGATGCCGGCGGCGCTGTCGCGCAGCAGCAGCACCGTGGCGGCCGGGCGCAGGGGCGCGGGCTCGCGTGGGGCGTGTAGTTGTTGGGTGGGGCGGACCATGGGGTCGATTATCGGGAGCAGGCGCGATACCTGCATGTCGCGCATAAGCTCATATGGAATCGGGCATCAGCCGCGCGCCACAATGCGCGGCTGCACCGTCTGCATTGAAGACAAAAGATTGAACGACCGAAAGACTGCCATGGCTCATTCTCCATTCACCCGATTCGCTCGCCACACGTTGCTGCTGGCAGCGGCTTCGCTTGCGGCGCCCGCCGCCTTCGCCCAGCACGCCGCGCACGACTGGCCGCAGCAACCCGTCACGCTGATCATGGGCTTCCCGGCCGGCTCGGGCGTGGACGTGGTGGCCCGCACCATCCAGGAGCCGCTGGCCAGGCAGTTGGGCAAGCCGGTCATCATCGACTACAAGTCGGGCGCCGCGGGCAACATCGCCAGCGACTATGTGGCTCATTCGAAGCCCGACGGTTACACGCTCTCGTTCGGCACTGCCGCCACCCACGGCAGCAACGCCGCGCTCTACAGGAAGCTGCCCTTCGACGTGGAGGCCGACTTCGTGCCCGTGGCCCCGGTGCTCGACGTGTCGAACGTGCTCACCATCAATCCCGACGTGATCAACGTGAAGACGTTGAAGGAATTCGTCGAGCTGGTCAAGGCCAACCCCGGCAAGTACAACTATGCGTCTACTGGCAACGGCGCCGGCACGCACATGGCCTTTGCCGAGTTCAATTCGCGCCTGGGCCTGACGATGGTGCACGTGCCGTACAAGGGCGGCCCCGAGGCCATCACCTCGGTGGTGCGCGGCGAGACCTGCTGCATCATGAACCAGGTGCAGACCGTGCTGCCGCACTACAAGGCCGGCAAGGTGCGCCTGCTGGGCGTGACCACCGCCGCGGCCGTGCCCGCGGTGAAGGAGGTGCCCACCATCGCATCGAGCGGCCTGCCCGGTACCAAGGGCTTCGACAGCTCGATCTGGTTCGGTATCTTCGCGCCCAAGGGCACCGACCCGCAGATCGTCGACAAGCTCAACGCCGCCGTGAAGGCCGTGCTGGAGACCCCCGAGGTCCGCGAGCGCTTCGAGAGCCAGGGCAACACCGTGCGCATCGAGTCGCCGGCACAGTTCAAGAAGACCGTGCACGACAACCGCGTGAAGTGGGCCGAGGTTGCGAAGGCGGCGAACATCAGCATCGATTGACGGTTGCGTTCAGGGCGCGTGCACAGGCCGCGGGGTACTCCCCTCCGCGAATGTCCCCCGGCCTGCGGCCTCCTCCTTTATTTCGCTGCGGGGAGCACCCGACGCCCTGCGCACGGAGCACGCTGTCGGGTCGCTGCCGGCATGAGTGCGCTGCCGATCAGAGCGTCTTCGTCAGCGTGAGGATGAAGCGCGCCTTGTTCGGCGAGTAGTAGGTCGTGCCGAAGGTGCCGAAGCCGTAGTCCACGCCCGGGTTGCTCACGGCGAGGTACGAGTTCTTCTTGTTGGCGCCCTGGATCGAGCCGGTCAGCGACAGGCCGTTGCCGAAGTCGTAGCTCGCGCCGACGTTGTAGTCGACGTAGCTCTTGTAGCCCAGGCTGCGGATGTCGCTGGACATGTTCGTGTAGCCGATGGCCGCCTTCAGCGTGACCTTGGGCACGATCTCCTTGCTGTACGACAGGTTCAGATAGCCCGTGTTCGTGCCCTTCAGGCCCGAGCCGGCCTTGTTGCCGGCGTAGCCGAAGTAGTCCTTCGACACGGTGTGCGAGTACTTGGCGGTGAAGGAGCCGAGGCTGTCGTTCGCGTAGGTGGCGCCGACGTACAGCTCGGTGGTGTTGCCCGACGAGTTGCCCGGGTAGATGTAGGTGAGCGCACCGACGTCCATGTCCAGCGGGCCGGCCTTGAACTTGTAGCCGCCGTACACGTCCATCTCGATGCTGTTGCCCTTGAGCCAGTTGACGCTGGAGTTCCAGTTGCCAACGTAGAAGCCGCTGTCGCCGAAGGCATAGTCCAGGCCGCCCTGGATCGCGGGCTTGAAGCCCTTGGTCTTGGCGTAGTCGTTCTTGCCGATCATGTCCTGGTCCTGGCCACGGAACTTGTAGTTCGTGGTGATGGAGATGTTGCCGGTCAGGTTCGGCGCGGGAGCTGCCGCAGGCGCTGCTGCGGCGTCGGTCGTTGCAGTCTGCGCCAGGGCCGCGCCGGACGCGGTCAATGCGGTGGCCAGAACGATCAGCGCCTGGGCGGCGGTACGGTGCGTCATCGGGAGAACTCCTCGCAAGTGTGTTGTTGGACCGGAGGGTTCAAAGCAGGGAGCGTGCCAAAGTGCACGAATACCGTCGCTTGCAACCCCCTCCACGTCGCGGTTGAGAGCCAAATCGTTACAACACCTGTTGCGGGTGGTTGCAGAAGAACGGTGCGCCGCACCACCGCGGGAATGCCCAAAAAGTGCGCACCATCTTGGGGAGAGGGAGAGAAATGGGACTGTCTTTGGTGCAAAGCCGCGCCTTGCTGGGTCTTGAAGCGGCCAGTGTCACGGTAGAGGTGCATCTGGCGAACGGCCTGCCCAGCTTCACGCTGGTCGGCCTCGTCGAAACGGAGGTCAAGGAGGCCCGCGAGCGCGTGCGCTCCGCGCTCCAGAACGCGGGGCTGGAATTCCCCAATAACAAGCGCATCACGGTCAACCTCGCGCCGGCCGACCTGCCGAAAGACTCCGGGCGCTTCGACCTGCCCATCGCGCTGGGCATCCTCGCCGCCAGCGGCCAGATAGACAACGCCAGGCTCGCCGGCCATGAGTTCGCCGGCGAACTCTCGCTGTCGGGCGAGCTGCGGCCCGTTCGCGGTGCGCTGGCCATGGCGCTGGCGCTGCATACGCGCGGCGTCGCGACGCGGCTGGTGCTGCCCCTGGAAAGTGCGCAGGAGGCCGCACTGGTCCCGGGCGGCGAGGTGTACGGCGCGAAGCATCTGCTGGACGTGGTGCGCCAGTTCGTGTCCGCCGACGAGGCCGCCGCCCTGCTGCCCGACACCACCGACGACGGCTGGGCGCGCATCCAGGCCACGCCCGATGCGGCCCCGCCCCGGTACGCCGACCTGTCCGAAGTGAAGGGGCACACGGGCGTCAAGCGCGTGCTCGAGATCGCCGCGGCGGGCGGCCACAGCCTGCTGATGGTGGGCGAGCCGGGCTCGGGCAAGTCGATGCTCGCGCAACGCTTCGCGGGGCTGCTGCCCTCGATGCACATCGACGAGGCGCTGGAGAGCGCGGCCGTGGCCAGCCTGGGTGGGCGCTTCGCGACCGAGGGGTGGCGGGTTCGACCTACCTGTGCGCCTCATCACACTTGCAGTGCCGTGGCGCTGGTTGGCGGAGGCTCTCCGCCCCGCCCCGGAGAAATCTCGCGTGCCCACCATGGCGTTCTGTTTCTGGATACCGTTGTCATGGGCCCATCGACATGCACCCTAAACATTAACCATCGACGGACACTACCGGGCGAAGTACTTAGAGTTCGGCGTTTTCAACTATCGGCTCTCAACAGGGCTATGTGGTGAGGTGGGGATGGTGACTAGCTCAACGTATCGCGCGAAGATGGTTGAAATGCGGACTTCATCCGATTCCCACTTCGATACTGCATGCTTCGCGCGGTACATCCGCTAGTCAAATGGCGATCGTCAAGCACATCGATTTCACGGTCCACGACGTGACCTACGAGATGGCCACACCGTCGCTCGTTCCTCTCGGCACCTTGACGGGAGCGCCGGTCATCTACGGTAAAGATGAGGTGATTTGGGAAGAAGCTGCCGCCTACCTCGCATCAAGGCTTCGACTTGTATGGTCGAGAGAATTGGACATCCGAACGGTGGAAAGCAATGCCAAGCATCTGCGCGCCTACCTCGAATACTGTGAATCTCATTCACTTTCTGCAATGGAATTCGGGGCCCGGCGGCAAGACAAGCCGACCTACGGGTTTCGTGGATTCGTCATCGACCAAAAGAGGCGCCGAGTCATTTCGCCCAGCACCGCATCCGCGCGCATGAATGCGGTCAAACAGTTTTTTTCCTGGACTCTGAAATGCGGGATCTTGCCTGCGTCGGCACAACCGTACATCGAAACGTCTACTCACACCCAAGTTCAAGACCTGGTCGGGTTTTCCCGGCGGATCGCGATCTCGACTTCGGATCTTTCCATCAGAAAGTCGAGTCGAGAGCGCGCTTCTCTCGAGGGCGGTCTGACTCCGGTGTCCCGAGCACTGCGAGACGAACTCATTGCCGCCGGATATCGCCATGCGAGCCCAGAGTTCGCGCTGATACTAGATCTGGGCTTCAGATCTGGAATGCGCATCGAAACCATCTGCGGACTCACCGTGGAGAGTCTCGCCAAGGCAACGTCGAATGAGAGCGGTGAAACCTACTACATCAAGGTGGGGCCGGCACACGGCGTGCCTACCAAGCAAGGCGTCAACTACGGCCCGCAAATTCCGAGAGATCTCTTCGTTCGGTTGAAGCAATATGAAGATTGCGCTCGACGATTGAAACGAACAGCAGGAGCCGTTGGAGAAAGCAAGCATCTGCTTTTTCTCAATCGATGGAGCCGTCCTTATGTGGACCTCAACCGCCACGGAGCAAATTCGATCAGTCAGCTTTTGCAGCGCTTAAAGGCCCATCTTCCACACGCTGATCTTCGGCAGTTTTATTTTCACTGCACGCGAGCGACTTTTGGGACGGCGGTAGTCCTCGCGGGCTTAGCGGCCGGAGAAAGAAAAGACCGGATTGTCCGACGCCTTATGGAACTGCTCGGACACCGGCACGCGAGTTCGTCATTCAGGTACATCTCCTTTGTGGAGGAATTGAAGACAAGCGAAGCGATTGACCGGGAACTGGAAGCATGGTCGACCACATCCTGAATCTCGAAGCGTCAAGGCCGGCGCTGTTGATCGAAGTCGCCTATCCCGGCACCAGTTGTACCCAATACGACCTGCGTGCATTGTTCTGGCGCAATGGGCACGCGTTAGGGCCCAGGTGGAGCCGATCAGGAGCACACCGAAGCGCATCTGGCTCGGTCAGAGAGCAGTCCTATCCGATCCTTGAAGCCATACAGAGGGGATATCGCACTGCCCAAGCAGAAGGCACATCGTTGCGCACGTTGGGCAACAGTTTGGTGAGCCTGCGAACGTTCTGGGCACACTGTGAGGAGCACCGGCTTTTTCCGTTGAAAGATTCGCAAGCCGGCTGGTCAGCCTCGCTGTCGCATTGGGTCGATGCGCTCTGGCAGAAGGTCAGATGCGGAAAGCTCGCCGAACGCTCAGCAGGTGCTGCATCATGGGGTGTTGCCGGAGTACTGGCCCGAGCGCTTGAAGTGTCCCCCGCTTCAATCGTAGGCCGCACAGTGATGCCAAGAATCAATGCCAGTCGGGGGGCACCGCCAAGGCACGAGAAAATCGACCTTGCGGTGATCGACCAGTTCATCGAGGATCTAGCCGACATTGCTTCAGCCATCACGCGCGAATCGTTGGAGGGTAATTGGCCTTTGAAGATAGATTTTCGATCGGGCGCTGTGCTGCGCTATCGCGGCTCGGGGCGACCGTCACAAACTTCGAATAGCTATCTGGCGGATGCGACGACCAAAGCCAAAGCCGTCTCCATCCGCACACAGGCCGAGTGCCTTCGCTTTATCGGGATGACCGGAGCGAATTTGCAAGTAGCTTTGGATCTTCGAACCGAAGATATCTCTTTCGAAAGCATGAGTGGCAGCTACCGTGTGCGCGGCTTGAAGAACCGCCGTCATGATCAGGTCGATGTTCGAATTCCGAGAACGTATCGCTCGACCTTCGAGCGATGGCTCTCGTTTCGCGCAGATCTTTATCCGGACAGCTCTGTACTTAGGCTTTTCCCACTCTGGAGCAAAGAGGGAAAGGAGTCGACCGCCAAAGGCGAGCGCGGCTTCCAGCAACTGCGTGCGCTTCTGAAACTGGCAGGCCGGCCTTGTGTTTCTGCTGCGCTCCTGAGGTTCGCAAAGAGCCAGCGGTTGCTCAGGCTGGAAGCAATCGACGGAAATCTAAAAACCGTCGCGGGAGAGCTGCAGAACGAACTGGGCACGCTGTACAGAAGCTATATGCGTGGCTCCCAACAGATGGCCACAGTGGAACTAGGTTCGTTCATCAAGACCATTGCGCCGAAGGCAAGTCAGCAGCGATTGCGCGATGGCGGCTCATGTGCCGATCCCGACCATCCGCAGCTCATCACGATCGCTACAGACAGGGTGCCAGCGCCCGATTGCCGCAATCCGGCGGGATGCCTGTTCTGCGAGAACTACCGTGGAATCGCTAGCAAGGACTATCTGCACTCGGTGCTCTCTTACAAGGAATTTCTTCGGCTTCGCGCAGGAACTACCCCACTGGAGTCGCAGGTCTGGACAGCATCCATTCGCCCCACCATGGAGCGCATCGACGCCTTCGTCTGCAAGGTCGCTGAAACCAGTGAGCGGCTTCGCGAACAGATGGAGGAAGTGCGCGGTTTCATCGACGCGGGCAAGTTTCATGCTCGCTGGGTAGGTTGGATCGAGCTTCTCGCTAACGATCAGGGAATCCGCTGATGTCATATACCCTGGGCCTTGATCATCAAGGTGCACTCGATGTCCGAGCGCTCAATCATCGAACTCAGACACTCCAGCCGCCGGAGGATTTTCCGATATCCGTGACGTCTGAGGGTCGGGTACTGTCCCGATATCAAGACGACGTCTGGGACCTGACCCCCTATGCGACCACGGCCACGCGCATGAGATTTCTGCCTCTTGTCGATGGAGCCAGCGCAGCGGTGTCAATCCGCAACGTGGGTCTTCAGAAGCGAGTCGCCTTCTGGTCTTTGTACGGCATGGGTGTGCGCTGCTCGGTCAACTCGGTGCTGGGCCTTTTCCACGTCTTCCGGAAAATCATCGCGCTTTGCACAAGAAACGGCGTGCTTGCTTCCGAGCTTTTTCGCTACCCTGCCGTATATGAGCAACTAGCCACCTGCATCCCCATCTCGCAGAAGCAGGTCTTCCGTCGCCTGATGTCGCGGCTCTCGCGGGATGCCGACCTGCTCGACTTTCGAGTTCTTCATGAGGCCCAGTCAGAAGAGATCGCCAGGCAAATGGGACCCTATCGCCAGGTGCAGACCGCGTTCATTCCTGAGCGAATCTATTTCTACATCATCAACCGGTGCACCGAAGTAGTAGAGATGTATTTGCAGCACCAAGAGCCGATCGCGGAACTCTACAAAGAGTGTGTCAAGGCTGCCATTGATTTCCCTTCGCGCAGAAACAAGCGCACCGGGCCTTGGCGCGGGCGCCGCGCAAGCAGCACCTCGCGCAACACTGCTCTGGAATGCGTCACGGGGAGAAGCTTCCTCGAGCATGCGATGAAGTTAGGCATTAAGGACGTCCTCGAAAAGACACTTTCTCGCAACCTTCATAAGACCACGGGCGTCAGGACAATAGGTACCTATCTGAAATCTGTATCACTGGCTTGCCGGCTGCTCCTCGCTGCCCTCAGTGGTATGCGAAGAACCGAACACGGCACACTTCACACGGACTGTTTAGAGCGCCGCACGGACGCATTGCTCGGCGAGGTGCTTCTCGTGAGGGGTGAAACAACCAAGACTCTCCGAGACAAGAGCACCTATTGGATTACCTCCGCGCCAGCAGACCGTGCCATCGAGGCGGCCAAGTCGGTCTCCTCGTTGCGCAGATACGGGTTACGCAAAGATCCCCGACGAAGCCCTCCAGCCAAAGGGCCGACGCTACTGTTTCCCTGGTGCACGGACCCATGGACGCGGCTGCTCGGCGAAGATACGAGGTCCGTGAATGCTGCTGCAGTCTCGTCGAGCACCTTGTCGAGGGACATGCTGAACATGCTCGACACCGAACAGCTTCGAATGACAACGCAGGATGTCGCACAGGCGATGCGACTTACCCCAGACCTTGACACGGCGGTTTTCTACGAAGGTGCCATCTGGCGGCTCTCCTGGCATCAGTTCCGACGCACGCTCGTTTGCCTCGCGCTCGGCGCGGGAGTCTCGCTGCCCTCGCTCGCCTGGCAGCTCAAGCACTGTGGTGTAGCGATGACTCAGCACTACGGCACGAACTACTTCAACGTACCCGCTGACCGGGCGCTGCGTAGGGAGTTCGAGATGGCACAGATCGAATTGCTGCTCGTGCGTGGTCTGGAACTCACCAAGGACGACTATGTATCGGCTGTGGGCAAGAAACAAGTTGCAGTTCATCTGCTGTCGGAGAACGACGAGCGATCTCTGGTCAAGGCTGCAAAAGCGGGTGCTCTTGCGTTCAAGCGAACGGCGTTGGGTGTGTGCACGAATCCAGATCCGTGCACATACGGTGGATGGGAAGATGTGTCGCACTGCGCGGACTGCACGAAGGCGCTGGTAGATCGCAACAATAAAGTCGCGATCAAGGCTTTTCTTAATGTCGTCGAGGCTGATCTGGAGGCATGCCGCGCCGCCGACGTCGTTCTTCGTGGCAGTCTCGAAGCTCAACGCGACGCAGCATTGAAAGCCCTGAATGCCATCTCATCACCAGACTGAAACTGGCCGCGGTGGCGCTGAACGCGAGTTCGCATCGGCCTTCCTCAGACTCAGGGAGGATCGACCGATCCGACTTCCCAAAGGGACGCCGGTGTCCCAGAACAATGTCGCGAAGGAAGCTGGCTGCACGGCATCGGCACTGCGAAAAGAGCGATTCCCTGAGCTGGTGAAACAGATCCAAGATTTTGTTGCTCCGTCAGCCAAGGCGCCCAACGATCTCCGAGAACGGCTAGCCCACGCCGAGCAGCGGAACAAACTCCTTCTGCAGGAAAGGGCGGCACTGCGCGACCGGTATGACCTCCAAACAAGCCGTGTGCTCAGCCTGCTTGCCGAGACAGCGGAGTTGAAGCGACAAATCAAGATCCTGGAATCCGAGCTGCGGGGAAATATCAGGCCCTTACGGTAGCGCATTTGCCCCATCAGACCCGACCAAGATGAGCGGGGTTGTCGGCAGATCTTCTGCGGCTTTCGCAGGACCTCTTCGTCGAGGTCGTGCGAATCCATTCATGGTGACCAGCGAAACAGGCGCCGCCGATGGGACGACTCTCTTGGGAGGGGGCGGTAATCCCCGAGGACTGAAGGCAGCAGAGAGTGACAAGATGTTTGCCTGCTGAACTGTTAAAAAATCTGGAGGAAGGATATGTCCGCAATTGCAAAGCCCCTGGTTAAAAGGCGAACTCTGCTGACCGACGATCGCCAACTAATTGAGAAATTCGCAGCTCGAAAATCTCACGAACTGGTGATAGCCTTTGCTGGACCGATTGGCTGCGGAATCCAATCTGTTGTCGAAATGAGCACCATTCGCCTCAAGGAGCGTGGCTACGAGGTGGTACATGTGAAGTTGAGCGAATTCTTGGAAGAAGCAATCAAGAGCGGCTTTGTGGAGGAATGGGAGCCTCCGGCTGGCTCCTCCAATCGCCTTTTACGGTATCGTCGATTGCAAGAGGCCGGAAAGGAGCTTCGCAGCCAAACCCAAAATCCAGCAATTCTTGCTGAGTATGCAATACGTCAGATATCTATTGATCGTCGCAAGAGATTTGCCAGTGATGGTGGATCGCTCGAATCAACTGCACCCATTGTCCCCAAAAGGGTCGCCTACTTGATTGACCAGGTAAAGCGCCCGGAAGAAGTTGCCCTTCTCCGAGTCGTCTATGGAAATTTATTTTACCTCGCTGGCGTTACGCGAATCAAAGACAGACGGGTTGAAGAACTTGTGCGCGAAAAAGTCCGAGCAAATGAGGTGGAAGGACTCATCGAGATTGACAAGAATGAAGGAGAAAAAAATGGACAACAACTCGACAAAACGCTTCAGCTCGCCGATTACTTCATAAGAAATGATGCTAAAACGATCGATGACAAGAGGCGAAAAGTCGATCGCTTTTTGGATTTGATTCACGGCGACAAAAGTGTCACCCCCAGCAAAGCTGAACATGGAATGTATGCCGCCTATGCTGCTGGGCTGCGTTCGGCTTGTTTGTCTCGGCAAGTTGGTGCCGCCATCGCAGCAAGCGGCGGTGAAGTGATTTCAACTGGGTGCAACGATGTCCCGAAGGCAGGAGGAGGCCTCTACACCTCAGACTCTCAGCCGGTAGACATGCGATGTGTTCATCAGGACGGTCAAGTGTGCTTCAACGATTTTCACAAGAAAAAGCTTCTGACCGAACTAGGCGACGAGATTGAAAAAGAGTTGAAAAATCTCAAGCGAGGCGAGACCTCGATCACGCTAGCTCCCGGCGAGCGGGCGCAACTGCTTGACGCAATTTACGAAAACACTCGTGTGAAAGATTTGATTGAATTTTCTCGCTCTGTTCACGCCGAGATGGATGCAATCGTAGCTCTGGTCCGAACAGGTGGAGGTGGCCTTGAAGGCGCGACGCTCTATACAACTACATTCCCCTGCCACAACTGCGCTCGACACATTGTTGCTGCAGGAATAACCAAGGTCTTCTACATTGAGCCTTACGAAAAAAGTTTAGCCAAAGATTTGCACCAAGACGCCATTGCGTTTGAAGTCGAGGAGTCAACAGTGCAGACACCCAGAAGGGTAGAGTTTCTTCATTTTGAAGGTGTTGCACCGAGGCAGTTCGGGAACATGTTTCGAGCTGTCAATCGAAAAGATTCATCCGGCAAATTTATACCAATTGAGACCAGGACGGCAGAAAAATTTCTGCCAGAATATATTGACAGCTATCAAGATTTTGAAGCCAAGGCTGTTCAGCATTTAGAAAATGAAATAACCAGACTTTCAAAATTGAAAACGGCTTGACAAAAAATAAAAAATGCGCTTGACAAGTTCGAGCAATTTAGAGAAACTACGCTTGTTGATAACTTAATGGAGGCTGTGATGCGTAAACCAAGCAGCGAAACTCCAGGTCAGTTGTTGCTCGCACTGGAGCAATCGGCCCCGCCGGTGCCACGTGCTGTGGAAGTGCAATCGAACGTGGTTGTCCACGTGCACTTCGGCTCGAAGCTGTCACAACGTATTGCAGAGCGTGCGACCAGCGTCGAAGAGTCGAAGATCATCGAGAGTGTGCTGGCTCAGGCGAGAAAGCTTAGCTGGTAGCTAGCTGGCGCATGCGCGCCGGCCTTGCTGCTTCCCAACCGTCGAGAGCCGCTCTGCTCAGTCCCGACGGGTACTGGGCCTCTTCACGCGTTGCGCTCTTGGATGTGCTCCAACCTGCACTACGTTGAAGACATCCACACCAAAGTGCCCAATCGACCAGAACCTGAGTGCTATGTCGGGCGTTGAGGTGCATGGTGGTTTGCCCACTTTGACTTCCCCATGAATTGGCTCGCTCAAAAAGGACTCTCATATGCCGGCTTGAGCGGCCAGCTCCTCCAACGAAATACCGATACCAGACGCGATCCGAATCACAACCATGATTCCAGGGTTCTGAGTTCCTCGTTCAATACTGCTCATGTAGGAACGATCGACGTGGCTCCGATGCGCTAACTCTTCCTGCGAGAGCCCGCGCGCTTGCCGAGTTGCCCTGATCGCCAGTCCCAACGCCACAAGCGCTGGGTCCAGCGCATGTTTGGGCGAAGGAATTGGCATGGACAAAATCGTCCGCCAATGCGTACGATTACACCACGGATGATCTTCCACATAGGGGGTTTGGCATGTTCCGAGTTGATAGTCGCTTCGAAATCTACATGCCGCCCTTTCTGGAAAGTGAGAGCGCGGAACTTCGACAATTCCATCTTGTTGAGCAGTGCTTCAACGTGCCGCTCTGGCATGTTCAGGTTCTCCCTCTAGCTGCCAAAGACGAATTTCAACGATGGAGTTGCTATCTGGTGGTACGTGCGGGTGATGCGCTCGGCATACTGGTAGGACAGCAATGGGAACGCGTGAAGCTTCATGTCGTGTTGCCGGAGTACATGACGCGAACGAACTCCATCAAGATGTCCAGGTGCACCGCACTTTGGGAGTGCAGCTTAGGTGAGGAGCAGCAAGTCGCATGGCAGTTCGACACTGCACTCGGTTCTTTTCTCGATCCAGAATTTGGCGAGTTTGATACCTCAAGAGTGAAGAGGCGTGAAATCAGGTGGCGTGACCCTGAAATCGCGAATGAACCCGGGGGAGCTCATTGATCACATCTGAAAAGCAGTCGGCTTCAACTTGCCACATCGTCCTCGGCCGCAAAGCTCTGGCGATTCGTTATGGCTTCGAAGGTCAGTCAAGACTGATCGCGGTGCACTTGACTTTCCAACCGTGCGGCAGCAATTCGTCGATGCGAATGTGTGGCTGCGTGGGCAGCCGAGCCGGCGAACGCCGCCCGCCGGGCTGACCAGCAAACACCTCGATGACCGTTAGCGCTAAGCGCGCGCTCCGGCACCCTCGTCGTCTTCCATGTCCTTGTCCGTGAACGGACCAAAAAGAACCGAATCGCGGCTTGGGGAGTATCGACCGCCGTCCGCCTGAAACTTTTTCACTTCTTCAAGGGTGAAGTCCTTCGTGCGAACCAGATGCTGAGCAATCTGTTCATCGATCGGAACGCTGTCAATCTGGAAGATGACCTGTTCCATCTTCCGCTCGATAGTGAAGGTTTCTTCCAAGCGCTCGCGCAAGGCCTCGACTGGGTATCCAGCGATCAGCCGGGTGCCGATATCTGGGAGTTCGGTGAACACCTCGAAAAAGGGCCCCCGCAACTCGAACTCGCCATCCCACTGCATCTCGACCTCACGACCGTCATCCCGGATGCGGTAGGGCATGGCCTTTCTGTGCCAGCAAAGGCACATGACCAGTTCATCATTGGGTTCAAGAAGCCATGCATCACCATCCGTTGTCGTGAACAACACAAGGCGCGCGTTCTGAAAAAGGTCGCTCGGCGCGACCCACATCTTTGCCTCACCCGCCTGCGCAAGCCGCACTGCGTCAGCACAAGCGTGGAGCAAGACTTCGGTTGGGTCGATGCCTGGCTTTCCACCTGGCGCTTCCGTCATCTCTTGGCAGGTTATTACGTGATGCCAGTGGTTGTATCCGTTCCGCCGTGCGATCCGGTCGAGAAGGTCGGTGTGCTTGCCACCGCCGGTGCGTTGGAGCTTTTTGGCGGCTTTTTTCATGGTGTCCACCTGGGAGGCAGACGTGGGAATGAAACGCATGAGAAATTCCATTTCTGCATGCGAGCGCAAGGTGCTCACTGCCAAGGCCCGCTTGCAAAAAGGGAACCAGGGAAGAGGATGGGTGCGACCGTCCCGCAAGGGTTTGCCAAGATGAGCAGCAGGCGCCGGAAGTCGCCTGCCGCAAGCATACAGCGCATGCAGAACGTTGAGCAAGAGCACGTCGCAGGCTTGCGACGCATCGGCGCCCAGCCCGCGCGCTACAGGCTCTCGAGCCTTTCCGCGACCTCGCCTGCGCCGAGCTCACGCACCGAAGCAAGGCTCTCCAGTTGCGCCGCACGCGGGCGTGCCTTGCCTTGCTCCCAGTGATAGATCGTCTGCCCGGAGACGCCGACGAGTTTTCCGTACGTCGCGGCTGACAGACCGAGTTTGGCGCGGTGTGCGGCAAGCCGATTAACGCTGAATCGGCGCTTGACGCCGGCGTCTACTGCCGTATCTGCTTCTGGCGCAACCGAGCGGCCTGCGGAGCCCTTGACGGCTCTGCGCAAGGCCTTCTCCAAAGCATCCACTTGGCGACGCAAGGCTGCGATGGATGCACGGTGCGCAACAGAAGACTTTCTGAGCACTTCGATTTCAGCGCGAACTTCTTTCCGAGCAACGCGTGAAATTTCAGCTTTGAGGATCGATGCAATATTTGGCATGGCGCAGATTGTGCCCGTCGTCATCCCCATCATCGCGGGCTCTCGGCGTCCTTGAGTTACTTGAAGTCCTCCTTGGATTGCCAAAGCGAGAGCAGAGTATCCGGGGGGCCTTCAGAAGGCCCTCCGCTCCCATCATTTCATCAAGTAACCCGCTTCGGAGCGCATCAAGCAGCTGCAATGGCTTTTGGAAAACGGATGACCATGGCAACGCCGTCCGTTCGGTTTTCAGCATGAATGCTCGCCTTCATTGCAAGCAGCTGCCACTTGGCTACAAACAGTCCTTGGCCCTGATTCGTACTGCTAGCGCGAGACGAGACGCCGAACGAAAAAATCGACTCCAGTCGGTCTTCTTCAATGAGCGGCCCCTGATTGAACACGTCGATTTGCACATAGTTGTCCACCAGGCCCAGCCGTACTTGAACCAAGGTTCCCGCATATCGAAAAGCGAGCGCATTGTTGAACAGATGATCAAGGACGGTCTCCAGCGCAATGTCGTCGACTTCGGCAAAGACACCTTGCGCGACTCCGAAGTACACGTAGTCAGTTCGGGCTTCGTTCAGGTTACTCAGGAATTCGTTCAAAAACTTTGCGAGGTCGACCGGCCGCGTCTGCGCCATTCCACTGAGCAGACCCGTCTCGACCGATGTTGCGTTGTACAACCCTTCGACGGCTCGGCGCATCCGTTCGAGCCTAGACCTCATCTCCGGGTTGTCTTTTGTTTGAGTCAACAACGAATGCAGAGGGGATCGAATTTCGTGTCCAAGCGCGTCCAGGATGGCTTTGCGCTGCTTCAAGAGTTCTCGCTCAAGCGCGACCTGCATTTGTTGAAGCTGAATGTGGCGATCGCGCGCCGCGCTGCGGGTCACATTGCGTCGAACCAGTACATCCAACACTCGGCTCAGGGCAGCCATCTCCCCATGACCGTGCCGCGGAGGCGCCGACCAACCATGCGGTGCTCGATTGACGATCAAACCATATGTCACTGCGGTCACCTTCCGCAGCCTCAGCAACGCAAAAAAGCCTAACGCCAGCAAGACCGCCGAAAGGATTAGTGCGACGAAAAACCACAGCATCGTGCGCAGCGCGAAGTCGGGCAGCGGCGGTGGACCAGAAGTCAACACGACTTCGTACGTGTTCCTCGACCCCACCAGCTCGATAGGACGTGAGGCCCGAACGATCTTGGTTTGTCGATCGATCATTCGCGTCAACCAGGCCGCCTGACCCTCTCGATCTCTTGGCGGGGAGGCGCTTCCGTCGACCTGCGGCAGGTTCGACAGTTGGTCGGAACTCCACCTCAAGACGGATCCTGCGGCCGGGTCATCTCTGATCTCCAACTTTGCTCGCGACGGCACTGACAGCAAGTACGCTTGTTCGATGGACATAAGTGCTGTGCCTTGTCGCTCTGGCTCGATGTCGTACCGCTTGATAGACTTGCCTGCCGCCTCGTCCCATTGGTACACGTCAACGCCAATGCCCAAGCTTTTGACCCAGGCACTCGGCCACGATGCGGCATCTACGGCTTGACCGTCAATTAGCGCAGCATCGATACGACCGACCAGCGTGACGGAATTGCGTCCGTTAGCATCCGATGGGCGCTCGAAAGCTTGCGCATTGATCTGCTTGAGCGAACGATCTACGCGGTTTGCATAGAAGGCGGAGATCTCGTGCGTACCGTCGTACCGGCTGATGAATGACGGATACCTTTCCAGCGCGAGTTTGGGCGTTTCGTAGGTCAACACGAACGCAGTCTGTCTGGGCCCCGAGAATTTCAAGGTGACGTAATCAGCCTCGGCGATCGGCGTGCCGCTCACGTGCCTACGGATGGACGGTGTCGGAAATCTGATTGCAAAGTAAAGGTAGCGCCCGCTCGTATCGCCTGGAACCACCGCAAAGCACGCTTCCAAAACAGGAGCCCCTGGCCCTGCGGTGGCCACATTGCGGAAGGTCACCACGCAAGGGCGTGGCCAGTCAAAAATGACTTTCTCCACATCGAACTGCTTCGCATTACCCCGATTGAGGAAGTACGAATAAAACGAGCGCTTGAGCGACACAAAGCCCAGCGTGCGCTGAATTCGCGAAAACTCATCTGGGTTTTCCAACAGCGACGAACCATCCTTATCGCGGGTGGCCAGCGCAAAATCGGCCAGTTGGGCGTCCAGCGCCGCCTTCTTGGCTTGTTGGTCGGACTCTCTAGAAGAGGACACGACGTCATAGATCGCGTAACCGATGACACCAATCAAAGCGACGGCGCCGACGGCTGCCGCGATCGTGAAAGCGCTGCGCGACGCCCAGCGTTTGAACTGCCTAACTACCATGGCTCCAGAAGTAGCCCTTGCCCGGCGCGGTTTCGATGTGATTGAAGCTCGGATCAACGTCACTGAACTTGCGACGTATCTGCGACATGTGGACCGCCAGAGATTTGTTGTCCCCTGTTTTCATTGCCTGCGCCAGATCGGAGTGAGGCACAACGCTGCCAGCTCGACCGGCCAGTTGATTGACGATCTTTAATTCCGTGAGGGTCAAACTGACCCGCTTGTCTTTCCACCGCAGCTGGGGCGAGCGGTTCGGATCTGGCGTCAACCCCGGGGGCAACCCACCCGGCGCACGGGCCAAGGCCGCAAGGTTATTGCTTGCGAAACTCAAGGCTTGGGACACGCGATGCTGGAACTTCAGTTCATCGACGGGCTTTGGGATGAAATCGTAGGCTCTCAATGTGAACGCAACTGGCCCTAGGTTCTCCTCTGGCATGCCGGTGACGATGATGGTCGGGCAATCCCGCCCATGATCGGCAAGGATAGAAAGGCCTTTGTGGTGTTCTTGCGCTTGGCTGCCCAGCTCGATATCGACGACGAGAAGGTCGAAGCGCTCAGCCTTGATCGCTGCCACCGCGCTGTCGTAGTTGAACAATTGGATCACCTCCACCGCTGTGTTGGGGACGGTCTCAAGCAATTTCCTAAGGTCGTTGCTGGTGGGCAAGTCGTCCTCAACGAGTGCGATGCGATGCATATCTGGGTCTCCACAACTGGGACTGCGAGCTTCTCACAGGAAGCGGCACGTAAACACTCGGGCAAATTCAGCTTCTCTTGCCCTTATTAAGAAATGCTTGCCTGCGGTGCGCGAACGCTGTCAGCGCTACTCGTGAAGTTGAAGCTCGTCTTAACCCCTTTTTGCCTGCTAAAGATCACACTGAGGGCAACCCGCAAGGCTCTGGAAAAATCCGAGTCGCACGGCGGGGATCTTCAACCGCAACCAGGAGCGCCTCAAATGGCAAAAACCCTCAAGCCCGGTACGCCGGCACCCACGTCCGGTCAGTACCGCAACGGCACGACTAAAACCGAGATCACGGGCGTCAAAGGCAAGCCTCTCCCTCCGACGCCGCGTCCCAGCCAGGGCTACACGCTCGTGGATCCGACCAAGCACAAACGCTGAAAGAGGCAAACCGCACAGGTCACTGTGCGGCTCCTTCAAAAAAACAGAAAACAACATCAGGAGTCAAGCACCTTGAACCGAGATCTCACACTTCCACCCGCACGCCTTGCGCGCTCGACCCGCACAGCAGTCCAAGCCTTCCGGCTGGTCGACCTCGTGGCGCAGGCCCACGAGCCCACCGACACCCAGCTCAATGCCCTGTCCTCGGCGTACTTCGCAACGAGCGAATTTCTGCTCGAACAGCCCGAGTTCGCCAACGACTTGGTCGAAATTCATGCGCACGGTTCGCGACAACTCGGCACCATCGTGCGCCCTCGTGACGGCAGCCGTGAGGGATTCGATATCGACCTCATCACCCGGCTGCACCCTTCGGCACTGGGCACCTACGGCGGTCCAGCGGGGCCGGCGCTGTTGCTGAGTCGCCTGGAAGCGGCGTTGCGCAAGTACGCCAGCGCCCACGGGCTGTCGGTTCAGCGTCACGACCGGTGCGTCACGCTGGAGTATGCCGGCGGCATGTGCGCGGACATCGCTCCCGTGATCGACGATCCGTCAGTGCTTGGCGCCTACGGTGCAAGCCATGCGTTGATCCCTGACCGTGAGCTTCATCGCATGGAGTCCACCAATCCCCGCGGCTATGCAAAATACTTCAATGAAGTGGGCGACATTTCACCGAGGTTTCTGACCGGCTGGACCATCGCGATGGACTCGCTGAGCGAAGCATCGATCGCGCCGCTCTCCAATCCGCAGGAGGTTTTCGCAAAGATCCTGTGCCGGTTGGTCCAACTGGTCAAACTGCACCGCAACGCGAAGTTCGCCCCAGCCGCTAAAGGCGCTGATGTCGCACCGACGTCGATCTTTCTGACCACGCTGGTGGCAGAGGCGTACCGTGTCGAAGCACCCCTGCCTCATGCGAGTCCCTTGGAGCTCTTGCTGGATATCGTGGAGCGCATGCCCCTGCATTTCCAGCGCATCCCGCGCAGCGGCGGTCAAGAAGAATGGTATCTCGCCGACCCTGCCGTCCCGCGGGGCAACCTTGCCGAGGGCATGAATTCGCTGGGTCACCAGAAGGCATTCTTCGCATGGCATGAGCTGCTCATAACAGACATCGGCCGCATTCTGAACGCCATCGATGGAAATCACGGCATGGACGCGCTACTCAAGGCCGTAAAGAATGCCTTCGGCGACCGGGGCAGCGCAGCGGTCGCCACTGCGCAGCTGGCGCAGCAGCAGACCCTGCGCGCAGCCGGGAAAACGGCCGTGTTCACGACCGCGGCTGGAAGCACAATGTCTGCGGCGTCCACCGTCACGGCGGCGTCTGCTTCTTCGGTGTCAGCACCCACTGCCCGCACGCTCAGTTCGCGCGCTCATACGTTTTTCGGACGCTGATGCCTGCACCAACACGTCCTCCGACCCTGGCGCAACGCCATGCCGAACTCGCAGCCTTGCGCCTGGACGGCGCCAAGCTGCGTTTCGTGGGAAACGCAGAGCTGCGCTTCACCTTCACGATTGCTCCAAGCGAGTTCGGTCGATTCTATGAATGCGAATTGCGCATCCCGCGCGATGCATCCTCGCCTGAAATGCGGGTTCTGCAGCCGGACTTGGTCGCGCTGGCCAAGGGCCAGTCGTTGCCGCACGTGTATTCGAGCGAGCCGAACGCCGTTAAGTTGTGCCTTTGGCGGCCCAAGCAGCGCGAGTGGATGTCGCAAATGACGCTGAAAGACACCTACATCCCTTGGACCGCCGAGTGGCTTGCCTATTTTGAGCTTTGGCTAGCGACCGGCACATGGGAGGGTGGTGGCGAGCACCCAACATCACCCAAAAAGACCGCGGCCGCTGCGCGAACTTTGGCTAAGAAAAAATTCCGGAAAGCTTAAAGAATGTCCAAATCTGACCCCGTTCGCTCCAACTACTACAGCAACGTCGAACGCGCTGAAAAAGCAAGTGACCTGCTCTTTCTGCTGAGTGCCCTCCTCTCATTTGCAGTGCTGTTCGTCGACAAGACTACGCCTCGCCTCTATCAAGGCATGAACGTCGTTTTCACGGCATGCGTTCTTGCTTCATTCATCTGTGGGTTGGCCTTGCGGCTGTACCTGATTCCTCGCGCAGAGCAAGCGCGGCGGGGCGATTTCTTCAGTACCGCATTTGATGTCGGACTGACCGTCGAACGCACGGACGGCTACTACAACAACGCCTTCGTCGAGCCTTTCAAACGTACGGCTGCTCAGCTCTTTGAAAACACGCTGTTTACCAAGGCGATCACTGGAAAAATGGCTGTGCGCGAAAGGATAAAGGTGGCGATGTATTTTGGCGCATGGCTGGTCTGCCTCCTGTGGCGCGATGTCGAAATCGGCATCGTCGTAGCTGCCTGCCAAGCAGTGTTCAGCGAGCAAATGCTTTCAAAGCTGTTGCGGCTCGAGTGGCTGCGCATTCAATCGGAGCGCGTCTACGACAAGATGCAGCAACTTTTCCAGTCGACCGCGACCAAGACCGGCTTCATGGCCATCACCCTGGATGCGTTGCTCATATACGAAACGGCGAAAGCAAATGCTTCGATCACTTTTCCTTCTAAGCTCTTCGACAAGATGAACCCCAGTCTTACTGAGCAGTGGACCCGCACCCAGGCGACATTCGGTATTCCCTGACTGCGAACGTGGTCGCACACAGGCCTCTTGAGTAGCTTGAGTGGTGGAGGTGAATTTAGGCAAGTTCGCGATCCAAACGGGAAGCGAGCTCAGTGCCCCGAGGTGGGCATGAGACCTACCAGGAAAAAATTTCGGTTGTGTCTTGTCCACCACCGTCGCCCTCAAACAATTTGGGCGATTGTGTGAATCCTTTGCCCGCGCCTGCAAAGCAGGTTGCATGAAACTTGCCCGCGTTGACGCTTCCGCCGCCGCAGAAGATTGCCAGACCGACGCTTTGAATTTCCGCGCTCGATTGATCCTAATTTCCATCGAGAGCTGACCTGCCGCAATGTCTTTCGGCCGTTGTTCATCAGGCAGATTGCGTGCTGCATGCAGCTCAAGGTCTCATGGAAAACTGGGGCACTTCGAAGTGGAAATCAACGGCCGATCTCGCAGTAACCAGCAAGAGCGCGTCCAAGGACGCGCTCCAGCAAAGACCAACGGCTGCTGATAAGGCGCGCATCCATTCGAGTCCATGACCTCGCCCCGTCAGTTGCATCGACATCAGCACCTATGAAGTGCTGGCGGGCGGGCTCGGAGGTTCTCGGATTTCCCTTTCAAGCGACATGAGCAGCGACACGAGCCTCATTTCCACATGCCGCGTGAGATCGAGAAACGAATGGAAGTTTGCAAGTAGCAGCTTGGTGTCAAACACCACCAGATAGCGCACGGATTCAGAAAAGTTATCTGGAACGCCTTCCAGAGAGAAACGATGCGCCCAGTCGGAGTGCGCCACAACCTGGTCGCGAAGCAGAATGGCTTGATCGTGCTCCGCCTGATGCGCAGGGTAGCCATCGAAGAGCTGCAGCTCGCTGGGCTTGAGGTACCGATCGGCTATCCCGTCAGATCTTGACGTATTGAAAGGCCGAGCGTAGCTGACGATAGCAGCCATTCCCAAGGCGCTATCTAGCTCATCAGCGTGACTCGTCGCGAGCCTAGCTGGGCTAGAACGCAGCCCTTTGAAGATCTCGGCAAACTTCTGAGCTTGTTGGATATCGTGGATCGCCACGTGCACACGATTCGCCAAGCGCCGCAGCGAGCTATTGTCTTTCATGGTCAGATTTTGCAGTGGGTCGTTGCGAAAAGGGTGTTGCGTCTGACAATGATTGCAAAGGCCCCACTTGTTAGCTACCGTATGTGCCCCGGCACCTTCCAGTGTCCGGTGGCATCAAGGAGATCCCTCTTCACCATTCAGAAACCATTGCCACCACCCAAGGGCTACGAGAGTTGGCTCCACTACGCAGTCGAGAACTTTGATACCCGCCAGCCATGGCTCGAAAGCATGTACGAGACATGGGTGGATGAAACCGCAGTCGAACTCGACCGCGACAAGATTCGCGAGTCCCTGCGTATGGAGTTCATGGCCCTGAAAAAAGCCATGAAAGCCATGGGATCGAACTCATAACCTCTTCCCCACCCACGAACACTTTCGTGCGGGTTGGCATGGGTTGATTGTCGCGCGTCAGCGAGTCGCCTACAGCGTCAGCGGATTCGGAAACTCGGCTCGATCAAACTGGTTGATGTACACGTCGTCCTTCACGAGTACGCGAACGCGCCATTTCTTGCCCGAGGGATCGAGCTTAATCTCCATCACCTCGCGATCTACCGCACGATGGATAAGTGTATTGAGCAGCATGCCAGCGCTCTCTCCGTTGTGATAGCGCCAATCCTCGAAGTGCGCCGCATCAAGGAGAGCCGGATTCTGGATTCCCGTCACTGGGCACTTCTTCCAGATCTTCAGCATAAGATCGCGAAAGGCGCTTTGCTCTGGACGAATCAGGTGTGAAGCGAACTTCGCCACGTAAGGGCCATGTGTCTCGGGAGGCGGTGTTGGCGGGCCAGGGATCGTCGGCAGCGGCCGACCAACAATCTCCAAGAGCACTCGCGCCAGCGGCATGTCGAGCCAGTAGAAGGTTCCTTGGTTGGCATTACCGTTAACGTCGAATGGCTGCCGCGATCTTGAGGATTCGGCTTGTGCTTTTAGGATCTGCGCGGCGAAGTCCTGGTATCTAATCTTGGATGGGAGCGGCTCATATGTGGCGTTCACGCGAAGCCCTTTCATTCCGGCCATCCACTGTGCCGATTCCGGTTTACGGAACCGGCCCTCCAGCGTGTTGGTCGCAAACGCGAATTCTTTCGTCATCGGGAAGTCCGGCACCTTGGAGATAACCTTGGCTGTGCCAACGAGGCCATCAAAGTTAATGATGACCGTGTCGCCCGGCGCCATGTTTTCAAGCGGCAGCACATTCGGTGTTCGCACGCCGTCGCGGTCGAGGTACGTGGTGAACATGTACCCCTCATTGCGTAGAAACTCAAAGGACGAGCCTTGATTAGCGAAGAAATAAGCCATGGTTTCCATTGGACCGCAAAAAACGATGTGGCCCTCGAGAACTCCCAGATTGGGCGCGAATGCGTCTTCGGAACTCAACTTCACACAGAGCATGCCGTCTGCCGACGTGTGTGATCGTGCCCCAGTTCGCCGAAGATCTCGACGGAGGCTGGCTCGCGCGGCTTAGATCTGGGTCCTCGTTGTTCAGCAAGCTGGGCTACACCAGCGCCCAATCTTGGGGAGTCAAATAACTTTGATCCGATAGTGGGGAAAGCTAGCTAACTTTGAAACCCGAGGGAACGCGCAGCCACATAGAAAGTGCGTAAGTGATTGATTTCTCTAGTGGTCAAGACCGTCCAATTTTGATTTCCCACAGGCCGAAAAGAAAGTAGCCTGGTCCGGGCACGATGAATCAAGCGCGCGACCAATTGACCATCCGGCAGTCAATACGCCCAGCGAAGTCGACGATTGCGGCTAACTATGACGAGAATTTCGTCTATCTTTGACGGTGCCCAAACTAGTAGGAATGTCGATACCCTGCAAGACGCAGGTACATCGACGAGTTCCCGGAGTTCGCCCGCTCCGCGCTGGAAGCACTGCGCGAGCCGCTGGAGACCGGCACGATCACGATCGCCCGCGCCACGCGGCGCGCCGAATTCCCCGCGCGCTTCCAGCTCGTCGCCGCCATGAACCCATGCCCTTGCGGTTATCGTGGCTCCTCATCAAGACCCTGCCGCTGCACGCCCGAGCAGGTTTCGCGCTACCAGGGCAAGCTAAGCGGCCCGCTGCTCGACCGCATCGACCTGCACATCGAAGTGCCTCCGGTGTCGGCCCAGCTGCTGCTCGAAGCGCCCGCGGGCGAATCGACCGACAGCATCCGCGAACGCGTCGTCGCCGCACGCGAGCGCGCGATGCAGCGACAGGGCCATGCCAACCAGTCGCTGCATGGCGTGGCCATCGACCGCCACGCGGCGCTCGACGACGCGGCGCGCGGGTTCATGTTCAACGCGGCCGCCAAGTTGGGATGGTCCGCGCGCAGCACGCACCGGGCGCTGAAGGTGGCGCGGACGATCGCGGACCTGGCTGGGTCGGAGACTGTGCAGATCGGGCATCTGGCGGAGGCGGTGCAGTACCGCAGGGCGTTGCGCGGCGTCACCTGAGCGAAGCGCCGTCCGGGTTTGAGCGACGCCGGCGCTTCAGATGCCGAATTCCATCTCGCCTTCGATGCGATGGCCATGCGCCAAACCCACCCCATTCACCGCCTTGTCGCGGTAGCAGCGCAACGGTGTGTACTGTGTTTCTCTCACCAGGAAGACGCCCTTCTGAGCATCCACGACTCGCCAGCGCCCATCGACGGCCGCTTCG
Organism: Variovorax sp. CAN15; assembly: GCF_030462475.1. Lineage (GTDB taxonomy): Bacteria > Pseudomonadota > Gammaproteobacteria > Burkholderiales > Burkholderiaceae_C > Variovorax. Next base: position 64,841 of record NZ_JASMRZ010000009.1, read on the forward strand.
GCGTACTCGTGGAATTTGCTAGAAAACGGCTTCAGCCCTGAGCGCAGGCGGCCCAATGCAGGCGTGCAGAAGCAAGTAGGGGCCTGTTCAACGCAGACGACACCCCATCAGCCGCGATAACAAATCGAGAAATGCGGCGATCAGTCGTATGACCAGTCGAATGGCGAAAGCCTTCGCGCTGCATTCTCATCAATGCAGCCTCAATCCAACAGAAGATGGAGAAGACGGCCCGCTCGGCAGCGGGCGCGGCGGCGGCGTCCGCTACTTGAACTCGTGGCTCACCACGGGCGCCGACTTGCTGTCCTGCACCGTCACGCGCTGGCGGAACACCTCGAGGTCGCCGTTGCGCACTTCGATGTTGTAGATGCCGGGGCGCAGCGACAGCGACTTCAGCGGCGGGCTCACGCCGCGGTCGGCGCCATCGACGAACACCTGACCCCAGGGCCGCACGTTGAACAGTACGCGGCCCATGCCTGGCGCCGGCGCGGCAGCCGTGCCGGCCACGGTGGTTCCGGGCGGCTGCGTGCCGGGAGCGACGGGCACCGAGGGGGGCGAAACGCGGTTGATCTCGGCGATGGCGTTGCGCGCCTCGCGGGCGTGCAGGCCACGGCGATAGCGGCGCAGGTACGCCTCGTAGCCTTCGCGCGTGTTCTCGCTCTGCGCGAGGTTCCAGTCTTCGGCTTCGGCGGTGGCCAGCGCGGATTCGGGCGGCGTGGCTGGCGTTGCAGGCGACGCCGGTGCGGTCCCGGCCGGGGCGACCGGAACGTTATCGAGCGGCGCCAGCGGGCCCGTGGCTGCGGAGGGCGCACTGGCGGCGGCTGCCGGCGGCTCAGCGCCGGCCCCACCAGCCACAGCCGGCGGCACGCCATCGGTGGCGGACGGCGTGGCACCTGTTGTGACCGGAGGCGGCATCGCTGCCGGCGGCGCGGTGTTGCTCGACATCGGATCGGTCGGCGGCGGCACCGGCACCATCACGGTCTTGGTCTCCTGCGGCTGCATGCCCGAGGTGAGGCGCAGGCCGATCCAGGCGCCCACGGCGACGAGCGCGATCAGCAGCGCGCCGACCATGCCCCATGGCGGGCGCCTGAGCTTCTGCTTGCGCGCGGGTGCCGCCGCGGCCTTGTGGGCAGCGGCCGCTTGCGTCTTTGCACGGTTGTCACGGTCTTGCTGCGGCGCGGGAGCGCGCACCGGTTCGGGCGCGGCCACCGGCATGGGCATCGACATCGGCTCCAGCGGCGCGGGCGCCGACACCGGCGAGAACTGCTGCGGCGTCAGCTGCGGAGGCGGCGGCGCGGCCGAGACCGGCGCCGCGGGGATGATCACCGCCGGCACGCCCATGCCGCTCACGTAGATGTCGCCCAGCTTCACCAGCCCCAGTTCGGCGGCGAAGGCCGCCACGGTCTGCGTGCGGTCCTTGCTGTGCACGGCCAGCGTGTGGTCGACGGCGGCGCAGAAGGCCGGGCTCAGGTCGTCGCGGCCCATGGACGACAGCGGCACGTAGGCGTCCTGCACGCTGCGCACCACGGCCGAGGGCGGCGGATGGCCGGTGACCGCGCGGTACAGCACCGCGCCCAGCGCGTACAGGTCGGTCCAGGCGCCCTGCAGCAGGGTGTTGTCGTCGGCGTATTGCTCGATGGGCGAGTAGCCCGACTTCACCATCACCGCCACCTCGTCGACGAGGTCGGCGATGGACTTGCGCGCCGCGCCGAAGTCGAGCAGCACCGGCATGTCGTCCTGCTGGATGAAGATGTTGTCGGGCGCGATGTCGCGGTGGAAGCACTGGCTGCGGTGCAGCGTCTCCAACGCGCCCAACAGCGGCCCCAGCATGCCCAGCAGCCAGGGCTCGGTGATCCTGCCGGGCTCGTCTTCCGCCAGGCGGCGCAGTGTGCGGCCCTTGTAGAGCTGGATCGCCATGTAGGCGGTGGAGTTCTCCTCCCAGAAGCGATGCACCCGCACCAGCGCCGGGTGGCTGAACTGCGCGAGCGTGCGCGCCTCGTTGATGAAGCTGCGCAGGCCAGCCTGGAAGGTGGCCGTGAGCCGCTCGGAGCGCACGTGCACGCTGTTGTCGCCCACGCGGCGCGCGAGCATCGAGGGCATGTATTCCTTGATGGCGACCTCGCGCTGCAGCGAATGGTCGTAGGCGCGGTAGACGATGCCGAAGCCGCCCTCGCCGATCACCTCGAGCAGCTCGAACTCGTCGAGGCGGTGGTTCACGCCCAGCGGATGCGGGCGCTCGTCCTGCGCGCCGGACGCCGGGCTTCCGATGCCGTGCGTGGTTGTCATGCTTCTGCTCCTCCTGCGGGACGGCCGACCCCATGGCCCTCATGGTCCCCCCGGGTCAATCGGCCGACCTGGTTCTTCTTGTTCATGCCCATGGCACATGTCCCTGCGAAAACAATTTGGAAAACAGCGGCGTGTTGAGCCCGCCGCCATGGGCCGCGGTGCGCAACGGCGACCCGTCGGCCTGGTTGGTCCACCAGTAGCTGGTGCTGCCGAAGGGGTCGAAGCACAGTGGAAGCTCCGGCCAGGCCAGGCGCTGCTGGGCGCTGGCGCCACCGGCCGTAGGCCCGAGGATCGAAAGAATGTCGTCCGAGCCGCCACTGGCGGTCTGGAAGCCCGCGCGGCCGGCCGCCAGCACCTGGCTGTCGAACTGGTCCGGCGCCACCCCATGGCGGATCGCCTGCAGCATTGCGCTGCCGCACTGMCAGTACCAGTCGGCCGAGCCTTCGAGCACCGAGGGGCGGTAGTTGCGCGCGGCCACCTGCAGCGTGATGCAAACGGGGTAGTAGCGGCCCACGCGGTCGCAGCTGGGAGCGATGCAGCCGAACTGCACCGCGTCGACGCCCTGCGTGGCGGGAATCGCGAAGTTCCACACGGGCGCTACCGCGTAGTGGCGCGTCATGGCGTCGGGCCAGCGCTTGAAGCTGCCCAGGCCGTTCTGCATCCAGCGGTCCCACCAGGCCTGCAGCTCGCGCGGCATGCGGCGATAGAGGAAGTCGCCGGCGGACGGCAGCTTGCCGTACCAGCCGATCTGCTCATCGACGGGCACCCAGGCCTGCGGTGGAATGCTGCTGTTCATTGCATATGCCTCAAGACAACATCGCGGCATATGCCAGGAACACCGCGGAACCGGCTTTGCCGGGCCGCTGGTGTTGCCCCCTGCAAGGGCGCAGGAGAAGCGACACGAAGTGCGCGAAGCCTGGGGGTGTTCATGATTTCCCGGGGCAGGAGAAGCTGTTCATCTGCGGCAGGCGCAGCGGGTTGTAGACGCTGTTGGCCGTGACCGCGAGCACCACCTTCTTGCCCTGCAGGTCGAAGCTGGCGTTGAAGGATTCGGGCGAGCTGCCCGCGGAGATGGAAGCCTTGTCGAAGAGCCTGTGCAACGCCCACGGCCCCTCGGTCACGATGCCGCCGGCCGGCGTGCCGTTGGCGGTGGTCACCTGCAGGCGCACCTGGTTGCTGTTGCGCGGGCCCGGCCACTTGATGGTGCTGGGCGCCTGCGGGCCGTGCGCATAGCGCACCGTCTGGCCGTCGACGTCGAGCGTGAACTGCGTGAGCGCCGCGTCCATGTCCTCGGGCCGGATGTCGATGGTGAACGAGGGCGTGCGCCCGCCCGCCATGCCCGAGAAGAACACATCGCGGATCGCCTGCGCCTTCTGGAAGGAATCGAGGTAGGCCGAGCGCCCCGCCGCGCTGCCGTCCACGCCGCGCTTGAAGGCCCACGGGTTGACCGAGGTGTCGACCTGGGTGATGAGGTTCTTCTGGAAGAAGTCGTCCATCATTCCGCCCGGTGCGAACAGCTGCGCGAAGTCCCCCGAGGCCACGTCGCGGCTCGATCCGCGCTTGAACGGGTAGCGCCCCGCGATCGCCTGGTTGCAGAAGGTGCCGATGCTGGCCGCCGCGCTCTGCCCGATGTTCTGCCGCGTCACCGCCGCCGCCTTCGACGAGGCGGTGGCCGAGAGGTCGTTCAGCATGCCCTGGAACGGCACCGGCAGGCGGCCCGCCTCGGCCTGCACTTTGGTGACCGCGTCGCTGGTCGGCGGAATGTTGCCGCTGCGCAGCGCGGTGTCGGTGGCGGTGAGGAAGTTGTAGAGCTCGTTGATGAGCGCGGCCGTCGCATCGATGGGCGCCTGCCCGCCCTGCTTGGGCGCGGTGACCATGCGGCGCAGCGGCTCGAAGTGGTTGTCCACCAGCGACTCGGGGCGGTCCAGGCGCGTGTTGCGGCGCTGGCTGCCGTCGGGCTGGCCGATGAGCTGCTCGATGCGCTCGCGCGTGCTCTGCACCCGGTTCTGCGCCTGGTCGAGCAGGCTGCGCGCGGCTTCGTCGTGGTTGCGCAGCAGGTCGGTCTCGCGCGCGGCGCCGCGGATGATGCGCGACATCGGCGACTCCGCCGTCGAGAGCACGCGCGTCATCTGGATGCTCTGCAGCAGCGAGCGGCTGTCGGCCAGGCGGATGTCGACGAGGTAGTCGTCCCACACCTTGATGTAGTCGGTGAGATAGAGCCGGCGCACCTCGCGCAGCAGCAGTTCGCGCGAGGTGATGTCGGCCATCCCGGGCGCGCGGATCTGCAGCACCCAGCGGTCTTCCTGCTCGAGCGACAGCGCCGTCTCGGCCATGCGCTTGTCGAAGATGTCCCAGTAGCCGCGGTAGGTGAAGAGCGTGGGAATGCCGTCGGTCAGCGGCTTGCCGCTCGCGCGCCGGATGACCAGCGCGGACTCGGCGCCGCCCGCCTCGGCGATGCTGAAGGCGTTGGGCGGGCTGGTCTGCAACAGTATGCGGCGCAGCCGCGCGTACGAGCGCTGCGCCAGCGGCACGCCGGCCAGGCGCTCGCGCGTCTGCGTGATGAGCTTGTCGTCCTTGGCGAAAGGCGAAGTCACCACGCGGCCCGAGAACAGCGCCTTCAGGTGCGACTCGAGGTTGGCGCGCTGCTCGCGCGTGAGCGAGGCGCCGATCTTGCGGTCCACGTCGGTGAGCAGCCAGGCCTGCAGGAAGTCGGCGTCGTAGCGCTCGGCGTCGTACAGCATGAGGTAGGCCTTGAGCGCTTCGTAGCTGTATTCGGCGTCGTTCTTGGCAGCCTCGCGCAGCGACTGCTCCACGCGCTGCGCGGCCTGCGGCAGCAGCACGGTCTCGAGGGCGCGCTGGTAGACGCCGTCGGTCGCGGCCTGCAGCTTCTCGCCCTGGTAGAGGCCGAAGCGGTAGGAGGTTGGCGGATCGGTGATGTCGAAGTGGCTGGACTTCGGCAGGTCGCGCAGCCGGTCGAGGATGAGCAGGGAGCTCGCGATGTCGCCGCTGGTGTCGACCACCGTGGGCAGTTCGCCGCGCGCGGCGGCCTTGTTGAAGGCCTTGGCGTTGGTGTCGACCTCGGCCACGTAGTCCTTGTTGTTGCGCCAGCTGTTCACGCAAGCGCCCAGCAGCAGCACCAGCAGCACGCCGATCACGCTGTAGCCCGCGATGTCGATCGCCCGCTTGCGCCGGTACCAGCGCAGGTTGGTGCCGGCCACGCCCGCGTCGCGGAAGATCACCTGCTGCAGCAGGTCTTTCAGGAAGTAGCTCTTGCCCGGGCCCGGCGGCGGTGCCGGCGGCGCGTTGACCTGCAGGTAGCGCTTGATGGCGCCCATCACGCGGTCGAAGGCGGTGCCCTCCTGCGTGCCGCTGGTGAAGTACACGCCGCGCAGCATCGACGCGGCCTCGAACTTCGAGGGGTTGAACACGTCGGCCAGGAAGGTGCCGAGGATGTCCTCGAAGCTCGCGAACTGCTGCGGCAGCAGGTAGGCCTGCGCGCGCCGCATCGGGTCGGACTCGGCCGCCAGCAGCTCGGGCAGGCGCTCGTCCAGGCGCTGGTGAAGCAGCTTGTATTCCTGGTGGAAGCGCTCGCGCAGGTCGGCGCCCACGGGCGCCGCGCCCTTGTTGCCCTTGGCGGCCTTCGCCGGATTGCCCTGGATCGGGAAGGTGAAGCCCCACACCTGCTGCCGCTCGGTGCGGCCCAGCGAGCCGAAGTACTCGTTGAAGCCGGCCAGCAGGTCGGTCTTGGTGACCAGCACGTACACCGGGAAGTCGATGCCCAGGTCGTTGCGCAGCTCCAGCAGCCGCTTGCGCAGCGCCATCGCGTGGCGTGCGCGCTGGGCGTCGTCGGCCAGCGGCAGGTCGGCGATGCTGATGGTGAGGATCGCGCCGTTGATCGGCTGGCGCGGGCGGAACTTCTTCAGCAGCTCGATGAAGCCCTTCCACTCGCCCTCGTCGGTCTCGCGGTTGCTCTCGTGCGTGGTGTAGCGCCCGGCCGTGTCGATCAGCACCGCCTCGTTGGTGAACCACCAGTCGCAGTTGCGCGTGCCGCCGATGCCGCGCACCGCGGCCTTGCCGAGCTGGTCGGCCAGCGGGAAGTCGAGGTCGGAATTGACCAACGCGGTGGTCTTGCCCGAGCCCGGCGCGCCGATGAAGATGTACCAGGGCAGCTGGTAGAGGTACTGCCGGTCGAACAGCGAGAAGCGGCTCGCGGGCTTGCCGTCGGCATCCGCGCCGAAGCGCATGTTCTTCAGGATGTTGGTGGCGTCGGTGAAGCCGCTTTGCAGCTCCTTGATCTCGGGCGCGTCCTCGGGCTTGGCCTCCTTCTCGCTTTTGGAAGGCGTGCGCAGCTGGTTGAGCAGCTGCGCGTTGAGCCGGCGCTCGCGCCACTTGCGGTAGATGACGCGCACGAGCCAGATCGCGAACATCAGCACGATGACCACGATGCGCACGATCTCGTCTTCGAGCGGGCGATAGCGGCCCACCGCGATGGCCGGGCCGATGACCCAGATCAGGAAGGCGAGCGCGACCAGGCCCAGGAAGACCCACAGGTCGCGGCTGATGAGAAAACGGAAGATGGCGCGCAGCATCAGCGGGTGCCTCCGGGCCGCGGTGCGGGGGCGGGGGCCGGTACGGCCAGCGGCGCGGGAGCCACCGGCGCCACCAGCAGCGTCACCTCGACGCGGCGGTTGCGCGCGCGATTCGCTGGAGAGTCGTTGGGCACGAGCGGGTCAGCGTCGCCGCGGCCTTCGGCGCGCAGGCGTTCGGGCCGCGCAAGGCGCGCTGCGATCATCTTCTTCACCGCGTCGGCGCGGGCCTGGGAAAGTTGCCAGTTGGAGGGGAAGCGCACGCTGCGGATCGGCTGGTCGTCGCTGAAGCCGCTGACCAGCACGTTGCCTTCCACGGAATTGAGCGCGTCGGCCACGCGCGTGAGCACCGGCGCGTAGCGGTCTAGCACGCGGTCGGAGCCCGAGGCGAAGAGCCCGTCGCCGCGCAGTACCACGACACTGCGATCCGCCTCGTCGCGCACGGTCAGCAGGCCTTCGCGGATCTCGGGTTCGAGGAAGCGCTGAAGGCGCGGCACCGGCGCCGGCATGACGACGGCACGCTCGGCCTGCGGCAGGCGCACCGCGTTGACAGCCGCGAAGGCGCCGTCGGAGTGGCCCGCGAGATTGAAGGTGAGGAACGCGAACACGGCCACCAGCAGCACCGCCGCCACCGCGCCCACCGCCCACACGGGCAGCCAGTTGCGCGAGCGGCGCACCGGCGCGCTGCCGTCCTGCCAGTGCGGCGACAGCGGCATCGGGATCTCGCCGCGCGTCTGCCGGATGATCTGCAGCAGCCGCTGCTTGAGCGTCTCGAGCTGCGAGCGGCCGTTGTCGATGACGCGGAAGCGCCCTTCGAAGCCCATCGCCAGGCAGAAATAGATGAGTTCGATCAGGTGCAGGTGCTGCTGCGGGTTCTGTACCAGGCGCGACAGAAGCTGGAAGAACTTCTCGCCGCCCCAGGTCTCGTTGTGGAACATCACCAGCAGGCTCTGCGACGACCAGATGCTGCCGCCCCACGGCGTGAGCGCGGCGGCCTCGTCGACCGCGGTGCACAGGCAGTAGCGCGCGCCGATGATCACCTCGGGCGAGATGCCTGCCTGCTGCGCGCGCGTTTCGAAGCGGCGAACCTCGTCGACGAGATGCTCGCGCAGCTGCGAGGGCGCGGGATGGTGGCCGGTGGCGCGGATCTGCGGGATCAGGTCGAGCAGCGGATTGGCCGCGGCCACGAGCGGATTGTTGCCCGCGAGCGCCGTGTCGCCCGCATGCGGGCGCCGCGCGTCGTGCCAGGCGGTGAAGGAATCGGGCTGCGCGCCCAGGCCGCCTCCCATGCCGGCACCGCGCGAGGCCGGCGGCATGCCGCCCATGCCGCCATTGGCGTTGCCGCCGCCGGGATTCGGCGGCACGAAGCCACCCGGGCCGACGGCCATGTCGTTGACACCGTTCATAGAGTCCCTCACGGACGGATGGCCCAGAACTCCATGGCCAACCCGGGAAAGTCACCGGCCAGGTGCATCGCCACGCCGCCCGATTTCTCGAGCTGGCGCCACATGTCGCCGCTCTTGTCGAGTTCGAAATAGTGGTAGCCCGCGTTGTACGGGATCTGCCGCGGCGCAACCGGCAGCGGACGCACCACCACGCCCGGCAGCTGCAGTTGCACAAGGTCGCGAATGCGCTCGACCGAACCGATCTTCACCTGCGTGGGGAAGCGCTGCTGAATGGCATCGGCCGGCAGGTCGGCATGCACCGCCAGCACGAAACCCGCGTTGCGCACCAACACCGGGTCGGGCATGCGGCCCACGCGCACGCCGTGGCTGCGCTCTTCGAGTTCGATGGCGATCGCGCTCTGCTCGAGCACGGCGGAAAGCGAGCGCCGCAGCTCCTCGAGCAGCGGTCGGATGCATTCGTTGAGGTTGTCGTGGTCGTAGATCGGCCACAGCACCGGCCGCCGCGTGGGCGATGTGTGCGTGGCCAGGTGGCAGGCCAGCTTGAGCCAGTCGACGAAGAGCGCCTCGGGGTGCACCTGCACGGCCTGCTGCGCATGCCACGTGAGTGCGAGATAGCGGTTGACCAGTTCGAGCAGCAGGAAGTCGGAGACTTCGCTCACGCCGCCGCGCCCCGGTTGCGAAAGGCGCGAGGCCAGAGCTTCGGAGCGCTGCGTGAGCAGGCCGTGCAGCTCCGCAATCATGCTGCGCAGCATGGCATGCGCGGATGCGTCGAGCACGGGCGGAATGTAGTTGGCGTCGACCACCAGCTTGTGGTCGGTGCGACGCTCGATCACGCGCACCGCGCCGATGGCCTGCCATTCGGCGGTGAGCGATGAAGCGCGCGCAAGCCGCAGACGCGGCGCGGCAAGCTGCAGCACGGCGGGGCCCAGCGCGATGGCATTGCCGTCGTTCACCTCCCGCTCGATCACGCCGAAGCGCGCGGCAGAGCCTTCGTCCTCGGAGAAGATGACTTCCTCGCTGCCGGGCCTGCGCAAAGGCAGCGCGAGAACTATGAGTTCGTCGGTGAGCTCGTTGGGCACTTCATAAGGAAGCGGTGCGTCTTCGGCGCCGAACGAGAAAGGCGTGCCGTCGGGCATCACGCCCGCGCCGCCCAGCAGCGACACGCGGCCGAGTGCATATGCGTCGCGATCGATGTCCAGGTGCAGCCAACCCCAGTAGGCGCCTTGCAGGCCCGCGGTGCGCCGCGTCACGTACTGCTCGACATAGCGTTCCATTTGCTGGAAGTGCTGCGGGCGAAGGTACATGCCCTCCGACCACACAACGCGATTCGCCAATGCCTGCGGATGAGCGCCATGCTTTGCGGCGCCCGGATTGCGAACTGTCACCAAAAAGACCTCCTGGGGAGTGCTCACGTCGAAGCGGGAGATGCGCTGATGAGCGGCCTCCCGGTCCACTTGTTTTGCTCTCGATGCTACACGGCGCGTCTTACGTTTAGCACCGCATTTCGCCAACGAATTTCTCGCACTTTCGTACTAGCGATTCAATACCTTGCGTTCAAAGTTAACGACTTGGTAGCAACTCTATTCCGGACTTCCGGACTGCGACGCTCACGGCCTGTTCGCTTGGCGAGAACTGCCATACCTTGTAGAGGTTGGTTTGCTTGGGTTCCTTCAATGGCAGCACGATGCGCCAGCGCGCTGCCTCCAGCTTGCGATAGCCCGCGATGATGCCGATGGCACGCGAGTCGAGGCCCGCCTCGCGCTTGAACACCCGTTCTTCACCGCTGCGCATGATGGCCTGGTCGGCGTTCACGAGTTCGGTGCCGAGTGCCTCGCGGTCACGGTCCTGTAGTGCGAAATAGTCTGCGGTCTCGAAGTTACCGGAAGATTTCAATTCGAAGACCTTCACGAGGATCGGAGCGGCCTGGCCTCGGCCGTCGGGATTGACGCCATCGTCGATCCTGATGGTGATGGCGTAGGGCGTGGGCATGGACTTCGCCGTGGATGCGCATCCGCTGATGAGACCCGCGAACAACGGTGTGGTCGCAAGTGCGCCTTGTAGCAAGCTTCGTCGATGCATTGAAATCTCCCGTGAGGTTCGCGGCTTATATTATCGAAGTCATGCGCCTTTACGATGGTGCATGGCGTGCATGCCGCAACAGAGCTGCACACTATCTCAAGCATTGCATTTTCATTGCCTTCTGCAAGGTAGGAGAGAAGATTGAAGTCATGTCTGCCTGCTCTGGCGTTAGCTCTTCTTGCGGTCGCCGGTTGCACGACCACGCCGCCGCCGGAGCCCGCGCCCCAACCCGAACGACTGAGCCAGCAAGTGGCGCGCGCCACGCTCGAGAAAGCGCAGCAGGCGTATGACGAAGGCGACTATGCCAAGGCACTCAGCACACTCAAGAGCGGCGGTGTGTCGGTGTTCGAAGGCGCGGAGCCGGACACGCGCCTCGATGCGATGAAGCTCGAGGCCTTCAGCTACTGCGTGCTCAACCAGATCCCGGAGTGCCGGCTGCAGTTCCGCAAGATCCTCGATGCGTTCCCGACCTTCGAGCTCAACGTGGCGGAGCGCAAGCATCCGGTGTGGGGCCCCGCATTCGAGGCCGCCAAGCGAATGAAGCGTTGATGAAGAACATCGCGGCCGCACCGGCGCCGCGACGCGAGAAGACCAACACGGAGAAGCCATGCGTTGGACAGTGATCGAACACGCGGGCAGGCCGGTGGCCACGGGCCCCTCTGCATTGCTCGCCGCACCCGGAGGAACGATCGGACGCAGCCCCGACAACACCCTCGTGCTGCCCGACGAGCAGCGGCAGATCTCCCGCCTGCAGGCGACCGTGCGCTACGACGACGACGGCGTCGCCGTGCTGCGCAACATGAGCGCGGTGCTGCCCATCAGCGTGAACGGACGCCCGCTCGCGCACGACCAGGAATCGCGCGTGGCCGACGGCGACAGGGTCACGATCGGCAGCTACGTGCTGGAGGCCTCGAGCGCACAACATGCCGCGCGCCCGCTTTCTCCGGTGCCTGCGCCTCCATCTCCACCACCGCCGCAGCCTCATCCCGCACAGCCGGCACCGCCCCCCTACATGCCGCCGCCGGCGATGGCCGCGCCGCCGATGCAGACAGCAACGGGCCCCATCGACGCACTGCTGCCTTCTTCCGGCGCCTCCGACGTCTTCTCCGACCTGTTCGGCGAAGGCGCCCTGCCCATCGGCGACATGCAGCCCACGGTGGCGATGCCGCCCCCCCCGCGCCAGGCCGCGCCGGTGCCGCCACCAACGGCTTTCGCACCACCGCCACCGCCCAGCCCTGCCTTTGTTGCGCCCCTGCAGCAAACGTACCAGCAGCCGCCTGCACCGGCGCCCCAGCCTGACCCCTGGGCCGCGCTCGCGCCATCGGCACCGCCGAAGCCGAGCCCCGCCCCGACCGCGGGCACCGGTTCGTCGCAGATGCCTTCCGCAGCCGACTGGGACGCCATCCTCGCCAATGCGCCGCGCCGCGTCGACGGCACGCCCGCGCCCATGCCCGACCCGATGGCGCACGAGCCCTTCGAGCTGCCGTCGCAGGCACGCCGCAATCCGGTCGATCCGCTCGCGGAGCTGAATCCCGATGCGGCCAGGGACATGTCGGGTGTGGCGCTCAAGCGCGGCGTCGATCCGCTGTCCTTCTTCGCCTCCGACGAGAGCGCGCACTCGCCGCTCTCCGATCCGCGTCCCACCGCGCTGCCCCACACCGATCCGCTACTGCCGGGCGACACGCACCCGGCGCTCGACCTGCTGCAGAACAACAGGCCGGCGGTGCAGGGCTACAGCCATGCGAACCACACGCGCGAAGTGGCGGCGCAATTCCGTCCGCCGAATCCGGTGGCGATGCCTGCACCGCCCCCCGTCGTCGAACCGCCGAGGGTGGAGCCGCCGCCGCCCGCGCCGGTTCCACCACCGCCTCCCCCACCCCCTCCCGCAACGCCGCCTCCGCCAGCCGTACAGGAGGTCAAGCCCGAGCCGCCTCCCGTCTTGGAGCAGCCTCCGGCAGCACTGCCCATCGCAGCACCGGTAGCGGCCACCCCGGCATCGCCGCAAGCCGCAGTACCCACGCCGACACCATCGCCTGCACCGGCCGAGACCGCAGCGGCTTCTTCGTCGTCGGCGGAAGCCCTCTTCAAGGCCTTCCTCGAAGGCGCAGGCGTGCCCGAAGTCGCCGGCCAGCAGCCGATGGACATCGAGGCCATGCAGCGGCTCGGCCGCATCATGCGTGCCTTCACCGACGGCACGATCGAGCTGCTCTCTTCACGCGCCATGCTCAAGCGCGAGGTGCGCGCCGAGATCACCATGATCGTGGACGAGGAGAACAACCCGTTCAAGATCCTGCCCAATGGCCGCGCCGTGCTGATGCAGATGTTCGGCGCGCGCATGCCTGGCTTCCTGCCGCCCGAGGCCGCCGTGCACGACGCGCTCGGCGACCTGCAGTCGCACCAGCTCGGCATGGTCGCCGGCATGCGCGCCGCGCTGCTCACGTTGCTGAAGCGCTTCGACCCCGCCGCCCTCAGCCGCGAGACGCCGAATGACGGCAGCCTGGGCGAGAAGCTGCTGCCAGGCGGCCGCGAGGCCCGCCTGTGGCGCGAATTGCAGCAGTTGCACACCGAGACCACCGCGGCCGTCGAGGACGACTTCCAGGCCGTGTTCGGCCGCGCCTTCCAGCAGGCCTACGACAAGGAAATGGAACGGCTCAAGGAGATGCGCCGTGCTTGAGGCCACACGCTCCTCGTCGTCTTCCTCTTTCGCCGTGCCGATCTCGACCTCGCAGTTCTCCTGCGTGGGAGAACGCAGCGGCAACCAGGACGCCATCGGCTACCACCTCGACGAACGCAACGGCTGCTTCGTGGTGAGCGACGGCGTCGGCGGCAACGCGGGCGGCGAGTTGGCCTCGCGCATCGCGGTCGACACCGCCCTCAACACCTTCGTGGCCGGACCTTCGCTGGCCGCCGACAACATCCAGCGCTGCGTGAAGGCGGCGAACGACGCCATCCTCGCCAAACAACGGGAGCTGACCGAGCAGAGCCGCATGAGCGCGACCTTCGTGTCGCTCTTCGTCGACCGCATCACCAACCAGGCCTGCTGGGCCCACGTAGGCGACAGCCGCCTCTACTGGTTCCGCCGCGGCGCGCTCATGCAGCGCACCGAAGACCACAGCCTGTCGGAGCGCTCCGGCGATGCGGCCGCGAGCCAGCACCACGGCGGCGAGCGCCTCGTGAAGACCAACCTGCTGTACCGCGCACTCGGTGCGCGCGCAACGGCCGAGGCCACCATCACCGCGCCGCAGCGCCTGGCCGATGGCGATGCCTTCCTGCTCTGCACTGACGGTCTTTGGCAGCTTATTTCGCAGCAGGTGATGGAGCGGTCGTTGCAGCTGGCCGACAGCGCGGAGGAATGGCTGGCGCTGATCCGCCGGGCCGCCGAGGCGAAGGCCGACGATTCGCGGGACAACTACTCGGCGCTGGCGGTGTGGGTGGGGTTTCCGCAGCAGGTGACGCTGGCGGGAACCGTCTGAATCGACGCGCCCTCGTCAGGGCGCCAGCATCAGCACCTTGAACTGGCTCGGCACGATGCGCATGCCGACGATGTTGCAACGGTTCTGCATCGTGATGCTGGTGACCCGCGTCGCCGGCGTCCCCTTGAGAAGCACGGTGAAAGCGCCCGTCACGTGCCGCGATTGCTGCATGAACGTCTGCGACACGACGCCGCCCAGCGCCCCGGGCTGATCCCCCAGGGTGATTGGCGTGGTCGTCGCCATGTTGTGTGCCGGCATCGCCATGAAGAGGATGTTCCAGGCATTCGGAACGGCCATCGGCCCCATGGCCATGTTCGGGTATGGAATGGGCACCGGCGACTTGCAGACGTCGGGGAATGCCAGGTCCATTCCCATGAGCTGACAATTGGCAAACATCTGGTACCTCCTGGCCTAACCCATGTGGATCTGGGCCGCGTCCACCTTCACCAACTCCTGGCCGGTGACCACCGTGTGATGGCCGTGGATGCGCACCGTCTCGCTGGCCTTGTAGTCCAAGTGGCCCGCTCGCACCTGGTCGACTTCATCCGTGAGGCGCAGCGTCTGGCGCGCCATCTGCACGATGCGATCGGCCACGGTCTCGAATACCTTGCCCACCAGCCGCACGCTTCCGGCTGCCGCCTGCACGGAGCGTGTCACCAGCCGCAGTTCACCGACGTCGCACTCGCTCTCTTCCGTCTTGAGCACGAAGCGCTTGTCTGCGCGAAGCCTGAGCTCCGAGGCACTCGCGATGGTCACATGGCCGTTGCCGGCAGACGCGAAGGTGACGTCTCCCGCCGCCTCGATGCAGCTTGACGACGCATCCACCTGCTCGATCACGGCGATCAGGTAGGCCCGCGCACTGTCGGGACCGGAAATCAGCACGGTGTCGCCGATCGCCGGTTTGAGCAGGCAGCTCGCCGCGCGCCGGCAAACCCAGACGGTACCCTGTTCGTCGTCGACGCTGATACGTCCATCCGGCAGCAATGCGGCGACCACCCCTTGGAAGTGAACCGGAGCCGTCAGCAACGAGGCTTTGCGCAGTGAAACGACTGACATGGAGATCTCCTTGTTTCGATGGGTAGACAGTGGAACGGGCAGGCCTGGCGGCATCAGCTCGGCGGACGGATCTCTTGGGCCTTGAACAGCTCCGAATCGTTTTCGATGATGCCACCGCTTCCCGAGAAACGCGCACCTTCGCGCGCGGCCCGATGAAAGCGGGTACGCAAAAAGCGTGCATTGCGCAAATCGGCGTCATGAAGATCGGCATAGGAGAGATCGGCATCGTGCAGATCCGCGTCGCGAAAGCTGGCACCCCTCGCCCGCGCGCGATGGAACACGCTCAGCGGCAGGCGTGAGCGGCTGAAATCGGTACCTTCGAGTTTGGCGTCGGACCAGATCGACTGATCGAAGACGGCATCGCTGCAATTCGCTCCACGCAGATCGGCCTGCGGGAACATGGCTTGGGCGGCATCCGCTCCACTGAAGTTCGCATGGGTCAGCGTGGCGCCCTTGAAATTGCTCTGGGTCAGCACGGCGCCGCTGAAATCGACGCCTGCCATCGCGCTGTCGGTGAACTGGCAGCGCAGGAAGGTGGTGTGCGGCAGGCGCTGACCTTCGAGATTGCACTCCATCAAGATCGAACCTTCACATCGGGCCTGAGCGAACTCCACCGTGCGCAGATCCATGCGAAACAACATCAGGTGCAACAGCTGTGCCCCGCGGCAATCGAGCTGATCGACCCTTGATTCGGTGACGACGATCTGATCGCAAATGCTCGGCTTCAGCACGGCATTCCCGAGTTCGCATCTGGCAAAGGCCACGCGTTCCATTTGGGCTTTCCCGAAATCCGCATGAGCCAGCGAAGATTCGAAGAAGTTGGTGTCCTGCATGAACGCGCGGCCGAGTTGCGCAGCCTCCAACCGACACCGAAACACGCGCACGCCTCTCAAGCTGGCCGCCGACAGGTCTGCCCGGTCGAAGTTGCATTGCGTCAGCGAACTGTCGTCGAGGCTGGCGCCACGCAGATTCGCCCGGCTCAGGTCGACGTGCTCCATCTGCGCCCCCGACAAGTCGACGCCGCTGAGGTCCTGACCCGCGAGACTCGCGTTGACCACCGGTTCGCCATGCCGAATCTTGTCCAGAAGTTCTTCGACTGTCATCGAACCGGCTCAGTCCTTCGTGCGGGCAAGGTCTTGGCTCCTTGGGTGTAGGCGCCGATGAAAGTGGTCGAGCCGTCGATGGCGGCCTGCGACACGTCGGCGCGAAACAGATTGGCATCCTGCAGGCTGGCAAAGCGCAGGTCGGCCTTGGAAAGATTGGCGTCGATGAGATTGGCGCCGCGCAACGAGGCTTCGCGAAAGTCCGCGCGAATGAACAGGCTCTCGCCGGCATGCAGTCCCTCGAGCCGCGCGCGCCGCAGGTCGCACTCGGAGAAATCACAGCCTTCGAGGCGCGCCCTCGCGAGATCGGCGCCGACCAATATGGCTCCGCGCAGGCCGCACTGCCTGAGCGAAGCGGCGCAGAACACCGCCTGCACCAGGCTGCAGCCATGGACGAAGGAACAGGTGACGAGGCTGGCCTCGGTGAAGTCGACCCCCTCCCGCGCATCGACGGCGACGAAAGCACAGGCGTTCAGCGAGGCGCGTACGAAGGATGTTCCCTTGAAGCTGCACTCGACCCAGCTCACCTGCTTGAACGCGGCGTCGTCGAAAGCGATGTCTTCCAGTGCCAGCTTGACCATCGCCATCTGCTCCCAGTGCGAGCCGCGCGCATCGCAGCGCGCCCATTCGCTTTCGAACAGATCGGCTTGATTGAACGCGGCCTTCGCCAGCACGCAGGAACGAAAAATGGTCTTGCTGCAACGCGTCTGCACGAAGCTGGCCGCCGTGAAGTTCGCCCCTTCGCATTGCGCGCCGCCCAGATTGGCCTCGTCCAGGCGCGCATCGGTGAGCGAAGCCCGGACCAGCCGCGCCCGCGCAAGCACCGCGCGCGTGAAGTTGCAGCCATCGAGCCGCGCGTCGCTGAAGTCGACATCTTCGAGGTTCGCTTCCGTGAAGTCGGCACCGCGCAGATCCAGACCCGAGAGGTTGGCGCCGACGAAGTTCATGCCTGCGAAACGACGCTCGCCGCTGGCTGCGGCCTCGAGGCGCCGGCGCAGCCGCCTGGAGCGCAGGCTGCTGGCCGGCGGCGCCGGCTCGAGCAGGTGTGCGCCGTAGAGGTGCCCCATGCGCGCGCTGCGCCCGGCCTGCTCGCGCAGCCGCGCGTTTTCGGCGGCCTCGTCGGATGTGAGGGGAGTCCGGCGCTCTCGCGCCGCTTCTTCCTCGAGGCGCGCGAGGTCACGCAGCAGGCTGTCCGGGTCGAATCGGCGCTGCACAGGCTTGCCGGTCCGCGCCTCCACCTCGGTCATGGCCTTGTCGATGCTCGCCTTGATCTCGTCGGACAGCTGGCGCGGTTCCATCTGCGACAGCGGCGGGATATCGATATCGGGTTGAATGGCAGCGGGCATCCCGCGTGCGACGGCCTGAGCGCGCCCCTCGGCGCCGCGGGCAAGGGCCGACTCGCGCATCTGCTCGAGGGCTCGATCGGCCTTCTCGGCAAAGTCTGGCAGATCGTCCATGGAGGCAGGCGGATGCAAATCCGGTTCGGACAGGGGCGGCAGATACTGCTCGGGATCCAGGCCCTGCTCCAGCAGGCGGGCGCGCAGGCGTTCGTGCTCGCGCTGCCGGCCTGCGCGCAGGTTGCGCGCCAGCGGAAGCGAAGCGATATCGGGCATCTGGTCGCCTGCCCATGGCCCCATGATCGCCTTGGGGACCAGGTCGCTGTCGCGCAGGACCAGCACCGCCTTGGCCGGATCGATGCGCTGCTGCAGCACCTGCTGGTAGTGGGCGAGCGGCCGCGGCTGCCCGCGCAACTCGAGCGCGGGCATGATGTGCTTGACGTCGGCCGCGTCATCCTCTGCGATGGGCGATACACCGTGCCAGACCAGGATGACGCGCTCGGCGTGCGGAAAGAACCAGGCCGTGCTCATGCGCAGCGAAATTTCCGACAGCGCGCCACCGTCTTTCTGGAAGCTGGCGAAGCAGCGCGCCTGCCAATCGGGCAGCTGGCCGCGCATCACCGGCTGCCGGGGGTGCATGTTCCACAGTTCGTAGGCGGCGCCCGGAGGCAATTCGCTCTGGCCAGGTAGGCGCTGGTCGGCAGGTGCGGCATTGAAGTAGCGCCAGTCCATGTCCTCGGCGAAACCCGGGTACTCGTGCTGCAGCCACTGCTGGTCGTAGGCGCGCCCCATCAGCGCGAGCCGCTGCGGCCGGTCGGGGGGTATGGCGCCGAAACCCGCAGGCACGATGCGCCGCCCGGGTACGTCCTGACGCGCGCCGGGCACCTCGACGTTGGGAAGCCGGCGCGTCTGTACGCCGTTGATCGTTTCATCGAAGCTGCCGATGCCTTCCGGGTTTTCGGGCTCGCCCGGGCCGCCATAGGCATGCGCCCAATCCAGCCTCAGGCGCTCGAAAGGCTGCGCGGGCGTGGCGCGGCCGTCGAGCCAGTAGCGATCACCGCTCACCAGCAACGACTTGGCCTGGCCATGGAAGACGGCCTGGGCCGCGCACAGTGTCTTGTCCTCCTGATGCGCCGTGTACGCATAGCCGCTGACCAGCCACTCCGGCTCGATCTTGGGCACGCCCATGTCCAGCACGTTGCCGGGCCCGATCTCGTCGGCCGCCAGCTTCCAGAGATCCTGGTCGGGCATCAGCAGGGGCTCGGGCGCCAGGCTGGCCATCGCGAAGACCGAGACGCCCAGGAAGTCTCGCCGCTGCCGTCGGAAGGGCCGGGTGATGATGCTCAGGCGAAAGGGCTTGATGGTCTTCATCGGGGGCAGCGCACCTGCTTCAGCGCACCGGCTGATCGATGGCGATCTCGCGCGAGGCCGGGTCGAAGCGCAGCTTCACGGAGCGCCCTGGTGCGAAGTCGGCGAGCTTCACCGGGCTGATCGGGGCGACCAGTTCGGCCTCGTAGGCGGGCGATCCGCCTTCAGGCCGTACCTGGAACTTGAGCCGCACGAGGATGTAGATGCGCTCGACCCGCGTGCCCGTGTCGTAGCTCTCGAGCACCAATCCTGTGGCCGGCTGGCCCGTACGAAGCACTCGCTCGGCGCGATCCGTCCCCATCACCTGGCGGTTGACCACACTCTGCTGATCTATCACGCGGAATACATAGCGCTTGGCCAGCGTAGTCAGCACGGACGGCAGCAGCAGGACGACAGCGATGATGACAACCAGATACCAATACTTGGTGAACCACACGACGAAAAGGTCCAACACGCGCTCCAGGCTCAGAGATAGACGGTGATGCCTCTGGGGTTCACCTTGACCTGGGACAGGTCGATCTTTGTCGCCTTGTTGTCCGCCGTGAAAACCGTCTGGGTGGTGGTGAAGAGGCCGATCGCACCGCTGGCGGAATACATGTCGAACTTGTTGATGGCGCCCGTGATCGAGTAGGCGTTGAAGCCCAGGTTCTGAGCGGCAACGCTGATCACCCGCCCGTTGGCGAAGACGGCTAGCCCGTTGATGCTCACGTTGATCCCGTTGATCCCCATGTTGAAGCCCTTGAAGGCAATGCCCCAGTCCGTGAAGGTCACCTTCTTGGCCGACTTGTCCTCCACGTGAGGTGCGTCCAGGATGATCTTGGTCGGCGACTTGACCGTGATGTCCGCCGCGGTGCTCTCCAGGTTCATGGGCCCGTCCGTCGTCGCACTCAACGACGTGTTCGCGTGCACCTTTTGTGCCCCCTCGACGAGATAGTCCTCGTCGCCGTGGACCGTCACCTTCTTCCCCTTGGTTTCCTCGGTGTACAGGCCGACCACCTTAGTGGTCTGCGGACCCGCGATGTCCTCCTTGAGCGACTTGCCGATGATTCGCTCTTCACCGCTGTCTACCGTGTCCGTGCGCTTGCCGGTGACATGGATGGTCTGGTTCCCGATGACATCGACCTGCTGGTTGCCGCCATCCACCTTGATGAACTGGTCTCCGCCGTTGACGGTGATCTTCTGCGGCCCGCCCTTGTTGACCGTCAGCGTGTGCGGCCCGTTGACCGTCTCGTCGAGCGAGGTATTGGTCTTGTAGGTGTCCGCGCCTTCGATCACCGTGTCGCGCGTGCCGTCCACGGTGTGCGTCTCATTGTTCTCGACGCTGACGCCGAAATCCTTCTGCGCGTGCATCTTGATCGACTCTTTGCCGGGATCGTCGTCGATCACGAAATGGTTGGCCAGTTCGCCGTCGCCCTTGATGGTGCGGCTGATGAAGCCGCTGACCGTTGCCTTGGCCGGCAGCTCGAGCGGCGGCATCTGGTCGGCGTTGTAGACGCGGCCGATGATGATCGGCCGGTCGGGGCAGCCGGCGATGAAATCGACGATCACTTCCTGCCCCACGCGCGGGTGATTCACCGCTCCGAAGTTCGAACCTGCCCATGCGCTGGACACACGCACCCAGCAGGAGCTGTCCTCGTTGCGCTGGCCGTAGCGGTCCCAGCGAAACTGCACCTTCACGCGGCCGTATTTGTCGATCCAGATGTCCTCCCCTGGCGGGCCCACGACCGTGGCGGTCTGCGGGCCGTGCGTGGTCGGCATCCGCGTGACGCGCGGCGCGCGGAACGGAAACGACGTGGGCTGCACGTCGAAGTCGAAGCTGTAGAGGCCGTCGGGGCTGCCCGTGGCATAGCCGCCCTCGCGCAGGTTGTATGTCACCGAGACGATCAGGTATTCCTTGTTGTCCTCGTCGCGTGGCGCGTTCTGCATGCTGAAGCGGTAGCCCGGTGCCATGCCGCGCACGTTGGAGTGGCCTGTGTCCAGCTCGGCCCGGGCCTGGGCTTCCTCTAGCCGAATGCGCGCGTAGTGCTCACCATCACCGGCATCGCTGTAGCCGCCGAGCCATTCGTACATCTCGTAGCGGCCGTGGTCGTTTTCGCGCGGCTGGCTGCGCGCGTTGAGCAGGTCGGCCTTGGGCTTCTTGAAGTCGAAATCGTCGACCACGAAGGTGCCGGGACGAATCTCCTCCGTCACCTCCCACTGGTCGATCACCTCGCGGCCCGTCTCGCCTGCGCGATCGGTGGCGAGATAGCCGATGCGTGGGTAGCCCGGCAGCGTATCGTGCGCACCCATGTCGTCGGCCAGCACCAGCGTGTGCTGGTTCTTCTCGTGCTTGAAGTAGTAGTAGATGCCCTCGTGCTCCATCAGGCGGCTCACGAATGCGAAGTCGGTCTCCTGGTACTGCACCGAATAGTCGCGCTGGCGGTAGGTGGCGCCGAGCTTCTTCTCGAACGCGAACCCGTACTCGCCGAGCACTTCGTCCAGGATGTCGACCACCGACTTGTTCTGGAAGATCTTGCAATCGCTGGTGCGCGTGAGATACCAGAGCCAGGGCCGCACAAGGGCACGGTACACCACATAGCGTGACGAGCTCTCCTCGCGGCCGATCATCGTGAAGCGCGTGATCTGCCCGTTGAGGTAGCGCGGCGTCCCGTCGATGGTCACGATCTCGAGAGTGAGCGGCTTGCCGAGCACCGCCTTCATGTCGACGGAAGTGTTGGGACTCAGCAGGTCCACTTCGAACTCGAAGAGCTCCGACAGCCCTTCCTTGCCGTGCATCGAACGGAACAGCAGCTGGTCCGGTGCAAGCGGCGTGTGTGCAGTGACGACTCTGGCCATGTGGTGCTCCCTTTCTGCGCTCAATGTTCGGAGAATTCGTAGCGGAAGTCGTCATCCGCCGCACTCAGTTGCACACTCGCAAGCTTGCGCGCACTGACCGTGGCCCCGATGACTTCCTCGCTCAGCCTCGGAAGAATGGTGTGAGTGAGGATCGCGTCGATCATCCGGCCGCCCGATTCGATGGCGGTGCAACGGCGCGCCAAGAGTTCGACGGCACTGTCGTCGTAGGCCAGCGCGATGCCGTGGTTCGCCTGCAGGCGCGTCGCGATGCGATCGAGCTGCAGGCGAATGATGCGATGCAACGCCTCTGCGTGCAACGGGTAATAAGGCACTACAACGAGGCGACCGAGCAGCGCGGGCGCGAACACCTTGAGCAGCGGCTCGCGCAGGGCGGCGGCCAGCGGCTCGGGGTCGGGGCGCAGGGTCGGGTCTTCGCACAGCTGCATGACCAGGTCGGTGCCGACGTTGGAGGTCATGATGATCACGGTGTTGCGGAAGTCGATGTGGCGGCCTTCGCCGTCTTCCATCCAGCCCTTGTCGAAGACCTGGAAGAAGATCTCGTGCACGTCGGTGTGCGCCTTCTCGATCTCGTCGAGCAGCACCACGCTGTAGGGCCTGCGGCGCACGGCCTCGGTGAGCACGCCGCCTTCGCCGTAGCCCACGTAGCCGGGCGGGGCGCCCTTCAGCGTGGAGACGGTGTGCGACTCCTGGAACTCGCTCATGTTGATGGTGACGAGGTTCTGCTCGCCGCCGTACAGCGCTTCCGAAAGCGCCAGCGCCGTCTCGGTCTTGCCCACGCCCGAAGGGCCGCACAGCAGGAACACGCCGACGGGCTTGTTGGGGTTGTCCAGCCGCGCGCGCGCGGTGCGGATGCGGCGCGAGATGGTCTCCAGCGCGTCGGGCTGCGCGACCACGCGGGCCGACAGGATCTCGCCGAGCTTCAACACCGACTGCGCGTCGTCGCGCACCATGCGGCCGATGGGAATTCCGGTCCAGTCGGCCACCACGGTGGCGATGGCCTGCGCATCGACGGCCGCGAGGATCAGCGGCGATTCGCCTTGCAGCTGCGAGAGCTTGTCCTGGGCCTCGCTGAGCTCGGCGCGAATCTCCTCGGGCGTGCGCTGGGGTTCGGCCGGAGGCGTGTCGGGGTCCACGTCGGCATTCGCCGCTTCTTCGGCAGCTTCTGCGTCCGTTGCATCGGCTTGCGTCTGCAACTGCGGCACGGCGGCCGGCGAGAGCAGCTTGCGCAGCGCGACGATGCGCTCGACCAGCGCGCTTTCTTCCACGCGCCGCTTCTCCAGCACTTCGAGCTCTGCCTTCGCCTGCTCGACCTGCGCCGCGATGTCCTCCACGCGCTGATGCTCGCCCACGCCGATGGCGGCCTCGCGCCCCGCGATGCCCGACTCGATGCCCAGCACCTCGATGCGGCGCTGCAGGTCTTCGATGGCGGCGGGCAGCGCGTGCTGGCTCAGCGCCACGCGCGCGCATGCGGTGTCGAGCAGGCTCACGGCCTTGTCGGGCAACTGGCGCGCCGGGATGTAGCGGTGAGACAGGCTCACGGCCGCCTCGAGCGCGGCGTCGAGGATGAGCACGCCGTGGTGCTTCTCGAGTTCGGCCGAGATGCCGCGCAGCATCAGCACTGCCTTGGGCTCGGTGGGCTCGTGCACCTGGATGGTCTGGAAGCGCCGCGTGAGCGCCGGATCCTTCTCGATGTACTTCTTGTACTCCGACCAGGTGGTCGCGCCGATGGTGCGCAGCCGGCCGCGCGCGAGCGCGGGCTTGAGCAGGTTGGCCGCGTCGCCGGTGCCGGCCTGGCCGCCCGCGCCCACCAGCGTGTGCACCTCGTCGACGAAGAGCACGATGGGCTTCGGGCTCTTCTCGACTTCGTCGATCACCTGGCGCAGCCGCTGTTCGAACTCGCCCTTCACGCCGGCGCCGGCCTGCAGCAGCGTGGGGTCGAGCACCCACAGCGACACGTCCTTCAGCGAAGGCGGTACGTCGCCCGCGGCGAGGCGCGAGGCCAGGCCTTCGACCACCGCCGTCTTGCCGACGCCGGCCTCGCCGGTCAGCAGCGGATTGTTCTGACGGCGACGCATCAGGATGTCGATGATCTGGCGGATCTCGTCGTCGCGGCCGTAGACCGGATCGAGTTCGCCAGCGCGCGCCTTGGCGGTGAGGTCGCTCGCGTACTTGGCGAGCGCGGAGCCGCCGGCAGCGGGGCCGTCGCCCTGGTGATGCGCCGTGGCCGGCACGCCGCCGGCTGCGCCAGCCGCGGCGGCGTCGAAGTCGTCCTCGGGCGAGCCTTCGGTCCAAGAGGCCAGCTGAGCCACCAGCACGTCGGGCACGATCTTGTCGAACTCGCGCGAGATGCCCGAGAGCACCTGCCGCAGCCCCGGCGTCTTGATGATGCCCGCGAGCAGGTAGGCGCCGCGGATCGAGGTGGCCTCGAAGCGCAGGCTCGCATAGACCCACGCGCGTTCGACGGCGTTGTCGACGTGCTCGGAGATGTCGCTGATCGAGGTGGCGCCGTGCGGCAACCTGTCGAGCGCGCGCACCAGGTCCTGCTCGACTGCGTCGAGATTGAGCCCCGCGCGCCTGATGATGCGCAGCATGTCGCTGTCCTGCTGCTGCAGGATCTGGTGCAGCCAGTGCACCAGCTCGACGTAGGCGTTGCCGCGCAGCTTGGCGAAGGCGGTGGCGGTCTCCAATGCCTTGTAGAGCATCGGATTGAGCTTCGAAAACAAAGAGACGCGGCGGATGTCGGTCATGGATTAAAGCTAACCCCCAGTCTTCGCGCACTTCGTGTCGCTACGCCGACCCCCTTGCGGGGGGCAACTCCGGTGGCCCGGCGAAGCCGGTTCCACGGTGTTCTCCGAAAAAACTGCGATGCAGTCATGTCGTCGGCGTCTCGCGCGAGGTCGCGGAAGACCGGGTAAAAAATGCATCGGAAGAAGCCGCCGATGCGGAACGGGAAAACAGTGCCTCGGGCTGGAACAGCATGTCGCCGGCGTCGGTGTCGGAAAGGCGCGTGCCCAGCCAGCTGCCCCAGCCGAGCCGCTGGTTGCTGTTGAGCCGCATGCCGTGCGCGTCCTGCTTCTTGAGCACGAGCCGCAGCTCCCACGCGAACTCGATGCCGACGTACTGGCGCACCCAGTCGACCACCTGCTGCAGGCGCTTGCTGCCCGGCAGGAACTCGCGGTACTCCTCCTGCGAGAGCGGCCCGAGTTCGAGGCGGAACTTGCTCTGCGCGTCGCGCACCGCGAGGCCGATGGTGGCGCCGCCGCCAAGCCGGTGATTGCGGCCGAGCACGCCGATGCGGCTGACCTGGCGCTCGTCGATCATCACCCAGTCGCTCACGAACTCCTCGACGCGCACGGGCACGTCGAAGTAGAGCTTGAGGATCTGGATCAGCCCCTCGGGGTTGCGCGTCTGGCGCACCAGGTGGCCCGCCATGAAGGTGCGCGCATGGTCGGCGATGCGGTCGCGCCCCTTGAGGCCGGGCTGCCCCATGTTCATGAGGCTGGCGACGTAGTCGACGAAGCGGTGGCCGTCGGTGCGGTCCAGGCTGTTGACCGATTGCGCGTCGGCCCAGGCCCGGTAGAACAGCAGGATGAGCCTGTGATGGAACAGGTCGGCGAACGCGCTGATGGTGTTGTCGGCGTGGTGCCGCTTGCGCTCGCGCGCGTACTCCGTCAGGTGCAGCGGCAGCGGGCCGTTGGGGCCGAACAGGCCGAAGCCGTAGATCGAGATGCGCGGCGGGCCGTCGCCGTCGGCCTCCACGCCCGAGACGTTCGAGGGCGCGAAGGCCATCGAAGGCTCCTGCCCGAGGCGCAGCGGCTCGTCGATCGGGCGGGGCGCACGGCCCAGCAGCGGATGGTCGTCCTGCGCATCGAGGCGGCGCAACAGCATGAAAAGATCGTGCTCGAAGGGCTGCTCGAGCAGCCTGGCCCAGAGTTCCGGGTCGGCCTGCGGAATGCCCCGTGCCGGTGACGGGCTACCTTGCGCCGCCGGCTGCACAACTTCGCGATCGACAGGGATCTCCGCCGCGTGCAGCACCACGTCCTCCGCATGCGCGGCCGGTGCGGCTTCATGCTGCTCCTGGTGCTGCTGCACCGCGTCGGTGAAGCCGGTTTCGCTCATACGGCGGGTCGGCGTCCCACGCGCGGGCTCCAGCGCGCGATTTCGCCGCGCTGCAGGCTGGCCAGCGCGAATTCGGTGAACGCGTTGAGCGACACGTGGCGGCTGAAGAACTGCTCCAGCACCGCGCCGAAGAGATACGGGCTCGCGCCCGAGAACGCGACCTCGTCGATCTTGAGCGCGATCTCCACGCCGCGCCCGAACACGATGGGACCGGGCTCGGGCAGGCGGCGGAACACCGGTGCCAGCGCCATCGAGCGCACGCCCTGGATCTGGCGGCGCACCGAGGGGTCGGCGAGGTTGCCGTACAGGTCGAGCATCTCGCGCAGCGCGGCAGCGCCCTGCGTGGGGTCGACGTCGGTGAGGCTCAGGTAGTTGAGGCCCAGGTGGCTGATGAGGCGCCAGGTGAGCGCGCCCTCGGCCAACGCCGGGTAGGGCCGCGAGGGGCCGCGCAGGATGCGGATGGAGCGCACGGGCGCGGACACGCGCAGCGTGAAGTCCGATTCGAGCCCGGTCGGCAGCAGCAGCGGCAGGTCGCGGTTGGTGCACAGCGCGTCGAGCGTGATGTGGCGCAGGCTGTGCGGAAACGGCGCGTCGTGCTGGTCGACGAGCGACACGTAGACCTCGCTGCCGGTGTAGCTGGTGCGCGTGCCCTGGGCGCGCGCGCGGTCCGACACGAGGCGTGGCTCGCGGCGCAGCGAGAAGTAGGCGCCGAAGTCGCCGTCGTCGGCCGCGAAGGAGCCGAGGAAGGGCCGGAACTCGCGCTCTTCCGAGCCGTTGGCCATGTGGCCGGTGACGCGCTCCACCGTGAAGATCTCGAAGTCGCGCGGGCGCGTGCGGTCGATCACCGCATGGTGCTCATGCTGGCCCGGCCCCACCGGAATGCGGTCGCTGCGGCGCGGCACGAGGTTGATGATGGGCGTGCAGAACAGCGAGAAGTGCTTGGCGTCGACCAGCCGTTCGAGGTCGGCGTCGGCGCGGTCGAGCAGGATCACGATTTCCATCGTGGTGCCGCCCATCGCTGCGGCCGCCGCGCGCAGCTTGTTCACGCTGAAGAACAGATAGCGGTCGGGGAACGCGAAGTACTCGTGCAGCAGGCGATAGCCCTGGAACGAGCGCGCGTCGTAGGGCAGCAGCGCCTGGTCGGGCTCGAAGCCCTCGTGCCGGATGGCCTCGTCGCCCAGCGGCACGATGCGCGCCGTGGTGCCCGGCCCGCTGCGGCACACCACGCCGACGCTATGGTGCGTCGCGAGTTCGAGCATGCGCAGGGCGTGCAGCTCCGCGCCCGAGAGGAAGAATTCGAGCCGGTCCAGCGGCATGTCGGCAAAGCGCGCGCCGCCCACCGCTTCGAGCTTGATGGTGATGGCGCTCTTCGCCTGCCGCGCGACCATGGGCATCGCATGCGCGATCTCGGCCGGCACCGGTCCGATGCCGGCGTCCGCGATGCGGATGGGCCACAGCGTGACGGCATGGCCGGTACGAAACTCGCAGGCCGTCTGCTCGCCCTTGATCATCCGCCCGCGCAGGATGGTGTGGCGCGGCAGTTCGTAGCCCGCCTTCAGCGAACCTTCGTTGAGGTTGCCGTCGATCTGCACCACCGCCATGGCGGGCAGCGGCGCGAGGAAGTTGGGGTACACCACCTCGAGCAGCCGCTGCGAGAAGCGCGGAAACTCGGCGTCCATCTTGAGCTGGATGCGCGCGGTGAGAAAGCTGAAGCCCTCGAGCAGGCGCTCCACGTACGGGTCGCTGACCTCGATGCCGCGCATGCCGAGGCGGCCGGCGATCTTCGGGTAGCGCTGCGCGAACTCGGCCCCGAGCTCGTGCATGTAGGTGAGCTCGCGGTTGTAGTACTCGAGCAGCCTGGCATCCATTCAGAGACCTCCGGTGGGCCGCAGCACCATGTGCCCGCTTTCGAGGTCGAGCTCCGAGCGCAGGATGAATTCGATGGGGTACGGCACCGACCACAGGGTGCCGCGGATCTCCAGCGCGAGCAGGTTGTGGTGCTCGAGGTCGGTGGCATCGGTCACGCAGCGCACGTCGATGCTGTCTTTCATGATGCGCGGCTCGAAGTCGATGATGGCCGAGCGGATGGCTGCCTCGACGTCCGCGAAGTCGACCTCCGACATGCGCCCGCCGGCCCAGCCTCGAACGCCGAAGTTCAGCACCGAACGGCGCGCGCGCGGCATGGTGTTGATGTTGTGGTCGGCGCCGAAGTTGGTGGTGTTGAGCAGCCATTGCAGGTCGCGCAATACCGAGTCGCGCAGCAGCCTGCCGCTCATGAGGAAGGCACCCGCGCGTTCCTGCCGGGTCTGCGGCGCCTTGTCGGTGAGGCGGTCGAGCAGTACCGGCTGCAGGCGGTCGCGCGCGACGCTTTCCTGCTGGTCGCCGTCGGTGTCCATCATTCCGCTCATCCAGCACTGCCCTCGCGCGAGAACTCGATGAGACGCAGGTCGAGCAGCGAATGGTCGCCGGCCTCGCTGATCAGCGTGCGCTGGCCCAGGCCGGCGTACTGCTCTTCGCCCGCCAGCGGCAGCCAGTCCGTGCGGCGGCCCAGAGCGGCCTCGTCGTCGAGAGCTTCGAGCTGGCCCGGATAGCGCACCGGCACCAGGCCGTTGAGCGCACGCCCGTCATGCAGCTCGAATTCGGTGGGCGCCCACAGCAGGTCCACCAGATGCTGCGGCCGCGAGAACTTGACGCGGCGCACCTCGGTCAGCGGCAGCCATGCGTAGCCCGAGGGCGTGAGCAATTCGAACACGGTACCGATGCGCACGTCGCCGTCGCAGAGCCATTCGAAATCTCCGCGCTGCACGGGCTCGCCGTCGAGCGCCTGCACGGCGCGCGAATCGGAGCGGTCCACGCTGGTGAGCCTGCCGTGCGATGCGGGCGCGGCCTGCCGCGCGTTCTCGCGCAGGGCCGCGGCTTCTTCAGCGCGGTCGGCCGGCAGGGCCGCGGCAGCGATCAGCTGCTCGACCCATTCGGCGTTGCCGCCGACGATGGCCGGCGCACGCCCGCCCGACCAGAATTCGCTGCGGTGGCGTTCGCCCGACAGCGCCATCGAACAGGTGACGCTGGCGGGTGTGAAAGTGGGGTCCAGCTTGGTAGCGAGCTTGAGCTGGTCTTCAGCCCGCTGCCACTCGCCGCGCAACGCGAGGAAGTGGCACAAGGCAAGACGCAGGCCTGCATTCTGGGGATTGGAGCGGATCTGCCGCTGTACCCATTCGGTGTGCTCGGCCACCGAGCGCTCGCCCAGCACTGCAAACCCATCGCCCATGAAGCTTCCTCGCTGACTGGCTGGCACGCGGCGCGAACTCTGTCGAGAAGGCCGCTGTGCGAAGG
Organism: Variovorax sp. CAN15; assembly: GCF_030462475.1. Taxonomy (GTDB): domain Bacteria; phylum Pseudomonadota; class Gammaproteobacteria; order Burkholderiales; family Burkholderiaceae_C; genus Variovorax. The sequence goes on from NZ_JASMRZ010000009.1 coordinate 93,840, forward strand.
ACGGCCGTGGAGGCCGTCGGGAAAAACGTCGCGGCCGGCCCGAAAGGCCGGCCGCGCATCGGGAAAAGGAGATCAGGACTCCTTGTTTTCCTTGATGTTCCAGGCCAGGACCGTCTCGGCGCCCTTGCCGCCCTTGTCGGTCTGTTCCCAGTACTGTTGCTTGACCTTCGCGGCCTGGAAGGCGTACTGCACGAACACGGCGTCAGAACCCTGCTCGGCCGTGTACTGCACCGAGGTGACCAGCACCTCTTCGAGCGTGACGCGCGTGTACTCGATCTGCGAGCCGCCGGCCTTGCACACCGACACTTCCACCTTGCTCAGGTGCTTGCCGCTCGCGCAGTTCTTCATGACGGACGGGGCCGCCTTGTCGATGCGCGCCAGAACCTGCAGGTCGTTGAAGCTGGCCTTGCCAACACCGCCGCCACCACCGCTGACCATGTTGCCAGGCTGCGTTGCGCCCCACGAAAACGACTTGATGTCCGTCCACTCCTTGTGGTTCGAGTCTTTCGATTCGCCGTTTGCGCCTTCAACGCGCATGAACATGTCTACTGCCATGATTTGAAACCCCCAGAGTTATTTGCGCCCGATTCCGGAACGCTGTTGAATTAGCTGCTGTCCTTCTTGTTGGATGGCAGCTTCGAAACCAGCCGCAACGACACCGTCAGCCCTTCGAGCTGATAGTGCGGCCGGAGAAAAAACTTGGCGGCGTAGTAGCCAGGGTTGTCCTCGATGGCTTCCACCTGGACTTCCGCCGCCGCCAGTGGCTTCATTGCCTTCGTGTCCTGCGACGAGGTGCCGGGGCTGCCGTCGACGTAGTTCATGATCCAGTCGTTGAGCCAGCGCTCCATGTCCTCACGCTCGCGGAACGAACCGATCTTGTCCCGCACGATGCACTTCAGGTAGTGCGCGAAGCGGCAGCATGCGAAGAGATACGGCAGGCGTGCCGCGAGGTTCGCGTTGGCCGTGGCGTCGGCGTCGTAGTACTCGGCCGGCAGCTGCAGCGACTGCGCGCCGATGAAGGCCGCGAAGTCGGAGTTCTTGCGGTGCACCAGCGGCATGAAGCCGTTCTTGGCGAGCTCGGCCTCGCGCCGGTCGCTGATGGCGATCTCGGTCGGGCACTTCATGTCCACGCCGCCGTCGTCTGTCGGGAAGGTGTGCGTGGGCAGGTTTTCCACCGCGCCGCCCGATTCAACCCCGCGGATCGACGTGCACCAGCCGTACTGCTTGAACGAGCGGTTGATGTTCACGCCCATCGCATAGGCCGAGTTGGCCCAGGTGTAGCGGTTGTGCGCGGCCGAATCGGTTTCTTCCTCGAACTCGAATTCGTCGACCGGGTTGGTGCGCGCGCCGTACGGCAGTCGAGCCAGGAAGCGCGGCATGGCCAGGCCGATGTAGCGCGCGTCTTCCGAGTCGCGCAGCGAGCGCCACGCGGTGTGCTCGGTGTTCTGGAAGATCTTGGTCAGGTCGCGCGGATTCGACAGTTCCTGCCACGAATCCATCTGCATCACCGTGGGCGACGCGCCCGCGATGAAGGGGCAGTGCGCGGCCGCGGCGATCTTGGCCATTTCGCCGAGCATCTCGACGTCGGGCGGGCTGTGGTCGAAGTGGAAGTCGCCGATCAGCGCGCCGAAGGGCTCGCCGCCGAACTGGCCGTATTCGGCTTCGTAGATCTTCTTGAACAGCGGGCTCTGGTCCCAGCCGATGCCCTTGTGGCGCTTGAGCGAACGCGCGACCTCGCGCTTCGATGCGCACATCACGCGGATCTTGAGCTGCTCGTCGGTCTCGGTGTTGTTCACGAGGTAGTGCAGCCCGCGCCACGCGCCTTCGAGCTGCTGGAACTCCTCGTGGTGCAGGATCTGGTTGATCTGCTCGGAGAGCTTGCGGTCGATCTCGGTGATGATGGCCTGCACCGTGCGGTAGGCATCGTTGGAGACGGTGACGGTGCTTTCCAGCGCCTGCACGGCCAGCGTCTTGACGGCGTTTTCCACCGCCTCGCGGGCCTGGTCGGTCTTGGGCTTGAACTCGCGCTGCAGCAGGTTCGAGAACTCGTTCGGCTCCAGCGTCTCGATGGAGGCCGGTGCGCGCGCGGTGGTCTGTTTGGGGGCGGTGCTCATGATGATGGCGGTCCTTGCTGCTGCTCGCGCTTACTCGGAAGACGTGCCGGGCGTACCGGCCTTTTCGTTCGCGGCTTCCACCGCCTTGGCGACGGCCGGGTTCGGTGCCGACGCCAGCGACTTCAGCAGTGCCGGGTTCTGCAGTGCCTGCGCGATCAGCTGCTCGGCGCCGTTCTTGCCGTCCATGTACGAAAGCAGGTTCGACAGCTCGGTGCGTGCTTCGAGCAGCTGCTGCAGCGCGCCGACCTGGCGGGCGATGCGCGCGGGCGAGAAATCATCCATGCTGTCGAAGGTGATGTCGACGTTCATCTGGCCGTCGCCGGTGAGCGTGTTGGGCACCTGGAAGGCGACGCGCGGCTTGATGGCCTTCATGCGCTCGTCGAAGTTGTCGATGTCCACCGCCATGAACTCGCGCTCGGCAAGGTCGGGCATCGGGTCGATCTGCTTGCCCGCGAGATCGGCGATGACGCCCATCACGAAGGGCAGCTGGATCTTGCGTTCGCTGCCGTAGATCTCGACGTCGTACTCGATCTGCACACGCGGCGCGCGGTTGCGCGCAATGAACTTCTGACCACTGTTTCTGACACGGTTGTCTGCCATAAGCTTCCTCTTGAATCTGTAATGCGTGTGGGTGCGACCCCGGCCGGCCTCTCGGCTCGCGGGGCCCGCGACGGCCTTCGCCTGCTACTCCGCGCTGCCCCCGTTCAACGGACGTCCCGCAAGGCTCTCTATCTTCTGCAATCCCTCTGGCACGAGCTCTTCGATGATCTGGAAGAAGTTGAGGTCCAGCAGCCGCTGCGCTCTGCGTATGAGCATGGGCGCCGGATGGCTGGGCTCCGTGCGCTCCATGAACTGGCAAGCCTTTTCGAGCAACACCTGGACATCTTCACGGCTCGATATTTCAATATCCTTAACAAGCACCTGACGTAGGCCGGTACCGCCATTTGCTGCAGTACCACCAACAGCGCCATTCGCCACGGCCCCGCCGACGCTCCCCCCTTGCGGATCGGCTCCGGACTGGGCCTCACCTGCTGCCGCCTCTTCAGCCTGCACCTGCTCCGGCAACAGTTGGGCAACAGTGCGCAGCGAGCGTTCGAGCCGCGAGAAGTCGGGCGCCCAGCTCTGGCCGAGTGCGCGCTCGCTCGTCTCGCGAATGCGCTGCAGCAACTCCAGCGCCGTGCGCAATGCCACCACCGGAGGCGCCGCCTTTTCCTGCGCGCGCCGCACCGCGTCCTTCAGCCGGCCGATACCGCCCGGGTAATCGATCTGATGATCTGTCTTGCTCGAATCGAGCAAGGCCTCGACCTGGCGCAGGCTCATCGATGCGCCGCCTTCGTCGAGCAGCCGCGCATCGCGCACGCTGCGTCCGAGTCCTTCGGCTTCGGCCAGTGCGGCCAGCGCATTCATGCGCGGCAACGGGTCTTCGAAGCCGTCGTCGACAACGCGCGGATGCACGTCGTCCCAGAATTTCCGAAGCACAACGTCGACGAGTTGCAGGCCTTCGACATAGCCGGGCAAGCCGCGGCTCTCGGTCCAGGCCAGCGTGAGTGGCACCAGCACGCGCAGATCGCGCGTGCGAGCGCAAAGCTGCTTCGCGATGCGCTCCACGCGGGCCCAGTCGGGCGGCTCCGCGGGGATGATCGTCGAGCCGAACTGCTGTTCGCGCTTACCCGCCGTTGCCTGATGCAACGCCATGAAATCGGGGTCGTACTCCAGGTCTTCACCGCAAGGTAACGGGCCTTCAACGGGCTCCTGCAATAGATCGATCTCGGTCTGCGCCAACCTCTACTCCCCTCGTTCAAACGTTTCCTAACAACAGCAATCTTGAGGGGAACAAGTGATGCGGTCAACAGCAACAGAGTGCAACACGAAGCGTATGAATTACTAAGAAGTACAACCTCTTTTGAAATTCAAACGGAACGACTACACATCGTTCACAGCAAATCGCGAGCAGCCAGATTGCGCATGAACGCACTGATACCAAAAGTCCACATCGGCGCCTTGTCGGCATGTACTACGCGATTGAGCAGCGCACCGAGTTCCGGTGCAGCAATGCGCACGCGGTCTCCCACCACATGGGTGAATCCTTGTCCCGGTCCATGACGATCTTGTGTCGGCGCGAACATCGTTCCAAGAAACAACATGAATCCGTCGGGGTAACCGTGATTTTTTCCTACTGTTTGAGCGACGAGGTCGAGCGGATCGCGGCTGATCTTCGACAGCGAACTCGATCCCTCCAGCTTGAAGCCCTCAGGCCCCGTCACTTCCAGCACGACGGTGATGCGCCGCACGTCCGCAATGGCGAAGTGTTCATCGAACAACCGGATGAACGGACCAATCGCGCACGAGGCGTTGTTGTCTTTCGCCTTGCCCAGCAGCAGTGCGCTGCGGCCTTCGAAGTCACGAAGGTTGACATCGTTGCCCAGTGCCGCGCCCAGCGTTTCGCCACGGCTGTTGACGGCGAGCACGACTTCCGGCTCGGGGTTGTTCCACACCGAGCCCGAATGGATGCCGACATCCGCGCCGGTACCGACGGCCGAAAGCACCGGCGCCTTTGTGAATATTTCCGCGTCGGGGCCGATGCCGACCTCGAGGTACTGCGACCACGCGCCCTGCGCGATCAACACTTCCTTGACCTTCATCGCCTCGGGCGATCCCGGCACGATGTCCGCGAGGTTGTCGCCGAGCACGCTGCCGATGGCCGCGCGCGTGGCTTCGGCCTTCGATGCATCGCCGCGCGCCTGTTCCTCGATCACGCGTTCGAGCAGGCTCGCAACAAATGTGACGCCGCTGGCCTTGATGGCCTGCAGATCACATGGCGCGAGCAGCCATGGCTTGCCCGTGTCGCGCGTGGTCTCGTCGCTGTTGGCAAGGGCTTCGTCGAGCGCGGCGATGCGCGGTGCGTTCTTCAATGCACTGCGAACCGCTTCCGCAGGCGGCTTGTTGCCTTCGAGCAGATCGCTCATGGTGGGAGCGAGCTTCGACAGGTCGTGCAGGCCACCTTCGTGAACTGCGACCAGTACGGGGCCCACGCCGGGTTGCCAGAGACGGCCGACGAGGGTGGCGCGTCCGGCATCGCGGGGCAGGCTGGAAGAGATGGAAAGATCGAGCGGCATGGCGTGTGTCTCCGTGGTGAATGTGTGCGCTACGTTGCATCGTAGCGGCGCACGGGGAAGACGACGCGGCCGGTTCTTCTCTTGTGGCCTTCAGTGACCCGGCGCCGCGCGCACGCGCGCCACTTCGGCCGGCAGGTTGGTCCACGCGGGCTCCCGCGGCGCGAAGCGTGCGCGCATATAGCCGGCAAGCTCGGCGATCTGCCGGTCGTCGAGCACTTCGCGGAAGCCGGGCATGAAGCCGATGTCGCGGCTCGCTGGTTCGCGCACGCCATCGAGGATGGTGCGCAGCAGGTTGTCTGGCCGCGCGCTGGTGAGATTGCTGTTCAGCGCGAGCGGCGTGTTGACACCGAGCAGCGTGGGGCCGTTGCCATCGTGATGGCAGGACGCGCAGGCGCTGTCGAACATGCGCTGCGCGGGGCCGAGCAGTTGCCCTTGCGTGCGCGCCGCGTTGCTTACAACCTGCAGCGCAACGACGGAGGGCTCCGCAGCCGGCACAGGATTGAACGAGCCCAGATATGTGGCCATCGCGCGGATGTCTTCATCCGGCACCTGCGCGAGTTCGCGCACCACCTCGGCCATCGGCCCGCCCGCGATGCCGTGGCGCTGCGTGTGGCCGTTGCGCAGGTAGCGGTACAGCTCGTCGGCATCCCACGGCACCGCCGACTTCGACGCCAGCTGCGTGAGCGCGGGCGCCTCCCAGCCATCGACCATCGCGCCCGACAGGAAGGCGCTGCCGCCTTGCTCCGCGCCCAGCGCATTGCGCGGCGTGTGGCAAGCGCCGCAATGCCCCAGGCCGTTGACCAGGTAGGCACCGCGATTCCATTGCGCGCTCTGCGTGGCCACGGGCTGCATCGGCGTCGGGTCATGAAAGAGCGCGTTCCAGCCAGCCATCAGCGGACGAATGCTGAACGGGAACTTGAGCTCGGACTTCGGCGTTTCCGCTCGCACCGCGGGCAGCGACATGAAGTACGCATACAGCGCCTGCAGATCGTCGTCGCTGGTCTTCGCGAAGGCGGTGTACGGGAACGCGGGATACAGATAGTGGCCGTCGCGCGAGACGCCCTCGCGCATCGCGCGCTGGAAGGCGCTGAAGGACCAGCGGCCGAGGCCCGTCTCTGCATCCGGCGTGAGATTGGTGGTGTAGAGCGTGCCGAAGGGTGTGTCCATGGCGCGGCCGCCAGCGTTGGCCGTGCCGCCGGGAGCGGTATGGCACACCGCGCAGTCGCCGACTGCGGCGAGCACGCGGCCGCGCTCGATGGTGGCCTGGCTGTAGACCGGCGCGGTGAGAGACACCGGCGCGATGGCCGAGCGCCAGCCAAGCAGGCCAGCGATGACGCCGACGCCGCCGACGACCAGCGCCGCACCGGTGGCCCACAGCCCCTTTCGCCGAGGCCAGACCGCATTGCTCCTTCCCCCACTGGGGGAAGGCTGGGATGGGGGCACGACGGCATCACCATTCCCACGCAGCTCGCCTCCCCCACCATCTCCCGGAGGCGCCGGAGGAAGCGAACCCCTGTTCAACTCCGCCAGCACCGTCTCCGGCGTGAATGGCGGCGCCCTGAACCGCACCCCGGTCGCATCGAAGATCGCATTCGCGATCGCCGCCGTGCCCGGCACCGACGACGACTCGCCCGCCCCCAGCGATGGCTCGCCCGGCCGCGGCATGTGCATCACCTCGATCACCGGCACTTCGCGGAAGTTGATGATCGGGTAGCCGCCCCACTCGCGGCTCGCGACCACGCCGGAAGGCAGTACGCCCGGCAGCTGCGCACCCGTCGTCGCACCCTGCTGCTGCTGTTGCTGTTGCTGCTGCGGCGCGAACTGCACGCGCTCCTTCAGCGCACGGCTCGTGGTCTGGATCACGTTGCCGTGCACCTGGTGCTCGACGCCCGCCGGATTGACCAGCAGCCCCGCGTCGTGCCCCACCACCACGCGGCGCACATGCACCTCGCCGGTCTTGCGGTTGACCTCCACGTCGGCCACCCACGCGGCCCACGCCGCGCCGAAGCCCGGCCACTTGCTGTGGATGTAGCGCGCGTACGCGAAGCCCTGGCCGAAGAGGATGTCGCCGCCCTCGCCCAGCCCGCCGTCGGCGTTCTCCTGCGGCCCGGTGCGCATGCGCCAGCCGGCCTTCTGCGCGGTGGCCTGCACGAGCTCGACGGCGCGCGGATCTTCCAGGTGCCGCAGCCTGAACTGCACCGGGTCGACACCCGCCGCCGTCGCCAGTTCGTCGATGTACGACTCGTGCGCGAACGAGCTGGGCAACGCCGACACGCCGCGCAGCCACGAGGCGCGCACGATCGGCGCCATGTCGTTGACCATCACGCGCAGGTTGTCGTAGCTGTAGGGCGGGCGCGCCGTGCGGTCGCCCATCTCGAAGGCCTGCGCCACCGGCTCGATGGTGCGCGTGAGCAGCAGCGCCAGCGTGGGTGCGCCGTTCGACGGGTACGAGGTTTCGAAGTCGTAGGCGGCGACGCTGCCGTCAGCCATGAGGCCGCCGTCGATCTCCATGAGCTGCGCGGCGCCCTTGGGCTCCCACGCATGCTCCTGCTCGCGCGTGAGCTGCACGCGCACCGGCGCGCCGACCGCACGCGCGAGCAGCGCGGCATCGGCGGCCACGTCGTCGGCGCCGTTGCGGCCGTAGCAGCCCGCGGCCTCCATGCGGACCACGTCGACCTGCACGTCGGCCACGCCCATGAGCTTGGCGAGATCGGCACGCAGCACGTGCGGGTTCTGCGAGCCGGTCCAGCAGCGCAGCTGCATGCCGCTGCCGTCGGCGGGCTGCCAATCGGCCAGCGCGCACGACGGGCCGATGGACGCATGCATCTGGTAGGGCCACACATAGGTGCGGTGCATGGGCTGCGCAGCCGACGCGATGGCGCCGTCAACGTCGCCCTCGTCGACCAGCAGCCGCTGCGTCGAGGGGTTGTCGCGCAGGGCCTGGGCGAGGTCGCCGAGGTCGGGCATGCCGGGCCATGGCTTCCACTGCACGCGCAGTTCGCGCAGCGCCTGCTCGGCGTGCTCCTCGCGCTCGGCCACGATGCCGACGAAGTCGCGGATGACGACCACCGCGCGGATGCCGGGTATGTGCGCAATCGACGATTCGTCGACCGACTCCAGCGTGTTGCCGATGAACTCGCCGTGGTCCGCCCCCGCATACGGCGGGCGCACGACGCGGCCATGCAGCATGCCGGGCACGCGCATGTCGTGCACGAACACGAGCTCGCCCGCGAGCTTGGCCGGGATGTCGACGCGCGCCTGCCGCGTGCCGACGACGCGGTAGTCGGCCGGGTCTTTCGGCTTCACCTGCGGATCGAGCCGCAGCACGGTGCGCTGGCCGGCCACGAGCTCGGCATAGCTGAGGTGCCGGTCCGGCGCCTCGGCGACGCGCACCACGCCATTGCGCATCTGCAGCGCATCTGTGGTCACGCCCAGCCGCTCGGCCGCACGCGCCAGCAGCCATGCGCGCGCCTGCGCCGCGGCCAGCCGCAGCGGCTGCGCGTGGATCTGGATCGACGCGCTGGCGATGGTCGCACCCTGGTTGGGCGCGCGGGCGGTGTCGCCGAGCATCACGCGCACGCAGGGCATGCCGAGGTCGAGCTCCTCGGCCACGATCTGGCCGAGCGCGGTCTGTATGCCGGTGCCCAGGTCGACGTGGCCGTTGAGCGCCGAGGCGCTGCCGTCGTCCCACACCGCGAGCAGCACCTCGTCGCCTTCGGCGGGGTTGCTGGCGATGAAGGCAGGCTGGCCCTTGGCCGGCGGCGGTGGTGGCGGCGTCTCGCGCAGCACCAGCAGCACGCCGGTGGCGGCAAGGAACTCGGCGCGCGTCTGAGGCAGATCTGCGCGGCGCGTCATGGCATTTGCTCCCTCTCCCGCCTGCGGGAGAGGGTTGGGGCGAGGGCCGGCAGCGACGGTTGGAGCTGTGCTCTTGCGAAGGCCGATGCCCTCACCCTGGCCCTCTCCCGCGAGCGGGAGAGGGGACAAGACCAGCGGCTCATGGGTTCGGCTCCTCGCGCATGCGCACCGCCGCGCGCTGCACCGCGTCGAGGATCTCGATGTGCGTGCCGCAGCGGCACAGGTTGCCCGACAGCTCGCTGCGGATGCGCGCCTCGCTGGCTTGCGGGTCGCGCGCGAGCAGCGCGGCGGCCTGCATCACCATGCCGTTGAGGCAGTAGCCGCACTGCGCAGCCTGCGCTTCCTCGAATGCGGCCTGCACCGGGTGCCACTCGCCGCGCGAGCCCAGCCCTTCGAGCGTGGTGATGGCGCGCCCCGCCACGCCGTGCGCGGGAATCACGCACGAGCGCGCGGCCACGCCGTCGACGTGCACGGTGCATGCGCCGCACTGCCCCAGCCCGCAGCCGTACTTGGGGCCGTTCAGCCCCAGGTCGTTGCGCAGCAGGTGCAGCAACGTCGCCTCGCGCGGCACGCCTGCTATCGATTGCGCCCGGCCGTTGACCAGCAGGCGCAGCGGCTCAGCGCCGCAGCTGGCCGTCACGGGTGTACATCTCCAGATCGACGAAGGTCGAGCCGTTGTGGTTCTTCGCGCTGTACTCGATGGGGAAGTCGCCGAAACGCGTGCTGCCGATGCTCTCCAGCCCGGCGATGAAGCCGTCGCGCGTGAGCGTCTTGCCCGCGCGGCGCAGGCCCTCGACCATCACGCGCGCGACGATGTAGCCCTCCAGCGCGGTGTAGCTGTCGATCTTCTCGCCGAACTCGGCGCGGTCGCGCTGGTAGTCGGCCACGATGGGCACGCGCAGCGCCTGCGGCGGCGGCACGATGCTGGCCGTGACCAGTCCCGCGAGCTTGCCTTCGAGCCGCTTGGCGGACCCTGCCGCGTCGGTGATGCCGACGGAGAGCGTGTACAGCGGCGCGCCCACGGCGTTCGCGCGGTAGTCGCGCATGAACACTTCCACCATGCGCCCGGCCATGATCATCACGACCGCGCCCGGCTTCGCGTCGGCCAGGCCGGTGGCGACCTGCTTCGCGTCCTCGGCCGCGATGGCCAGCGGGAAGGTCTTGAGCACCTTCACCTTGTAGTCGGCGGCGAGCTCCTCGCAGGTGGCGAGGTTCGATTTGCCGAAGGCGCTGTCCTGGTAGACCACCGCGATCGACTGGATGCCGATGGTCGAGAGGTGGCTGATGATCTTGCGCAGCTCCAGGTCGTAGCCCGCGCGCACGTGGAACAGGTAGCGGTTGACCTTGGTGCGGAACGAGGTGGTGCCCACCAGCGGCGCGAACATCGGCACGCCGGCTTTTTCCGCGAGCGGCATCGCCGCCGCGAGGTTGCCGGTGGCCACGTAGCCGGTGAGCGCGAAGACCTTGTCTTCATCGATCAGCCTGGCGGTGTTGACGGCCGTCTTCGCGGGATCGTAGGCATCGTCGTAGGTGACCAGCTCGATCTTGCGGCCATTCACGCCGCCCGACTTGTTGACCCGGTCGAAGTAGAGCTTGATGCCCGCGCGGTAGTCGATGCCGAAGTCCTTGGCCGGTCCGCTGAACACGGCCGACTGGCCAATGCGGATGATGGTGTCGGTCACACCGTTGTCCGCGCGCGCCGTGCGCAGCAGGCCGGGGCCGAGTGCAAGGGCAGCGGCGCTCGCCACCATGGCACGCCTTGAGATCGAGGGCTTCATGCGTCGTGGGTTCCGTATTCTTGTTGCTCTTTCCGACTTGCGCGGATGCGCGCTCAGGCGGTCTGGATGTCCGCCGACTGGATGCGCTTGACGCCTTTGGCCGTCATCTGCTTCCAGGCCGCGGCCAGCGAGCCGTTGAGGTCGATGCCGCGCGTGGCATCTTCGATCACGTAGGCCTCGAAGCCGGCCTTGCGCGCATCCATGGCGGTCCACGCCACGCAGAAGTCGGTGGCAAGGCCGGTGACGAACACGGTCTTGATGCCGCGCGCCTTCAGGTAGCCGGCGAGGCCCGTGGCCGTCTTGTGGTCGGCTTCCTCGAAGGCCGAGTAGCTGTCCATGTCCTTGTGGAAGCCCTTGCGGATGATGAGCTGCGCGGTGGGCACCTTCAGCTCCTTGCCGAGCGCCGCGTCGTCGGTGCCCTGCACGCAGTGGTCGGGCCACAGCACCTGCGTGCCGTAGCTGAGCTTGGTGGTCTCGAAGGGCTTCTTGCCGCTGTAGGTGCTGGCGAACGATGCATGGCCCGCCGTGTGCCAGTCCTGCGTGACGACGATGTTCTGGAACGCGGGAGCCAGCGCGTTGATGACCGGAATGACTTCGTTGCCGCCCTTCACCGCCAGCGTGCCGCCGTCGAGAAAGCAGTTCTGCACGTCGACCACGATCAGCGCGGCCCTGTCGCCGGGCTTGATCTTGCCCGCCGCGAAGGCGTTGAAACCGACACTGCCGAGGCCGCCGGCCAGCCCGAGGGCTGCGGCGGATTTCACGAGGGTTCTGCGATGCATGGCGTGGACTCCAGGGGTTGAAGAAAAATCAGACGCTGAGGTAAGCGCGGCGCACTTCGTCGTTGGCCGCAAGCTCGGCCATCGTGGCGTGATAGCGGATCTGCCCCTTCTCGAGCACATAGGCGCGGTCGGACACCAGCTCGGCGAAATGCATGTTCTGCTCCGACAGCAGGATGCTCACGCCCTGCGCCTTGAGCTCCAGGATCATGTTGGCCATCTGCTCGACGATCACCGGCGCCACGCCTTCGGAAGGCTCGTCGAGCAGCACGAGATAGGGGTTGCCCATCAGCGTGCGCGCCACGGTCAGCATCTGCTGCTCGCCGCCGCTCATGCGCCCGCCCGGGCGATTGGGCATCTCGCCGAGATTGGGGAACAGCTTGAACAGGCGCTCGGGCGTCCACAGCGGCGCGTCGGTGCCGTCGGCCCAGCGGCGCGCTGCCTGCTTGCCGACTTCGAGGTTCTCCATCACCGTGAGGTCGGTGAACACGCGCCTGTCTTCGGGCACGAAGCCCAGGCCCAGGCGCGCCGCGTGATGCGGCTCGCTCTTGGAGATGTCGTGGCCCAGGAAGCGCACCGCGCCGCGGCGCTTGGCGAGCATGCCGATCAGCGCCTTCAGCGTGGTCGACTTGCCCGCGCCGTTGCGGCCCATGAGCGCGACCACTTCGCCGCGACGCACGTCGAGGTCGACGTCATAAAGAATCTGCGCGGCGCCGTACCAGGCGCACAGGGCCTTGGCCTGCAGCAGGGGTTCCCGGGTGCTCATGCGGCTTCTCCAACGGCTGCTGCCTTCTTCTCGAATGTCTTGCCCGTGCCGAAGTACACCTCCTGCACCTTGGGATGGTCGCGGATCTCCAGCGGCTTGCCCTGCGCGATGAGCCGGCCGCGCGCCAGCACGATCATGCGGTCGGCATATGCGAACACCACGTCCATGCTGTGCTCGGTGAACAGCACGGCCATGCCGCGCTGGATGACGAGGTCCTTGGTCAGCGCCATGAGCGAGTTGCGCTCCTTGGGCGCCATGCCGGCGGTGGGCTCGTCCATCAGCAGCAGCTTGGGCGAGTTGGCCATCGCGATGGCGAGCTCGACGCGCTTCACGTCGCCGTAGGCCAGCACGCTGCAGGGCCGGTCGGCCTGCGACTTCATGCCGACCTGGTCGAGCAGCGCCAGCGCTTCCTCCCGCTTGTGGTCGGCGGCGCGGCGCCAGGTGGAAAAGAGCTTGCGGTCGTGCGACAGCAGCGCCATCTGCACGTTCTCGACCACGGTGAGCGAGGCGAAGGTCTCGGCGATCTGGAAGGTGCGGCCCACGCCCATGCGCCAGATCTCGCGCGGCTTGCGGCCCACGAGTTCCTGGCCGTCGAGTGTGATGGAGCCCTGGTCGGCCTTCAGCTGGCCGTTGACCATGTTGAAGGTGGTGGACTTGCCGGCGCCGTTGGGTCCGATGAGCGCGAGCAGCTCGCCGGGCGGCAGCTCGAAGCTGATGCCGTCCACCGCCTTCACGCCGCCGAAGGACTTGCCGAGGTTCTCGACCTTGAGGAGCGTCGTGCTCATGCCTTCACCTCCTCGAGCTTGGCCTTGGCTTCGGCCTTTGCCTCGTCTTCGGCCCTGGGCCCTCGCCAGCGATCGGCAAGCTGCTTGATCGAGCCCGCGATGCCCTGCGGGAACAGCAGCACCAGGATCAGGATGATGGCGCCGAGCATCGCGCGCCAGTAGTCGGTGTTGCGCGCCACGGTGTCGTGCAGCCAGGTGAAGGTGACGGCGCCGACCACCGGGCCCGCGAGCGTCTGGATGCCGCCGAGCAGCACCATCACGAGGCCGTCGACCGACTTGCCGACCGATAGCGTCTCCGGCGAGATGCTGCCCTTCGAGAATGCGAAGAGCGCACCCGCCAGGCCCGCTACGGTGCCGGCGATGATGAACGCCACCCACTGCATGCGCTTGACGTCGATGCCGATGGCGTCGGCGCGCAGCACCGAGTCACGGCCCGCGCGCATCGCGTAGCCGAAGGGCGAGAACAGCACGCGCCGCAGCCACCACACGCCCGCGCCCACCAGCACCAGCGTGAGCCAGTAGTAGGCCTGCTTGTCGGAAAGCCACTCGGAGGGCCAAACGCCCGTCAGGCCGTTGCTGCCGCCGGTGAAGCTGTCCCACTGGTAAGTGATGGCCCAGGTGATCTGCGCGAAGGCCAGCGTGAGCATGGCAAGGTACACGCCCGACAGCCGCACCGCGAACCAGCCGTAGACGAAGGCGCCGAGCGCGGCCACCAGCGGCGCGACGATCAGCGCAAGCTCCATCGGCAGGTGCAGCGCACGCACCAGCAGCGCGGCGCCGTAGGCGCCGAGTCCGAAGTAGGCGGCATGGCCGAAGGAGTGCATGCCGGCCGGGCCCATGATGAAGTGCAGGCTGGCGGCGAACAGGGCCGCGATCATCAGGTCGATCATCAGCACCGTGGTGTAGGGCGAGTTCACCGTCAGGAACGGCAGCACCGCCAGCACCAGCGCGAACACGGCGGCGGCCACCACATAGGCCTTGCCCGGGCGGCGCAGCGGCTCTTCCTGCATGCCCACGTAGCGGCTGGGCGCCTGCGGCCGGCCGAACAGGCCCCACGGGCGCCACACCAGCACGATGGCCATCACGAGGAAGTCGACCATCAGCGTGAGCTTGGAGAACGACACGTCGATGCCGAAGATCTGCACCACGCCGAGCCAGATGCACACGGCCTTGATCTCGGCGATGAGCAGCGCGGCCATGTAGGCACCAGGCAGCGAGCCCATGCCGCCCACCACCACGACCACGAAAGCGGCGCCGATGGTGTTCAGGTCCATCTCGAGCGTGGCGGGTTCGCGTGGCAGCTGCAGCGCGCCGCCGAGGCCCGCGAGCAGCGCACCCAGCGCGAACACGGCCGTGAAGAGCCAGGCCTGGTTGACGCCCAGCGCGCTGACCATCTCGCGGTCCTGGGTGGCGGCGCGCACCAGGGTGCCGAAGCGCGTGCGGGTGAGCAGCAGCCACACGAGGCCGAGCACCACCGGGCCGACGACGATCAGGAACAGGTCATAGGAAGGAAACTGCCGCCCGAGGATTTCGACCGAGCCCCTGAGGCCTGGCGCGCGCGGTCCGAGCAGTTCGTCGGGGCCCCAAAGCCACAGCACCGCGTCCTTGATGACGAGCACCAGCGCGAAGGTGGCCAGCAGCTGGAACAGCTCTGGCGCCTTGTAGATGCGGCGCAGCAGCACCACCTCGATGATGGCGCCGAGCACGCCCACCGCCAGCGCGGCGATCAGCAGCGCGGGCCAGAAGCCCAGGCTCGAGCCCAGCTTGTCGACGAGCGTGTACGCGAGATAGATGCCCACCATGAAGAACGAACCATGGGCGAAGTTGACGATGCGCGTCACGCCGAAGATCAACGAGAGCCCGGCCGCCACGAAGAAGAGCGAGGACGCGCCGGCCAACCCGTTGAGCAACTGAACAACAAAACCTGAAAAACTCATCAAAGATCCTTTGCTCGCCCCCAGGCTTGCCCACTTCGTGTGGCCGCCCACCCCCTACCGGGGGCAATACCTGCGGCCCGGCAAAGCCGGTTCCGCGGTATTCCTGGAATGGTCCGCTTTGGTATAGGTGTCAGGGGTTGGCTTGCGCTCAGTCTGCTGGGCGCATCTTTTTCACTTCGTCGTCGGACGGCTGGAACTTCGCGCCGTCGAGGTAGACGTAGTCGACCATCACACCCTTGCCGCCGTCGTTCTTGGTCTTGCCGACGTAGGCGCCCATGGTGGACTGGTTGTCCTGCGCGCGGTAGCTGATCTTGCCGAAGGGCGTGTCGACCTGCAGGCCCTTGAAGGCGGCCACGAGTTTTTCGGTGTCTGTGCTGCCGGCCTTCTTGATGCCGGCCGCTATCGAGTGGATGGCGCTGTAGCCGACCACCGAGCCCAGGCGCGGATAGTCCTTGAACTTGGCCTGGTAGGCATCGAGGAAGGCCTTGTGCTCGGGCGTCTTCACCCCATACCACGGGTAGCCGGTGACGACCCAGCCGTTGGGCGCCTCGTCCTTCAGCGGGTCGAGGTACTCGGGCTCGCCTGTCAGCACGCTCACCACCTCGCGGTCCTTGAAGAGGCCACGCGTGTTGCCTTCGCGCACGAACTTGGAGAGGTCGGCGCCGAAGAGCACGTTGAAGATGGCGTCGGGCTTGGCGTCGGCCAGGGCCTGCACCACGCTGCCCGAATCGACCTTGCCCAGCGGCGGAGCCTGCTCGGCGACGAACTCCACGTCGGGCTGCGCGGCCTTCAGCAGCGTCTTGAAGGTAGCGACCGACGACTGGCCGTATTCGTAGTTGGGGTACACGAGCGCCCAGCGCTTCTTCTTGAGCTTGGCGGCCTCGGGCACCAGCATCGCGACCTGCATGTAGGTCGAGGGACGCAGGCGGTAGGTGTACTTGTTGCCGTTGCTCCAGACGATCTTGTCGGTGAGCGGCTCGGCGGCGAGATAGAAGAACTTCTTCTGCTTGGCGAAGTCGGTCAGCGCCAGGCCCGTGTTCGACAGGAAGGCACCGGCCAGCACGTCGACCTTTTCGCGCGAGATGAGTTCTTCGGCCACGCGCACCGCGTCGCCGGGGTTGGCGTTGTCGTCGCGGCTGATGAGCTCGATCTTCTTTCCGTTGATACCGCCCTTGGCGTTGATCTCGTCGACCGCGAGCTCCATGCCCTTCTTGTAGGGCTCGAGGAAGGCGGGCTGCGCCTTGTAGCTGTTGATTTCGCCGATCTTGATCACGCCCTGCGCATGCGCGGGAACAAGGGCGGTGGCCAGCGTGACGACGGAAGCGGCGCAGAAAACATGGCGCAATGGATTCATCGAGAAGCTCCTAGGGGTTAAGGCAGAAAGAATTCGAGTTGTATGGGCGCGAGGCTCTGGCTGGACGATGCGGCGCTACTCAGCGCAGTCCATCTTCGCCCTTGATCTCGGAGACCTGCAGGCCACCGATGCGCGGCAGCGGACGGCCGCTGTCGGTGACGGCCACCGCCACGACGATCTCGTTGGCGCGCGGCGCGTCGCTCACGCGGGCTTCCACCGCGTCGAAATGGCTGCGCACGAAGGCGGCGTCCTTGTGGCCCAGCGGCACGTCGATGGCGGTGCCCAATGTGCCCTGCTTCTTGGCCGAGGGCACGAGCGCCGCGCCCTTCTCGACCGCCACGCGCAACGGTGCGCCCAGCTTGGGATGCAGGATGGCGGCGGCATGTTCGAGCTCGCCGCGCTCGCCCACGATGGCGGCCTTGCCGTAGCTCTGCGCCTGGCCGGGCTCGATGCCCAGCGCCTTCACGGCCTTCTGGCCCAGCAGCGCGCCGAGTTCCTCGCCGATGGCGATGAGCTCGTCGAGGTTCTCGCTGTAGCGGCCGGCATAGGGGTTCTCGATGACGGCGATGGCGACGGCGCGGCGCGTGGGCGGCGTGATGTCCTGGCCCATTTCCTTGCGGGTTTCATCGACCTGAATGACGAGCTTGCGGATGTTGGCGGTAGTCATTGGCACACCCCCAGGCTGCGCGCACTGCGTGTCGCTACGCCAACCCCCTTGCAGGGGGCAACACCTGCGGCCCGGTAAAGCCGGTTCCGCGGTGTTCTTGAATCGATGAGGCCCAGGTTGGTTTGCGAGGAGTTGGTCATGGTCATAGTCCTTTTTTTCAGCGCAGGCCGTCCCACTTGCTGATGTCTTTCGCGAGCAGGCCGCCCACGCGGGCATGGATGCGATAGCCCGTGCTCATCGCGAGGATGAAGACGATCTCGTCGGCCGCCGGCGCGCCGGGTACGCGCACCTCGATGGCATCGAACTGGCCGCGCACGTAGCTGGCGTTGATGTTGGTCAGCGGCACGTCGAGCGCGGCGCCGGGCGGGCCGACCTTCTTGGTCGAGGGCACGATCGACAGCGCGTTGCCGGGCTGGCCGGTTTTCTCTTCAGCCTTGCCAGCGGTGTACGCGGCACGGCTGCCTTTCCAGCCGAGCAGTTCGCGCATCGCGTAGCCGCCGGGCACGTGCCACAGCGCGCCATGCTCCAGCTCGCCGTCGGCGCCGACGATGGCGCCCTTGCCGTAGGTAGCGATCTGCTCCAGCGGCACGTCCATGGCGGCGTGCAGCCGGTGCGCCATGTCGACGCCCACAGGGTCGAGCAGCGCCATCATCGGCAGGATGTCGGGCTCGTAGCGGCCGGCGAACGGATTGGTCAGCACCGCGCCGATGGCACCACGCACCAGCGGGGTGTCGGCGCGCGGTCCGAACTCGTGGTGGATGTGCTCGACCTGGGTGAAGACGCGGCGGATTTCGATCATGAAAAAGAACCTTGCTTTTCGTTAAGCAAATACTGAACCAACGGATTTCGGCGACTCTGCATCGAGCGCCTTCGAGCATAAGGGCTCGACAAGTCTCCACTGCCCCTGGCAAACGAGTAGAGCGGCCCACACGAGCCCTCCTTTTTGCAGGACCTTGGCGCATATCGCGCCCGTATCGAGTGCGCTGCGCACCTGCGCGGGGGCCAGCGTGGGCACGTCGACGGTGACGAGGGTGTCGCCCAGGTCGCTGTCGTCCTTGCACTCGTTCGCGGGGCGGCGCGCGATGGCCTCGTCGTCCACGTCGACGGCGTTGGCGATCACTGTCGCGGCGGCATCGGCCTGCGCTGCGGTGGCGGCCAGCACCGTCACGCTGTCGGCGATACCCAGCGAGAAACTGCGCCCGCGCCAGCCGCTGGTGGCGACGCCGCGCACGGGCTGGTCTGCGCGCAGCTCGAACTGGCCGTCGGTGGTGAGGATGCCGCCCTCGCCGGCCAGATGGCTGCGCAGGTCGAAGCGCGCGATGTCGGCGAACACACCCACGCGCGCGGACTGGCCGGGCGCGAGATGCAGCGCGATGTCGCCGCCATTGTTGATCCACGCACGCTCGATGCCGGGGCGTTCGTAGAACGCGATCAGCTCCTGCGCGACCGAGCCGGCCACCGCCGCCATCGGCGTGATGAAGGTCGGCGAGAACGCCGCGCATGCGTCCCACATGCGGCGCGCCACCACGTTGCGCGGGCGCATCCTGTCGGTGACGGGCAGGCGCAGCAACGGCAGCTCGCGCACCAGTTCATCGAGCACGTGGACGAAGCGCGCCCATGCCGCGTCGTGCGCCGCACCCACGGCATACGGATCGCCGTGCGCCTCGGCCACGATGTCGATCGGGCCGTGGCTGAAGTGCCAGCGGCTCTTGTCGAGCGCACTGCGTTGGGCGGACATGATCAGCCCAGCATCGGGGCGTGGCCCAGGGGCCACGGGTTGGAGTCGTCCACCGCGAGCCATTGGCGCGCGAGCGGCGCGCCGTCTTCCTGCCATGCACCGCGCGCGAGCGCCTGCTCGAGCGGGAAGATGTGTTCCATGTGGCCACCGAGCGCCTCGTAGTCGTCGCGCCGCATGCTGAACTCGATGGGCGCGACGATGGCCGGCGTGGGCACGGTGCCGAAGCTGTTGTCGGGCATGCGCATGACGTCGGCCATCACGGTGATGCCGCCGCCGGGCCACACATAGGCCGGCGCGCCGCCGCAGGTGACATTGACCAGCGCGCGCTTGATGGCGCGCGTGAGCAGCACCGGGTTCTCGGTGACGCCCGCGCGCAGGCTGCCGCCCGCACCACCGAGGAACAGCACGGTGCACAGCGACGGTTCGCAGTTCTCGCCGATGCGGTCGACGATGCGTTTCACTTCCGGCGGCATGGGCTGTTCGACGGGCTTCAGTGCATCGTCGAGCACGTACCACTGCGCGTGCTCGCCGGTGGTCGACGTCATGAGCAGGCGCAGGCCGGGGCGGGCGACGCCCTCTTCCCAGCCTTCGATGATCGCGAGCGGATCGGCGATGTCGGTGCCGCCCCAGCCGTTGCCCGGATTCGCCACCTGGAAGTAGCGCCCCGGCGTGGACTTGCGGCCCAGCATCTGGATGCCCGAAGGCGCCATGTCGAGGCAGCGGCCGGCCTGGTGCTCGGTGAGCACGCCGGTGATGTGGTCGTCGACCACCACCACTTCGTCGGCCACGCCGGCGAACTGGCGCGCGAAGATGCCGACCGCGGCCGAGCCGCAGCCCACGCGCATGCGCTGCTCTTCCACGCCGTTGACGATGGGCGCCCTGCCAGCCTGGATGACGAGGGTGGAGCCACCGTCGATGGTGCACTCCACCGCCTTCTTGTTGCCCAGCAGCTGCATCAGCTCGGCCGTCATGCGGCCTTCCTTCTTGCTGCCGCCGGTGAGGTGGTGCACGCCGCCGAGCGAGAGCATCTGCGAGCCGTATTCGGCCGTGGTCACATGGCCCACGACCTCGCCGCGGTAGCGCACGTTCGCCTGCTCGGGGCCGAGAAAGCGGTCGGTATCGATCTTCACCTTGAAGCTGCAGTAGCTGAAGATGCCTTCGGTGACGACGGTGACCATGTCGACGCCCTGGGCCTTGGAAGCCACGATGAAGGGCGCGGGCTTGTAGTCGGGATAGGTGGTGGAAGAGCCCACGCCGGTGACGAAGACTTCGTCGGCGTGCAGCAGGTCGCCGTTCCAGTCGGGGCTGGCGGGGGCTTCCTCGGCGCCGGGGCGGTTGAAGGGAACCAGCGCGGGCTTCTCGCTTTCGACCGTACGGCGCAGCAGCACGACGGGATCGACGCGCACCAGCACGCCTTCCTTGTTGGCATAGCGGTCGCAGGCGCCGGTGCGGCCGTCGGAGATCTGGCACAGCACCGGGCAGGCGTTGCACTCGACCTTCGCCGTGCTCATGCGCTCGTTGCGCAGCGGCGCCTTGCCGAAGGCACTGCTGCCGGCTTCGGCCACCACGGGCATGTCCATGCCGGGGAGGCCATCTGTCTTGGTGTGTTCTGTCATCGGGGCGATCTCGTGGGCGTTCGGTGGTGTGCAAGGGGGCAGATCCAGGCTGCCGGGGTTTGCAACAAACGTGCCGCCCGCCTGCTTGTGCATCGACTGCCGTTTGTGTAGCATTCCCTACACTTTCATGTTGCATTCACTACATCAAAGGTCAATGTAGCAAACGGGCCCGATGCTTGCAATGGTGTTTTCTCGCGGTGTGCATCGGGGTTTCTCCGACCAACGACAATGGAGGGTTCGGAGCCGGCCGGCGGCTTGCGCCCCAAAGGCGTGCACCCAGGCTCAGCCAACCTCCCCTGTTACCAACCAACTCTTGAGTTCCGTATGAGTGCATTCAGCGAAGAACGCGTCCTGAGCGTCCACCACTGGACCGATCGCCTGTTCACCTTCACCACCACGCGCGACCCGGCGCTGCGCTTCTCGAACGGTCATTTCACGATGATCGGCCTGAAGGTCAACAACAAGCCGCTGCTGCGCGCCTACAGCATCGTCAGCCCGAACTACGAGGAGCATCTCGAGTTCCTGAGCATCAAGGTGGAAGACGGCCCGCTGACCTCGAAGCTGCAGCACATCCAGGTGGGCGACACCATCATCGTGGGCCGCAAGCCCACCGGCACGCTGCTGATCGACTACACGCTTCCGGGCAAGCGCCTGTACCTGTTCGGCACGGGCACCGGCCTCGCACCGTTCATGAGCATCATCCGCGACCCGGACACCTACGAGAAGTTCGAGCAGGTCATCCTGGTGCACGGCGTGCGCCAGGTCGACGAGCTGGCCTATCACGACCTCGTGACCGACCACCTGCCCAAGCACGAGTTCCTGGGCGAGATGATCGCCAAGCAGCTGCTGTACTACCCCACGGTCACGCGCGAGGAGTTCCGCAACCAGGGCCGCATCACCGACCTGATCGAGAGCAACAAGCTCACCGACGACCTCGGCCTGCCGCCGCTGAATGTCGAGGAAGACCGCGTCATGCTGTGCGGCAGCCCGGGCCTGCTGGTGGACCTGAAGCACATTCTCGAGAAGCGCGGCTTCAAGGAAGGCAACACAAGCACGCCGGGCGACTTCGTCGTCGAGCGCGCCTTCGCCGAAAAGTAATGAAGGCCCCCCGGCTTTTCACTCGCTGTGCTCGTGTAACTCCACCCCCCGTGGGTGAGGCGCGGTCCGCCTTGGGGCGGCCCGGCGGCGACCGCCCCCCTCTTCGTCCCGCCCTCCGATGGAACGCAAGGTAGTCACCAAGCCGCAGCGCCGCATGGGCGTGCGCGAGGCAGCTGCCCAGGCCACGCGCGACAGCATCCTGAAGGCGGCGACCAAGGTGTTCGCCAAGTACGGCTACGACGGCGGCAGCGTGGAGAAGATCTCCAAGGCCGCGAAGTCGTACGACCGGATGATCTACTACTACTTCGGCAGCAAGGAAGGACTCTTCATTGCCGTGCTCGAAGGCATCTACCAGCGCATGGACGACGCCGAGGCCGCCATTGCCCTCGACGCCTCGCGGCCGGTGGAGGCGCTCACCGAAGTCATCCGCTTCGTGCTGGGCTACTACCGCAAGAACCCCGAGTTCGTCACGCTGCTGAACACCGAGAACCTGCACAAGGGCCGGCACATCTCGAAGTCGCTGCGCGCGCGCGAGTACTCGTCGCGCGCGGTGGCCATCATCGCGGAAATCCTGGCCAGCGGCGCCGCGCAAGGCCTGTTCCGCAAGGACCTTGTGGCGCGCGACATCTACCTGCTGATCGCGTC
This sequence comes from Variovorax sp. CAN15, assembly GCF_030462475.1. Classification (GTDB taxonomy): domain Bacteria; phylum Pseudomonadota; class Gammaproteobacteria; order Burkholderiales; family Burkholderiaceae_C; genus Variovorax. Next base: position 116,085 of record NZ_JASMRZ010000009.1, read on the forward strand.
CACCGGCTATTTCTACACCTCCAACAGGCACACGCTCACCGCCTTCCTCGGCGAGCCGCTGGAGTCGCCGGAGGCGATCACGCACTGGGAAGACTTCGTGATCGAGACCGTGCTGCGCACCGTGCGCGCGGACGACGTACAAGACAACACCCCACCCCACGAGGAAAACACGAAATGGCAGAAATCGCAGCCGGCGGCAAGTCGGGCAAGGTCGTCATAAAGAACATCGGGCTGCTGCTCTCGGGCGACATCGACAAGCCCATCCTCGACGCCGACACCATCGTGGTGAACGACGGCCTGATCGTCGCGGTCGGCAAGGAAAAGGACTGCGACCTCGAAGGCGCGGTCACCGTCATCGACGCGAAGAAGACCTGCGTGGCACCCGGCCTGATTGACAGCCACGTGCACCCGGTGTTCGGCGACTGGACGCCGCGCCAGGGCCAGCTCGGCTGGATCGACTCGACCATGCACGGCGGCGTGACGACCATGATTTCCGCCGGCGAGGTGCACCTGCCCGGCCGCCCCAAGGACATCGTGGGCCTGAAGGCACTGGCCATCACGGCGCAGCGCGCGTTCGACAACTTCCGCCCCGGCGGCGTGAAGGTGCTGGCGGGCGCGCCCGTCATCGAGAAGGGCATGGTCGAGAGCGACTTCAAGGAACTCGCCGAGGCCGGCGTGGGCCTGCTCGGCGAGGTGGGCCTGGGCTCGGTGAAGGCAGGCTACGAGGCCAAGGAGATGGTGGCCTGGGCGCGCAAGTACGGCATCCAGAGCACGATCCACACCGGCGGCCCGTCGATCCCCGGCTCGGGCCTGATCGACAAGGACGTGGTGCTCGAGGCCGACGCCGACGTCATCGGCCACATCAACGGCGGCCACACCTCGCTGCCCGAGGCGCATGTGTGCGAACTGTGCGAGAAGAGCTCGCGAGCCATCGAGATCGTGCACAACGGCAACGAGAAGGTCGCCATCGCCGCCGCGAAGGCCGCGCTGGAGCTCAAGTGCCCGCACCGCGTGATCCTCGGCACCGACGGCCCCGCGGGCTCGGGTGTGCAACCGCTGGGCATCCTGCGCATGGTGGCAATGCTGTCGTCCATCGCGAACATCCCGGCCGAGCTGGTGTTCTGCTTCGCGACCGGCAACACCGCGAAGATCCGCAAGCTCAACTGCGGCCTGGTCGAGGTGGGCCGCGCCGCCGACTTCGTCTTCATGGACCGCGCTCAGCATTCGCCCGCGCCGGGGCTGCTCGAGAGCGTTCAGCTCGGCGACATCCCGGGCGTGGGCATGGTGATGATCGACGGCATCGTGCGCTGCGGCCGCAGCCGCAACACGCCTCCGGCGACGGAGATTCCGGTCGTCGTCTCGGGCGCGCACTGAGCGCGCCACGCCGCACCGCCGGCCTCAGCCGCCGCGGTGCGAGCGGAAGACGAGGTAGCGCGCCGACAGGAAGTTGGCGCTCATGCCCGCGAGGCTGCCGAGCGCCACGCCGAGCGCCGCGGCCCATCGGCCCTCAACCCAGTGCAGCGTGAGCACGTAGGCGCCGTAGTTGAGCACCGCGCCGGCAGTCATGGTCGCGAGGTAGCCGAAGTATTCGCGCCAGATGGAACCGCCCGCAGCCGCGCTCGCCGCGAAGGTGTAGCGGCGGTTGAAGGCCCAGGTGGTCGTCGCCGCCGCAAGGAACGACACGACGCGCGCCGCGTACCAGCCCAGCAGCGGCGCCAGCAGGTAGAGCACCACCACATCGACCACGAGCCCGATCACGCCGACCACGGCGAAGGTGAGGAACTCGCGGCCGATCTTCATCGCAGGGCATCCACCACGCGGGCCGCGCGTTCGCGCACGCTGGGAATCGCGAGGTAGCTCAGCCGCTTGGCCTCGCGGCGCCCCAGGGTGATGGCCTGCATGATGACGCCGCACACGAACGACAGCATCGCCGCCAGCATCGCGCCGGTGGCCAGCACCGCCGTGGGGAGCCGGGGCACGAGGCCGGTGTGCAGGTAGGTCATGACGACCGGCACGGCCAGCACGATCGACATCAGCGCCAGCAGCGCGCCGATGATCGAGAAGAACTGCAGCGGCCGTTCGCTCACGAACAGCTTGCAGATGGTCTTGAGGATGCGCCAGCCGTCGCGGTAGGTCGAGAGCTTGCTCACGGAGCCTTCGGGACGCGTGCTGTAGGCCGTGGCCTCCTCCGCATAGGGCATGCGCAATTCGAGGGCGTGCACGGTGAGCTCCGTCTCCGTCTCGAAACCCCGCGACAGCGCCGGGAACGACTTGGCATAGCGCCGCGAGAACACGCGGTAGCCCGACAGCATGTCGGTGAGCCCGCCGCCGAAGAGCTGCGCCACCGCGCCCGTGAGCATGCGGTTGCCGAAGCGGTGGCCGGCGCGATAGGTGTGCGCGTCCTGGCCGTCGTCCACGCGGCTGCCGACCACCATGTCGAGGTTGTCGCGCACCAGGCGGTCGATGAGCCGCGGCGCGGCGCCCGCGTCGTAGGTGGCGTCGCCGTCGACCATTACGTACACGTCGGCATCGACGTCGGCGAACATGCGCCGCACCACGTTGCCCTTGCCGCGCAGGGCCACGTGGGTGACGGTGGCGCCGGCCGCGCGCGCCACGCCTGCCGTGTCGTCGCTGGAGTTGTTGTCGAAGACGTGGATGTCGGCTTCGGGCAGCGCGGCGCGAAAGCCCCGCACCACCTGCTCGACGGCCAGCGCCTCGTTGTAGCAGGGGATCACCACGGCGATGCGCAGGCCGCCTCCGGCATTGCCGCGGGGCTCTTGCCGGATGCTGGTGGAGATGTCTGCGGCGTCGTTCATGGTGCGGCGGGAAGGATACGGTAGACCCGGCTGCCGTCCTTCTCGTATTCCACTGCGAAGTACTTGTCGAAGTCGATGCGCGCGGTGAACACCGGCACCACCGTGTCGGGCAGCACCACCGCGACGAAGCCCATGCCCGAGAGCTTGCGCGCGAGATCGCCGCCCGACAGGCGTCCGAAGTCGGTGTAGCGCCAGGGCCCGAGGCTGTCGCCCCAGATGGGGTTGGGGCCGTAGTAGATCGCCTCGTTCAGCGCGATCTGGTAGACGCGGCCCTTGGCGTTGCGCCGCAGGTAGTCCATGACCGCGTAGCCCGGCACGTGCTTGCGCAGCACGGCTTCGCGGGCCTCGGGCGTGGTGGCGATCAGCGCGACCTTGGTGGCCGTCTGGCGCACGGAAACGGCGGCCAGCACCGCCAACAACAGCACGATCGCCCAGTCGCCCAGGCGGGCCGGGGTGCGTGCGGTGACGGCGGCGGGAGGCACGCCGGCAGCCGCAGCCCTGGCACCGACCACGCGGCGAAAGCCCGCGACGATCCAGCCGAACACCACCTGCCAGCCGATGGCCGCGATGGCCGCCAGAAGCGGGAACGAGGCCGTCAGGTAGCGCGGATAGCGCGAGGTCGCGACCCAGACGATCACCGAGTACAGGCAGAACCAGCCGGCCGCGCGCACCGCCGCCGAGCGCTTCCACAGCGGGCTGAAGGGCGCGAAGAACACCGACCACAGCAGCGCGTTGGGCAGCTCGGCATGCACGCGCACGTCGGCCACCTGCTGCACGTAGTCGGCCGGCGTCCATTCGGTGAAGCCGAACACGCGCGCGCCGATGGGGTTGAACGGGTCGCCCGTCATGACGGCGTTGCGCGCGTACCAGTACACGCACGGCAGCAGGAAGCAGGCGAACACCACCGCCCAGGCCTTGAGGCTGCGCTCGTGGCGGAAGACGAAGGGCGCCACCAGCGGCAGGAAGATCAGCGCCTGGTACTTCGAGCCCGCCGCCACGCCCAGGCAGAAGGCCGCGACGCCGAGCCAGCGGATGCCCCCGTGCGCCGGCTTGCCGATCTCGGACTCGCGCCACCACCACAGCGCCACGCAGGCCGACAGCACGAAAAGCGCCACGCCCATGTCGATGAGCGCGTTGGAGTAGTCGCCGAGCCCCAGCCAGATGGCTGCGCCGATGCATGCGGTGAGCCGGTCGGCATGCAGCGTGCCCAGGCGGTAGACCATGACCACCGACAGCGCCCCGGCCAGCCCGTTGAGGAAGTGCGGCAGCACGTCGTCGCCCAGTTGCAGCGCACCGGCGTACAGCAGGTTGTAGTTGTACGGGAACCAGGGGTAGCGCAGCCAGTCGTGGATGCCCAGCGAGCCGTGCTCTGCGACCTGCCGCGCATAGGGCAGGTGGTACATCAGCTCGTCGAAGGCGATGGGCGGCGCGAGCGGGGCGGCCAGCGCGGGCAGCACGACCAGCGCCAGCGCGATCGCCGCGACGCGCTCGACGTAGCTCCAGGGCGCCGCGGGCGGCTTGGCGAGCAGCAGCGCGCGCCGCTCGCGCAGCCACGAGGGCAGCTGGAGCGCCGCGGCCACCACGCCCACGGCGACGATCGCCGCGGTCGCGCCGGTCCTGAAGGCGCCGAAGATGGCCAGCGCCTGGAAGGCGCAGATGAAGATTCCTACACCCAGGGCCACGGCCATGGCGGCCTCGAGCCCCGCGTCGCGGCGCGGAGGCGGCGCGAGGCGGCCCAGCAGCGCGCGTCCATAGCCCCAGCAGCCCGTCACGAAAACCGCCAGGGCCGCGTAGTGCGCGGCTGCAAACATCAGCTTCTGAATAACGACTCCCGGTGCCGAACGGCCGCGCCGGCCGGCAGGTTCAAAGATTGGGCGCGAGCAGGCGTTCGAGCTCGGCTTCGCTTTCCTTGCGCCGCGCGGCCTGGTCCTGCAACTGGTCGTGTCCGATCTTGCCGACGTTGAAGTACGTCGAATCGGGGTGGCTCAGGTAGAACCCGCTCACGCTGGCGGCGGGCATCATAGCGAGGCTTTCCGTCAGGCTCATGCCAATGTCCGCGCAGTTCAGAAGGTCGAACATGGGCTTCTTCACGCTGTGGTCGGGGCAGGCCGGGTAGCCTGGCGCGGGGCGGATGCCGCGGTACTTCTCCGCGATCATGTCGTCGTTGCTCAGGCTCTCGTCGCTCGCGTAGCCCCACAGGTCGGTGCGCACGCGGTGGTGCAGCGCCTCGGCGAAGGCCTCGGCCAGCCGGTCGGCCAGGGCCTTGAGCATGATGGCGGAGTAGTCGTCGAGGTCGTCGACGAAATACTTCTCCTTCTTCTCCACGCCCAGGCCGGCGGTCACGGCGAACATGCCGACGTAGTCCTTCACGCCGCTGTCCCTGGGCGCGACGAAGTCGGCCAGGCAGCGGCTCGGACGCATCACGCCGTCGATCTCGTGCTTCTCGGTCTGCTGGCGCATGCCGTACCAGGTGAGCGCGACTTCGCTGCGCGACTCGTCGGTGTAGAGCTCGATGTCGTCGTCGTTCACCGTGTTGGCGGGCCAGAAGCCCACCACGCCGCTCGCGCTGAGCCAGCGGCCCTCGATGAGCCGCTTGAGCATGCGCTGGCCATCGGCATACACGCGCACGGCCTCGGTGCCGACGATCTCGTCCTTCAGGATGGCCGGGAACGGGCCCGCCAGGTCCCAGGTCTGGAAGAACGGGCCCCAGTCGATGTACTTCGCGAGCTCGGTGAGGTCGAAATTCCGGAACACGCGCCGGCCGATGAACTTCGGCACCGGCGGCAGGTAGTTCGCGAAGTCGATGGGCGTCTTGTTGGCGCGCGCCTTGGCCAGCGGCCACAGCGGCACCTGCTTCTTGTTGGCGTGCTGCTCGCGCACCTTGACGTAGTCGGCGTTGATCTCGTCGATGTACGCGGCCGCCTGGTCGCTCAGCAGACTCTGCGCCACGCTCACGCTGCGCGAGGCGTCCGGCACGTAGACCACAGGGCCTTCGTAGTGCGGCGCGATCTTCACCGCCGTGTGCACGCGGCTGGTGGTGGCACCGCCGATCAGCAGCGGAATCTTGCGGATGCGGAAGTGGTCGTCCTTCTGCATCTCGCCGGCCACGTACTGCATTTCTTCCAGGCTCGGCGTGATGAGGCCGGAGAGGCCGACGATGTCAGCACCCTCGACCTTCGCCTTCGCGAGGATCTCGTGGCAGGGCACCATCACGCCCATGTTCACCACTTCGAAGTTGTTGCACTGGAGCACGACAGTGACGATGTTCTTGCCGATGTCGTGCACGTCGCCCTTCACGGTGGCGATGATGATCTTGCCCTTGGTGCGCACGTCGCGCCCCGCGGCCTCGTCCTGGCGCTTTTCTTCCTCGATGTAGGGAATGAGGTGGGCCACGGCCGACTTCATCACGCGCGCCGACTTCACCACCTGCGGCAGGAACATCTTGCCCTGGCCGAACAGGTCGCCCACGATGTTCATGCCATCCATCAGCGGACCTTCGATCACGTGCAGCGGGCGGCCGCCCTTCGCAAGGATCTGCTGGTAGGCCTCTTCGGTGTCTTCGACGATGAAGTCGGTGATGCCGTGCACCATCGCATGCGACAAGCGCTGGTTGACGTGCACAGGGTTCTCCGGCGTGCCGCGCCATTCGAGCTTCTTGCTGTCGTCCTTCGCGCCGCTCCTGGCGGTCTCGGCCACTTCGACGAGGCGCTCGCCGGCGTCTGAGCGGCGGTTGAGCACCACGTCTTCCACGCGCTCGCGCAGCTCGGGTTCGAGGTCGTCGTACACGCCCACCATGCCGGCGTTGACGATGCCCATGTCCATGCCCGCCTTGATCGCGTGGTACAGGAACACGGTGTGGATGGCCTCGCGCACCGGGTCGTTGCCGCGGAAGCTGAAGCTCACGTTCGACACGCCGCCCGACACCTTCGCGCCCGGCAGGTTCTGCTTGATCCAGCGCACGGCCTCGATGAAGTCGACCGCGTAGTTGTCGTGCTCCTCGATGCCGGTGGCAATGGCGAAGATGTTCGGGTCGAAGATGATGTCTTCCGGCGGGAAGCCCACCTCGTCCACCAGGATGCGGTAGGCACGCTCGCAGATCTCGATCTTGCGCGCGTAGGTGTCGGCCTGGCCCTTCTCGTCGAAGGCCATCACCACGGCCGCAGCGCCGTAGCGCTTGACCAGCTTGGCCTCGTGCTTGAACTTGTCGACGCCCTCCTTCATGGAGATGGAGTTGACGATGCCCTTGCCCTGGATGCATCGCAGGCCCGCCTCGATGACCTCCCACTTCGAGCTGTCGACCATCACCGGCACCCGCGCGATGTCGGGCTCGCTGGCGATGAGGTTGAGGAAGCGCACCATTGCGGCCTTGCTGTCGAGCATGGCCTCGTCCATGTTCACGTCGATCACCTGCGCGCCGTTCTCGACCTGCTGGCGGGCCACGGCCAGCGCTTCTTCGAACTGGCCGTTGAGGATCATGCGTGCGAAGGCCTTGGAACCCGTGACGTTGGTGCGCTCGCCGATGTTGACGAACAGCGTGCCTTCGCCGATGGAGACCGGCTCCAGGCCGGACAGCTTCATGGGCGGGGGCGCCAGGGGGGCGGAATCGGGGGTAGCTGGAGCGGGAATCTGGGACATGGCCTCACCTGCGGAAGAGTCGAACAGGCGAGCGTCGTTGTCGCCCCAAGCCTGACGGCCGGCCGCTGTGGCCCGCCGCTGCAACGCTCCTTGGGAAGCCGCGCATTTTAGGGGATTCGACCCTCCACGCGGTTATTCCGGGTTTGCGCGGCTGGCCGCCGGCCCTTCAGGCGGGTTGCGCCTCGCCCATCGCCGAGGCTGGCAGGCCGAACACCCGGTCGAAGGCCCAGTTGAAGACGAAGGTGTAGACCAGGAAGAACACCACCAGCCCCAGGTCCATCACCAGCGCCTGCCAGAGCGTGACGCCCAGGCCCCAGGCGAACATCGGCACCAGGAAGGCGATCAGGCCGCCCTCGAAGCCGATGGCGTGCGCGATGCGGCGGCGCAGGCTGCGTCCGCGCACGGCCTGGCGCGACTCCCAGCGCTCGAAGAGCGAGTTGAAGACCAGGTTCCAGATCACCGCGATGACCGAGGCGGCCACCGCCAGCACGCCCGAATGGCCCAGGCCGGCGTCCGTCATCAGGGCCAGGCCCGCGCTGGCGGCCACGATGGCGATACCTTCGTAGAGGCTGATGTAGACGATGCGGCGCTGAATCCCTTGCATGGCTTTCTCTCTGTGTTCGTTGATGCGATGACTGGACTTTATTTGTCATCTGCTGATATAAAAAGTTAACTTGTTTCAGTTTTATTGAAAGATCGGCGCCATGGCCTTTTCCAGCGACAACGTCGAAGTCTTCCTGGCCGTGATCGACCACGGCTCCTTCTCGGCCGCCGCGCGGGCGCTGCGCCGGGTGCCGTCGGCGGTGAGCATGGCCATCGCGAACCTGGAAGCCGAGCTCGACCTGCAGCTCTTCGACCGCAGCGGCCGCGAGCCCCAGCCCACGGCCGCCGCGCGCTCGCTGGAACCGCAGGCGCGGCTGCTGGCGGCCCAGCTGAAGCAGCTGCAGGTGCAGGCGCTGGCGCTTACCCAGGGGCTGGAAGACCGGCTCACGCTGGCCATCGCGCCCGAGCTGCTGGCCGCGCCGTGGACCGGACCGCTGTCGGAGCTGGCGCGGGAGCATCCGCTGCTGCAGGTGGAAGTGCTGGCCGCGCCGCAGGCCGACGCGCTGGCGCTGCTGCACAGCGGGCGCGCGCAGCTGGCGCTGGTCTTCGAGCGGCCCAGCCTCGACGGGCGCGAGGGCTTCCAGGAAGTGGGCAGCGAGCTCATGGTGGCGGTGATGGCGCCCGACCACCCCGTGCTTGCCGCCAACGACGGCCGGCTGCGCGAGGACCACCTGACCAACACCCGCCAGATCGTGGTGGCCGGCCGCGACCTTGCCACCAGCGACCCGCGCTTCGTGTTCGCGCGCCACGTCTGGCGCTCCGACAACGCGCTGGCCGCGCTGAGCCTGATCACCGCCGGGCTGGGCTGGGGCTGGCTGCCGCGCAACTTCGCGCGGCCGCATGTGGCGGCGGGCGCGCTGGTCGAGATTCCGTTCGAGAACCTCAGCAACGGGCTGGACCTGTGGGTGGACGTGGTGTGGTCACGTGAGCGCCCACTCGGCCTGGGAGCTCAGCATTTCGTGAATCTGATCGCGAAGGGCCGGGCTGCGGCGGGCGAATGCAGCCCGAAGGTGAGCGGCGATCCGGCCGATCAGGCGAACTAGACGACTGGTCTAATTGCCGCTAGAGTGCGGTCCATGAATGCCGCCGCACCCACCACCGACGTCCGCCAGCACATCCTCGACGTGGCCCATCCGCTGCTGCTGCGCAAGGGCTTCACCGGCGTCGGGCTGGCCGAGGTGCTGGCGGCGGCGAAGGTGCCGAAGGGGTCGTTCTATCACTACTTCGGCTCCAAGGAAGTCTTCGGCGAGGCCGTGCTGGAGGCCTACTTCAGCGAGTACCTGGGGCGCACCGACACCCTTCTGGCCGAAGGCGCCGGCACCGCCGCCCAGCGCCTGCTCGCCTACTTCGACGACTGGCTCGACTCCCAGACCGGCGACGAGGCGCAAAGCCGTTGCCTCGTCGTCAAGCTCGGCGCCGAGGTCTGCGACCTGTCCGAGAGCATGCGCGCAGCGCTGGCGCGCGGCACCCGAGGCATCACCGACCGGCTCGCAGGCTGCATCGAGGCCGGCCGGGCCGACGGCTCGCTGAAGGCGATGCCACAGGAACAGGACGCGCAGGGCGTCGCCGTCGCGCTCTACCAGCGCTGGCTCGGTGCCAGCCTGCTGGCCAAGATCACGCGCGACCGCGCATCGCTGGACGCGGCCATGCGCGACACCCGGCAGCTGCTGGGCCTGTCTACGGACCACTGACACCCACGAAGCGGGAGGCGAGCGCGCTCCCGCTTTTTTTCGCCCATTCACTAGACGACTGGTCTATTCACCGAAGGAGCCACGCCCCATGCATCAAAGCGAAACCACCAACCGCCGCATCGTCCTCGCCGCCCGGCCGCGCGGCCTGCCGACGCCCGCCGACTTCCGCATCGAGGAAGGCGCCGTCCCCGCGCCCGGCGAGGGCCAGGTGCTGCTGCGCACGCTGCACCTGTCGCTCGATCCGTACATGCGCCAGCTGATGGACGAGGTTCCGCCGCTCTATGCGCCTGCCTCGGTGCAAGTGGGCGAGGCGATGCCGGGCGGCACGGTCAGCCGCGTCGTCGCCTCGCGCAATGCGCAGTTCAGCCCCGGCGATCTCGTGCTGGGCAACGCCGGCTGGCAGGACTACGCCCTGTCCGACGGCCAGGACCTGATGCCGCTGGGCCAGATGGCGCAGCCATCGCTGGCGCTCGGCGGGCTCGGCATGCCGGCCTTCACCGCGCACGTGGGCCTGCTCGACATCGGCCAGCCCAAGCCAGGCGAGACCGTGGTGGTGGCGGCCGCGACCGGCGCGGTCGGCTCGGTGGTCGGGCAGATCGCCAGGCTCAAGGGCGCGCGCGTGGTGGGCATCGCAGGCGGCGCGGACAAGTGCCGCCACGCGGTCGAGGTGCTGGGCTTCGACGCCTGCATCGACCGCCACGATCCGGAATTCGCATCGCGCCTTGCGGCCGCGTGCCCCAAGGGCATCGACGTCTATTTCGAGAACGTCGGCGGCGCGGTGTTCGACGCGGTGCTGCCGCTGCTCAACATCGGCGCGCGCGTGCCGGTGTGCGGGCACATCGCCGACTACAACAGCGAGTCGCTGCCCTCGGGCCCGAACCGGCTGCCGCTGCTGACGGCTGCGCTGCTGCAGAAGCGCATCCGCATGCAGGGCTTCGTCATCCTCGACCACTACGGCGAGCGCTTCGATGCGTTCCGGCGCGAGATGGACGAGTGGGTCGACGCCGGCAAGATCACGCTGCGCGAAGACCGCATCGACGGACTGGAGAACGCGCCGGACGCGTTCATCGGCCTGCTTCAGGGCCGCAACTTCGGCAAGCGCGTGGTACGCGTCGCGCAAGACTGAGGGCTGCGGCGCCGGCCTTCAGTGCCGGTGCCCGCCGCCGTGACCTCCACCATGGTCACCGCCACGGCCTCCCCCGCGATGCCCGCCCCCGCCGGGATGCGGATGCGGCTTGCCCGGCGGCGGACCGGGACGGAAGCCCGGCTGCGGCCGTGGTGGCCTGATTCCCGGGTCCACCGGCGGACGGATGCCCGGCGCGGGCGGTGGCCTGAAGCCCGGTCCGGGTGGCCTGAACCCCGGACCCGGCCGCCAGGGATGCGGCTGCCATCCGGGCCGCACCGGCGGCGGTGGACGCCAGCCCGCCACGGGTGGCGGGGGCGGCCGGTTGCCCCACCAGCGCCGGTCGCCGTACCAGGGCCTGTCGCGATAGTAGTCGGCCCAGTAGCTGCCGATGGCGAAGCCGATGATCGGCACGCCGATCAGCGCGCCGTAGGTGACCAGCGGCACGCGCTGCTCCTGGTAGGCGTAGTCGAGGTTGCGCGCCCAGATCCAGCCGCGCCCGCCATCGGGCAGCACCACGTCGCACCAGCCATAGCCGCTGGTGCAGCCGACCACCTCGAGCGGCTGGCCGGGCCCGAGCCGCGCCACCAGCGGATAGTCGCCCGAAGGCCCGGCGCGCAGGTTGACCGCGCCGCGCGTGAAGGCCTGCTGCGCCTGCGCGGCGAGCGGCAGCGCAAGGGCAAGCGCACTGATGGCGGCCCAGCGCCAGGTGAGTGGTGAGTTCATGGCAAGGCTCCTTGCGCCCCAGCCTAGGCCGGGGGTGCCAGCCCGTCAATCAGCGCAGGTCCGATTTCCAGGAACACCGCGGAACCGGTTTTGCCGGGCCGCAGGTGTTGCCCCCGGAAGGGGGTTGGCGAAGCGACACGAAGTGCGCGCAGCCTGGGGGAGAGCCCGTTAGGCAGCCTCTTTGTAGAAGCCTGCGTTGTTGGTGCCCAGCACCCGCCCGGCCATTGGCGCGACCGCCTTGCCGATCGCCGCGATGTGGTCCGGCGTGGTGCCGCAGCAGCCGCCCACGATGTTCACCAGCCCTTCCGACGCAAACTCGTGCAGCAGCCGCGAGGTGACGTCGGGCGTTTCGTCGAAGCCGGTGTCGCTCATCGGGTTGGGCAGGCCGGCGTTCGGGTAGCAGCTGATGAAGGTGTCGCCGGCCACGCGCGCCAGCTCCTGGATGTAGGGGCGCATCAGCGCCGCGCCCAGCGCGCAGTTCAGGCCGATGGCCAGCGGCTGCGAATGCCGCACGCTGTGCCAGAAGGCGGTGACGGTCTGGCCGCTGAGGATTCGGCCCGAGGCATCGGTCACCGTGCCGCTGATGATGAGCGGCAGGCGCTTGCCGCTGTTGTCGAAGTACTCGTCGACCGCGAACAGCGCGGCCTTGGCGTTGAGCGTGTCGAAGATGGTCTCGACCAGGATCACGTCGGCGCCGCCCTCGACCAGCGCCCCTGTCTGCTCGTAGTAGGCCGCGCGCAGCTCCTCGAAGTTCACGTTGCGCGCGCCCGGGTCGTTCACGTCGGGGCTGATGCTCGCCGTCCTGGGCGTCGGGCCGAGGGCGCCGGCCACGAAGCGCGGCTTGTCGGGCGTGCTGAACTTGTCGCAGGCCGCGCGCGCCAGCTTCGCGGATTCGAGGTTCATCTCGCGCGCGAGGTGCGCCATCTTGTAGTCCTCCTGCGCGATGGTGGTCGCGCCGAAGGTGTTGGTCTCGATCAGGTCGGCGCCCGCCGCGAGGTAGCCCTCGTGGATGTCGCGGATCACGTCGGGCCGGGTGAGCGACAGCAGCTCGTTGTTGCCCTTCACGTCGCGCTCGAAGTCCTTGAAGCGCTCGCCCCGGTACTGCTCCTCGGTGAGCTTGAAGCGCTGGATCATCGTGCCCATGGCGCCGTCGAGGATCGCGATGCGCTTTGCGAGGATGCCGGGCAGGGCCTGGCCGTGGGTGTAGGTGACGGGCTTCATAGGGCTCCGATTGTAGGAAGAGCCCCTGCCCCTGCCCGCCGTCAGCCCTTTGCGCGGCCTTCCACGAAGGCCAGCACCGCCTCGATCATCCGCCGCACGTGCGGCTGCACGCCCGCAGCCACCTCGGGCAGGTAGTCGAAGGGCAGCTTCTCCTGCATGTAGCTCGACTGCGTCATCTCCAGCTGCACCGCGTGCACGTTCTGCGCGGGGTTGCCGTAGTTGCGCGTGATGTAGCCGCCGGTGAAGCGGCCGTTGAGCACGCCCGTGTAGCCGGTGGCGCTTTCGGCGATGCCCAGCAGCGTCTGCGCCAGCGCCGGGTCACAGCTGATGCCCTTGCCGGTGCCCAGGTTCAGGTCGGGCAGCTTGCCCTCGAAGAAGCGCGGCAGCACCGAGCGGATCGAGTGCGCGTCCCACAGTGCGGCCACGCCGTGCTGCGCGCGGATGCGCGCGAGCTCCTCCGCCAGCTTGGCGTGATAGGGCTGCCAGATGGCGTCGCGGCGCTGCGCGGTCTCCTCGTCGCCCGGCACGTCGGCGGCGTCGGCGTACAGCGGCGTGTCGTCGAAGGTGTCGACCGGGCACAGGCCCGTCACGCTCTGGCCGGGGTAAAGGCTGGCGCCGTCCGGCGGGCGGTTCAGGTCGATCACGTAGCGCGAATGCGTCGCCACCAGCACCGAGGCGCCCAGTTCGTCGGCGAAGTCATAGAGCCGTTCGAGGTGCCAGTCGGTGTCGGGCACATGGCGCGCCTCTTCGGTGAGGCGCGCGGCCAGCGCGGGCGGCACGTGCGTGCCGACGTGCGGCATCGAGATCAGCAGCGGGCGGGTGCCCTGGCGGAAGCGGAAAGGCGGTTCGGCGGTGGTGAAGGCCATGGTGGGGTCCGGGTGAGGTTCGATCAATCCTGTAGCAGTTGGGTGCGCGCGGCCACGAAGGCGGCGGCGGCTTCGTCGTGCAGCGCGTGCCGGCCTGCCGAGACGCGCGGCCGGCCCGCGACCCAGACGGCGTCGACGGCCGAAGTGCGGTGGCTCGCGAAGACGTGGGCGGAAAGCATATCGGGCGCGCCCAGCCCCTGCAGCGCGACGTGCGAGGCGTCGAGCACGACGAAATCGGCCTGCTGCCCCGCCGCGAGCCCGCCCGTGGCGCGGCCCGAGGCCCGCGCCCCGCCCTGCACCGCCTCCAGCGTCAGCGCGCTGGCCACATGCGGCTGCGCCGCGCTGGCGCCGACGTTGCGCTGGCGCCTGGCCAGGCGCTGGCTGTATTCGAGCATCAGCAGCTCTTCCGCCGCGTTCACGCTGGCGTGGCTGTCGGAGCCCACGCCCCATGCGCCGCCATGGCTGCGCCACTTGGCGAAGTCGAAGATGCCGTCGCCCAGATTGGCCTCGGTGGTCGGGCACAGGCCCGCCACCGCGCCGCTGCGGGCCGCGTATTCGTACTCGGCGTCGTTCATGTGCGTGGCATGCACCAGGCACCAGCGCTCGTCCACCGGCGCGTGGTCGAGCAGCCATTCGACCGGGCGCAGGCCGCTCCAGGCCACGCAGTCATCCACTTCCCTGGTCTGCTCGGCGATGTGGATGTGGATGGGCGCGGTGCGGTCGATGACTTCGAGCCCCGCGATGGCGTCGCGCAGCCCCTCGGGCGGCACGGCGCGCAGCGAGTGCGGCGCGAGGCCCAGCCGCGCGCCCTGCGCATCGCACTGGGGCTTGAGCGCTTCGAGCAGGCGCAGCATCGAGTCGGTGGAGCGGACGAAGCGGCGCTGCCCTTCGGTGGGCGGCTGCTCGCCGAAGCCGCCGGTCTGATAGAGCACCGGCAGCAGCGTGAAGCCGATGCCCACCTTCTTCGCCGCGCGCAGCAGCGCGAGGCTCAGCGTGGCGTCGTCGGCATACGGGCGGCCGTCCACGTCGTGGTGCACGTACTGGAACTCGCACACGCCGGTGTAGCCGGCTTCGAGCATCTCGGCATAGAGCCAGGTCGCGATGGCTTCCATGTGCTGCGGACCGAGGCGCGCGGCGAAGCGGTACATCAGCGTGCGCCAGCTCCAGAAGCTGTCGTGCTGCTCGGCGCGGTGCTCGGTGAGGCCCGCGAAGGCGCGCTGGAAGGCGTGCGAATGCAGGTTGGGCATGCCGGGGATCACGGGGCCGCGCGCGGCCTGCGCGTCCGCGGGCCGCTGCGCGCCAGCCTGCACCTGCGTGAGCCGGCCTTCGTCGTCCCAGGCCAGCAGGACGTTCCTGGCCCAGCCCTCGGGCAGCAGCGCATCGGCCGCGAAAAGAGTGTTTGTCATGCGTTGGCTCCGGTGGCTCAAATGGCGATGCGCCCCTGCCGCACCACGGCGCGCACCGGCTGCTGTCCGAACCAGTAGGCGAGCTCGGCAGCTTCGCGCACGTTCCACAGCACGAAGTTGGCGGGCATGCCGGGCGCGATGGCGCCGTGTGTGTCCTGCAGGCCCAGCGCGCGCGCGGCATGCACCGTGACGCCGTCGAGCGCCTCGGGCACCGTGAGACAGAACAGCGTGCAGGCCATGTTCACCATCAGCAGCAGGCTCAGCGCGGGCGAGGTGCCGGGGTTGTGGTCGGTCGACACCGCCATCGGCACGCCCGCGGCGCGCAGCGCGGCGATGGGCGGCAGGTGCGTGTCGCGCAGCGTGTAGTAGGCACCCGGCAGCAGCACGGCCACCGTGCCGGATTTGCGCATCGCCTCGATGCCTTCGGCCGACAGGTGCTCGATGTGGTCGCACGAGAGCGCGCCGTAGCGCGCGGCCAGCGCGGCGCCGCCCATGTCCGAGAGCTGCTCGGCATGCAGCTTCACCGGCAGGCCCAGCGCCTTCGCGGCCTTGAACACCTGCTCGGTCTCGGCGAGCGAGAAGGCGATGCGCTCGCAGAACACGTCCACCGCGTCGACCAGCCCTTCGGCCGCGAGCGCGGGCAGCATCTCCTTGCACACGAGGTCGATGTACTCACCGCTGCGGCCTGCGTACTCGGGCGGCAGCGCATGCGCGCCGAGAAAAGTGGTGCGCACCGTCACGCCGTAGGCTTCGCCCAGGCGCCGCGCCACGCGCAACTGCTTGCGCTCGTGCTCCAGCGAAAGGCCGTAGCCCGACTTGATCTCGATGGCGCACACGCCGTCGGCCAGCAGCTGTTCGAGCCGCGCCGAGGCCTGCGCGAACAGAGTGTCTTCGTCGGCCTCGCGCGTGGCGCGCACCGAAGAGACGATGCCGCCGCCGGCCTTCGCCACTTCTTCATACGTGGCGCCCGCCAGGCGCATCGCGAACTCGTTGGCGCGCTGGCCGCCGTAGACGAGGTGCGTGTGGCAGTCGACCAGCCCCGGCGTGACGAGCGCACCGCCGCCGTCGTGCGGCGCGAGCCCCGCGAACCCGGCCGGCAGCGCGCTTCGGGCGCCGACCCAGCGGACCGCGCCCTGCTCCACCACGATGGCGGCTTCTACCCCCGCATCGGCGGCAAGGCGGATGCCGGTCCAGAGGCCGTCGGCCGAGGGAAATTCGTTGACGGGTTTCATCGTTGTTCCTGTTGTTGCGGCGGCAGCTCAGGCCGGCAGGATGCGCACCGCGAGCAGCCGCGCTTCGGTGCCTTCAGGCATCGCCTGCCAGCCGCGTGCGGCATCGGCCCATTGCAGGCCTTCGCCCTCGCCGCAGGCTTCGTCGTCCAGGCGCCACGCGCCGCGCAGCGCCAGCAGCACGCCGTGCGGCGCGGCCTCGATGGCCGTGGCACGGTCCAGCACGCGAACCTCGGCGCGCCAATGGCCGCGCCGGGTCATCACGTTGAAGTCGTTCGAGGCATTGCCCAGCAGCGTGCAGTCGATGGGCTCGTCGCCGCTGAAGGCGAAGGGCTGCAGCGCAACATCGAGCCGGTGTTCGATGCGCCCGTCGTGCGTGAATAGCCGCACGCCGTCGCCTTCCAGCAGGGTGATGCTGCGGTCCACGCCCGCGAATACCGAGAACGGCCCCGCCGCCGCGATGGTGGCGATGCTCACGCGCCAGCCGAAGCTGTCGAGCCCCGCGCCCGGCGGCCAGCTGGCGATTTCCTGCGTGGTGCCGCCGCCGTTCTTCCACGGCGTGCCGGGCAGCGAGGCGCGCGAGAAACGACGAAGCACGCCGGTCATCGAACCATCCCGCCCTGGCGCAGGCGTTGCTCGAAGTGCCGCAGCACCAGCGTCATCGTGCCGGTGAGCACGAAGTACACGACCGCGATGGCCAGGTACACCTCCAGCGAGCGGTAAGACACGCTGATGATCTTCTGCCCCTCGTGCATCACGTCGTGGATGGTCAGCAGCGACACCAGCGCCGAGTTCTTGATGAGCGCGATGAACTCGTTGCCCAGCGGCGGGATCATGCGAACCACCGCCTGCGGCAGCACGATGTGGCGCATCGCGAGACCGGGCGTCATGCCCAGCGACTGCGCCGCCATCGTCTGGCCCTTGTCGATCGACTGGATCGCTCCACGCACGATTTCCGACACGTATGCACCCGAATACACCCCGAGCCCCAGCACGCCGCAAAGGAAGGCCGGCAGCAGGATGCCGAAGTGCGGCAGGCCGAAGAACAGGATGAACAGCTGCACCAGCAGCGGCGTGCCGCGAATGGCCGCCACATAAGCGGTGCACGCGCCGTAGATCCAGCGCCGCTTCGGGTTCAGCCGGCCGATGCCGACCAGGAGGCCCAGCACGCAGCCCAGCGCCAGCGCGCAGGCGGTGATTTCCACCGTAACGAGCGCTCCGCGCAGCAGGTCGGGCCAGCCCTGCCAGACGGGCGAGAAATCGAGATCCATGGCCCGCTTACTTGGCGGTCGCGTTGAACCACTTGTTGACGATCTGCGCGTAGGTGCCGTCGGCCTTGAGCTTCTCGATGGCGCCGTTCACGGCCTTGGTGAGTTCCGGCGTGTCCTTGCGGATGGCCATGCCGTATTCCTCGGTGGTGATCTGCTCGGGCAGCACCTTCAGGCCGCCGCGCGTGCGCACGTACTGGTAGGCGGCGGGCTTGCCGGTCACGGCGGCGTCGGCGCGGCCGATGTCGACGAGGTTGAACATCTCCTGGTTCTTCTCGACTTCCATCAGTTGCACCTGCGGGAATTTCTCCTTCGTGAAGCTCACCGACTTGGTGCCCACCTGCACGCTGACCTTCTTGCCGTTGATGTCGGCCGGTGTCTTGATGGCGGTGTTGCCGTCCTTCACCATCACCACGAGGCCGCCCGCGTAGTAGGGCACTGTGAAGTCGACGACCTTCTTGCGCTCGTCGGTGATGTAGATGGCCGAGACGGCCATGTCGAAGCGCTTGGAGATCAGGCCCGGCACGAGGCCCTTGAAGTCGATGTCGATCCACTCGATCTTGCGGCCCAGCGTCTTGCCGATGGCCTCGACCAGCTCCACGTCGAAGCCGGTGCGCTTGCCGTTCTCCACGAATTCCATCGGCGGGAAGGTGGCGTCGGTGGCCACGCGCAGCGGCTCGCCCTGCGCATGCGCGGCACCCGCGAAACCGAGGATGGCAAAGCCGGAGAGTGCGGCGGCGACGAGAGAGCGGCGGGTGTTCATGGCAGGAGCTTTCGTGGTGAGGAGGAAGGAGGAAGAAAAGGAGAGACGCGGCTACTGCAGCGCCCGCGAGATGCGCGCCGCCGTGACGACGGTCATGTGCAGCAATGCAGCTTCCATGCCCTCGAC
>NZ_JASMRZ010000090.1 GCF_030462475.1 Variovorax sp. CAN15
AGCCACCACCGCCACCGCCACCGCCACCGCCGCCACCGCCGCCGCCGCCGCCACCGCCGCCGCCGCCGCCGCCATCCGATCCGCTGGACGGAGGGGTGCCGCCGAACGACGACTGGGAATAGGGAACGGCGCCAAGCGACCATGCAAGTCCTCAAACCCCAGGCGCTCGGCCTGTCGACGCGCCCCATCGAATTCCGCAAGCGCTTCGGGCTCAGCATCAGCGCCTGCCTGCACCTGCCGTTCGCACAGGGCGAGCGCGGAACGCTGTGGGCGGAGCAGTCGATGTGGTCCTTCCTCGGGAAGGAAATGGCGCAACCCCTCATCGACGAGGGCGTGGCCAAGCTCACGCCGGAGTTCCTGGTGCACGGCAAGGCATTCCCGCCGCCGGACCGGGCCGACGGCTGTGCCGTGCGGGCCCGCTTCGGCACGCAGGAGAAAACCCTGCTGGTACTCGGGGACCGTTACTGGGATGGCCCGAGCCCGAGCAAGGCCCGGCCTTTCCCGGAGATGCCGCTGGACTGGTCCAGGGCCTACGGCGGCGCGGACTTTCCCCTCAACCCCGGCGGGCGGGGCAGGCAGAAGATCGATGGCGTGGCGTGGCTGCCGAACATCGAACTGCCTCATGACCGCCTGCTGCGCCCCGACCAGGCCATCGCACCGGCCGGCATGGGGGCGCTGGACGTGATGCACCCGCAGCGCGCGCAATACCGCGGCACCTACGACGCTGACTACCTGAAGCAGCATGCGCCGGGGTTCGCGCCCGACACCGACTGGCGCTACTTCAACCTGGCGCCGCCCGACCAGTGGATGGGCACGGCGCTCGCCGGCGACGAGCCGTTCTCGTTCGAGAACATGCATCCGCACAAGCGTCTGATAGAAGGCCGCCTGCCGGGCATGCGGGCGCGGGTGTTCGTCGGCTACAGGATGGCCGTGGGGGAGCCCAAGGTGCGCGAGGTGCCGCTGCGGCTGACCACCGTGTGGTTCTTCCCGCATGCCGAACGCTGCATCGCGATCTTCCAGGGGCTCGCGGAGGTCGGTACCGACGACGGCTCGGACGTGGTCAGCCTCATGGGCGCGGTCGAGCGCGTCGGAGAGGTCCGCTCCGACGCTCACTATCTCGACGCCGCGGCGAAGCGGGCCGACCCGAAGCTGGGCCCGATCTATGCCATCGTCGACAGCGACCTGCTCCCGGAAGGCGTGAGCACCGCCGATCCGGACGTGGAGGCCGCGAAGGCACCCTTCGGCACCGAAGGCCTTCAGGGCGAAGCCCAGCGGCGTCGTGCCGAGATGGATGTGGCGTTCGCGCGCGAGAAGGCCATTGCCATGGGCAAGGACCCGGATGCGCTGGGAATCCGCATGCCGCCGCGGGAGAAGGTTCCGGTCGGTGACGAGCTTCCGCCCTACCTGGAGAAGAAGATGAAGGAGGCCGAGGCCCAGCAGTGGGCGGCGGTCGAGGATGCGGTCACGCTCGTCGAGCGGGCGCTGGCGATGTCGCAGGAGCAGAAGATCGATCTCGCCCGGCTGCAGCACCGCGGTCCGCCGAAGTACGACCCCGACAGGCACATGGCGGAAATGCAGGCACAGGCGGCCATGGGAACGCGGCCCGTCAACCTGACGCCGATCTACCCGAAGCTGTGCCAGATCGAGGACGCGCATCGCGCAGGCTATCTGCAGTCCGCGCACATGCAGCCGCCGGCTTTCCCGATGCCGGCCGGCGATGCCGCGAAGCTGCGCGGCGAGATGGCACGCGCCGGCGCGGCGGGCATCAGGTTCTTCGCGGGCATCGATCTCACCGGCGCCGATCTCTCGGGCCTCGACCTGCGGGAGGTGAACCTGGAAGGCGCGTGGCTGGAAAGCGCGAACCTCTCCAATACCAATCTCTCCGGCGCCAACCTGGCGGGCGCAGTGCTGGCGCATGCGAACCTGGAAGGCGCGATCGCCATCGGCGCGAAATTCGCCAGGGCCAACCTCGGCAAGGCGCGGCTGGCTCGCGGTGTCTTCGACGACGCCGACTTCAGCGGGGCGACGCTCATGTACTGCGCGTTCGCCGGCACCCAGATGCGGCGCGCGAATTTCGCCAAGGCGAATCTGCTGCAGACCACATGGGGCGATGCCGACTGGGCCGGTGCAGACCTGAGCGGGCAGGTCTTCCACAAGCTGGACCTCAAGGGCATGAGGTGGCCGGAGGCGAACCTGTCCGTGTGCAACTTCATCGAGTCCGATCTCTCGGGCGTCGACATGCATGCGGCGAAGATCGAGAACGCGACTTTCGTGACCAGCAAGCTCGACGGCGCGAAGCTGATGGCGGCGCGCTGCGCCGGCACCGTGGCGGTCAAGGGAAGCAGCCTGGCCGGTGCGGACATGAGCCAGGCCGACCTGCGCAACTTCAATTTCGGTGCCTCCGATGCGCGGGACGCCAGGCTGATCCGTGCGGTGCTCGATGGCGCCAACCTCTGCGAAGCCCGGCTCGAAGGCGCGGACTTGCGGCTCGCCAGCGCCAAGGGCGCCCTGATGCGCAAGGCCGTCTGCTCGAACGCGCTGCTGTCGGGCGTGAACTTCAGCGACGCGATCTTCCAGTCGGCGGATCTGCGTGGGGCCGACCTGCGGCGCAGCAATCTCTTCGGTGCAGACCTCGGGCGGGTGCGGCTCGACGGTTCGACGAACTTCGACGGGGCGTTGCTCAAGCGGGCGCGCACCTGGCCCCGGCTCACCCCGGAGCAGCAGGCGGCGGCATGAGCCCGAACCTCCTGGCCATTGCAGTCAGCGTCGGCGAGGCGCTGGAAGGCCTCGACCTGCGCAAGGGACGCTACGCAGGCCTTGCGCTCGGCGGCGGGATCTTCTCGCGCGTCAATTTCGCCGAAGCGGATTTCCGGGGGGCCGATCTGCGCGAAGCCGTATTCGACTGCTGCGACCTGCGTGGCGCCATCGCGTCTGGCGCCAATCTCCGCAAGGCCGTCTTCAACCGCTGCAAGCTCGATCACGCGGACCTGCGCGAGGCCAACCTGCACGGCGCCGTTTTCACGGAGTGCGACCTGACGCATGCGCAGATGGCGCAGTCGGCGATGACGATGGCCACCGTCACTCGCTGCAGGCTAGACCATGCCGTGCTGCGCGGCGTGCCGCTCGACTCCGCGGTGATCAGCCAGTCGGTCCTGCTCGACGTCTGCGCCGACGACACCAGCTGGCAATACACCACCGTCAACGAATGCGATCTCTCGCACCTGACGTGGACCGGCGCGCGCATGCTGCGCAACGTCTTCTTCAAGACCTCGCTGAAGGGCATGTCGTTCGCCGGGCTGGACCTGAACGGCTGCCAGTTCTCGTCCGCCGACCTGAGCGGCGCCGATTTCAGCGGCATCACCCTGCAGCAGTGCAACTTCCAGGGCGCGACGCTCGATGGCGCGAAGTTCGCGAACGCGGTGGCGCCGTCGGCGATCTTCTGCGCGGCGACGGGCAAGGGCGTCGACTTCTCGGGAGCCCGGCTGCGGCAGGCGCTCTTCACAGGTGCCGTGCTGCCGCGGGCCAGCTTCGCGGGCTGCGACCTGTACCAGACCCATTTCGCGGGCGCGAAAGTGCAGGGCGCCAACTTCAGCGGCGCCGAGCTCACGTACGCCGACTTCCGCCACGCCGACCTCACCACGGCCGACCTGCGCCGCGCCACCATGCTGCGCACCGTGCTGCATGCCGCCATCACCGAAAACGCCCAGATGAGCGACCGCGCCCGCGCGCTCGAGACCGACGCCGAGCTGGCGCAAGCCGAGCGCTGGCAGCCGCTGGTCGCCTGACATGACGAACACGGAGGAACCCACCATCATGAACAACGAAACCTCAACGCTGACGAAAGCGCGCACCGGAAGGAAGGGCCAGGCCGCGAAGGCCATTCCCGGCGAATGGTGCGTGGGCATTCTCGGCACCGATGCAAAGGGCCGGCAGGTCGTTGCCAGCGGCGCCCTGAAGCTGCGCGCACGCCGCGCCGCGAGCTGCCTGCTGGAGCCGGCGGCGGGCGACAGCGTGGCGTGCCTTCGCCTCGCGCCCGATGAAGTCTGGATCATGGCCGTGCTGCAGCGGGAGGAGGGTACGGTCAACGTCCTGAACTGCGAAGGCGGCGGCATGCGCATCGCCGCAGAGGGCGGCCGTATCGAACTCGCGGCCGATGAGCTCGACGTGACCACGCAGCGCACGCGCCTTGCCACCGATACCGCCGACGTCGTCGGCCGCCAGCTCAGCGTGGTCGGCACCAGTCTCAAGCTCGTGGGCTCGGTGCTCTCCTCGGTGATGGACCGCGTGCAGCACTTCAGCAGGCACTACCTGCGCACCACCGACGGCATCGATCGCGTGGCGGCCACGCATGTGGAGTGCGAGGCGAAGCAGCTGATGCGGATCGAAGGCGAGCACACGCTGGTCAACGGCCGCGAGCTGGTGAAGGCGCGCGGCGCGCAGATCCACTTCGGCTGAGGCGCCGGAGGAACGAACGAGCAGGGAGAAACAGAAGATGTTCGCCAACTGCCAGCTGATGGGCACGGACATGGGCTTTCCCGATGTCTGCATCACGCCCGCCGCGCCGTCGCCGATTCCGGTGCCGTACCCGAACATCGCCATGGGTCCCATGGCGATTCCGAACTGCCCCACGATCCTCATCATGGGCGGTCCGGCCCACAACCTCGGCACCACCATCCCGATGACCAACGGCGACAACTCCGGCGTGCTGCTGGGCGTGGCCTCGGGCACGGTGATGGGGCCGAGCCGCCATCTCACCGGCGCTTTCACCGTGCTGATGATGGGCATGCCCGCGTCGCGCCTGACCAGCGTGTCGCTGCAGAACAGCACCAACTGCCCGGGCGTGCGAACGGTGCCGAGCCAGCCGCTGGTGTTGTTGCTGGCGCCCTAGCGCAGATTGCAGATGCCTTGGCGGCGCCTGGATGCGCCGCACATACAGAACGAGGGGAGCAGCCATTCATGGCAGACAAGGAGTTCCGCATCGAGAGCGACTCGCCCGTGACGGACGAGCTCATGTTCTGGCGCATCGTGGGTCACGAGGCACTGGCGCGTGCGTCGACCTACGAACTCACCGTGCTGTCGGAGAACAAGGCCATCGAGGCGAAGGACATCCTCGGCCGGGCCTTCGACGTCGTCATCGGCTTTGAGGATGCCGACGGCGGCAGGCACGAACGCCACTGCCAGGGCCATGCGATTCGCTTCGTGCGCGCGGGCCATGCCGGGCGCTACCACGAGTACCGGTTCACACTGCGCTCCTGGTTCTGGCTGCTGAGCAAGCGGGTCAACTCGCGCATCCAGCAGGAGAAGCCGGTGCTCGACGTGCTCGACGCGGTTTTCGAGGACAGCCCGATCAAGCGCTTCAAGAAGACCCGCACCGACAACGTGGTCGGCACCCACAAACCGCGCCGCTACTGCGTGCAGCACCAGGAAAGCGACTATCAGTTCCTATCGCGGCTGTTGGAAGACGAAGGTATCTATTACTGGTTCGACGCGCACGACGCGCCCGGCACCATGCACCTCTCGGATGCCAGCGACATGGCGCACGACAAGCTGCCCGCCGCGGACACGCTGCGCTACGCGCCGAGCGACTCGTCCGAGGCGCGCTTCAACGAGATCTCGCGCTGGGTCAGCGAGCGGCAGTTCGACACCGGCAAATACGCGTCCGCCGACAGCGACTTCAAGGCGATCAAGAAGAAGCTGGAGGCGGCCGGCGGCACGCCCGACAAGCACGAGCTGGCCGAGTTCGAGGCCTTCGAGTTCGCGGGCGGCTACTTCAACGGCGGCGACGCCGACGACAAGGGAAAGCTGCGCGGCGAGGAAATCGGCGCGCGCCGGCAGCGCCACTGGGCGCTCACGCCCTGGCCCGACGTGGCCGCGGGCCGCAGCTTCAAGTTCGAGAACGACCCCGACGGCACGCGCGACAGCGACTACGTGATCGCCGCATGCACCTTCGTCGCGAGCCACCCGGGCTACGAAGGCGCGGACATCGAGGAGCCGCGCGTGCCACCCACGCGGCTGCTGCGCGAGGCGCTCGCCGACGACGCCGTGCTCGCCGACACCCTGCCGGCGTTCGAGGCCGTCGCCGCGCGCATGCCTTCTCTCGACGCGGGCCGCCCGGGTGCCAGCGCCTTCCTGCTGACGGTGTTCCCGGTGGACATGCCTTTCCGCCCGCCGCGCCTCACCCCTCGCGTGGTGATGCCGGGGCCGCAGTCGGCCATCGTCGTGGGCCCGTCGGGCGAGGAGATCCACGCCGACGACTTCGGCCGCGTGAAGGTGCACTTCCACTGGGATCGCTACGACAAGAGCAACGAGAAGTCGACCTGCTGGGTGCGCGTGTCGCAGCCCTGGGCCGGCAAGGGCTGGGGCGGGTACTTCTGCCCGCGCATCGGCCAGGAGGTGATCGTCGACTTCCTCAACGGCGACCCCGATCGCCCGCTGATCGTGGGGCGCGTCTACAACGACGACCAGCCCATTCCCTTCGGCACCCACACGCAGAGCGGCTTTCGCACACGCTCCACGCCAAAGGGCAGCGCGGCGAACTGCAACGAGTTCCGCTTCGAGGACAAGAAGGGCTCCGAGCAGGTGTACCTGCACGCCGAGAAGAACCAGGACATCGAAGTCGAGAACGACGAGACGCACTGGGTGGGCCACGACCGCACCAAGACCGTAGACCACGACGAGACCACGCACGTGAAGCACGACCGCACCGAGACGGTCGACAACAACGAGACCATCACCGTGCACGGCCAGCGCACCGAAACGGTGGACAAGAACGAGACCATCACCATCCACCAGAACCGCACGGAGACCGTGGACCTGAACGAGACGATCTCCATCGGACAGAACCGCACCATCACCGTCGGCGCGAGCGAGACGGCCACCGTCGCGCTGCAGCGCACGCACACGGTGGGCATCAACGAGACCATCACAGTGGGCGCGGCACAGGAGATCACGGTGGGGGCGATGCAGGCGGTGACGGTGGGGGCGAGCCAGACGATCAACGTCGGGGCGAACCAGTCGAGCAGCATCGGGGCGAACCGGTCGGTGGATGTTGGAGCCAACCTGTCGACCAACGTCGGCGCCGATGAAGCACGCAGCGTGAGTTCGGGCCGGACCACCAGCGTGGGAAAGGACGACTCGCTTTCCGTGGGCAAGAACCTGGTGATCACCGCGGGCGATTCCATCTCGATCACCACGGGCAGCGCGAGCATCACGATGAAGAAGGACGGGACCATCGTCATCAAGGGCAAGGACATCACGATCGATGCCTCCGGAAAGATCAACGCGAAGGCGAGCAGCGACATCGTGATGAAGGGTTCGAAGATCCTGCAGAACTGAACACCATCGACGGAGCACACACCATGAGCGGCAGAGACCTGATCGAGAGCGGAATGCAGCAAGCCCTGGCCACCGCGCCGTGCGGCGGCGTGGTGACCGGCGAGCTCGTCGCCATCGCCGACGAGGGGCGCACGCCACTCGTCATGTTCCCGGGGCAGGCGGGCACCGCGGCCGTGCGCGCGCGCAGCGTGGTCGATCTGCACGGAGCGCACATCGGCGCGGCAGTGGTACTGATGTTCGAGGAAGCCGATGCGAGCCGCCCGATCGTGATGGGCGTGCTTCGCGGGAACGAGGGCTGGCCACTCGCCGAGAAGCCCGCGCAGGTGGAGGTCGACGCCGACGGCGCGCGCATGGTCGTGAACGCGCGCGAGCAGATGGTGCTGCGTTGCGGCAAGGCCAGCATCACGCTCACGCGCGCCGGCAAGGTGCTGATCCAGGGAAGCTACGTGCTGAGCCGGTCCACGGGCGTGAACCGGGTCAAGGGCGCGGCGGTGCAGATCAACTGAAAGGAAGGCCCCGGCCATGGAGATCATGAACGCCACCGGCATGACTGTCGGCTACACCATGGGCGTGGAGCCTTCGGGCCGCGAATTGCTTGTCGTGGTGGTGAAGGGGACGTTCGCGATTCCTCCGGACGGCGGCACGGCGGAGCTTCTCGCGGCGCAGCGTCCGCTGATCACCGCCGACACATTCACTGGCATGCCGGGATACTCGGCGCCGGCGGAAGAGATCGACTTTGCGCCGCGCAAGCCGCGCTGCGACGTGCTGGTGTCCGGCAGCGCGCACGCGCCGCACGGCGAGCCAGCGCGGCGCGTGGCGGTGGGCGTGCGGCTCGGAGGCTGGAAGAAGGTGTTCGCCGTCGTCGGCGACCGTCACTGGGAGGCAGGGCTCTCGGGCTGCCGGGCATCCGCGCCGCTGCCGTTCGTGACCAAGCCCATCACCTATGACGTAGCGTTCGGCGGCGTGGACGAGCGGCACGAAGACCCGTCCCGGCACGCCGCTTACATGGCCAATCCCGTGGGGCGCGGCTGGCATCGAAATCTGCAGCCGCGTTTCGTGGACGGCGCGCCGTTGCCGAACACCGAGGAGCTCGACCGCGCCGTCGACGCGCCCGACGGCATCTTCGCGCCGATGGCGCTCGGCCCACTCGGCAGGGGCTGGTCGGGCAGGCTGCCGCACGCGGGCACCTACGACCAGGACTGGATCGACAACACCTTTCCGTTTCTGCCGGCGGATTTTCGAGACGACTACTACCAGGCGGCGCCCGCCGACCAGCAGATCGCGTATCCGCTCGGCGGCGAGGACATGGCCCTGGCCAACCTGACGCCGCAAGGGCACACGCGGTTGCGTCTGCCGTCGCGCGAGGTGCCTGTCACCTTCTTCCACCGAAAGGGAGGACACGAGGAAACGCGCGCGGTGCTCGACACGATCGCCATTCATGCGGACCAGGGCTGGATGACACTCGCGTGGCGCAGCACGGTGCCGCTGAGGAAGAACATGTTCGAGATATCCGGCATCCTCGCGGGCACGAAGTCGCGCGGCTGGTGGCGCGCCCGCGCGCTTGGAAAGACATACCACCCGTCGCTCGGCGATCTGGTGCGCGGCCGGCGCGAATCGGTCGGGGAGGGTTCATGAGCGCGGCCCCCCTGGTGGTCAGCCGCACCGGCATGGTGACGGGCGTGGGACTCGACGCGGCGGCGAGTTGTGCCGCGATCCGCGGCGCGATCGACAACTTCCGGCAGACCGCATTCAGGGACCGCAATGGCGAATGGATCATGGGCTGCGAGGTTGCGCTCCAGGCACCATGGCGCGGCGAGAAGAAGCTGCTGGCGATGGCCGCGCGCGCGATCGGCGAGTGCCTGGAAGGCTTCGACCGGCCCGCCTGCGAGGCGACGCCGCTGCTGTTGTGCCTTGCCGAGGCCGACCGGCCGGGCCGCGTCGTTCGGGACGATGGGCGCTTCCTCGAGACCTTGCAGCACGAGCTGGGTTTCGACTTCCATCCGCAGTCTGCGGTCATCGCGCAGGGGCATGTCTCCGCGGCGGTGGCGCTGTTGCGGGCGCGCCAGCTCATGAGCGAGCCGGCCGTCTCGCAGGTCGTGGTGGCGGCAACCGACAGCCTGCTCGACGGCGCGGCGCTGGCCGATTGCGAGGCGCGCGACCGGCTGCTGACGAGCGCGAATTCCGATGGCTTCATTCCCGGAGAGGGCGCGGCCGCGCTGCTCGTGGAGCCGCTGCGCGCGCAGCCATGGGGGCAGCTGGTGTGCCGCGGCATCGGCTTCGCGGTCGAGAAGGCCCACATCGATTCCGAGGAGCCGCTGCGCGCCGACGGCCTGACCTCGGCCATCAAGCAATCGCTGCAGGAGGCGGGCTGCGGCGAGAGCATCCTGGATTTCAAGATCATCGACGCCTCCGGAGGCCAATACGTGTTCAAGGAAGCCACGCTCGCGTTCGGACGCATCGACCGCACCAAGCGCACCGAGTTCGACGTGTGGCATCCGGCCGATTGCATCGGCGAGGTGGGTGCGCCCGTGGGGCTCGCGATGATCGCCGTGCTCAAGGCGGCCTGCGAGAAGGCCTATGCCCGGGGAAACAACGTGCTGCTGCACCTGGGCAACGACGGCGGCAAGCGCGCGTCGATGGTCTTCTCCTGGCATTTCACGGGAGGCTGAGCATGGCCAACCAGGTCTTCGCGAACGGGAGGGAGGTGGCATGCAAGGCCGGCGCGGGCAAGACCATCTGCGCCACCCCCGACGTGTGCATGACGCCGCCGGAGAACCCCGCGACGCCGCCGGGGGTGCCCGTGCCCTACCCGAACACGGGGCTCGCGTCGGACACCACCGACGGCAGCCGCAGCGTGCAGATATCGGGCCAGGAAATCATGCTGAAGAACAAGTCGTACTTCAAGACCTCCTCGGGCGACGAAGCCGGCAGCGCAGCGAAGAAGGGCGTGATCTCCAGCAAGAACAAGGGCAAGGTGTACTTCATCGACTGGTCCATGGACGTGAAGTTCGAGGGCGAGAACGCGGTGCGGCACCTGGACAAGACCACCAACAACCACGGCAGCCCGACAGCCAACGAATCCATCCCCTGGCCGTTCGTCGATTCGATGGCGGACGGGAACATCGACAAGACCGCGTGCGACGGCGACAAGGCGCGGGAGGAGCGGGCCTGCGCCGAGTACAAGCCGGCCAAGAAGGACGGCAAGGATGTCTGCGCCGAGACCGGCCTGGGCGGCGATTTCGCCTCGATCAAGGGGGATCTGCCGGGGGCCGCGAAACGCGCGAGCGAGAATGAGTGCGCCGCGGCGCGCCGCTGCCGCCTGGTGCCCTACCAGGCGTCGCCCAAGGTGGAAGACGGCATCAAGGGCTGCTGTCCCGCGCAGACCGGGGACCACATCGTTCCGAAGAGCTCGTTCTTCAAGGACCGTTTCGGCGGCAGTCCCATGACGGGATGGAAGAAATATCGCATGGAGGATGCGCCGTGCATGTGCACCGAAGGCGGCAGCTGCTCCGGAACGCACGGGCTGCGGCACACGCACCACAAGACGACCTCCAGCGTGCCGAACGGAACGCACCGTCCGTTCGACGAGGAGGTGACGCATTGCGCGGCGGGCGCGAAAGCCGTGGCGCCGCACTGCGACCAGAAATGCATCGAGGCCCAGCTCAAGGAAGGGCACAAGGGCCTGGGCGATGCGAGCAAGGACGTGAAGCATTCATCGACCGGCAAGACGGACATCGAGCACTATTCGTCGCTGCAGGACACCATCAACGAAACGGCCGGTTCGCTGGGCGCGCCGCTGCCATGACCACGAGGAGCCGACATGGCCGAGAAGGTTTCGATCAAGCGTGAGTTCGTGCGGGGTGCGGCGCGCTTCGCCGACCTGGTGTACGTCATCACCCAGATGAAGAGCCTGCTCGAGCAGGATATCGCGCACGTGAGCCTCGTGGGCATTTACAAGGGCAAGTGGGGCGATGCCTTCAACACCACCTGGAACGCGACCGCGGTCGCCGTGGCGAAGCTGCCGTCGGAGAAGGTGGTGCTCATCGGCGAGGATGGCGACGTTGCCACCTACGTCGGCGGCCGGCGTGAGGACGAGACGATCGTGCCGCAGCCCGTGATGATCCGCAACGCCCGCGAGATCGCCGGGTACGTGCATGCGTGCGGCAGCAAGAGACAGGTCTTCAGGCGCACCGGCGAGCGGCAATGGATCGACATGAGTGCGCCGCGCGCGGCGCAGGCCGAGGTCTTCGGCTTCGAGGCGATCGACGGCTACGCGGACAACGAGATCTACGCCGTCGGCTGGGGCGGCGAGATCTGGCGCCACGACGGCGGGGCGTGGACGCAGTGCGGCAGCCCCACCAACGTCATCCTCACGGCGGTCTGCTGCGCGGGCAACGGCCTCGTGTATGCGGCCGGGCAGGGCGGCGTGCTCGTGAGCGGCCGTGGCGATGCGTGGGTACCGGTGGACTGGGAAGACGAAGTCACGGCCGACCTCTGGGATCTGTGCTGGTTTCGGGACAAGCTCTACGTGGCGACGATGTCGGGCCTCTACACGCTGGACGCGAATCGCCTCGTGCCGGTGAACTATGGCGCGATGGGGCCGGTCACCGGCTACAGCCTCGCTGTCGCGCAAGGCGTGCTCTGGTCCATCGGGAAAGCCGACGTGGCCTCGTTCGACGGCGCGGCGTGGCGCAAGTACGACTGAGCAGGCGCCTCGCATGACCGCCGCCGCCATCGTACGCAGCACTGCCGCGCCGGTGGCGCTCGTCGTGCAGCGCCACGCTGAAGAAGCCGCGCTGCTGTGCAACCAGCGGTTCTTCCTCGTCGCGTCGGGGCATACCCGGCTGCATCACCTGCGCCGCCTCGACGACAGGCTGGCGGCGCATCTCGATGGACTGGCGGTCGCGCGTGATGCGGGAAGCAGGGCGTGCGACGAGGCGCTGGCCAGCGCGGGGCGGGGCGAGGTGTTCGCGGCCCTCGCGCTGGCGCTGGAGAACCGCGACCTGCCGCGAATCGTGCGCCTGCTGGCCGTGGCCGAACTGCTGCCCGAGGTGCGCGAGGCGGCCGCGCTGGCTGGCGGCTGGGCGTCGGGCGGTTCGCTGCGCGGCATCGCCAAGGACATGCTCGATTCGCCTCACGCGTTTCGTCGCGCCGTCGCCATCGCCGCCTGCGACTTCCACATGGTCGACCCCGGCCATGCGCTGCACACCGGCATCGCCGATGCCGACCTGGCGCTGCGCGCACAGGCGTTGCGCGCCGCAGGCGAGTGCGCAAGGCGCGATCTCGCGGCCGCGTGCCTCGGCGCGTTGCAAGACGAAGATGCCGGCTGCCGCTTCTGGGCTGCGCGCTCGGCCGTCTTGCTGGGCGAGCGCCACAAGCCTGTCCATGCGCTGCATGACGCGACCCTGCTGCCGGGAACGCTTCACGGCCGGCTGGCGCAATCGCTGCTGTTCAAGCTCGCGACACCGGCGCAAGCCGCGCCTCTTCTGGAGGAACTGCTCGATCGGCCCGCTCATGCACGTGACGCCGTGCGCTGCGCCGGCACGGTGGGTGACGCGCGGCTGATGCCATGGCTCATCTCGCGGATGGATGACCCGGCGCTCTCGCGCCTTGCGGGCGAGGCGTTCAGCACGATCACCGGCCTGGACCTTGCCTGGCTCGACATGGAGCTAAGGCCGCCGGAGGACATCGAATCCCGCCCGGGCGATGCGCCTGAAGGCGATGACGTCGCCATGGACGAGGACGACGGCCTGCCCTGGCCCGACCCCGGGAAGATCGGCGATTGGTGGGGCGCCAACGGATACCGCTTCCAGCCGGGCGAACGCTATTTCATGGGCGCCGCGCCCTCGTGGGGGCATTGCATGGGGGTGCTCAGGCAAGGCTTCCAGCGCCAGCGCATGGCGGCCGCCGAATACCTCTGCCTGCTGCGTCCCGGCAGCAAGCTCTTTCCGGTGGCCGCGCCGGCATGGCGCCAGCAGCGCTGGCTGGTCCATTGGCCGGACGAATGAACGGCGAATCGATGACCGCGAAATACATCCTCGGCGCATTGGCCGCTGCATTCCTGCTTGCCGCGGCGATGCGCCGCGCGCAGGGCGGTTCGGTGCGCGACCCCGCCACCCGCACCTGGCTCCTCATAGCACTCGTCTTCACCGCCATCGCAGCCTGGCTGCAATGGCATACCTCTTAAGGCGAGATTGCCAACATGCCCCACGGAATGAATACTCCCTGCGAGTTTGTTCGGGCGCATTCAGGCACAGAGCCTTCGGGGGCCGATTCATGATCCATATCGCTGTCATCACCCGGCAAGGCGCTCCGGCGGGGCAGGCCATCGCGGCGGACTTCGGCCCCAATGGCGGCACCATCGGGCGGGCCGATACCAACACGCTGGTGCTCGACGATCCCGACCGCACGGTCTCTCGCGTGCATGCGCAGGTGTTGTGCCGCGACGGGCAGTACTTCGTCATCGACCGGGGCAGCAACCCGATGCAGTGCAACGGCGTGTCGCTGGGTTCGGGCAAGGAGGCTGCGCTGACCGACGGCGCGCGGCTGGTGGTGGGCAGTTTCGAGCTCACGGTGCGGGTGACGGCTGGTGCTGCTGCTCCGCCGCCCTCGCTGGCCATTCCCGACACGGTGATCGGGGCACCCGCGGGTGCGCCCGCGGCGGCGGCATCGTCGAGCGACGATCCCTTCGCCGACCTGCTCGCGGGCCTCGCTGCGTCGCCCGCGCCTGCGACGGCTCCCAAGCCCGCCGCTCGATCTACGGCGGCCGCGCAGCCCGATTCGCTGCTCTTTCCCGATCCGATGGAAAGCGGCTCGCGCAACGTGCAGGCCGCGCAGGTCGATCCCTTCGCCAATCTGCTCGGCCCCACGCCGTCGTCGCCGCCGGCGGCTGGTCTCGGCGCGCTCGACGATTTCTCCGACCTCGGTGCGCCGCCCGCGAACGGCAAGGCGGCGAGCATCGACGAGCTGTTCGGTGGCGTGGGCGGTGGCGGCGGCATCGGCGGCGATCCGCTCGCGCTGTCGCCGCTGGCCGATCCGCTGCTGCAGCCCAACACCGCGTCCAATGCCGATCCGCTGGCGGCCCTGCAGCAGGCGGCGCCCGCCACGCCCGTGCCGCGTCCCGACCATCTGCCGATCGACCAGTTCGGCTTCACGCCGCCCAAGGCCGTCGAGCCGCCCAGGCCGCCCGCACCGCCGCCGGTGATGGCTCCCGCGCCGGCGCCATCGCCCGCACAGTTCGATGACGTGACCGGCCAGCCGATACGCATCAGCGGGCCGGAAGGCTCCGGCAGGCCCCTTGAACCGCTGCGGCCGCCGGTGGCTCCCGTTCAGGCGCCCGCCCCGCGACCGGCTGTCCAGGCTCCCGAGCGCATGGCCAGCGACGACGAGCTGCTCGCGGCTTTTCTGCGCGGCCTGGCGAGCACGCATCAGCCGCCCGAGATGCTCACGGCGGGCCTGATGGAGCGCATCGGCTCGATGCTGCGCAGCGCCACCGAGGGCACGCTCCAGCTGCTGCTCACGCGCCAGGAGTTCAAGCGCGAGGTGCGCGCCGAGGTCACGATGATCGCGGCGCAGGCCAACAACCCGCTGAAGTTCTCGCCCACTGTCGAGGTGGCGCTGGCGCATCTGCTGGGCCCCGGCGTGCGCGGCTTCATGCCGCCGGAGGCCGCGATGCGCGACGCCTTCAACGACCTGCGCGCGCACCAGTTCGGCGTGATGGTGGGCATGCGCGCGGCGCTGGCCCATGTCATCGCTCGCTTCGAGCCGGCGGAGCTGGAGAAGAAGATCAGCGCGAAGACGGCGCTCGATGCGCTCTTCAGCGCCAACCGCAAGGCCAAGCTGTGGGACCAGTTCGTGTCGCTCTACGGCGGTATCGCGAGCGAGGCGGAAGACGACTTCCACAGCCTTTTCGGCAAGGCTTTCCTCGAGGCCTACGAAGAGCAGATGGCACGCCTGAAGTCCGATGCCTGAGAAGACCGGAAAGAAGAGCACAACCAGCAGCAGCGACAAGCAGCCGGAACGACAGCACAACAACCGCAGCACCCGCGAGGCAACTCTCTTGGAAATCGAAATCGTCACGCTCTCCCGGCAGGGAGGCCGCACCTACAACGAGGACGTGCATGGCCACTGGCACGACGAGCGCTATGTCGCGTGCCTGGTGGCCGACGGCGCTGGCGGCCACGGCGGCGGTGACGTGGCGGCGGCCACCGCGCGCGCCAGCATGCTCGGCGGCTTCTCGGTCGCGCCAGGGCTCGACGAAGCCACGCTGCGCGGTTTGGTGGAGCAGGCCAACCGCGACGTGGTGGCGCGCCAGGCCGAGGGCGGAAAGCTCGCGGGCATGCGCTCGACCATCGTGTTCGCGGCCATCGATCTCGAAAGCCAGGCGCTCGCGTGGACGCACAGCGGGGACAGCCGCGCCTACCTGTTTCGTGGCGGCGCCATCGTGGCGCGCACCACCGATCACAGCCTGGTGCAGCAGATGGTGGCCGGCGGCATGCTCGACGAAGAGGGCGCGCGGCTGCATCCGCAGCGCAACATGCTGCTGTCGGCACTGGGTTCGATCGAGGAGGAGCCCGAGATCGCCGTGTCGCAGCGCATG
Source organism: Variovorax sp. CAN15 (assembly GCF_030462475.1). Classification (GTDB taxonomy): domain Bacteria; phylum Pseudomonadota; class Gammaproteobacteria; order Burkholderiales; family Burkholderiaceae_C; genus Variovorax. Next base: position 15,935 of record NZ_JASMRZ010000090.1, read on the forward strand.
CGCCTGCTTCCCGGCGACGTGCTGCTGCTTTGCAGCGATGGCGTATGGGAGCCGCTGGGCGACGAGTGCCTGATCGACACGCTGCACGCATCGCGCACGCCCAGCCAGTGGACCGAACTGATCGACCTGCAGGTCCAGGCCAACGCCAAGCCTGGCCACGACAACTACACGGCGCTCACGCTGTGGGTGATCGAGGACGACGGCGACGACGCGACGCGGCTGATGCCTGAGAACGTCGCGTCTCCCGATTCCTGAGCCCTTCATCCTTCCCGCAGCGGAAAAGAGCAGGACAAGAAGAAAAGGGCCCGAAGCGATCGCTTCGGGCCCTTTTCGTTCGTGCCGCGCTCGGCGGTTCGTTCAGGCGCCACCCGAGGTCGGAACGGTCTGAGGGGCGACATAGGTGTACTTGTTCGCCGTCTTCTTCACCTTCTTCAGCGCATTGCGCAGCTGCGCCGGCATGTCCTCGCGGTTGGGCAGGTTGGTGTAGTTGTCGATGCCCTGTTCCTTGCAGCAGTTGGCACAGCCGTTGTTGAGCAGGTCGAGCGCGTAGCGAGTCTTGCTCTGCGTGCTGGACGCGCCGGGCGCGCGGAACGGATCGAAGATGCCGTCCGGCAACACCTTCTGACCGAGCGCGATCGCCTGGGTCTGGAAGTGCGTGATGTGCTTCTGCGTGATCGGTCCGTAGTAGCCGTCCACGGCGATCACCTCGGTCTGGCCCGGGGGCGGATCCAGGTCGTGGTTGAAGCCAAGCAGCTCGTAATAGAAGATCTTGAACAGCGCCTGCACCAGCATCACGTCTTCACGTGTGTTGGAGCCGATCCGGCCGACCGACCAGTCGATGTTGTAGGCGGTGAGCAGCGCGCCGCTGGTGCCGATGAGTGGGGTGCTGAATGCCATTGCATTGCTCCGGTGAGGACGCGTGGAAACCGCATCGGGCACTGGCGCGCCCGATGCCGTGCCCCGCGGGTCCGTCGTCCGTCAGCGGGTCTCGGTGGTTGCGACGTTCCAGCCGAACTTGACTTCGCCGCCGGCCGCGCCCTTGTCGTCCTGGGCCTTGTAGGCGAACTCGATGTCCTTGAACGAGCACGACACCTGTTCCTGCACGTCGCCGCCCTGCGCGCCGCCGGGGCCGACCATGGAGATGAAGACTTCCTTGAGCGTGACTTTCAGGTACTCCTGCTGGCCTTCGCCCGACTTGCGGCAGGTCAGGACCAGGTCCTTGAAATGCTTGCCGCTCACGCAGTTCTTGGCCAGCACCGGGGAGGCCTTGTCGTAAACGTGCGTGAAGTGGAACTCGCCCGGCGTGGCCTTGCCCTTGCCCGAGCCGCCGCCGGAGCCCGCGCCCGAGGCATTGCTCACGTTCCAGGTCCACGACGAGATCTCGATCTCGTCCTTGTGGTCCTTGTGGGAAGATTCGCCCTTGACGCCGTCGAGCTTGATATGAAAGTCAGAAGACATGTTCCTACTCCTTGGAACCCGATTGCGTTCGGGCGGTTGCTGTTGATGATCGAGACGGGTACTTGGGCTGCCGCCGGCTGGTTGGCAAGGCCGGTGAGTGGCAGCTGTGGATAGAACGAAACGGGATCGGGAATTTCAAGAAAATCCGACCCGTTCCATGCTTTCTTTTCCGCTGTTGCCGCGCTGCCCGCCTCAGGCGCCGCCCTTGGCCGAAGGCAGCTTCGACACCAGGCGCAGCGAGACCGTGAGGCCTTCGAGCTGGTAGTGCGGGCGCAGGAAGAACTTGGAGGTGTAGTAGCCAGGGTTGCCTTCCACTTCCTCGACGACCACCTCGGCGGCGGCCAGCGGCTTCTGGGCCTTGGTGATCTCCGAGGAGTTGGCGGGGTCGCCGTCCACGTAGTTCATGATCCACTTGTTGAGCCAGCGCTGCATGTCCTCGCGCTCCTTGAAGCTGCCGATCTTGTCCCGCACGATGCACTTCAGGTAGTGCGCGAAGCGGTTGCAGGCAAAGAGGTAGGGCAGCCGCGCGGCCAGGTTGGCGTTGGCGGTGGCGTCGGGGTCGTCGTACTCGGCGGGCTTGTTCAGCGACTGGGCGCCGATGAAGGCCGCGAAGTCGGAGTTCTTGCGGTGGATCATCGACAGCAGCCCAGCCTTCGACAGCTCGGCCTCGCGGCGGTCGCTGATGGCGATCTCGGTGGGGCACTTCTGGTCCACGCCGCCGTCGTCGCTCGGGAAGGTGTGCAGCGGCAGGTTCTCCACCGCGCCGCCCGACTCGATGCCGCGGATGCGCGAGCCCCAGCCGTAGAGCTTGTACGAGCGGTTGATGTTGGTCGCCATCGCGTAGGCCGCGTTGGCCCAGGCGTACTTGTTGTGGTCGGCGCCGGCGGTGTCTTCCTCGAAGTCGAACTCTTCCACCGGGTTGGTGTTGGCGCCGTAGGGCGTGCGCGCCAGGAAGCGCGGCATGCACAGGCCGATGTACTTCGAGTCGTCCGACTCGCGCAGGCTGCGCCAGCCGGCGTACTCGGGCGTGGAGAAGATCTTGGTCAGGTCGCGCGGGTTCGCGAGTTCCTGCCACGACTCCATCTGCATCAGGTTGGGGCTGGCGCCGGTGATGAAGGGGGCATGCGCCGAGGCGGCGATCTTGGCCATCTCGCCGAGCAGCTCCACGTCGGGCGGGCTCTGGTCGAAGTGGTAGTCGCCCACCAGCGCGCCGAAGGGCTCGCCGCCGAACTGGCCGTATTCCTGTTCGTAGATCTTCTTGAACATCGGGCTCTGGTCCCATGCCGCGCCCTTGAACTTCTTGAGGTTCTTGGCCAGCTCCTGCTTGGAGATGTCCATCACCCGGATCTTCAGGTTCTCGTCGGTCTCGGTGTTGTTCACCATGTAGTGCAGGCCGCGCCACGCACTCTCGAGCTTCTGGTAGTCGGGGTGGTGGATGATCTTGTTGACCTGGTCGGTGAGCTTGGCGTCGATCGCGGCGATCATGGCCTGGATCGACTTGGTCACGTCCTTGCCGATGACGGTGCTGTTGGCCAGCGCCTGCTGCGCCAGCGTGAGCACCGCGGCTTCGACGGCGCTCTTGGCTTCGTCGCTGCGCGGCTTGAATTCCTTCTGCAGCAGCGATGAAAAGTCGCTGCCCGCGTACGCGACATCTTTCAGCGCGCTCTGTTCGAGTGCTTCGGCCATGGTTGTTTACTCCTCGTGTGCTCGGATGGGTGTCGTCGTCAGGCGGCGGGCGCGCTGCCGCTGTCTTCGGGTTTCTTGCTCGCGGCCAGCGTCTGCAGCAGGGCCGGGTCTTCGAGCACCTTGGCCAGGAGGTCTTCGGCGCCGCCCTTGCCGTCCATGTAGGTGACGAGGTTGGACAACTGCGTGCGCGCCTCGAGCAGCTTGTTGAGCGCGCCGACCTTGCGCGCCACGGCGGCGGGCGAAAAGTCTTCCATGTTCTCGAAGGTGAGCTCGACCTTCAGGTCGCCTTCGCCGGTGAGCGAGTTCTCCACCGCGAAGGCCGCGCGCGGCTTCATGGCCTTCATGCGCGAGTCGAAGTTGTCGACGTCGATCTCCAGGAACTTGCGGTCGGCCACCGGCGCGAGCGGGTCGGCCGGCTTGCCGGAAAGGTCCGCCAGCACGCCCATGACGAAGGGCAGCTGCACCTTCTTTTCCGCCCCGTAGAGCTCCACGTCGTATTCGATCTGGACCCGGGGCGCCCGGTTGCGGGCGATGAATTTCTGACTGCTCTTGGCCATGGAGATGCTCCTTGCGGGTGTGAATGGGGGCGGATGCGGGGTGGTGGGGGCTTATTCGGAAGGACGCCGGCCCGTGACCGTTTCGATGGTGTCCATCGCGTTCGGCGCGAGGTTGGCCATGATTTCCAGAAAGCTCACGCCGATGAGCTTCTTGGCACGCTCGATCAGCAGCGGCGCCGGGTTGCCGGGCTCGGCCTGCTCCAGGTAGCGGATCACGCGGTCGAGCATCTGCACCGCGTCCTGGCGGTTCTGGATCTCGCCGCGCATGGCGGCTGGGCGCGCAGACGCGGCGCCGTCGGCTTGCGCGTCGGCGGCGGGAGCGCCCGCCTCCTGTGCGGCGGCCTCGACCGGCGAGCCGCTGGCCGAGGCGCAAGCCTTCTGCAGCACGCGCGCGATGGCGCGCAGCGGATCGAAGTCGAAGGCATCGGCGCGGCCGGTGCGGTCGGCGATGAG
>NZ_JASMRZ010000091.1 GCF_030462475.1 Variovorax sp. CAN15
CCGCCTGCTGCCTGGGCATTGGGAGGGCGACTTGATCAAGGGAAAGCTCAACCGTTCGGCCGTGGTCACCTTGGTCTGCCGCAAGACCTTGTTCGTGATGCTGGTCAAGATGGATGGCGCCACGGCGCTGGATGCTCTCAAGGGCTACGAGCAAGCCTTCTCGCCATTGGACGAAGCGCTTCGAAAAACCTTGACCTACGACCAAGGCAAGGWGATGGCCTTGCACAAGAAGCTCGCCGAAAGCACGGGTTTGAAGATCTACTTTGCGGATCCTCACAGCCCTTGGCAGCGCGGCATCAACGAGAACACCAATGGTTTGATCAGGCAGTACCTGCCCAAGGGAACGGACTTGAGCGTTCACTCTCAGCGCCATCTCGATCACATCGCCTGGAGCCTGAACACCCGCCCACGCAAGACCTTGGGGTTCCGTACTCCGGCACAAGTCCTCTTCGAAGACTGTTTCAACCAGAATGTCGATATCCAACCTATCGTTGCACTTGGGATTTGAGACCGCCAGGCAAAAGAAAGGCGACCCTACTGTCTGTGTCCCTTCGCTTCGCTACGGGCAACCTGCGGTGCTCGGCGCAGGAGGGGGTCCGCAGAACTCGCTTCGCTCAAACAGCTGCGGCCCTGATCCCTCCTGCGCCTGCGCTCCTCGGCACAGCCAGAAGGGAGCGATCCGCGCCATCGCTTCGCTCGGCTCTTGAACAGTCTACTCTGGCCTTCGCTTCGCTCGGCGGCGCATCCAGTTCTGGTGGCTTCGACAACCACGCGCCTTCATTCCAAGCCCAGCAGGCGCAAAGCGCCTGCTGGGCGCCCGTGGCCGAGCGCAGCGATGGCCCGCGTGTCTCCAATCCCCTCTGGCTGCGCCGAGGAGCGCAGCGTTTCGCGGATCAGGGCTCGCCCTTGTCTGAGCGAAGCGAGTTTGGGCGAGACCCCGCGAAACGCGAGCACCGCAGGTTGCCCCGTAGCGCAGCGAAGGGGTCGCAGACAGTGGGGTCGCCTTTCTTTTGCCTACTTTTCTTTGGCGAAGCAAAGAAAAGTAGGTCGGCCGCCGGGCCGAGACCCGGCCCCGGGAAACAAACTCCAAGCACAACTCAAAGAGGAGCCAGTCAATGACCGACTCCAACGAAGACGACCGCACCCGCGTAGTCCCCAAATCAACACCGCCGTCGCAGCCCACGACAACAGGCGACACCTCCGCCACAGTCATCACGGCAGGCCCCCCCACAAGCATGTCCGGCACAACCCCGGTAACAAGCCCCGCCACCGGCACAACGGAAGCAGGCCTGCTCCCAGTAGGCAGCCGCCTCGCAGAATTCGAAATCACAAGAGTCATAGGCCAAGGCGGCTTCGGCGTCGTCTACGAAGCCTGGGACCACACCCTCGAACGCGTAGTCGCAATCAAGGAATACCTCCCCACCTCCCTCTCCACAAGACAGAACGACGGCACAGTAGTCCCCCTGTCGGAAAGACACCGCGAAACCTTCGACCTGGGCATGCGCAGCTTCATCAACGAAGCCCGCCTGCTCGCCCAGTTCGACCATCCGTCGCTACTCAAGGTCTACCGCTTCTGGCAGGAAAAAGGCACCACCTACATGGTCATGCCCTTCTACAGGGGCGAGACGCTGCGTGAAGCCCTGGTGTCGATTCCGGCGGGCGTAGACGAGGCATGGCTGATCCGCATCATGGACGGCGTGACGCAGGCACTGGCGGTGATGCACAACGCCAACTGCTATCACCGCGACATCGCCCCCGACAACATCATCCTGCTCGAAGGCTCGGGCCGCCCGGTGGTGCTGGACTTCGGCGCCGCGCGCCGCGTGATCACCGACAAGACGCAGGCGATCACGGTGATCCTGAAGCCCGGCTACGCGCCGATCGAGCAGTACGCCGAGATGCCCGACATGTCGCAGGGCGCGTGGACGGACGTGTACGCGCTCGCGGCGGTGATGCACGTGGCAGTGTGCGGCCGCGCGCCGCCGCCTTCGGTGGCGCGCCTGCTGTCGGACAGCTACGTGCCGCTCGCGGGCAACGAGATCCTGCGCAAGCGCTACAGCCCGCGCCTGCTGGAGGCGATCGACGCGGGGCTGGGCGTGCGGCCCGAGCAGCGGCCGCAGTCGATGGAGGAACTGCGCGCGGCGCTCGACCTGGAAGTGGGGCACAGCGTCGCGCCGGTGCCGCGCACGCAGCCGCCATCGTCGTCCGGCGCGCGGACGACGATGGCAGGCACGAATGCGGATGCGGCCACGGTCATCGCCGGCAAGGCGGGCGGTGCGAAGAAAGCGTCTGCGCCCGCCCCCGCGCCTGCGGGCAACAAGGGCGGCGGCAGCAAGACCGCCATCGCCCTCGCTTCCATCGCCGTGCTCGCGGCGGCGGCCGGCGGGGGCTGGTGGTGGTTCCAGGGGCGAGGCGGTGCCGACGACAAGCCGGTCGTCAGCACCACGCCGGCTCCGCCGTCCGACACCAGGGTTGCCGAGGCACCACCGCCCCCGCCGCCTCCACCACCGCCTCCCCCTCCGGCCCCGCGCACGCCGGCCGAGTCGCTGCAGTCGCTCGCGGCCGGCGCGGCGCCCGGCTTCGACGTGACGGCCATGCCGAAGAAAGCCGAGGTCGCCATCGGCAAGGACCGGCTCGCCTTCGAGGTCCGCAGCAAGCGCGAGGGATTCGTCTACGTGTTCCTGCTGTCGAGCGGCGGCGAGATGTTCCTGCTGTTCCCGAACCTGCTGGACAAGTACAACAAGATCACCGCGGGCGGCACGCTGTCGCTGCCGCGCGCCTCGTGGCCGATGGACGCGGGCGGGCCGGCGGGCACCGACCAGTTCGCGGTGCTGGTGAGCGAGCACGAGCGCGATTTCAGCGCCGCGGGCGTGCAGAACGACGGCGTGTTCCCGGTGTTCCCGCTGCCCGTGCTGGCCGCGCTGGAGGCCACGCGCGGCACCGGTCCGTCGCCGCTGCTGGGCAAGCCGGTGTGCGCGCCCAACACCCCGTGCAACGACGTCTACGGCGTCGGCAATTTCAAAATCGTCGAGAAGTAATCGTCTGCAGAGCGTCGGCCCCGGGGCCGTGACCACTTTCCGGACAAGGAGGCTTTCATGATGACCACATCGCAATCGCAGCAGCACCAGGCACGCAGAACGCGAGGGCCTGGCCGCCCGCTCCGGTGGAGCGCTCTCGCGACGGCCGCCGCCATGGCGGCGCTGGCGGGCTGTACCACGCCTCCGCCGGCGGCCACCGAAACCGCGGCCGCGGCCGCGGCACCCGCTCCCGTGAGCACCGATACCGCCGCGTCGCGCCCGCCTCCCGGCGCGAGCCTGGCCGGCCAGGCCCGCACCTTCTCGACGCAGCTCGCCACCTACACCTCGGTGAGCTTCGACTCGGTGCCGGGCTGGTCGCGCGACGACTTCTCCGAGAGCTGGCCCGCCTTCCTCGGCAGCTGCAAGGTGCTCAACGGCCGCGGCGCCGAATGGAAGTCGGTTTGCGACCGCGCGCAGAAGGTCGACAGCAAGAACAACAACGCCATCCGGGGCTTCTTCGAAGGCGAGTTCTCGGCTTACCAGATCCGCGACGACGACCGCCGGCCCGACGGCGTGGTCACCGGCTACTTCGAGCCCGAGATCCCCGGTGCGCGCCAGTACGGCGCGCCCTTCATCTACCCGGTGTACGGCCAGCCCGAGGACATGCTGTTCGCCGACGCGCGCAAGCTGCCGCCGGGCAACGGCACCGTGGCGGCCCGCGTCCAGGGCCGCAAGGTGGTGGTGCAGACCGGCCTGAGCACGCGCGACATGGGCGCGCCGGGCCTCTATGCGCTGGACCTCTCGGGCATCGCGCGCGACACGCTGGACCGCAAGGTGCGCCTGCGCATCGAGGGCAAGCAGCTGCTGCCGTACTACACGCGCGAAGAGATCGAGACCAAGGGCGCGCCCAACGCCAAGGTGCTGGCCTTCGTGAGCAGCGCCACCGCGCTGTACGAGATGCAGATCCAGGGCTCGGGCCGCATCCGCATGGCCAACGGCGACATCGTGCGCGTGGCCTATGCCGAGCAGAACGGCCAGCCTTTCCGGCCCACGCTGGCGCGGGCGGCCAACGGCAAGCCGCGCAGCGCGGTGAAGGTGCGCGGCTCGTCCATCGAGCTGCAGCTGGACGACGGCGACGACGACGACAGCGACATCGGCTCGGTGGCCGACGGCACCATCCGCACGCGCGGCTTCACGCTGGCGCGGCCGGTGACCAGCGGCGCGGTGGTGGTGCCGGGACGGCGCCCGGCGGCCGGCGCGGTGACTGGCTCGGGCATCAAGGACCCGAGCTATGTGTTCTTCAAGGAATCGACTTCGCCCGTGGGCGGACCGGTGGGCGCCTTCGGCGTTCCGCTTTCTGCGGGGCGCTCCATCGCGGTCGATCCGCGCAGCACGCCGCTGGGCTATCCGGTGTTCGTCTCCACGCGCACGCCCGGCAGCGGCGCGCCCATGCAGCGCCTGACCATCGCGCAGGACACCGGCGGCGCCATCCGCGGCGCGGTGCGGGCCGACTATTTCTTCGGCAACGGCCAGCAGGCCGCGACCAACGCGCGCCGCATGAAGGAGCGCGGGCAGCTCTGGATACTGCTGCCGCGCGGCCTCGCCGTGGCGCAGGCGGCCGTGTCCTCGACCATCCGCACGCGCGGCGGGCCGGTGGGCGCGAACCTGCCGCAGTGCCTGGTGCCATCGGAAGACAGCTGCGTCGACGACTGAAGGATCGAAGGATGCAATCCCCCGGGCCAATGGTCATCCCGCTGGCCGGCGAAGCGAGGTCCGTTCGGGGAACACCGCGGAACCGGCTTCGCCGGGCCGCCGGTGCTGCCCCCTGCAAGGGGGTGGGCGAAGCGGCACGAAGTGCGCGCAGCCTGGGGGTGAGCCGATGATCGAGACGCTGTCGTCCGCGGAAAGCAGTGAGCTCGTTCGCCTGTGGCGACGGCGCCAGACGCTGTCTCCCGGCGAGATGGGCGCCATGTACCGCATCGTCGGCGGGGCATTGGTGGCCTGCAACCCGCCCGAACTGCAGGTGCTGGGCGAGGGCCGGCAGGAGCTGGTGGCGCAGTTCATCTACGTGAAGGTGCTGCGGCTCGACGCCGACCCCGACGAGGCCGAAGAGCGCGCGGGCCACAGCGCGCCGTCCACCGCCTTCGCGCTGTGCGCCTACTTCCGCCGCTACCTCATCGACTGCACGCGCGCGAGCGCCTTCCGCCGCAAGCTGTCCATCGGCGACCAGATCACCGAGGCGCAACTGGAGGACGAGATCGGCGCCGGCGAGGACCTCGAAGGCTGCCTCTCCGAGCACGGCCTGAGCGTGCAGGCCGTGCAGCAGGCCGCGCGCGAGTTCATCGCGGCGCTGCCCGAGCCCGAGCGGCTGCTGCTGTGCGAGGGCTTCGGCAAGGAGGCCGAGGGCGGGCTGTCGGGCATCGCATCGCGCCATGCGATCGCTTCCTATCACTACCGCGCCGGCCGGCTGGGCCTGGTGCACAAGCGCGAAGGGCTCACCGCGGACTACGCAAGGACCCGGCTCGGCGGCTGGCTTCAGCAGACGCTGGGCATCGCCATCGAGCCCGACAACATGGCGGCGATCCTGCAGGTTTTCAAAATCCTCGGTGCTGAAGCGTCTTACGCCTGAAGACATAGCCATTCAGGAACAGACGCCATGACCCACGACCTCTGGCCCCCGCTCGGCGTGATACGCCACGCGCTGGAAACGACCGGCGCGGCCACTGTGCCGGACGCCGGAACCGGAGACGACGCGCCCGGCACGGCCACCGTGGCCATGCCCGGATCACCGCCGGGAACGCCGGCCGCGCCTGCCGCCGCCGGACCCGACCTGTTGATGCCTCTCACCGAATTGGCCCGGCGCCGCGAGGCTGTCGCCCAGCGTACCTTCCCGGCCCGCTGGGCGCCGGGCCGCCTCGTCAGTGTGCTGTGCAGGGGGCGGCTGCTCGGCGTGCTGCTCGACCGCTGCATCCACGACGACCTCTGGCAGGGCTGGATGGCCGCCGGCGAGGCCGACTGGGCTAGTGCCTTCGACGTGCTGCTGGAGCCCGAGGACGAGCCCTTCGAGCCCATGTTCGGCGTGATCCAGACATGGAACGTGATCACGCTCGAGCCCAGTCCGCGGCTGTGTGCGCGCGTGCTGGGCGAGATATCGGCCACGCGGCTGGCGGCCATCCGCGCGGTGCACGACGAATGGGCCGCGCGCGCGGCGCCCGCCATCGCGCCGGAACCCGGGCGCATCGCGCTGCGCGGCGTGGGCGGCGGTGTGTTCTCGGTGCTGTCGGGCACGCCGCTCGGGCCGGAAGATCCGCGCACCGACTACCAGGACCTGTACCGCGACGCGGGTCTGGAACTCGGCACCGCGATGACGCGGCCCGGGAGCGACGAGGCCGCTCCTTCTCCATCTCCTTCGCGCGCTCGGCCGCAGCCCGGCCCCGAAGGCGGCTGGTGGGGCAGCATCCGCCGCTGGTTCGGCGCCGAAGGCTGGGCACGCCCGGCTTTTGCCGTGCTGGCGCTGGTCGTGGTGATCCAGAACGCCGGTCTCATCGGCGGCCGTGGCGCGCCCGAAGACGACGAAGTGCGCTTCCGAGCCGTGCCCACGGCGCCCGCAGCCGCACCGGCGCGCGCCGACCTCTTCGTGCGCTGGAAGCCCGGCGCGCGCATGGACGAGGCCGACCGGCTGCTGCAGTCGATCTCGGCCGACGTGGTGGGCGGGCCGGGCGTCGATGGCGCATGGCGCCTGCGCGCGCCCCAGCCTGTGCAAGCGCTGGCCGCGCTCGCAGCCTCGCCGCTGGTCGAATCGGCCGGGGCGCTCGGATCTGCCGGGGAGCGGCGGCCATGACCCGCGGCGCCCGCCTGTCTTCCTCCCTCCCCCTCTGGGGGAGGGCAGGGGTGGGGGCACGCGGCGTGTCCATTGGGCGCTCTGCCTGCCCCCATCCCAGCCTTCCCCCAAAGGGGGAAGGAGCGAGGCAACTGCGCTTGCTGCAGGCGCTGCTCATCCTGTGGCTGCTCGCCTGTGGAAGCCTCGCCTTCGCCACCCAGCGCGCGCTGCTCGTCGGCGTCTCTGAACTCGTCAACCAGCCGCAGGCGCTGTGGCTGCAGGCGCCGCGCAACGACGTGATGCTGATGCGCGACGCGCTGCTGAAGCAGGGCTTTGCCGCCCCCGACATCGCCGTGCTCGCCGACGGCGTGAGCGGCGCGGCGCTGCCCGAGGCGCAGGCCATCCACGATGCGCTGACGAAGCTGCTCGCGCAGTCGAAGAGCGGCGACTTCGTGCTGCTGTACTTCTCCGGCCATGGCACGCGGCTGCGCGACATCGTCAAGCGCTACCAGGAGCCCGACGGGTTGTCGGAGAACTTCCTCGCGCGCGACGTGCGCGGCACGCTGGGCAGCGACAACGCGCTCGCGGGCGACCTGCGCGACGTGGACTTCGATGTGTGGATCCAGTCCTTCCTCGCCAGGAACGTGTTCGTGGCCTCGGTGTTCGACACCTGCTCCGCCAACTCCATGACGCGCGGCATCGCCGATGCGCCACCCACCGCCGAGGGCCCGCCCGACGACGAGGTGCGCTGGCGCGGACTGCGCGCGACGCAGCTGACGGGCGGCGCGCCACCCGCCCGGCAGCCGGCACCGCCCGCGCCGGCCGAGGCCGTGCCGCGCGCTCGTTATGTCGCCTTCTTCGCGTCCGAGAGCCACCAGATCACGCCCGAGCTGCGGCTGCCGCGCAAGGCGCGCAACGCAAGGCCGCAGGGCCTGCTGACCTGGGCGATGGTGGAAGCACTCTCGCGAAAACCCGCCACCTGGCGGGAATTGTTCGATGGCGTGCTCGCGCTGTACCCGCCGGTCATCGACGAACTCGCGCAGCGTTTTCCGACACGCGAGCTGCCGTCCCCGGTGGCCGAAGGCAACCTCGACGCGCCGCTGTTCGCCAACAGCGGCGCTCCCGCATCCACGCGCCCCGTGTGGCGCGCGCAGCGCAGCGGCGACAGCCTGGCCATCAAGGCGGGCCTGCTCGACGGCATTGCGCAGCAGCAGGAACTGCGCGTGCTCGCCACGCTCGACGACGGCACCGTGCGCGGCGCGCCGGCTGCCGTGTCGCAGATCAAGCTCGGCAACGCATGGCTGGCCGTGCCGGCGGCGCTGACGGACGTGCCGGGCAGTGCCTTCTGGAGCGTCACGCCCATGGCCGAGCCAGCCGCCACCGCGTTGCGCGTGCGCGCCGACAAGCCCTTGCCAATTGGCCTGAGCCTCGATTACCCGGCCGCGATCCGCGCGGCGGACAGCGCGGCCACTGCCGACGTGCGCTGGACCGACCTCGGTGCCTCGGGCCAGCGCCTCGAACTGCTCGCGCCGCTCTTCGGCGCGAGCGTCTCCACCGTGGTGCTGCCCGACACCGCCGCGCTGCGCCGCCGGCTGCAGGCGCTGGCGCAGCTCAAGTGGCTCTCGCAATTGCAGGGCTACGGCAAGGACGGCCAGCTCGACGGCTTCGACGCCGCGCTGGAGGTGTGGAGCGGCGACCGCATGCTGAGCAGCGTGCCCGTTTCGCAATCCGCCAACGCGCTGCCCGCCGCACGTGCCGGCGAGCGCGTGCGCCTGAACGTGCGCAACACCAGCGGCCGCTCGCTCGATCTGGTCATCGCCGGCATCGACGCCCGCGGCAACCTGCAGCCGGTCTATCCCGACGAGTCCGGCGAAACCAACCGCTTCAAGCGCGGCACGCCTGAGCAGCCCTCGGCGAAGCGCTTCGACCTGCCATGGCTCGACGCGGCGGGCGACGCGCGCCTGCTGGTCATGGCCGTGCCCGCCGCGCCCTACAGCGCGCCGCGCCTGTTCGGCGTGGGCTATGCGCAGGCCGACGTTTCGGAGGTGCGCGTGCGTGGCGGTCAGCCACCGGCCGAGAGCGCCGAACGCCAGGTGTTCGCGGCCCTGCTGCGCAGGAGCGCCGTTGCGGCGGATGCAGGTGCCCGGCCATGACGGCGAAGCGCGGCGCCCGGCGCCATCTTCTTTTTCCCGTTTCCTTTTCTTCCCGATATCCGGAGGTGATATGGCATTCCTAGACGACGGCTCCTGGAGCCCTGAAGACGCCCGCCAGTTCTACGAGCTGATCGGCACCGGCTCGGCCGAGACCGACCTGGTCATGCTGATCGAGAACAAGGGCGCGCCGGTCGAAGGCGAGCTGGAGCGCAGCTTCGACGACGGCAAGGCGCGCCTGAACATCGGCGGCTACTACTGGTCGGTGCAGGTGCCCGAGTCTTCCAGCCAGAACCAGGTGGTGCCCAACAACCTGATCGTCGCGCGCCGCAGCGACGCGGCCACCGCCACCATCGCCAGCCTGCTGCGCGCGCAGGAGAAAGACCTGAAGGTGATGATCAGCGCCTTCAAGTCCGGCGGCGACGAGCGCGCGCCCGATGCGCAGTCGACCTTCGAGCTGGTGCTGGAGAACGCGCGCATCTGCCGGCTGGTGCTGAGCTCGGGCGGCCACTGGGGCGTGCCCTCGGAGCTGATCTCCATCAGCTACCGCACGGTGAAAGTGCGCTCGGCGCCGCAGAAGACCACCGGCCTGCGCGGCGCGGTGCGCGAATGCCAGTTCACCCGCGCCTGATCCGCACGCCCACCAGTCCAGCCGCAAGGAGCCGCACACCATGACCACCGCCGCCGAATTCCTCAAGGCCGCCGATCCCGCCGCCGCCCTCAAGGCCCTGAGCGACGACGTGCGCGCCAAGCCTTCCGACAGCAGGCACCGCGTGTTCATGGCGCAGCTGCTGTGCGTGCTGGGTCAGTGGGAGCGCGCGCTCAACCAGCTCACCGTCGCGGCCGAGCTCGACGCGCTGGCCGTGCCCATGAAGCAGGTCTACGGCGAGGCCGTGCGCTGCGAGGGCCTGCGCGCCGAGGTGTTCGCCGGTACGCGAACGCCGATGATCTTCGGCCAGCCCGACGAGTGGCTGGCGCTGCTCATCGAGTCGCTGCTGCGCCAGGGCCGAGGTGAGAGCGAACTGGCCGAGGACCTGCGCCAGCGTGCCTTCGACGGCGCGCCCGCCATCGGCGGCAGCATCGACGGCAAGCCCTTCGAATGGCTCTCCGACGCCGACATGCGCCTGGGTCCGGTGCTCGAGGCCTTCGTCAACGGGAAGTACTACTGGATTCCGTACGCACGCCTCGCCCACATCAAGATCGAGCCGCCCGAAGACCTGCGCGACTGCGTGTGGATGCCCGCGCACCTGCAGTTCGAGAACGGCGGTGAGACCCTCGCGCTCATCCCCACGCGCTACGAAGGCACCGAGAAGCAGGAAGACGGCGAGCTGCGCCTCGCGCGCAAGACCGAATGGCGCGAGCTGCGCCCCGAGGTCTGGGCCGGCTGGGGCCAGCGCGTGCTGAGCAGCAGCGACGGCAGCGAGCACGCGCTGATGGACGTGCGCGAGATCCTGTTCACGCCGGATGATGCCGAGGCCGATACAGCGGCCGAAGGTGCCGTCGATGGCTGAGCTCACCGCGCAGGAGCGGCTGCAGCCTTCGCTGCTCGATCGCCTCGTCGACAACGCGCCCGACGAGAAGCGCGAGAGCGACGACAAGCGCACCCTGACCAAGCAGGCGCTGCGGCAGGCCGTGCTGCGCGACCTGGGCTGGCTCTTCAACGCCACGGGCTACGGCCTCTCGATGGACGACAGGCAGTACCCCAACGCGGCGCGCTCGGTCATCAACTACGGATTGCCTATGCTGTCTGGCCAGTTCACCTCGTCGGTGCAGCGTGTCAGCATGGAACAGGCTTTGAAGAACGCAATCCTGCAGTTCGAGCCGCGCATCCTGTCCCGAACACTCGAAGTCGAACTCATCATGGAGGGCCCGGCACTTGACTCGCACAACAGCATCGGCCTGCAGATCCGCGGCATGCTGTGGGCGCAGCCCGTGCCGCTGGAGTTCCTCATGCGAAGCCGCGTAGACCTCGAAGAGGGCCGCATCGAGATCGTGGACATGGCGCAAAACCCGAGGTGAGTCCGCCATGGACCCCAGGCTGCTGAGTCTGTACGAACAGGAACTGCGCTACTTCCGCGAAAGCTCTTCAGAGTTCGCACGCGCATTTCCAAAGATTGCGCATCGGCTTGGCATCGAAGGCCAGGAGGTCGCCGATCCGTACGTGGAGCGGCTCATCGAGGCCACGGCCTTCCTCTCGGCGCGCGTGGGCCTGAAGCTCGACGCCGAATACCCGCGCTTCACCGGGCACCTGCTGGACATCGTCTATCCGCACTTCCTCGCGCCGACGCCGGCGATGGTGGTGGTCTCCTTCGCGCCCGACCCCGACGACGCCAACCTCGCCACCGGCCCGAGCCTGCCGCGTGGCAGCGGCCTGCGTGCGCGGCAGGCGGTGGGGCAGAACACGCATTGCGAGTTCCGCACGGCCAGCGCCCTGCGCATCTGGCCCATCGAGGTGCAGCGCGCGCAGTACTTCACCTACGCGCCCGACCTGCCGCTGAACACGCATCCGCAGTCGCGCGCGATCCGCGGCGGCCTGCGCATCGTGCTGCGCGCCACGGCCGGGCTGGACTTCAGCCAGATCGCGCTCGACGACCTCGTGCTGCATTTCGGCGGCGCGGAAGACGTGGCCTGGCAGCTGCACGAATGCGCGCTGGGCCAGCCCATCGGCGTGCTGGTGCGGCCGCTGGGGCCGGGCGGTGCGCTGCAGGGCACGCCGCGCAGCCTGCCGCCCGGCGCCATCGGCGCGGTCGGCTTCGAAGACGACGAGGCGCTGCTGCCCGTCACCGCCACCGGTTTCTCGGGCTTCAGGCTGCTGCAGGAGTACTTCGCCTTTCCCCAGCGCTTCCAGTTCGTGCGCATCGGCGGGCTCAAGGCGCTGCTGGCGCAGATGCCGGTTGCCGAGGTCGAGATCGTGCTGCTGTTCTCGCGCGGCGACGCGGCCCTCGAAAAGCTCGTGAGCGCGGACAACGTGCTGCTGCACTGCGTGCCCGCGGTGAACCTGTTCACCAAGCGGCTCGACCGCGTGCCGCTGACCGAGGGCGTGAGCCAGTTCCACCTGGTGCCCGACCGCACGCGGCCGCAGGACTTCGAGGTGCACACTGTTACCGAGGTCATCGGCCACGGCACGCCGGGCACCGACGCGGCCGCGGCCGAGCAGCCGTTCAGGCCCTTCTATTCGGCCTTCCACGGCAGCCGGATGAGCCACCCGGCCTACTTCACGGTCACGCGCGAGCCGCGCATGCTGTCGGTGCGCCAGCGCACCGAGGGCAACCGCAGCAGCCACATCGGCTCCGAGGTCTACATGCAGATCGTCGATCCGCAGCAGGCGCCGTACGCGGCCACGCTGCGGCAGCTGGCGGTGACCGCGCTGTGCACCAACCGCGACCTGCCGTTGCTGATGCCGCTGGGCCGCGAGAACGACTTCGACTGCGTCGATTCCTTCCCCGTGCAGCGCGTGCGCATGGTGCGCGGGCCCTCGCGGCCGGTGTCGCCGGTGGTGAGCCAGGGGCTGGGCTGGCGCGTGGTCGACCATCTCGCGCTCAACTACCTGTCGCTGTCCGACAGCACGCCGGAGCAGGGCGCCGCCGCGCTGCGCGAGACGCTGATGCTCTACGCAGTGCATGCCGACGAGATGCGCCAGGGCCAGGTGCGCGGGCTGCTGTCGGTGAAGTGCAAGCCCGTGGCGCGCCGCCTGCCTCTGAAGGGGCCGATCGCCTTCGGGCGCGGACTGGAGGTGACCTTGGAGGTCGACAAGGACGCCTTCCACGGCCACAGCAGCTTTCTCTTCGGTGCCGTGCTGGCGCGCTTTCTCTCGCGCCACGTGGAGGTGAACCATTTCGTCGAGACCGTGCTGCGCATCGCGGGCAAGGGCGAGACCATGCGCTGGAGGCCGCTGTGCGGGACGCGGCAGATCCTGTGATCGGCAACGTGGCCCGCGCGCCCGGGCAGGCCGGGGGCGGGGTGCAGGACCGCGTCGATGCCGCATTGCGCGGCTGGTCGGCCGAGCCCTGGGCCTTCGACTATTTCGCGGTGATGCGCCGGCTGGAGTCGGTCGCGAAGACCACGCCGCGCTGGGGCCGCGCATTGCTGCCGAGCGCCGAGCCGGTACGCGTGGGGCAGGAACCTTCGCTTTCGTTCGCGCCCGCGAGCTTCAGCCGCTTCGAGCCCGCCACAGCGCACTCGCCGCCGCGCCTGCGCCAGCAGTTCTTCGGCTACATCGGCCCCAACGGGCCGCTGCCGGTGCACCTGAGCGACTTCATCCGCGAGCGCAGCCTGAACCACGGCGACCCGACCTGGCTGGCTTTCCTCGACAGTTTTTCGCACCGCTTCTCGCTGCACTTCTACCGCGCATGGGCGCAGTCGCGCCCGGCCGTGGCGCTGGACCGGCCCGGCGAGGACCGCTTCCGCCTGCAGATCGGCGCGTTGGTCGGCATCGGCACGCCGGGCCGTGTGGAGCGCGACGAGATCCATGACGACGCGCGGCTGCACTTCTCGGGCTGGCTCGCGCGCCGCGTGCACAACGTGGAGAGCGTGGAGTCGGTGCTGTGCAGCTACTTCGGCGTGCCGGTGAAGCTGGAGCGCTGGGTCGGCCACTGGATGAGCCTGCCCGCCGGTGAACTCACGCGGCTGGGGCAGGGCGAGAGCTCGCGTTCCATGGGCATGGGCGCCATGCTCGGCACCCGCGCGTGGGACCGCCAGCACCGCGTGCGCCTGCATCTGGGGCCGCTCACGATCGAGCAATACCGCATGTTCCTGCCCATCGGCGACGCGCGCCCCGTGCTGCAGCGCTGGATGCAGCAACTGCTCGGCGACGAGCTCGAGTGGGACGCCGAGCTCGTGCTCGAGAAGGCGCAGGTGCCCGCCACCCGACTGGGCGTGACCAAGGGCAGCGCGCCGCGCCTGGGCTGGGTGTCGTGGCTCGGCGAGCGCAGGCGCTCGCACGACGCCGCCGACGTGCGCATCGGCAGCCAGTCTTTCAACAAGCCCACCTTCATTCGTCCAGAAGAGATACGGAGTCCCTCATGAGTGAAATCAGCCGCACCGCCCTTTTCGGCAAGCTCAACTCGCTGGCCTACAAGGCCATCGAAGGCGCCACCGTGTTCTGCAAGATGCGGGGCAATCCGTACGTGGAGCTGGAGCACTGGTTCGCGCAGCTGCTGCAGGCGCAGGACTCCGACCTGCACCGCGTGATCCAGCACTACGGCCTCGACGTGTCGGTCATCGCGAAAGACATGACCGCCGCGCTCGACCGCCTGCCGCGCGGCGCCACCGCCATCAGCGACTTCTCGCCGCACATCGAGAACGCCATCGAGCGCGCATGGACCTACGCCACGCTGCAGTTCGGCGAGGCCCAGGTGCGCACCGGCTACCTGCTGGTGGGCATGCTGAAGACGCAGAGCCTGCGCAACCCGCTGTTCGGCCTGTCGAAGCAGTTCGAGAAGGTCAAGGTCGAGGACCTGGCCGACAACTTCGCGAAGATCTGCGACGCCTCGCCCGAAGCGCAGATGCGCGCGCAGGACGGCACCGGCATGGGCAGCGGCGCGCCCGGCGAAGACTCCGGCGCGATGGCGCCGGCCGCCATGGGCAAGGGCGACGCGCTGAAGAAGTTCGCGGTCGACCTCACCGAGAAGGCCAAGAAGGGCGAGATGGACCCGGTGACGGGCCGCGACGAGGAGATCCGCCAGATCGTCGACATCCTCATGCGCCGCCGCCAGAACAACCCGCTGCTCACCGGCGAGGCGGGCGTCGGAAAGACGGCCGTGGTGGAAGGCTTCGCACAGCGCCTGGCGCGCGGCGACGTGCCGCCGCAGCTGAAGGACGTGAAGTTGCTCACGCTCGACATCGGCCTGCTGCAGGCCGGCGCGAGCATGAAGGGCGAGTTCGAGCAGCGCCTGCGCCAGGTGATCGACGAGGTGCAGAGCTCGCCCACGCCCATCATCCTGTTCATCGACGAGATCCACACACTGGTGGGTGCGGGCGGTGCGGCCGGCACCGGAGACGCGGCCAACCTGCTCAAGCCGGCGCTGGCGCGCGGCAACCTGCGCACCATCGGCGCCACCACCTGGGCCGAATACAAGAAATACATCGAGAAAGACCCGGCGCTCACCCGCCGCTTCCAGGTGGTGCAGGTGCCGGAGCCCGACGAGACCAAGGCCATCCTGATGCTGCGCGGCGTGGCCAGCGTGCTCGAGAAGCACCACCGCGTGCAGCTGCTCGACGAGGCCATCGAGGCGGCCGTGAAGCTGAGCCACCGCTACATTCCCGCGCGCCAGCTGCCCGACAAGGCCGTGAGCCTGCTCGACACCGCCTGCGCGCGCGTGGCCGTGTCGCAGCACGCGACGCCGCCCGAGGTGGAAGACTGCATGCGCCGCATCGAGGGGCTGACGGTCGAGCAGGAGATCATCGGCCGCGAAGAGGCCATCGGCATCGACGTGACCAAGCGTGCCGCGCAGGTGGCCGCGTTGCTGGCCGAATCGAAGGTGCAGCTCGATGCGCTCAACGCACGCTGGCAGGAAGAGAAGGGGCTGGTCGATCGGCTGCTGGAGCTGCGCGCCAAGCTGCGTGCGGGTAACAAGCCGGTGGATGCTGCTTCACTCCCTCCCCCCCTGGGGGAGGGCAGCGGCGCATCCAATGCTGACGATGGTGCGAAGGCCGACGTGCCCCAACCCTCCCCCAGCGGGGGAAGGAGCGAGGACCGCGCCGCGCTGCTGGCCGAACTGCACGAGCTGCAGGCCAGGATCCACGCTGTGCAGGGTGAGTCGCCGCTGRTCCTGCCTTCGGTCGACGAGCAGGCCGTCGCCTCGGTGGTCGCCGACTGGACCGGCATTCCCGTCGGACGCATGGTCAAGAACGAAGTGGAGGCAGTGCTCAAGCTCGCCGACACGCTCAACCAGCGCGTGATCGGACAGAAGCACGGCCTGGAGATGATCGCGCGGCGCATCCAGACCTCGCGCGCGCGGCTGGACAACCCGCAGAAGCCCATCGGCGTGTTCATGCTCTGCGGCACCTCGGGCGTGGGCAAGACCGAGACGGCGCTCGCGCTGGCCGAGGCGCTGTACGGCGGCGAGCAGAACATCATCACCATCAACATGAGCGAGTTCCAGGAGGCGCACACCGTCTCCACGCTCAAGGGCGCACCTCCGGGCTACGTGGGTTACGGCGAGGGCGGCATCCTGACCGAGGCGGTGCGCCGCCGTCCCTACAGCGTGGTGCTGCTCGACGAAGTGGAGAAGGCGCACCCGGACGTGCACGAGATCTTCTTCCAGGTCTTCGACAAGGGCTGGATGGAAGACGGCGAGGGCCGGATGATCGACTTCAAGAACACGATCATCCTGCTGACCACCAACGCCGGCAGCGAGCTGGTCATGAGCATGTGCCGCGACCCCGAGCTGCTGCCCGAGCCCAACAGCCTGGCCGATGCGCTGAAGGCTCCGCTGATGAAGGTGTTTCCGCCCGCGCTGCTGGGCCGCATCGTCACCATTCCCTACTACCCGCTGTCGCCCGAGATGATGAAGAAGATCGTGCGGCTGCAGCTGGGCCGCATCAAGAAGCGCGTGGAAACCAACCACGGCGTGCCCTTCGAGTACAGCGACGCGGTGGTCGACCAGGTGGTCGCGCGCTGCCAGGACCCGGAGTCGGGCGGGCGCGTGATCGACGCGATCCTCACCAACACCGTGCTGCCGACGATCTCGGTCGAGTACCTGCAGCGGCTGGCCTCGGGCGGGGAGATTCGCCGCGTGGCGCTCGACGTGAAGGACGCGGACTTCACCTACGCCTTCGACTGACATGACGCACACCCCCAGTCTTCGCGCACTTCGTGTCGCTTCGCCAACCCCCTTGCAGGGGGCAACGCCTGCGGCCCGGCAAAGCCGGTTCCGCGGCGTTTCGCGAACGGGCCGCGACGACTGACGCCGCATTGACGCAAGAGACCAAGAAATGGCCGACAACGAGTTCCGCATCGAGAGCGATTCACCCGCCAAGGACGACCTGATGTTCTGGCGCATCGTGGGACACGAGGCGCTGGCGCGCCCGTCGGCCTACGAGCTCACGGTGATCTCGACGAACAAGGCCATCGACGCCAAGGACATCCTCGGGCATGCCTTCGACGTGGTGATCGGGTTCAAGGACGCCGACGGCGGCACGCACGAGCGCCACTGCCAGGGCCATGCGGTGCGCTTCGTGCGCGCGGGCCACATGGGGCGGCACTACGAATACCGCATCACGCTGCGCTCGTGGTTCTGGCTGCTCACCAAGCGAGCCAACTCCCGCATCCTGCAGGAGAAGAAGGTGCTCGAAGTGCTCGACGCGGTGTTCGAGGACAGCCCCATCAAGCGCTTCAAGAAGACCAAGGCCGACAACGTGGTCGGCACGCACAACCCGCGCCGCTATTGCGTGCAGCACCAGGAAAGCGACTACAGGTTTCTCTCGCGCCTGCTGGAGGACGAGGGCATCTACTACTGGTTCGACGCGCACGATGCGCCCGGCACCATGCATCTTTCGGACGCCAGCGACATGGCACACGAGAAGCTGCCGGCGGCCGACACCCTGCGCCACATGGCCGTCAACGCCGCCGAGCCGCGATTCAACGAGATCTCGCGCTGGGTGAGCGGGCGCCAGTTCGACACCGGCAAGCACGCCTCGCGCGACAGCGACTTCAAGGCCATCAAGAAGAAGCTGGGCGCCGACATCGACGCATCGGACGACCACGAACTCGCGAGCCTGGAGCTCTTCGAGTTCCCGGGCGGCTACTTCAGCGGCGACGATGGCGAGACCCGCGCCAAGCTGCGCGGCGACGAGCTCAACGCGCGCCGCGACCGCCACTGGGCCGTGACGCCCTGGCCCGACGTCACGGCCGGGCGCGGCTTCAAGTACGAGGGCGACCCCGACGGCACGCGCAACGGCGACTACGTGATCGCGGCCTGCACCTTCGTCGCCAGCCATCGCGGCTACGAGGGCGTGAGCGGCAACACCCTCGCGCAGCCCGTGCATGCCGCGCTGGCCGACGTGCTGCGCGACGACGCGGTGAATGCCGACACGCTGCCCGTGCTGGAAGAGATCATCGCGGCCACGCCCGCGCTCTCGGCCGCGCAGACCGGCAGCAGCATCTTCCTGCTCACCGTGATGCCGGTCGAGCGCCTGTTCCGCACGCCGCGCCTCACGCCGCGCGTGACCATGCCGGGCCCGCAGACCGCCATCGTCGTCGGCCCCAAGGGCGACGAGCTGCACGTGGACGACCACGGCCGCGTGAAGGTGCACTTCCACTGGGACCGCTACGACGAGAGCAACGAGAAGTCCACCTGCTGGATCCGGGTATCGCAGCCCTGGGGCGGCAAGGGCTGGGGCGGCTACTTCATCCCGCGCATCGGCCAGGAGGTGATCGTCGACTTTCTCAACGGCGACCCCGACCGGCCCATCATCATGGGCCGCGTCTACAACGACGACCAGCCCATTCCCTACAAGTCGCCCACGCAGAGCGGCTTCAAGACGCGCTCCACGCCCGGCGGCGGCTCCTCGAACTACAACGAGATCATGTTCGAGGACAAGAAGGGCGAGGAAAAAATCAACATCCACGCCGAGCTGGACATGAGCCGCAGCGTGGAGCGCGACGACTCCACCACCATCGACCGCGACCAGAGCGTCACCGTCAAGCGCGACCAGACCAACCACGTGGACCGCGACCGCAAGAGCACGGTGACGCGCAACGACACCAACATGGTGGTGGTGGACCAGAAGAACACGGTCAAGGGCAAGCAGAACAACCAGGTGGTGGGCGACCGCACCACATTCGTCGACAGCAACGACAAGACCATGGTGACCGGCACCAGCCTGAGCGACGTGACCGGCGCGCGCACCGACACTTCGCGTGCCGGCGAAACCCGCAACGTGATCGGCAACCAGACCATCACCGTCAGCGGCAACGTCACTTACAAGGCCGCGAAGATGAGCTTCGAGGCCGGGCACATCGACTGGATGGTGACGGGCTCGAGCTCGAAGTACATCACGGTGCCTACCGGACCGCTGCACCTGATGGCCAACAAGATCAAGCTGATGAGCAACACCGGCATCGAGATGATGGCGGTGGGCAGCATCGACGCGACCTCGGTCGGCTCCAACACGACCATCCTGGGGCCGAACACCAGCGGCTACATCGGCACCAACAGCGAAGCCAACCTGGGTATAGCGCGCTCGACCTTCATGGGCATGAGCATCGACAACGCACTGGCCATCGCCATCTCCAACTTCGGGGGCGTGGCGATCGATACCGCGCTGGGCGTCAAGCTGTCGTCGGGCCTCGCGCCCGAGATTCAGGCCTTTCCGGTCGATGTGGAGCAGGCTGCGCTGCATACGTTCACCCCGGGCGCCGGGGCCGGTGGAGCCGGCGGGGCTGCCGTCGCGGGCCTCCTCGGGGCTGTTGCGGGCCTCGCCAGCGCGGATGCCGATGTCGCGGCGACCTTGAAGCAATACGCAGACGCTGCCGATGCGCTGGACAACGCCGCCAATGAAGCCGATGCCGCGCACCTGCCTGGACTTGCCGGCCGCTTGCGCTCTCTCGGTGCGATCACGCGCAACCGTCGCATGGAAGGTGTGATCGGCAGCATTCCGGTGATCGGCACTGTCGCCATCGCCGGCGGCGAACTGATCGTCGGCGCCTTGGGCGCCGCCGGTGTCGGCACGGGCGGAGAACGCCTGGCGGCCGACGAATCGGTCAATGCGGACGGTTCCGCCGCACCGCCCCCGCCTCCGCCGGCGCCACCCGCGCCTCCGCCGGCGCCCGGGGT
>NZ_JASMRZ010000092.1 GCF_030462475.1 Variovorax sp. CAN15
CGCGTTCGCTCCAGAACACGTAGCCGGCCGCGTCGGGGCGGTGGAAGGCGCCGGGGTTGGCGCTGCAGAAGCTGAAGATCACGCTGCGCGCGCGGTTCGGGTTCTTCAGCGAGAAGTCGGGGTGCTTCATCAACTGCTTCACCAGCGGCAGGATGTCGCCGCCGCGGTCGGGCGCGGCGCGGCATTCCGTTGAAGCCTGATGACATGCGAAAGCACGATGTCCTCGCATACTCCGTCACGCCAGGGCCTCCACAGATCGCATTCGAAGTGGACGGCCAGCCGTACAACGTTCCCGTTCGGGGACGCATGGACGCCAACGATGCGAGTGCGTTGATTGGCGCAGCACTGGCGGATATCGGCGCGGTGTGCGTTCCCGACCTGCTTGCGCAACCCTACGTGGAAAGCGCTCACTTGGTTCCGGTTCTCAGAGACTTCATGCCCAGCGACATCTGGCTCTATGCAGTCTACACACAGCGCCGCCAGAACAGCGCCGCTCTCCGTGTCCTTCTCGCGATGCTGGAAGTTCGTATGCGCGACAGCGCTGCTTCCCTTCCGATCTTGATAGGTGCCGCGCCTATACCTCCTCTGTAACGGCGAACCGTGAGCCTCTTCAATTCGCGCTTCGGTACGGAACAGCTAACAGAAGGATGCCGCGTGCGGGTAGTTCAAAACTAGGTATTCGGAGCACCTGAGCGCGGGCTTGGGTCACATGGATCGGCACGCCGGCCTTCGTGGGTACTGCACGGGCCTGATGCTTCTCTCGTCGCGCTAGAGCGGAGAGCGCATGGCCACGCGGGTGGATCCGACGCACGCCAGCGCGCGGCACCAGTTCGTGGCCAAGGCCGAGTGGTCACACACGCCGCAGCTGCGTCGTACGTGCCAGTGGGTAATGCCCAGGATGGACTTCAGGCAGGGCGGTCGGTGGATCATCGAGGGCACCGGCCTTTCGAAGAAGGGTTGCCATTCGGTGCGCGTTACACGCCAGTATCGCGGGAAGCAGGGCAAGCAGGGCAAGCAGGGCAAGCAGGGCAAGCAGGGCAGTCTGCCCGTGGCCCGCCAGTTGTACCTGCCCGAGGACTGGGCGTCGGAGCCTGAGCGTCCCGCCAATGCCCATCGGCAAGCGTCCGAAACGCATATTCAGCCCCCGCACTTCACAGATGGCGAAAAAGCTGCGATTGCATGTCTGATTTATTTAATATACATTAAATGCTTATTGTTATATTCTGCATTCCAGAACGACATTCATCTGCAGTCTTTTCCTGTGGAAGGTCGCACTGGGGGCTATTCAGGAATTCGACATGTCGGTTCGCGTTGGGCGTTTGCCCATAGATGATCAAAGCAATGGGTGGAGCGCTTTGCTGCCGCCGCGGCGAGCAAACGCTGAGGTACGGGGTGAGTTGGACTTCGACTGGGTGGTCGTCGGTGCAGGGTACGCGGGTGTTGCTGCAGCCCGGCAACTTGCTCGGCTCCGGCCCAACGCGACAATCGCGCTTGTTGAAGCCGGGCTGGTCGGAGAGAACGCTTCCGGCAGAAACTCCGGCTTCGCTATCGATCTTCCGCATGCAGCAGGGACGTCGGAAGAATGGACGGAGCAGGGCCGTAGCGCGATCCGCGTGGGACGATTCGCGCTCAACGAATTGGATTGCCTCGTCAAAGAGCACAGCATCGACTGCGGCTGGGAGAAGCGTGGGCGATACCATGTTGCCGTCACGGAGAACGTCGCGAAGCGTTCTCTCGCCGCGTACGAGGCCAGTCTCAAAGTATGGCAAGAGCCGTACCGGTGGGTCGACCGAAGCGAGCTGCGAGAAGCGCTGGGCACGGCCTACTACGCCGCTGCCATTCACACCCCTGGCACCTACCTGGTCAATCCGGCGAGTCTTATCCGCGGGCTCGCCGATAGCCTCCCTCGGCAGGTCAAGCTATTCGAAAACTCACCAGTGATCGAAGCAGACATCCGCGGCCAGACGCCCAGCGTACGGACCCCGCATGGCCGAATTCGCGCGAACGCACTCATCCTGACGGTCAACGCCTTCTCGCAGTCCTTCGGCGTCTATCGCACCCGTCAGATCCCCATATTGTTGTTCGCGAGCCTGACGCCCGCGTTAAGCGATGAACAACTCGGCCAACTTGGCAGAGAGTCGACTTGGGGCTTGACGCCGGCGCATTCCGTGGTCGGATCGACGCTAAGGCTGACTCGGGAGCGACGCCTGATGATTCGTCAGGGATTCGAGTACTCGCCGTCATTAGGCACCACTGACGCTCGACGCGCGAAGGCTCGGGAGATCAATCTGGCACTCCTGCGTCGGCGATTTCCTCAGCTCGGTCCGATTGAGCTCGAACACTTCTGGGCTGGCTGGCTTGCCGTGTCGCACAACCACGCGCCTGCGTTCGGTCGCGTGGGACCGAACTCTTTTGCCGCCTCGTGCTGCAACGGATCCGGCATCGTGCGGCACACCGCGGCGGGGACGTTCATCGCGGACCTAGCCCTCGGCCGCGATCATTCCCTGATGACAGATTTTCTCTCGCAAGGAACGGCCAACTACATCCCGCCGCGCCCACTGCGCGACATCGGTGTCGGCATGGCCCTTTCCTACGGTGTTTGGACCGGGCGAGGCGAACGATGAAGTCGTGGACGACGCGCAGCCGCACGGACTTTCATTTTTTCACTCGGAGCACCTGAATGACTTCTCTTCGCCTGATCCCTGGACACACAGTCGTCTCCGAGGCGCGCGGGGGCGCATCTGACGGCTTGGCCGAAATCTCTTGGGTGGTCTCGGACGGCGAGGACGCCGCGCTGCTTTGCGGATTCGGTCGATGGCATGAGGCAGCCTGTGAGCCGAAGACGCTCGACTATGACGAAATCATCCTGGTGCTAGAGGGCGTTTTCGGCGTCGAGACTGGCGACGGAGAACGCGTTGAAGGTCGCCCCGGTGACGTGATTGAAATCCGCAACGGGACCACGGTCAAATACTTCGGGCGCCAAGCCCGGCTCTTCTTCGTGACGAACTAGGATGCAGGCGCGGGGAGGGCTACGATCTGCCTGTCTTGCGTGGCTTCTCTTGGCCTGCGGCGACGATCATCCCGGCAAGGCATTCGAGCTGGGAAGCGATGGATTCTTCCGTCACCGGGAACAACTTGAACACTGCAATCCCGCGAAGCGTGGAAAACACCATTTCGGCGAATCCGGCGGGGTCGCTATGGTTCGCGGAAACCTCAGGAAAGAGCGCGAGAAAATGGGCGAACGACACCGGGTCTTCTGCCTGCCGTTTCGCATCGATGCGCTTGAAAAGTGAGGGGATGGACTTGCAGCCAAAGAACACTCCCCAGGCAGCCACATAAGAGTCCGCACCGTAGATGTGCTGCCATGCGCGTTCCACGAACTCCGCGGCACGCTCACTGAGCGGGATGGCTGAATCCGGCCACACAGGGCCCTTGTCAGATAGCGGTGCCATCACCTCTTCCACGACCTGCTCTAGCAGCGCCTGCCGTGTTCCGAACTGATGCTGCAACGCACCGAGCGTGACCTTCGCGCCGGACGCAATGTTCTGCAGGTTGGCTTTCTGAAAGCCTTGCCGCCGAATCAGCGATATCGCTGAATTCAGGATGCGGCGCCGGGTCGTTTCGCTGCGTTCCGCTTGGGTTCTGACGACGCGCCGGGGTTTGTTTGGGGAAGTGGCCATCTTCCGTGCATTGTATTCACAGCTTCACGGGGGGCACGTAAACCCTATACATGTTGCGTTAAATGCTTATTGTTTTATGCAGGATTGAAACGTACCATGCAGCCTCTGCAAGTCGACCATCAAGCGCCGAGCGTGCCCGCAGCGACAGCTCGACTGTCGGGGAAGAAGCGCGTGGTCCCCATCTCAGGAATGCGATCTGCTGTCATGAAATCTGCCCATATAGAAGACATTGCCCAACTGCAAGTGCCATTGCAGGGATCAGAAGATTCCGTTCAAGCGGTCCACAAGAAAAGGGCGCTCGTCGCCGCCATCATCGGCAACGCGCTGGAGTGGTACGACTTCATCGTCTACGGGTTTCTGGCGGTTTTCATTGCCAAGCAGTTCTTCCCGCCCGGCGATGACGCAGCAGCGCTCCTTTTGACCTTTGCCACATTCGCCCTCTCCTTCGTCGTAAGGCCGCTCGGTGGTGTGTTGATCGGTCTGTATGCCGACCGTTTCGGGCGACGTCCTGCGCTGAGCTTCATCATGGCGTCGATGACCGTGTCGATGCTCATCATGGTCTTCGTCCCCTCCTACGCTTCCATCGGGGTGACTGCCACCGTGTTGATGGTCATCGCGCGCATCCTTCAGGCGCTGTCTGCGGGCGGCGAATTCGCCAGTGCCGCGACTTACCTTCTCGAGTCCGTTCCGGCGAAGAAACGAGGCCTCTACAGCGGCCTCTACAGCAGCGGCCCGTTGCTCGCAACCGTCATGGCAGCTCTTGTCGGACTGCTGATGACCCAGGTAATGACACCGGAATCCAGAGACAGCTGGGGATGGCGGGTTCCCTTCGCCTTCGGCCTGCTGATTGCACCGGTCGGCTACTACATCAGGAGATACCTGCCGGAGTCAGAAGCGTTCGAAAAAAACGCCGGCGACCGGGGAACCATGGAGATGCTTCGAATCGTTTTCAGGGAACACCGCCGTGCACTCATGGTCGCGCTGTCTCTGGCGGCGATCGGCACGTCGGTGCAATACGTTCTTCTCGTGTATGCGCCCACCTACGCCGTGCGTGAGCTCAAGCTGCCGGCCAATGTTCCGTTTCTGGCCCTGTTGGTCTGTGGCGCCATCGGGACGGTCCTCACACCGCTGCTGGGAATGGTTGCTGACAGGCTGGGCGCGAAAAGGCAGTTGCACATCAGCCTTGCCGCACTGATCGTGATGATCGTACCGCTCTATGTCTGGATGACCTCCGGGCCAACGACGGCCAAGTTCATCATTTGCTCGGCAATCTTCACCACTGTGACGTCGGCCTCCAACGCGGTCTATCCAAAGCTAATGGCGTATCTCTTTCCGCCTGACCTTCGCTCCACAGGCATGGCGATCTCCTACAACTTGAGCGCAACCATCTTTGGCGGTTTCTCGTTGTATGCGATCACCGTCATGCTGAATGCTGTCCAAAGCGCTCTGGTACCTGCCTTCTATGTGGTTGCCGTGACGGCCGTCTTCTGGATCTTTCTTGTTGTGCTGCATCGACCCGGCTCGGACTTCAAGGTCTGAGGATAACCGTGGGCAGGACACCGACGCCCCATCCCTTCATCTCCCAAGCAAATCCACCATGCTCAATCCATCCAATGCAATGAAACCCGCTGCCTCGGATCAAGCGAGAGAACTGTATTCCCGCCTGCTCGTCTGCGATATGACTTCGCCCTTCTGCGCTCCCGCGGACCAGCGGCTCAAGGACGCATTCGTTTCGCGGCTCATTAACGAAGGCTTCACTTATGTGTCCTTCACGCTGGTAGCCGACAACAGCGACACGATCGGTGCGATCCAGGCCATCGCGGCGTACCGGAAGTTCTTCCTTGACCAAAGCGACCTTTGCATGCTCGTCAACACGGTGGACGACATCCATCGGGCCAGGAAGGAGGGCAAGCTCGCCGTGGGCTTTCATTTTCAAGGTTCTGTTCCGGTCGGTCGGGACCTTTCGATGGTGGAAGTCTTCTACAAGCTCGGGATTCGCCACATGCTGCTGGCCTACAACCAGAAGAACTTCGTGGCAGACGGATGCCACGAACTTGGAGAGGGTGGGATAAGCCGATTCGGGCGGACGTTGATCGCCGAGATGAATCGGGTCGGGATGCTCGTGGACGTCGCCCATGCCGGCTATCGCTCCTGCATGGAGGCCATCGAGTACTCCGATCATCCGGTGATCTGCAGCCACGGCAACATCTGGAACATCCACCAACATCCGCGTTGCTACCGAGACGATCAGATCAAGGCGGTGGCAGCCAGCGGCGGCGTGTTCGGTCTGACGGGCCTTTCGATCTTCACCGGTGACGATGACGCATCGCCTTCGAAGTTCGCCGAACAGATCGACTACATCGCGCAGTTGGTCGGGCCTCAACATGTCGGTCTGGGGCTCGACTACATCGTCGATTTACCCGCGATCACAGCCGACGCTGCGGCCCACGCGGACAAGCTGCCGCCAGATGGCGGCTACACGCGCAGCGATATGAAGCGGGTGGAACTGGGCGCCATGCCCGAAGTGGTGGATGCGCTCTTGAGCAAGGGCTATTCCGACTCGGATATTGGCCTGGTCATGGGCGAAAACTGGCTGCGTGTGATGAAGGAGGTCTGGAAGGCGCCGATGTAGGGCTCATTGGCGGCACACAGAGGCTCTTGAGCCTTCTTGGGCGGGTGCCTCCCCGACTTCGCATGTCTCCATCGATCAACGATTCCGCCAGGAGTCGTCGCGTCGAAAGACGAGCGCGGTGGTTGTTGCTTCGTCATTTCACGCCTTGTGCAGGAGAAAAAATGAGTTCTTGGTCATCAAAGAAACCGTCTTGGCACTCCCTGTTCCTAAAGTTCAGAACTCTTCAGAAGATCCAGTGCCCGTCGCCTCGCCGCAAGGTTTGGATGTTGCTGGCCTTCGCCACTGTCGTGGGCGGATGTGGTGGTTCTGATCCAACGCCAGGCTACGCGCTGCCCGTTGCTTCAGAGTCGTTCTCCCCGGAAGGCCGAGCGCCTCGAGTCGAGCTTCTGTCGTCGCGCCGGGATACGGTCAGCGGAGGCGATGCCGTCATTGCGGTGAGCAATGATCCGGCTTCTGAATCGGCTCCGGCGACGGATCTGAAAGTCAGCCTCAACGGCGTTGATGTCAGTTCGTCGTTGGAGCACGACCCGTCAGGCAAACGCCTCGTCGGTCGTATTGCAGGCTTTCATGTGGGGGAGAACACGATTTCTGCGCAGAGCAAGTATGGACCTGCAACCTTGGTGACGGTCAAGAACCATTCCTCATCCGGCCCCATCATCTCAGGTCCTCACCAAGTCCCTTGGATTTGCGAAACCGAAAGCTCCGGGCTCGGCGCAGCATCCGATGCGAGTTGTACCGTTTCGAGTCGATTGGACTGGTATTACGTCACCACTTCCAACGCCTTCAAGCCGCTGACCAGCTTGGTTGCTCCGTATCCCGCAGATCTCGCTACGACAGAGACCATCGATGGAAACAAGGTGAACTTCATAGTGCGGGTCGAATCGGGCACGATCGATCAATCCATATACCGAATTGCCATCCTCGATGACCCCGCCAATCCGATCTCGAATCCGTGGGCGAAAGGCGGCAAAAAGCCCGGTGCGGGCTGGAATGGAAAACTCAATCTTGTGTATGGCGGAGGATGTTCCCCTGGTTATCGATCCGGTTCGAACACCTTGCCGGACGCTCTCGCAATGCTGCCTCTTAGCGTGGATAACGCCATAGACCCGCTCGGTCTTGGCTTCGCCGTTGCATTCGCTTCACGGATGGCGATGGACAACGGTTGTGATCCCGTGATGGCCGCGGAGAATTCGATGATGCTCAAAGAGCACTTCATCAAGTCATACGGAGTGCCTAAATTCACCATCGGCACCGGGCCCTCCGGCGGCGCGATGATTCAGCACTTCATCGCTCAAAACTATCCTGGTGTACTTGACGCGATCACGCCCGGCCTGTCCTTTCCGGATACACCGTCAGTCATACTTGATGTTGTCGACTGCGCCCTGCTTAACCGATACTTCGATGATGCGGGGCCGAGTGCCTGGCCTGTATCGATTCAGGCCAAGGTGGCCGGCTATCCGGTGAGCGGCACATCGACCACTTGTCGAAGCTGGGATGCGGCTGGTCATGCTTTCGTGACGCCCACCCAAGGCTTTTCACCGGTCGTACCCCCAACAGCAATCTTCGACCCGATCACAAACCCCACCGGGGCTCGCGGCGGATACGTCGATGGACTGGTCAATGTTTTTGGCGTTGATGCAAACACCGGTTTTGCACGCTCGATCTATGACAACGTCGGCGTTCAATACGGGCTCCAGGCGCTGAACAGCGGGGACATCACCATCGAACAGTTCCTTGATCTCAACAAAAATATCGGAGGGTTCGATGTCAATGGATCCTATGCAAGAAAACGGGCGGTTGCGAACATCCAAGGTGTGGAAAATGCGTACAAATCGGGGCTCGTCAACTCGGGCGAGGGCATCACGTTGCCGGTCATCGACACGCGCCTCTACACCGAAGGTTTAAACACGCACACCAGGGTTCGTACCTTTGCAACCCGCTCGAGAATTCAAGCTGCACACGGAACCTCCGCAAATCACGTGAGCTGGCTGTCCGCAAGTGTTGAGGGGTATCAGGGCGTGGTCAATCTAACGAAGATGGCGCTCGTGGCTCAAAACGAATGGCTTGAAAGAATAGCCGCGGATACGTCGTCAGACGATTTAGCGAGAAAGGTCATTAGAAACAGGCCTCCTGCGCTTGTCGATTCCTGCTGGGATTCGAGCGGCGTGTCCCATGCAGAGCCCGCGACCCTGGAGCCTGGCGGTGTCTGCAATACGATCTTTCCGATCTATTCGACGCCTCGAATCGCAGCGGGTGAAGGCGTTGCGCAAGACATTATGAAGTGCGAGCTCAAGGCCCCGGAGGCTTCGAGCTACGCGGTCGCCTTTTCGCCGATGCAATGGGCCGAGCTTCACTCTATTTTTTCGGAGGGAGTGTGCGACTGGACAAAGCCAAGCGTGGGAAGGGTTGCTGCTATTCCATGGCAACGGCATTGAAGCGCTTGCTCGGGCTAAAAGTAGATGGCGTACCAGAGCAGTGCTGCCAGAATCTCTTGCTGCCAGGATGGTTCAGGAACTGTCCATCAGCGAGCGCCGCGCCTGTCGCTATGCGGGGTTGTCCAGAACCAGCTACCGGGAACCGCCCAGCATGAACGAGTCCACGGCCAGCCTAAGCACGCGCATCGTCGAGTTGGCGCACGAGCGCCGGTGCTTTGGCTACCGGTGTAGATTTTCGCGCCCATTTGACCCAAAGTTCCATAAAGCGCCGACCCAGCGTGCTTGCCTTCACCCTTTTGCTCGGAGACGCGTGTGTCCAACAGCATGCGGGTCAAGGCTCCGTGAAGAAGCGGTGCGCCTCTGGGTGGAAATCAACAATGGGTAGTGAGAACGCGCTTACGCTCCTCTCGCATCAGGTCGGCGACCTCGCGTTCGACAGCGTAGAGCTCGCCGAAAAACTTCAGCGCCTGCTCCCCGGCGAGGCTGCCGTGATTGGCCCAGAGCTCGTGTAACTTGCGCCTCGCATACGCCAGGCGGCCGGCCTCGGTGACGCCGAGCTCGAAGCACGCCTTGTAGCCACTGAAGTCGTCGCACACGAGAGTGCCGCGCCAACCATCCTCGTCTGGCAGATCGAGGAAGTCGCGAGCATGCCGGCCGCCGCGGCCGTCGGCGAAGCCGACGTAGGCAACGCCGAAAAATGCGAATGGGGACAAACCTGCTGTCACTAAATGCGAACGAGCTCGCACAAAACGGTGACACAGGGCGACAGTTGGCGGTCAAACAGCAGCGATTCCTTGGATGCGTCCTGGTCGACGCGATCGATGAGATGAGTGTGCGTTGCTTGATGAGTAAAAGCAATCATGATCCGTGAATCGCAGTAGGCGTCTCCGAACGTGCGTCACATACTTGTATTGCCGTCATGTTTGGCGGCGATGAACAAGGTGCCAACCGAAATCCCGCTTGCTGAAAACGGGGCTTTGGTTACCTCTGGTTGGATGGACACGATGAAGAGGAAATTGCTGTAGTGGAAACAGAATCGACGGCCAAGGCCTGGGAAAAAAAGCCGTGGAAAATTATCCTCGCGGCAACGATCGGAAATGCACTGGAGTGGTACGACTTCATCGTCTATGGCTTCCTGGCTGCGACCATCAGCAAGTTGTTCTTTCCGCAAAGCGACCCTCAGGCGGCGCTATTGCTTGCGACGCTGAGCATCGGGATCGGCTTCATCGCCCGTCCGCTGGGCGCCATACTTCTGGGCTGGTACGCAGACAAGG
Source organism: Variovorax sp. CAN15 (assembly GCF_030462475.1). GTDB lineage: Bacteria > Pseudomonadota > Gammaproteobacteria > Burkholderiales > Burkholderiaceae_C > Variovorax. Next base: position 10,022 of record NZ_JASMRZ010000092.1, read on the forward strand.
TTGGCAGAAAACCTGCAATGACGCTGGTGATATGGCTGATGTTCGTATCGACGGCAATGATCGCCTTCGCGCCAACCTTTGCACAAGCGGGTCTTTGGGCCACAGCGCTGATTGCAGTGGCCAGGCTGCTCCAGGGGTTTTCAGCGGGCGGAGAGTTTGGCAGTGCAACCTCGTATCTGATCGAGATGGCCCCTGCACACCGGAAGGGCTATTACGGAAGCTGGCAGATGTTTGCTCAGGCCTCTGGCGCGCTGCTGTCTACGGTGGTGGGAGCGTTGCTGTTTAAAGTCTTCTCGCAGGAGACCATTGATAGCTGGGCGTGGCGACTGCCATTTTTCGTCGGCCTCCTAATTGGGCCTGCAGGCTTGTATATCCGCCGCCACCTGCACGAGCCGGAAGAGTTCACGCGAGTAGCGATGGCGCCTGCTCCGTCTGTAAAGATCTGGCGTCACTTCGTACCGGAGATCATTACTGGAACAACAGTGAGTGCCTCAATCAATGTGATGTCTTATGTGATCATCACCTACTTGCCTCTGTACGCACAACAGACGCTAGGAATGCCGCAAGGCGATGCATTTATCGCACTGCTGGTGGCTATTGTCTTCCGTATGATGCTGATCCCGATATTCGGCTTGGCGTGCGACATGTTTGGACGTCGAATTATGCTGCTCGGTGCACTGGCACTTTTTACTCTCACGATCTATCCGGCGTATATGTACATCATCGCCGCGCCGAGCTTCGTTTCATTGCTTCTCGTGGAGCTTTGGTTCGCCATCCTGATTGCGGCTGCCTACGCTCCGTGTCCTACCTATCTCTCCGAGCTTTTTCCAACACAGATCCGCGGATTGGGCCTGTCTATCGTCTACAACATTGCCGCAACGATCTTCGGGGGATTCTCCCTCTTCTTCGTGACCTTGATTCAGCAGATGACGCGAAGCGCCTTCGCGCCAGCGCATTACTCGGTGATCTTCTTTTTGGCTGCGCTCGTCGCAGTATTGAAGATGGGGCCTCGCTCCTCCAAAAAAGTGCTTCCAGTCGGAGGGTGAGCATTCTCTGTGGTTGATGAGGCGGTGCGGCTCTGGAAACTCAGTAAACCGTCTCGATTGAATAGAGCGGTAACGGGGCTAGCAGGCCGATGCCCTTGGTAAGGGAGAAGACTCTTGTCGGTGTACCAGCTTGCTCAGCATCACCTTCAGGCTGACCGGATTGGTGTGTGCCACCTGTTTGGTCGAGTCTGCTCAGAGCCAACTCACTTGTCTTGAGTCGAGTGGGCTTGTGTGGCGCATCCTCGGACAAGGTCAACGAGCTGAATAGCGTTGTCTGGAACAGCATTGCCGCGCCAAGCAATGTGCTGATCCGGCCGTGAGAGGACAAGCTTGTACGGGTAGAGCCGAACTGTTTCGGGTGAAATGACGTCAAGGACTTTCAGCGGAACACCGCGTTGCATAGCTGCTGCACGAATGGCATCAATTTGGATCGTAGGATCCATCCGTAGGAGGGTGTACTCAGGTCCGAGGACATCATAGAGAGAGGTGCCGTCTTCCAGCCAGAAGTGCGGAGTACGGCATCCTGGAACGGTAGACGGCGTGAACTGGTCCATGGAGTAATCGGGTGGCTCCTGTCCGTCGTAGACTATCAAGGGCGATGCGTCGTAGAAGTAGCCGAAATTCAAGCCGCCACAACAGTATTGCTTGACGTTCAAGTCGTATAGCGCCTGGCCTGCTATCTTTCGCGCGGCCTGTCCTTCCGCGCCAAGCTGTTCGATGTCCGCCGGCACGCCCTCGCGCTCCTTCTGTAACGCGAGAGCGTGGTTCATCGCGAATTTCGACACCTGCTCGGTGAGGGGCATCCTTTCGGCTTCGTAGGCGTTGAGAATGCCTTCGCCACCCCATCCGTTCAGTCGCGCGGCCAGTTGCCATGAAAGGTTCATCGCGTCGGCAATCCCCGCATTCATGCCGTAGCCTGCCATGGGAATCCAGAGATGGCAGGCGTCGCCGCAAATGAAGACGCGCCGATCTCGAAACTTGTCGGCTACCAGACGACGTCCAATCCAGTCCTCCTTGGAGATGACTTCGTACTGGAAATCTTGCCCTACGCCCAGGATCGTGCGGATCGCCCAGTCGCGATCAACGGCTTCAAAGTCCGTTTCGTCCGCGCGCAGGTAGTTGTGCAAAAGGAACGTTTCCCGACCATCGATTGCGTACACGTTGCCACTGCGCCTGGGGTTCAGTGAAAACGTAGCCCATGCCGGAGCGTCCTTGGCCCGAGAAAGCAGATCCGGTGCTCGAAAGAATGTCGACTGGACGCGGCCAACCACATCGGTGCCTGAGAACTTGGCACCGATCGCTTTTCTCACGAAAGATTTGCCGCCATCGCAGCCGATCATGTATTGGCAGCGAATCCGAATCCTCTTGCCGTCATCCAAGAGGATTCCGATGGCGTCTACGCCTTCAGCGTCCTGAGTGAACCCATCGACACGCACGCGATTGAGGATTCGAACTCCGGCTGTAGCTTGCGCGTGTGCGAACAGGATCGGTTCAAGATAGATCTGATTGATCCGATGCGGGGGTTCGGGTGTCGGCCACCAGCCGTCTGGCCCGCTCTTGTCGGTGTATCGATGCTCGCGGGCCGGTATCTTGATGCGAGAGAGCTCGTCTCCTGTGAAAGTAGTCCGGTAGGAGACGTCGTTGGGATAGTGGGGCGGAAGGCCTGCGTTCCGAACCGCATGGGCTACTCCCAATCGACGGAAGATCTCCATGGAGCGAGCCGAAACATGATTGCATTTGACGTTTGGCGCCTCGCCCCGATGGCGAATCTCTGCGACGAGCACCGAGATGCCACGTTGAGCCAAGTCGATAGCGAGTGTCAGTCCAACTGGGCCGGCGCCCACGATCAGTACCTGAGAATGAAGAGGTGGCGACATTGTTTTCCTTGATCTTGAGAGCAGTCCCCTGATTACAGTCAGAGCCAAAGAAAATAGGAAATGAATCTTCCATGTCGATTCATAAAGCATCTTTATATTTTCTGCCCTCAGTACGCCAGCTGCGAGCTTTCGTGGCGGTCTATCGATCTGGCAGTGTCTCGGCCGCAGCTCGGGAGTTATCTCTGACGCAGCCGGCGGTGAGCGTTCTCCTGAAGGAACTGGAAGAGCGCTTGGGATTGCGCTTGTTCGATCGCAGTACGAGGATTCTGCGAAGAACCGAAGCCGCATCGCAGGTCATCGACTATGCGGAGCGCGCCCTGACAGAGCTCCATGCGATGGCGGCGGCGACGCGGCGGCTGACGGATGTATCAGAGGGACGAATCCGAGTCGCGGCCACCGCCGCGGTCGCTCAGACTTTGCTGCCGCATGCACTTCGGCAGTTCGAGCGTGAGCACCCCGGCATCACCATCGAGATCTTCGAAGTGACACCAAGTGATTTTGTGGAAGCTGTCGCTGCGGAGCGTGTCGATTTTGCGGTTGGAACCCTAGAGGCTCCAGTTCCCGGTCTTCGGGAGGACGCCGTGATGCACGACGTTCTGGTCGCTGCGGCGGGCACTTCGGATGGTTTTCCGGAAGGGACGTCAATGACATGGAGGCAGCTTTCCGCGCTGCCGATTGTGACCGTTCGCCCTGGCTATGGGATTCGTCGAAAGATAGAAATCGCGGCTGCAGAAGCGGGAGTGAGCCTACGGATCGTCCATGAGGTCACGCTGTTGGGGACCGCGGTCGCCCTTGCGGCTAGTGGCCTGGGTGTCACCGTCGTTCCCTCTTCTGTCGTTGCGCGCACGCCGGGTCTTGCCATCCGGCGCCTGACACGCCCTATCGTCGAGCGTGTCATCTCCATCGTGACCAAGCACGAGAGATCTCTCTCGCCGGCAAGCGAAGCTTTCGCCAAGTTCCTTCGTCGAACTAGCCTTGAATTTGCAACGCGGCACCGCGGCCGACGCTAGATGAGGAATGCCGGCGCTGATTACCCTGCGATGCCCGCTCGTCGCAGCATTGCATCGAAGATCAGGCGATGGATCTCACCGCCGCTAGCGACGCGCGTTTCCGGAACGGTCTTGAGGATTTCAGCCGGGATTTCCCGATTGGAGCCGCGACCACCGTCAGAGGCCAGTTGTATTTCGCAGCCGCGCTGCAAAATCCACAACCTGTTGAATGCCGTGGGAATGTCGGGACCGACGACCAGCAGGCCATGGTTGCGAAGGATCAGATGGCTCTTCTTCCCGAGGGAAGCAACCAGCCGAGGCTGCTCGTCTTCATTGGTCGTGACGCCCTCGTAGTCGTGATAAGCGACATCCCCATACAGCATGGCGCTGTAGAAGTTGTCGTGACGCAGCCCTTCTTCCTTGCAAGAGATAGCGCACCCCGCAGTGGTATGCACGTGCATGATGCAGTGGGCGTCATCCCGTGCAGCATGGATGGCGCTGTGGATGATGAAGCCAGCCTTGTTCACGCGTGCGGTGCTGCCGTCTCGGATATTCCCGTCGACGTCGATGCGCACCAGATTGTGTGGCGTGACCTCTGAATAGTGCAGGCCGAACGGGTTGATCAGGTACTGCGGCTTTTCCTCCGCAGGCGCCGGTACGCGGATCGTGATGTGGTTGAAGATGAGTTCGCTCCAGCCCAGCCAGTCGAAGAGCCGGTAGCAATTGGCGAGATCGGTTCGAAGGTTTGCTTCGGTTTCCATCGTGCGTTCACCTCTTTTCCTGGTTCAAACCGCCGACACACATGTACTTGGTGTGCATGTACTCTTCGATGCCCACTCGCGATCCCTCGCGGCCCATGCCCGATTGCTTGATGCCGCCAAAAGGGGCGACCGCGGTGCTGATGATCCCCGTGTTGATGCCGACCATCCCGGCTTGCATGGCATCGGCCACTCTCCAGACACGAGCGATATCGCGCGAGTAGAAGTAAGAGGCAAGACCGAACTCCGATGAGTTGGCGATCGTGACGGCCTCTTCTTCTGTACCGAACCGGATGATCGGGGCCACCGGACCGAAGATTTCTTCATTGGCAATCTTCATCTCGCCCGTCACGTCAGCAATAACCGTCGGCTCGAAGAAGGTACCTCCCAGAAGATGAGGTGTTCCACCCGCGACGATCCGGGCGCCCTTGCCGAGCGCGTCTGCGAGCAGCGCCTGCACCTTGTCCAACGCATCGGTGTCGATCAGCGGGCCTTGCTGAACATTGGCGTCCCGACCATCGCCGACCTTAAGGGCTTTCACGGCGGCAGACAGCTTGGCGACGAAGACGTCGTGGATGCCTTCTTGCACAAGAAGTCGGTTCGCACAGACGCAAGTCTGGCCGCTGTTGCGGTACTTGGAGGCGATTGCACCCTCGACGGCAGCGTCGACATCCGCATCGTCGAAGACGATGAATGGCGCATTGCCACCGAGCTCGAGCGAAAGCCTCTTGAGAGACGGAGCGCACTGAGCCGCAAGGATGCGGCCAACCTCCGTGGAGCCCGTGAAGCTGAGCTTGCGAACGACCGGATTGCTCGTCAGCTCTGCGCCGATTTCCCGCGCCTTTCCTGTTATCACGTTCAAGACGCCTGCAGGAACGCCGGCTCGTTGTGCGAGGGCCACCAAGGCCAGCGCTGAAAGCGGCGTCTGTTCCGCCGGTTTGACGATGATCGTGCATCCCGCGGCCAAAGCCGGTGCCACCTTGCGGGTGATCATGGCTGCAGGGAAGTTCCAGGGCGTGATGGCTGCACAAACACCCACCGGCTCGCGTTTGACCAGAATCTGCTTGTCGGACCAGGGGGATGGCACGACGTCCCCGTAAGTGCGTTTGGCCTCCTCGGCGAACCATTCGATGTAAGAGGCGGCATAGCCAATCTCGCCCTTGGCCTCCGCGAGCGGCTTTCCCTGCTCTGCGGTCATGATCGCTGCCAGGTCGTCCTGGTGCGCAAGCATCAGCTCGTACCAGCGGCGCAAGATGCGCGCCCGGTGCTCGGCGGTGGTGCGGCTCCAGTCGCGGAAGGCTGCATCTGCGGCCAGGATTGCTCGACGAGTTTCGAGTCCGCCGGCGCACGGGACAGTTCCGACAAGGGAGCCATTGGAAGGATTGCGAACCTCGATGGGTTGGGTGCCCGCATCGTTGAGCCACTGGCCGTCCACGAAGATCTGCGAGCGCAGCAGAGATGAGTCTTGAAGCTGCAGCATCAGTATGCTCCTGAAGAAAGAGCGGGCGCGGCAGGCGCTCCCCTGAACTGGCCCAGCAGATCCTTGGCTGCGCGCACCAGAAGCGTCGTATCGACGCCTACGGCAGTGAAGGTCGCACCTGCCTCCAGATACTTTCTGGACAGCGACTGGTCTGCGGACAATACGCCTGCCGCCTTGCCCGCGGCGACAACCGAGCGGATGCCCTGGATGATGGCTTCCTGGACTTTAGGATGGCCAGGCTGACCCAGCAGGCCCATCGAAGCTGACAGGTCCGCCGGTCCGAAGAACACGCCATCCACGCCATCGACCATCGCAATTTCACCAACCTGGGTGAGTGCTGCAGCGCTTTCGACTTGAACCAGAAGGCAAATGTCGTCTGCGGCCTTGGTGAGATACCCGTCGATCTGGTTCCAGCGGGAGGATCGCGCGAGAGCGCTACCCACGCCCCGGATGCCTTCGGGCGGGTAGCGCGTTGCAGCCACGAGTTGCCCAGCCTGCTGCGCTGTCTCCACCATTGGGATCAGCAGAGTCTGTGCACCGAGATCTAGAAGCTGCTTGATACCGGCCACCGTTCCCTCGGGAGGACGCACGACCGGGTGAGACCTGTACGCGGCGACTGCCTGCAGTTGAGCCAGGACGCTCCTCAGATCGTTGGGGGCATGTTCTCCATCGATGAGGAGCCAGTCATAGCCAGTTGTCGCGAGTGCTTCTGCGACATAGGGGTCGGCGAATCCGACCCAGAGACCCAGTTGGACTTGTGCGCTGCGAATCGCTTGCTTGAAGGTGTTCAGAGGCATATGCATGACCAGCCCTCAAATGAAGCGGAACTCGAACCGGCCCAACGTACCGTAGTCGGCATCGAAAACGTCGCCACGTTTCGCCGCGACGGGCCGGGTGAACGATCCTGCGAGGACGACCTGACCGGGCTGCAGGGACTCACCCCAAGGCGCAAGCTTTTGAGCCAACCAAGCAATCCCGACCGCGGGGTGCCCTTGGACGCCGGCGGCAAGACCGGTCTCCTCGACGACGCCGTTCTGCCTCAACACGGCACCGCACCAGGGGAGATCGATCTCGGAAGGTGTGGCCTTTCGGCCACCGAGAATGATCCCCGCGTTGGCGGCGTTGTCGCTGATCGTGTCGTACACCTTCCGCATGACCTTCGTGTGCCGGTCGAACTGTTCGATCCGAGAGTCGATGATCTCAATCGCGGGCTGGACATACTCGGTGGCCGCGAGCACATCGGCGACCGTCGTACCTTCGCCTTCGAGCTTGTCCTTAAGGATGAAGGCGAGCTCGACTTCCACGCGAGGTGCGATGAAGCGGTCGGAGGGGATGTCGCCGGGCTCGAAGAACATGTCGTCGAGCAGTGTTCCGTAGTCGGGCTCGGTGATCTGGCTGGCTTGCTGCATGGCGCGAGAAGTCAGGCCGATCTTGTGTCCCTTGATGATGCGGCCTTCGGCCAGCTTGAGCTTCATCCAGGCGCGCGAGATGGCGTAACCATCCTGGATGTTCATTTCCGGAAAACGCTTGGAGAAATGCTCGACTTGTACGCGGGATTTCTCGCTCGCGTAAAGCTCAGTCGCGAGCTGATGAATCAAGTTGTCATTGAGCATGAAGATCACTTTTCCTTGTTGAAGAGGGGGTGCAGGTTGCTGTGCTTTCCGTCGTAAACCTGTCCTGGACTCTCGTCGATCTGCAGAGTGCAGCCCATCAGCTGATTGCTGAAGATCGGTTCGAAATGGGCTTTGACTGCATCCATGAGTTCGTCGCCGGCCCTTTTTTTCACTGCCGCCGAACGGCCTGAGCCCATTCGCAGATTCAGGTAGACGAACGCATAGTCGTTCTTGCCGTCGGCCACGGCATGGTGCGCAGCCGGATAGGCCAACACTCGTGTGCCGCCCGTCGGGAAAACTTGACGGCCCGTCTCGTCGCGCTGCTCGAGCATGACGTCGGCCAGGCGCCGACATAGCGCTGTCAAATCGGTGCGGCTTTCGGTGTTCGGTGTGTAGAGAACGATCAGATGAGGCATTGTTCGATAGATGCTGGACAGCCTACAGTCGAGAGACTGTCTGGAAGCCGTCGGCACTGGACGCTTGTGGTTTCGGAATGGCTCGACCGTCTTGCGGCGTCACTGGGAAGAGCGCGTTGATCTGTCCTGTGGCCGAAGAGCCGAAGTAGGGTGTAACCACCTCGGCCCTGCCGTCATAGGCAGACCACCCCAGTGCGCCAAGCACCATGGCTGTGTCGTGCATGAACCCCTCGCCGTGGCCTTTGGACGCGTACTCGGGAAGCATTGCGCAGAAGTCGGCCCATTCGCCGTCCTCCCACATCTTCACGACGTCATGATCCATGCGCTCGAGCAGCGGGCTCCAGACCCGGTCGGCATACCGTGGCGCGAGCCCGTTCTGGGCAAATCGATGAGACAGGGAGCCGCTCGCAAAAAATGCCACGGTCCCGTCGTAATGCTCCTCCACCGCGCGGCGCATGGCCCAACCCAATCTGGCGCTGTCGTTCAAGTAGTGGCTGGTGCACAGGGCCGAAACGCAGATCACCTTGAAATGCAGGTCCTCGTTCATGTATCGCATGGGAACCAGGGTGCCGTATTCCGGCCCCAGCGTAGTGGCATCATGCGCGAGCGTCTCGACGCCCCATTCGTTGCAGGATTTCGCCAACAGCCTGCCGAGACCCGGGTTGCCTGGAATCTCATACGGCATGTTGCTGATGAAATGGGGAAGCTCGTTGCTGGTATAGACACCTTTGAAATGAGGGGCGCAATTCAGGTGGTAACTCGCGTTGACCAGCCAATGTGTGTCGAAGACCACGATGGTGTCGACGCCCAGCTCGCGGCAGCGCAAACCGATCGTCTTCAGGCCGTCTATCGCAGATTGACGACTGCCCTTGCGCGGTCCATCCAGCTCGCTGAGATAAAGCGAGGGAACGTGCGTGATCTTGGCCGCGAGGGCGAGCGTCCCCATGCTCAGACTCCCCAGTGCGGAATGTGGTGCGAGCCCAGCGACACCGCCACGTTCTTCGGCTCGCAGAACACCTCGTAGCTCCAGGTGCCGCCTTCGCGGCCCGTGCCCGAGGCCTTGGTGCCGCCGAAGGGCTGGCGCAGGTCGCGCACGTTCTGGCTGTTGACGAAGCACATGCCGGCTTCCACGGCCGCGGCCACGCGGTGCGCCTTGCCGATGTTCTCGGTCCACACGTAGCTGCTCAGGCCGTACTGGATGTCGTTGGCCAGGCGAATGGCATCTGCCTCGTCCTTGAACGGAATCAGGCATGCCACCGGGCCGAAGATCTCGTCCTGCGCAATCTTCATGCGGTTGTCCACGTCGGCGAACACGGTGGGCACCACGTAGTTGCCCTTCTTCACGCGATCGGGCAGGTTGGCCGGGCCTTCGAGGCCGCCGCACAGCAAAGTGG
>NZ_JASMRZ010000093.1 GCF_030462475.1 Variovorax sp. CAN15
GCTGGGAGCACGCCGCAAGGTCCGGGAGATCAATCTGGCGCTGCTGCCCTGCAGCTTCATCGCCATGATCATCCCTCGCTCTTCGGCACTCAGCTGTTCGTAACTCCTGGTCATGCAAGCTCTTCCCTTCAGGATCGAGTGTGTTGCACTTCAGAATTGAAACCGCCCCTACTTTTCTTTGGCGAAGCAAAGAAAAGTAGGTCGCCCGCCGGGGCGAGACCCGGCCCCGGAATCCAAACTCACCACAGAAGAAAAGACGACTCAAACCGCCTCCTCCTCAATCTCAACCCGCCGAGCACTCCCCCCACCCAACCGATCAAACGCCAAATAAATAACAGGCGTAGTGAACAAGGTAAGCAACTGACTGACGATCAGCCCCCCAAAAATCGCCAGCCCAAGAGGACGCCTCAACTCAGCCCCATCCCCAAAACTCAACATCAACGGCACAGCGGCAAACAACGCCGCCAACGTAGTCATCAAGATGGGCCGGAGCCGCAACAAGGCAGCCTGGTGAATGGCCTCCCGAGGAGATTTCCCCTGAGTCCGCTCTGCATCGATCGCAAAGTCGATCATCATGATCGCGTTCTTCTTCACGATGCCGATCAGCAGAATGATCCCGATGATCCCGATCACCCCCAGGTCATTGCCCGTGATCATCAGCGCCAGCAGCGCCCCAACCCCAGCCGAGGGCAGCGTGGACAGGATCGTCAGCGGATGCACATAGCTCTCGTACAGCACCCCCAGCACGATGTACACGCACACCACCGCAGCCAGAATCAGCCACAGCTGGTTGGACAGCGACTTCTCGTAAGCCCCCGAAGCCCCAAGGAAAGTCATCGTCACGCTGCCGGGCAGCCCGATTTCCTTCGCCGCCGCGCGAATCGCATCGACCGAAGCCCCGAGCGAAACGCCAGGCGCGGTGTCGAAGTTCAGCGTGCTCGCCGGGTACTGCGCCACGTGCGTGATCTGCAGCGGCGCCTGCTGCTCGCTGATCTGCGCGATGGCCGACAGCGGCGTCGCGGTGCCCGAGCCAGCGATCAGGCTCAGTTGCCCCAGCGTCTGCGGCGTATTCACCATCCCGGGCTGGGCTTCGAGGATCACGCGGTACTGGTTCGTCTCGGTGAAGATGGTCGAGACGATGCGCTGGCCGAAGGCGCTGTAGAGCGCGTCGTCCACGGTGCTCGCAGTGATGGACAGGCGCGCGGCCGTGTCGCGGTTGACGTTCACGAAGGCCGCCAGGCCCTGTGCGCCGGCGTCGCTGCTCACGTTGCGCACCTTGTCCGATTCCTGCAGCTTCGCCACGAGCTTCTTCATCCACTCGGTGATGGCGGCGCTGTCCACGCCTTCGAGCGACATGCGGTACTCGGTGGGGCCGGTTTCGGCGTCGATGGTGAGGTCCTGCGTGGGCTGCAGGTAGAGCGTGACGCCTGCCACCTGCCGCACGCGCTCGCGCAGGCGGTCCATCACGACCTGCTGGCTGTCGCGGTCCTTCACGAGGTTGATGAGCATGCTGCCGGTGTGCAGCATGGTGTTGTTGGCGGCATCGACGCCGACAAAAGAGCTGAGGTTCTCGACCGCCGGGTCTTCGAGGATGGCCTGCGCCGCCTGCAGCTGCAGCTGCGACATGCGGTCGAACGACACGTCCTGCGCGGCCTGCACGCGGGCCTGGAGCTGGCCGGTGTCCTGGGTGGGGAACAGGCCCTTGGGGATGGTGAGGTACAGCACCACGGTCAGCACCATGGTGAGCAGCGCGACCAGCAGCGTGAGCGCCTGGTGGTCGATCACCCAGTGCAGCGAGCGGTCGTAGCGCACCATCACGCCGCTGAAGAAGCGCTGGGCGCGCGCGCCGAAGCCCTTGTCCGAAACCTGCTTCTTTTCTTCGTGCTTGAGCCAGCGCGCCGACATCATCGGCACCAGCGTGAGCGAAACGACTGCCGAGATCAGGATGGTGATGGCCAGCGTCACCGCGAACTCGCGGAACAGGCGCCCCACCACGTCGCCCATGAAGAGCAGCGGGATCAGCACCGCGATGAGCGACACGGTCAGCGAGATGATGGTGAAGCCGATCTGCGTGGCGCCCTTGAACGCGGCCTGCAGGGGTTTCTCGCCCTCCTCGATGTAGCGCGCGATGTTCTCGATCATCACGATCGCGTCGTCCACCACGAAGCCGGTGGCGATGGTCAGCGCCATCAGGCTCAGGTTGTTGAGGCTGTAGCCCAGCAGGTACATCAGCCCGAAGGTGCCGATCAGCGAGATGGGCACCGCGATGCTGGCGATGACGGTGGCGCGCAGGCTGCCCAGGAAGGCGAAGATCACCAGCACCACGAGCACCACGGCCAGCACCAGTTCCATCTCGACGTGCTGCACCGAAGCACGGATGCCGGCGGTGCGGTCGCTGAGCACCTCGATCTTCAGCCCGGCGGGCAGGCCGGCCTGAAGCTCGGGCAGCTGCTTCTTGATGGCGTCGACGGTGGCGATCACGTTGGCGCCGGGCTGGCGCTGCACGTTCATGATGATCGCGGGCGAGAGCTTGCCGGTGCCGTCGGCCTTGTTGCCGGCCCATGCGGCGAGCTGGTTGTTCTCGGCGCTGCTGACCACCTGCGCCACGTCGACCATGCGGATCGGCGCGCCGTTCTTGTACGAGACGATCAGGTTCTTGTAGTCGTCGACCGTCATCAGCTGGTCGTTCGAATTGATCGTGTATGCACGCTTCGGTCCGTCGAAGCTGCCCTTGGCGCCATTCGAGTTGGCAGCCGAGATCGCGGTGCGCAGCGTGTCCAGCCCGATGCCGTTGGCCGCCAGCGCCTGTGTGTTGGCCTGGATGCGCATCGCCGGGCGCTGCCCGCCGCTGAGCGACACCAGCCCCACGCCCGAGACCTGGCTGATCTTCTGCGCGAGCCGGGTGTTGACGAGGTTCTGCACGTCGGTCAGCGGCAGTGTGTCGGAGGTGATGGACAGCGTGAGCACCGGCGCATCGGCCGGGTTGACCTTGGCGTACACCGGCGGCGCCGGCAGGTCGGCCGGCAGCAGCGAGCCGCCGGCGTTGATGGCGGCCTGAACTTCCTGCTCGGCCACGTCCAGCGTCTGGCCCAGCGAGAACTGCAGCGTGATGATCGACACGCCGGCGGCACTGGTCGAGCTCATGCGGTCCAGGCCCGACATCTGGCCGAACTGGCGCTCCAGCGGCGCGGTGACGGTGTTGCTCATGACCTCGGGGCTGCCCCCAGGGTAGAGCGTCTGCACCTGGATGGTCGGGTAGTCGACCTGCGGCAGCGCCGACAGCGGCAGGAAGCGGAACGCCACCAGGCCGGCCAGCACGATGGCGACCATCAGCAGCGAAGTCGCCACCGGCCGGAGGATGAACGGACGTGACGGGCTCAACGCGGGGCCTCCGTACTGCTGATGCTGCTGCGACCGCTCGTCATTGATTGCTGCGCCTGCCCTGCGCGCCCTCGCCGCCTCGGCCTTCGGACATGCGCTGCCAGCGCTCCAGCGCGGCAGGGTCGCCGCGGTCCAGCGCTTCGAGGAAACGCTTGCGGCGTTCGAGCTGCGCGGGGTCGTCCTTCGCGGAATCGAGCATGCGCTGACGCTGCTCGGCGGTCGGGAGCTTGGCGGGGCTTGCGGGAGCGGCGGGCGCCGGTTGCACGGAAGGTGCCGGCGATGTAGCCGGGGCAGCCGCTGCCGGGCCGGCTTCACCGGCCTTGGGCGCGCCCGCGCCAGCGGCGCCTTGTCCGCCCTGGCCACCCTGGCGGCGCCCGCGATGCGTGCCGCCCGCAGGCGCCGATGCCGCGCCGGCCGGACGGTCGACCTGGGTCTGCACCCGCGCACCGTCCTTCAGCCGGTCGCCGCCTTCGGTCACGACCTGCTCGCCGGCCTTCAGGCCCGACATGATCGCCACGTTGTCCACGCTCGATTCGCCGCGCGTCACCGGCCGCTGCGACACGGTGCTGTCCTCGTTCAGCACGTACACGAAGTCGCCGTTGGGGCCATGGCGCAGCGCCGTGACGGGCACCACCACGGCGCTGCTCACGGTGCGCAGCAGCAGCCGCAGGTTGACGAACTGGTTCGGGAACAGCGAGTTGTCGGCGTTGGAGAAGCGGGCCTTGGCCTTGACGGTGCCGGTGGCGGTGTCGACCAGGTTGTCCAGCGTGGAGAAGGTGCCGCTTGCAAGGCGGCGCGTGCGGGTGCGGTCGAAGGCGGTGGCGTCGAGCTTCGCGCCCTGGGCCAGGCGCTCCTGCACCTCGGGCACGCGGTCCTGCGGAATGGCGAACTCGACGTCGATGGGCGCGATCTGCGTGATGGTCGCGATGCCGTTGGTCGTGCCGGTGGAGATGTAGTTGCCCGCGTCCACCGGCCGCAGGCCGATGCGCCCGCTCACCGGCGCGGTGATGCGGCTCCAGGTGAGATTCAGCCTGGCGGTGTTCTCGTTGGCGCGGTCGATGGCCACGGTGCCTTCGAGCTGCTTGACCAGCGCGGCCTGGGTGTCGACGTCCTGCCGGGCGATGGAGTCCTGCCCCAGCAGGGTCTGGTAGCGCTGCAGCGTGACGCGCGCCGCCGCGAGCTGCGCCTCGTCGCGCTGGCGGGCGCCGGTGGCCTGCGCCAGCGCGTTCTGGAACGGCTGCGGATCGATGGTGGCGAGCACGTCGCCCTTCCTGACCATCTGTCCTTCCTGGAACAGCACGGCCGTGAGCACGCCCGACACCTGCGGCTGGACGATCACGTTGGCCAGCGGCGTGACGGTGCCCAGCGCCTCCAGCTGCACCGGAATGTCGGCCTGCCTGGCGGTCGCGATGCCGACCGTGCTGAACGCCGCGCCGCCACCACCCCGCCCCGAGCCGCCCGGGCCTCCGGGCCCGCCCYGCCGGCCGGCCCCGGGGCCCGCGCCAGGGCCGGCCGCCGGCATCTTCGAACGCTGGACCAGGTACCACGCGCCGCCGCCCAGCACCGCCAGCAGCAGCAGGGCCAGCAGGCTGCCCATCCAACGGCGCCTGCGGACCGCCGGATGCGTGGGAGACACGGTGGAAGGCAGAGGCTCGGTTGGTTTTTGTTGTTCCATGGGCGGTGCGTGCGAGAGGTGCGAGAGGAGCGAAGGTACGGACCAGCGTAGTACAGCGCGGATGGTAGTCCGGCTCTTTGCTGGGCCGTAAAGCGGCGGTAAAGCTGGCTGGGGCAGCCCGGAAGCCTCCCTGATGCCCCGCGAAGCCCCGCAATTCACGCCGCCCGGCTGCAATTCGCGCCGGCTGCGCGCATTCCGTCGCACGGTGGTGGTGGTGGCCGGGGGGCACCGGCACAGTCCACCCCATCGATTCCCTTCAACCGCTTTTTCGGCCTTTCTTCACCTTCACCTTCAACGGAGTGCCGCCATGCTGATGCAGATCATCCTTCACACGCCCAAGTGGGTTTTCGCCGTCTTCTTCCTGCTGCTGTGGCTCGGCGCCAGGCAACTGCTGGCCAACCAGGTCAGCCTGACCCGCGTCACGCTGATGCCCGTCGCCATGGGCGGCCTGTCGCTCTACGGCGTGGTCTCGGTATTCGGCGACTCCTTCGGCGCCCTGCTGGGTTGGGCCGCCGCCGCGGCCGTGATGGCGGCGCTGGTGCTGCAGCGCCCGCTGCCCGCCGCCACCCGCTACGACGCCGCCACGCGCCAGTTCGACGTGGCCGGCAGCCCGGTGCCGCTCGCGCTCATGATGGGCATCTTCCTGACCAAGTACGTGGTGGGCGCCACCCTGGCCATGCACCCCGAACTGCGCCACCAGCCCACCCTCGCCCTCGTGGTGCCCGTGCTGTATGGCGCCTTCACCGGTGTGTTCGCGGCCCGCGCCGTGCGCCTGTGGAAGCTGGCCATCCGCACTGACGCTATGGCTGCCGCCGCCCGCGCCGCCTAATATTCCCGAGCCACGACTTCCAGAAGAAGACACACCACCATGAACGCGCTCTTGCTCATCCTCAAGATCTCCGTCACGGTGGTGCTCGTCGCCTCCATCGCCGAGGCCCTGGCGCTCTCGTGGCGCAACGGCTGGCGCAGCTACGACTGGAAGGCCGCCGGCGTCTCGGTGTCCGACTTCCTGGTGCGCGAATACCCCCTGCGCTGGCTATTGCCCCTGGCCTTCTGGACCGGCGCGATGGACTGGTTCTACGCCCACCGCCTCTTCACCCTGCCGATGGACCACTGGACCGGCTGGGCCGCCTGCTTCGTCGGCCAGGAGTTCTGCTACTACTGGTATCACCGCGCCGCGCACCGGGTGCGCTGGTTCTGGTGCACCCATTCCATCCACCATTCGCCGAACCAGCTGAACCTGTCGGCCGCTTACCGGTTCGGCTGGACCGGCCGCCTCACCGGCACCCTGGCCTTCTTCATGCTGGCGCCGTTGCTGGGCATGCCGCCCCGGGTGATCCTGCTGATGCTCACGCTGAACCTGCTGTACCAGTTCTGGATCCACGCGACCTGGATTCCGCGCCTCGGCCCGCTCGAATGGGTGTTGAACACCCCCTCGGCCCATCGCGTGCACCACGCCTCCAACCTGGAATACCTGGACGGCAACTACGGCGGCGTGCTGATCGTGTTCGACCGCCTGTTCGGCACCTACATCCCCGAGCGCGCCGACGTGCCCTGCCGCTACGGCCTCGTCAACCCGGTCACCACGCACAACATCCTGGAGATCGAGTTCGGCCAGTGGCGCGCGCTCTTTCGCGACCTGGCTTCGGCCCGCTCGGTGCGCGCCTTCGTCGGCTACCTCGTGAAGCCGCCCGGCTGGAAGCCCGAGGGCCCCGGCGACACAACCGAGGAACTGCGCCAGCGCGCGGCCCTGCAGGCGGCGCCGCAGCCCGCCGTGGCCACCGATTTCATCCCTGTCCAATACAAGGAGCTGTCATGACTTCCTACGCATCGTCCGATTCCTCCCGCTCCGACGTCGAGCGCCTTGCCCGCCGCCGTGCCGGCGCCAAGATGGGCTGGTACATCCACGCCTTCGTCTACGTGCTGGTCAACCTGGGCCTGGTCGCCATCTCGGCCGCCAACGGCCGCAGCTGGGCGATGTATCCGCTCATGGGCTGGGGGCTGGGGCTCCTGATCCATGGGGCGGTGGTCTGGTTCATCGCGCCCGGCGGCGGCTTCTTCGACAGGCTGGTGGAGCGCGAACGCCGCGCCCTGGCTTCGCGGGACCGCGAATGAGCCTTGTGCAGCCCGCGCCCGACACGCCCGGCAGGTTCCGGCCTGGAAACCTCCGGGACATGCTGCGGCATGGCCTGATCACCGCCGTCTTCTGCTGCCTCATCGCCATCGTGATGACCATCACCGGCGGCGACAACTGGGCCGGCCACCTGGTCTATTCGCTGTCGATCGGCCTGGCCAGCTGGCTGTTCATCGACACCGGACGGCTACTGCTCAGCGGACACCGCGAAAACCACTGGCCGAACTGGCCAGGGGGCTTCGTGCTGATCACGATGGGCGTGGCCGTCGGCTTCTTCGTGGGAAACCTCATCGGCGATGCCGTGTTCGGCGCGCCCCGGTTCGACTTCCTGGACATCAAGGGCCACAAGCTGGCCACCGGCGTCACGATCACCATCATCGCGACGATCGGCATGTGCTTCTTCTTCTACAGCCTCGGCAAGAGCAAGCACATGCAGAGCCAGATCGAGCTGGCGCAGCGCAACGCCACCGAGGCGCGGCTGAAGCTGCTGGAGACGCAGCTGGAGCCGCACATGCTGTTCAACACGCTGGCCAACCTGCGCGTGCTGATCACCGTCGACCCGCCGCGCGCCGTGGCCATGCTCGACCGGCTCAACAGCTACCTGCGCATGACGCTCAGCGGCTCGCGCGTGCTCTCGCATCCGCTGTCGGCCGAGTTCGAGCGGCTGGGCGACTACCTGGAGCTGATGTCGGTGCGCATGGGCGACCGGTTGCGCTACACGCTCGAGCTGCCGCAGGACCTGCGCGACGCGCCGGTGCCGCCGCTGCTGCTGCAGCCGCTGGTGGAAAACAGCATCCGCCACGGCCTGGAGCCGAAGGTGGAAGGCGGCGAGATCGCGGTGCGCGCGCGAAAGGAAGAAGAAAGCGGTTTGCTCGTGATCGAAGTGAGCGACACCGGCGTGGGCCTCGGCGCGGCGCCGCCGTCGCAGGGCAGCGGCTTCGGGCTGGAGCAGGTGCGCGAGCGGCTGGCCACGGTGTACGGCGAGCGCGGCCGCATGAGCCTGGCGCCCTCGCCTTCGGGCGGCACCCTCGCCACGCTGAGCTTTCCGGCGCCCGCCTGAGCGCAACACGACACGACTGGACAACAACGACAAGATGACCACAGCCACCCCCACCGCACTCATCGCCGAGGACGAGCCCCTCCTGGCCCAGGCCCTCAAGGCCGAACTGGCCGCCGCATGGCCCGAACTGCAGATCGTCGCCACCGCGGGCGACGGCCGCAGTGCCGTGCGCGAGGCGCTGCGCCTGCTGCCGCAGGTGCTCTTCTTCGACATCCGCATGCCCGGGCTCGACGGCCTCGGCGCCGCCGCCGAACTGGCCGACTGCTGGCCCGCCGACGAGGCGCCCATGCCCCAGCTGGTGTTCGTGACGGCCTACGACGAATACGCCGCCCGCGCCTTCGAGGCGCAGGCCATCGATTACGTGCTCAAGCCGGTGCAGCCTGATCGTCTTCGAAAGACCGTAGCCCGGCTGCAGCAGGCGCTCGCCGCGAGGCAGCCGGCGGCCACACCCGCGCTGGCCGATGCGGCGCTGGAGCAGACGCTCGCCCAGTGGCGCCAGGTGCTCGGGGCAGCCGGGGCCGGCGCACCCGGCCCGGCACCGCTGCGCATGATCGCCGCCAGCGACGCGGGCGGCAGCACCGTTCGCATGGTGCCGATCGATGAAGTTCTTTACTTCGAGGCAGCCGACAAATACCTGCGCGTGCTGACAGCCACGCACGAGTACCTGATCCGCACGCCCCTGAAGCAGCTGCTGCCCCAACTCGACGCCGACACCTTCTGGCAGGTGCACCGGGCGGTGGTGGTGCGCAGCTCGGCCATCGAATCGGTGCACCGTGACGAGGCCGGCAAGCTGCACCTGATGCTGCGCGGTCGGGCCGAGAAGATCGCGGTCAGCCGGCTCTACGCCCATCTTTTTCGCGCGATGTGAAATCGGCGGGGCGAGCGCCCAAAGAAAAAGCCGACCCTTTCGGGGCCGGCTTTTTTCATTCAGTCACGATTGCCGTGGCCTTTTAGCGCCAGTGGCCATGTCCGCGGTAGTAGCCACGACCGTAGTAGCGCGGGCCGTAATAGGCCGGCGGGCCGTAGTAGACCGGGGCCGGACGGTAATAGACCGGCGGCGGGCGGTAGTAGACCGGGGGCGGCGGCGCGTAGTAGACGGGGGCCGGCGGCACGTAGACCGGGGCCGGGTAGTAGGCCGGGCTGCCCACGCCTACCGCCACACCGGGGACGCCGACGCCGATCGACCAGCTCACGTCGCTGCGGGCGCTGGCCGAAGTGGCGGCAAACAATGCACCGGCCGCCACCACGCTTGCGGCAGCCCACTTGAAAAAGGTTGAACGTGTGAAGCTCATGATCCTGCACTCCTTGTTTGGTTGGGCTGCGTTCGGATCTGAACCGCCCATGTGGTGTATTGAACGCGGCAAATGCAAACGGGGTGCACGGGCCAATGTGAAGAACGTTGCCAAAGGTAACCCATGAGGGGTGCCCCCTAAAATGCCGCAATGACCTCCCCGACCGACAAAAGCGGCACCAAAACGACCGCTGCACCGAGCAATTTCCTGCGCCATGTGATCGAGAACGACCTCGCGCAGGGTGCCTATTCTGGCCGCAAGTGGGGCGGATCGCCCGGCAACGCCGCCCATCACGCGCAGGGCATGGCCGATCCGGCCAAGGTGCGCATGCGCTTTCCACCCGAGCCCAACGGCTACCTGCATATCGGCCACGCCAAGAGCATCTGGCTCAACTTCGAGCTGGCCAAGGAATACGGCGGTGTGAGCCACCTGCGTTTCGACGACACCAACCCCGAGAAGGAAGACCAGGAATACGTCGACTCCATCCGCGACGCGGTGAAGTGGCTGGGCTACGAGACCTACCTCGCCGACCGCCCCAGCGCCCCCGGCACCCTGCAGCCGCACGAGTACTTCGCGAGCGACTATTTCGACTTCATGTATGAGGCCGCCGAATACCTGATCGGCGCCGGCCTCGCCTACGTGGACGAGCAGACCGCCGAGGAAGTGCGCGCGAACCGTGGCGACTTCAACACGCCCGGCACCGACAGCCCCTTCCGCACCCGCACGCCCGAAGAGAACCTCGCGCGCTTCCGTGCCATGCGCGACGGCCAGGTGGCCGACGGCGCCGCCATCCTGCGCGCGAAGATCGACATGGCCAGCACCAACATCAACATGCGCGACCCCGCGCTGTACCGCGTGCGCCGTGCCCATCACCACAACACAGGCGACAAGTGGTGCATCTACCCGATGTACACCTACGCGCACCCCATCGAGGATGCGCTGGAGCAGATCACCCACAGCATCTGCACGCTGGAGTTCGAGGACCAGCGCCCCTTCTACGACTGGCTGCTCGACCGCCTCGCCGAAGGCGGCCTCATCGCCAGCCCGCACCCGCGCCAGTACGAATTCGCGCGCCTGAACGTGACCCACGTGCTCACCAGCAAGCGCAAGCTGCGCCAGCTGGTCGAAGAGAAGTACGTCGACGGCTGGGACGACCCACGCATGCCCACCATCGCCGGCCTGCGCCGCCGCGGCTACACGCCCGAGGCGCTGCGCCTGTTCTGCGAGCGCAGCGGCACCACCAAGTCGGGCGGCTGGATCGACTACGCCAGCCTCGAGGCCGCGCTGCGCGACACCCTCGACCCCGTCGCACCGCGCGCCATGGCCGTGCTCGACCCGGTCAAGCTCGTCATCACCAACTGGGGCGAGCTGATGGGCGGCGACGATGCGCTGGACAACTGCTCGGCCCCCGTGCATCCGCACCACCCCGAGATGGGCCAGCGCGAGTTCAAGCTCGGCCGCGAAGTCTGGATCGAACGCACCGACTACGAGGAAGTACAGCCCAAGGGCTTCTTCCGCCTCTTCCCCGGCAACAAGGTGCGGCTGAAGTACGGCCACGTCATCGAATGCACCGGCGGCACCAAAGACGCCGACGGCAGGCTCGTCGAAGTGCAGGCCAACCTGGTGCCCGACACCAAGAGCGGCACCCCCGGCGCCGATGCGATCAAGGTGAAGGGCAACATCACCTGGGTGGCGGCCGCCGACGCGGTGCAGGCCGAGGTGCGGCTCTACGAGCGCCTCTTCGCCGAGGCCCACCCGGGCAGCGGCGAGCTGCTGGAAGAGCTGAACAAGAACAGCCTGGAAGTGTGTTCGGCCTTCGTCGAGCCCTCGCTGGCCAAGGCCGAGCCGGGCGTCGGTATCCAGTTCGAGCGTCACGGCTACTTCGTGCTCGACGCGAAGGCCAGCGCCGATGTCGGCAAGCCGGTGTTCAACCGCGCCGCCGGCATGCGGGACAGCTGGGGCAAGTAAGCAAGCTGGCCCGTATTTACTCGGGCCGCTTGTAGACCACCCCGATCACCGCGCTGTTCTCGTCGGTGGTGCACACCGCCGAGCGCCCCTGCGGCCCGACCCTCAGGTTGATCGTGTAGACACCGTCGCGCGGCGTCGTGCCCTTGTCGACGACGATGCTGGCCGGCGGCACCCTGAGTTCGCGCGCCGCCGCTGCCACGCAGTTCTTCACGCTGGCCTCGGGCGCGCCGCCCACGCGGATGCCCGGGCTGTTGCACGCCGCCAGCAGCAGGCCGGCCATCGCCGCGCAGGCGAGTTGGATGGAGCTTCGCATCGTCGTCATACCGGATTCCCTGTGTCTCGAATGAACAGGCTGATTGGAGCCGCGCCGGCCGCCGGCGGTTGCAGGACAGACCCGGGCTATCCTGTCGGCACATGAATCGTCCGAGCCCTTCGTCCCCTCGTTCTTCGCTCTCACCACCTGCGTCGCCTTCGCCGTCCTCCTCCCGCCTGATCCGCTTCAACAAGCCGTACGGCGTGCTCAGCCAGTTCACACCCGAAGGCCGCTGGCGCGGGCTGAAGGAGTTCATCGACATTCCGGGCGTCTACGTCGCCGGCCGGCTCGACGCCGACAGCGAGGGCCTGCTGCTGCTCACCGACGACGGCAAGCTCCAGGCGCGCATCGCCGACCCGCGCTTCAAGATGGAAAAGATCTACTGGGTGCAGGTCGAAGGCGAGCCGACCGAAGCGGCGCTTGCCGCGCTGCGCAATGGCGTGCAGCTCAACGACGGCCCCACGCGCCCGGCGCGAGCCCGGCTGCTCGACCCGCCGCCCGAGGTGTGGGAACGGCAGCCGCCCATCCGCGAGCGCAAGAGCATTCCCACCGCGTGGATCGAACTCGCGATCCGCGAGGGCCGCAACCGCCAGGTGCGGCGCATGACGGCGGCCGTGGGGCTGCCGACGCTGCGGCTGATCCGTGCCGCGATCGGGCCTCACACGCTCGAAGGCCTCGCGCCCGGAACCTGGAGCGGATAGCGCCCTCCATCCACCGACTTCCCGACCTTCTCTTCACATGAAGCAAACGCCCTCCTCTTCCCTCACCCCTCTCGCCCTCGACCGCCGCAGCGCCGTGCTCGGCACCATCGGCCTGATCGCCGCGATGCACGCCAACGCCGCGACCAAGTCGACGGCAAAGAAACAGCCCGCGGCAACACCCGGCGTATGGCCCCGCGCCTCGCAGGTGCCCGGCGGCGTGGCCCGCCTGTCGCTGGGCCCGTCGGCCAGGCGGCCGCAGGCCTTCGCGGGCGACATCCCCCTGCTCGTGGTGGGCGACGCCATCGAATGGACCGCGCTCGTCGGCATTCCCCTGGCAACCGAACCCGGCGAGGCGAACATCACCGTGCGCACCGAAGACAAGCCCGAGCGCCAGATCGCCTACACCGTCGCCCCGAAGCAATACCGCGAACAGCGCCTCACCGTGGCCCCGCGCACCGTCGACCTCTCGCCCGAGGACGAGGCGCGCTACGTCAAGGAACGCGACCACCTCACCGGCGTGATGGCCACCCTCACCGACATGCGCCCCGACACCGCCCTGCAGATGCGCGTGCCCGTCCCCGGCCGCCGCTCCAGCTCCTTCGGCCTGCGCCGCGTGTTCAACGGCCAGTCGCGCAATCCGCACAGCGGCATGGACATCGCCGCCGGCACCGGCACGCCGGTGCTCGCGCCACTGCCCGGAAAGGTGATCGACACGGGAGACTATTTCTTCAACGGCGGCACCGTCTGGCTCGACCACGGCGGCGGCCTGCTGACCATGTACTGCCACCTGAGCCGCGTCGACGTGAAGGTCGGCGACGTGATGAAGACCGGCGAAGCGCTGGCTGCCGTGGGCGCGACCGGGCGGGTGACGGGGCCGCACCTGCATTGGTCTGTGATGCTGAATCGGGCGATGGTGGATCCGGCGCTGTTCATCGCGGCCTGAGTACTCACCCTGAACTCCTGATTTCGCCCAGCTCCTAAACTCGCACTACTCATACAAGGGGTGGGTTGGAGCAATGGCCAAACAAACAAGAGCCGAGCGACGCCGCGAGCGCGCGCGGAGAGAGCTGGCAGGCAAGGGATGGATAGCGGCCATCATCGGCGTCATCTTCCTGGTAGGGCCGAGCTTCATGCACGGCTCCGTCATCGGCACGCTCGGTCCGGCGCTTCGGCCCGCAGGCTGGGCAGCGCTGGCCCTTGGCGCGGTGCTGCTGGGTTTGCACTACTTCGTCACCCGCAAGGAGTCCCTGCCAGAGGCGGAACATGCGGCGCCGCAGCCGCCTGCGGCCAAGCCGTCCCGTCCCAGGCCATCCTCTTCTTCTGCTGCCCCCCGGCACGAGCCTGGACCGGCCCCGGCGCCCTCTCAATCCAGGGCTTCTCCCTCCGAGCCCACGCCGCAACGCGAACCGCAATGGGGCCCGGGTGTGCTTGCGGCCATCGAATGGCGCCGCTTCGAAGCATTGTGCGAAGCGCTCTATGCGCAAGCCGGATTCACCACGCGCAGCCAATCGCATGGCGCGGACGGCGGCATCGACATATGGCTTTACTCCAAGCACAGCGATGTGCCCCGCATCGTTCAATGCAAGCACTGGCAGAGCAAGGCCGTGAGCGTGAAGGAGATGCGCGAGTTTTTCGGCGTGATGGCATCGCACCAGCTCAAGGGCGGCACATACGTGACGAGCTCGACCTTCTCCGCCGAAGCCCTTGCCTTCGCGAAGGCCAACGGCATTCACGCGCAGGACGGCGCGGCCTTGCTCAAGCTGATTGGCCAGCGCACGCCGGAGCAGCAGGCCGCACTGCTCGCCGTGGCTTATGAAGGCGAATACTGGCGACCCACCTGCGCCAGTTGCGGCACGAAGATGGTCGAAAAGAACTCTTCCAAGAACGACGGAAGCTTCTGGGGCTGTGCCAACTATCCCCAATGCCGGGGCAGGACGATTCCAATGTCCAAGGCATCCTCGCCAGCATGAGCACAAGACTGACTAACGATGACGGCTCAGCCAATGTTCACCGAAGCCTGCCTCACCACGTCGCTGCGTCCCGGTAGCCGGCGGGCCATCCTCGCCCTGCTCAACGAGCGCCTGCACCCCGCGCTGCAGGCCATCGTCGCGGCCGAGATCGCCTCGGGCAGCTGCGTCTGCGACGCAGGCACGGATTGGCCGGATACTGGCTCGGTGCACGTCACGCTCGACAAGCACTTTGACAACCGCCATGCCAGCGCCAAGGTCGTCTTCAGCCCCTGCGACGACCCGCACTATTGGCACGCGGACTACAGCACCGTGGACAAGCCCCGGCACCTGCTGATCTGCTGACCGGCTGGCAGGCGGACCAGCCTCGTGGCCCGAGGGTCCTGGGCAGCCAAACATTACACTCGGCACCATGCGCCCCTCCGAAGCCCTGTCGCTGCATCGTGATCGCATCCGCGAGATCGCGTTGAGCCATCACGTCAGCAGTGTGCGAGTCTTCGGTTCAGCATTGCGCGGCGAGGATGAGGCCGACAGCGACCTCGATCTGCTGGTGGAGCCCACGGCGCAAACCACGCTCATGGACATCGGGGCCATCAGGCATGAGCTGAAGAGTCTTCTGGGCATGGAAGTAGACGTACTCACGCCCAACGGCCTGCCTCCCAAGTTTCGCGATCAGGTGCTGCGCGAGGCTGTGCCGGTATGAGCCGAAGAGATCCGCAACGGGTGGCGGATTACCTGGGCCACATCCTGCAGGCGATCGACAGCATCCGCGAGTACACGAGCGACGCTACAGCCGACAGTTATCTGGCCGATCGAAAGACCCAGGACGCGGTGGTGCGCAACCTGGAAGTCATCGGCGAAGCCAGCAACAACATCGTGAAGCACCACGCGGAGTTCGCGCTGGCCCACCCCGCTGTTCCATGGCGCTTCGCCTACGAGATGCGCAACGCGCTTTCCCACGGCTACTTCACCATCGATCACACCCTTGTCTGGCGAACCATCCAGCACGATTTGCCGTCGCTTCGCGAGCAGGTCGTGCGGCTGTTGGAAACCTGAGCCTCTGCGCCCCTGGTTGGCTCAGGGACGCTGAGTATCAGATCGGCTTGGTCAGATACACCGCCTCCCGCCCCACGATCGCACGCTGGGCGGGCATGAAGATCGTGCAGTCGTCGCACAGGGCACGGATTTCCTCGTCGCCGTTGGTCGCGATCAGCTCGCCCTTGGCGAAGGTCTCGAAGCCGATGAGCGGGCGCACGAAGGCGAAGTCGGGCGACTTGATGACGTAGGTCTGCAGCAGCTGGAAGCGCCGTTGCGGCTCGGGCGGCGGGCTCGCCGGGTCCTTGTCGACCAGGCCGAAGTAGGCGAGGAAGTCATACGTGACGGCGGTGGCGAGGTCGGATGCCGAACGCAGGAAGTGCTGGCCGCACTCGACCACCATCGCCACGCCCTTGCCGTCGGGGCCGCCGTGGCTGCCGTACTGGATGAGCGGCGTGCCCGAGCCCAGGCCGTCGGGCATCACGAGGTGCACCGAGGGTCGGCCGATGGCCAGGGCGACCTTGGCGTTGCGCTCGAAGGCCGGGTACACCCAGAAGGGCACCACGGGCTGGCTGGTCGAGTGGATGTCGAGGATGTGGTCGGCCGCTTCCACCACCGGGCGCAGGATGCGCGCGCGGCTCAGCTCGGGGCTGTCTTCCTTGCCGTCCAGCCATTCGGGCGACCAGATGCGGTTGAGGTTGTGCACCAGCTGCCGGCTGTCGAAGGGCAGCGCCTCGTTGAAGGATTCGTAGGCCGCCACGTTGGCGAAGCTCACGGTGAGCGTGCCGATCTTCGGGCGCACATTGTTGTCGAGCAGGTGCGTGGCCGCCGTCATGCCGCAGATCTCATTGCCGTGCGTGAGCGCGTTGATCAGCACATGCGGGCCGGGCTTGCCGGACTCGAAGCGGTGCACGTAGTCGACGCCGACATTGCCCTTGCGGTAGGCGGACAGGTCGCGGGGGAGGACTTCGAGGGCGGGGGGCGAGAGGGTCATGGGGCGATGGAAAGTGGACGAAACAGCCGGCAAGTTTGCTACAGACGGCCATTTCGCGCCTCGCGCGCCTCCGGCGCCACGTTCGGCCCGCTCACCAGTTCACTTCGCGCTCCGGCGTCGCCGAGATGTGGTGGATCGACAGGTCGGCGCCGTCGTATTCCTCTTCCTGCGACAGCCGCAGCCCCGCCACCGCCTTGAGCGCGCCGTACACCGCCGCGCCCGCCAGCGCGGCCCAGGCCACGCCCATCAGGGTGCCGATGAGCTGCGCCCACACGTTCACGCCGCCGATGCCGCCCAGCGCCTGGGTGCCGAAGATGCCGGCCGCGATGCCGCCCCAGGTGCCGCACAGGCCGTGCAGCGGCCACACGCCGAGCACGTCGTCGATCTTCCACTTGTTCTGCGTGAGCGTGAACAGCTTGACGAAGATGCCGCCAGCCACTCCGCCCACCACCAGGGCGCCCAGCGGGTGCATCAGGTCGGAGCCGGCGCACACCGCCACCAGGCCGGCGAGCGGGCCGTTGTAGACGAAGCCCGGGTCGTTCTTGCCCATGGCCAGCGCCACCAGCGTGCCGCCGACCATCGCCATCAGCGAGTTGACGGCCACCAGGCCGGAGATCTTGTCGATGCTCTGCGCACTCATCACGTTGAAGCCGAACCAGCCCACGCACAGCACCCACGCGCCCAGCGCCAGGAACGGAATGTTCGACGGCGGATGCGCGCTCAGCGAGCCGTCGCCCCGGTAGCGGTTGCGCCGCGCGCCCAGCAGCAGCACCGCCGGCAGCGCCAGCCAGCCGCCCACCGCATGCACCACCACCGAGCCCGCGAAGTCGTGGAACTCGTGGCCAGTGAGCGAGGCGATCCAGCCCTGGATGCCGAAATGCCTGTTCCAGGCAATGCCCTCGAAGAGCGGGTAGACGAAGCCGACGATCACCGCCGTGGCGATCAGCTGCGGCCAGAACTTGGCGCGCTCGGCGATGCCGCCCGAAATGATGGCCGGAATGGCCGCGGCGAAAGTCAGCAGGAAGAAGAACTTCACCAGTTCGTAGCCGCTCCTGGCCGACAGCTCGGTGGCGCTCACGAAGAAATGGGTGCCATAGGCCACGCCGTAGCCCACCAGGAAATACACGATGGTCGAGACCGAGAAGTCGACCAGGATCTTCACCAGCGCATTGACCTGGTTCTTCTTGCGCACGGTGCCCAGTTCGAGAAAGGCAAAGCCGGCGTGCATGGCCAGGACCATGATGGCGCCGAGAAGGATGAACAGCGCGTCTGCGCCCTGTTTGAGTGCATCCATTGGAGCTTCTTGCGGATTTTTGGTTTGAATTGGTGCGCCGCACCTGAATCAACCGGCACGGCGGGCCAATGAAGCAAAAATGGTGCCTGAAAGCTCTTTGATGGTGCGAAATGAACCAATAGCGGGCTCTCAAGGCCCTTGTTCGGGCCCCTCGCGCACCGCTTCAGGCGGCGCCGGCGCCCGCCCGCAGCGCGTCGCGGTACCGCCGGCTGCACGGCACGGTGGTGCCGTCGTGCATGTGCAGCCGGGCGTCGCCGCCATCCAGCGGCTCGATCTCGCGGATGCGGCCCAGGTTCACCGCATGGCTGCGGTGCACGCGCACGAAGAGCGCCGGGTCGAGCTGGGCCAGGAAGTCGGTCAGCGTGGAGCGCAGCAGGTAGTCGTGGCCGTTGACGTGCAGGCCGACGTAGTTGCCCTCGGCCTGGAGCCAGTCGATGTCGGTGGCGGCGATGAGGAATTCGCGGCGCAGCTTGCGGACGAGGAAGCGTTCGGGGCGGACGGGCGGCGGCGGGGGTGCATTGGGCACGGAGGGTTCGAATCCCTCCGTTTTCGCCAATTCCGGGGCCGGGACGGGAGCCGGCTCAGCCACCACGCCCTCCTCCGGCGCATCCAGCACCCGCGCTTCGCCCTGCAGGCGCAGCAGGAACAACCGGTAGGCCCAGATGCCGAACACGATGCTCGCGTACACCCGCACGTCCTTCAGGTACTCGTAGCCCCACTGGCCGGCCCAGCCCCAGAAGTCGTAGCGCTCTCCGGCTGCGGCGTAGACCAGCGCCCGCAGCCCGAACATGCCCACCACGTGGACCACGCTGAACACCACGCTCGCCACCAGATGCCAGGCCAGGAAGCGCGGCAGGTGGGTGCGCGCCAGCGGCGACAGCCAGCGCTCCACCGCGGCCAGCGCCGGCACCAGCAGCAACAGCACCAGGTGGCTCGACACCTCCCAGGTCGCGACCTCCCAGTTGGGCCGGGGCACGGCGCGCGTGCGCACGTCCATGATCGCCACCGTGGTGCTGAACGCGGCCTGAAGCGTCATCAGCACGATCCAGAAAGCCACCTCCAGCGGGCGGCGGATCGGCGCGTAGCGTTCGTACAGGTTCTTGCGGGGGTCTCCCATGGCCGGGATTCTCGTGAAAACGGGCCCCGGGACCAATGCCGCTCAGTTAAGCAAAGGCCCTTCGGGGCCTTCGCTGTTTGTACAGTGCAGGCTGTATGAACAAAGCCGAGCCCGGACGAGGCCGGCGGACGGCCGATGCTGCTGCAAGAGTACCTGTGCGAGACCCATCAATACGCCACGCCCGAGCAGTGGGGAGTCGTGCGAGGCAGCCTGCCTGCGCAGTGGATTGAACAGGCGCTGCAG
>NZ_JASMRZ010000094.1 GCF_030462475.1 Variovorax sp. CAN15
ATTGCAGTCGGCCGAACTGCTGGGCGCCGGGCAGGCCATGCTGGCGCAGACGCTGGCCTACCTGCGCACCCGCTCGCAGTTCGGCAAGCCCATCGGCAGCTTCCAGGCGCTGCAGCACCGCTGCGTCGACATGTTCATCCACCTCGAAGTGGCGAAGGCCACGCTCGACGACGTGCTGGCGCTGGCGGCGCAGGGCCTGCCGGCGCAGCGGCTCGAAGCCGAGGCCAGCCGCGTCAATGCGCGCTGCACCGCCGCCGCGCTGCAGGCTTCGCGCGCCTCGGTGCAGCTGCACGGTGCCATCGGCTACACGCAGGAGTGCGACCTGAGCCTGTTCTACAAGCGCGTGCTGTGCCTCTCGGCCTGGCTGGGCAACGCGAGCGCGCATCAGCGCCGGCATGCGGCGCTCAGCGGCGAGGCCGAGACGGCGGCGACTGCCGCGGTCACATGGGAAGGCGGGTTTCCGCGCATCGCCGACTGGTCTTCGATGCCCGAGGCCGATTTCCGCCACATGGTGCGCGCCTTCCTGCAGCAGCGCTATCCGCAGCAGCTGCGCTACCTCTCGCACCGCGCGCGCTGGAGCGAGATGCGCGATTGGTACCTCACACTCTCGGCGCAGGGCTGGATCGCGCCCGCATGGCCGCAGGCGCACGGCGGCATGGGGCTGCCGGCCGACAAGCTCATCGCGTGGATCGAGGAGCTGGAGCAGTACGGCGTGGCGCGCGCACCCGACCAGGGCATCGTGATGATCGGGCCGCTGCTCATCCAGCACGGCACGACCGAACAGCAGCAGCGCTTCCTGCCGCGCATCCTGAGCGGCGAGCATGTGTGGTGCCAGGGCTATTCGGAGCCCAACGCCGGCTCCGACCTCGCGGGCCTGTGCACCGAGGCCATGCCGGCGCGCGATGCGCAGGGCGAGCATTTCATCGTCAACGGCCAGAAGATCTGGACCACGCTCGCGCAGGACGCCAACCACATCTTCATGCTGGTGCGCACCGACAAGGACGCGCGCAAGCAGGAGGGCATCAGCTTCCTGCTGTGCGACCTGCGCACGCCGGGCATCACCATCCGGCCGATCCACACGCTGGCGGGCGAGCCGGAGTTCTGTGAAGTGTTCTTCGACAACGTGCGCGTGCCGGCGGAGAACCTCGTGGGCAAGCTGCACGGCGGCTGGACCATCGCGAAGGCGCTGCTGGGTTTCGAGCGCATCTTCCTCGGCAGCCCCAAGCAGTCGCAGTACGCGCTGGGGCAGCTCGCGCGGCTGGCGCAGGCGCGGCGGCTGTTCGCCGACCCGGTGTTCGCGCAGCGCTTCGCGGCATTGCGGCTCGACGTGCTCGACCTCTCGGCCGCCTACACCGGCTTCGCGAACATCGTGCGCGCGGGCAAGCCGCTGCCGGCTTCGGTGTCGCTGCTGAAGATCTGGGCGAGCGAGACCTATCACCGCATCGGCGCGCTGCTGGTCGAGGCGGGCGAGGAGCAGGGGGCCGTGGCCGGCGACCAGGTGCTCGACGGCCAGACCTTCAACGTGCTCTCGCCGCTCATCGGTTCCACCGCCGCAATGATCTACGGCGGCACCAACGAGATACAGCGCAACATCCTCGCGCGGCAGGTGCTTGAACTGCCGGCCTGAGCGACGCGGCGCCGAAGAAATACACAAAAGGAGACAACGCTCATGACTTCCATCGACCTCTCGCGCCGCCACATCGTGTCCGCGCTGGCGGGCAGCGCGGCGCTGGCCGCACTGCCTTCGCGCGTGTTCGCGCAGCAGCCATTGCCGCCGCTCATCAAGCTGGTGGTCGGCTACTCGGCCGGCGGCCCGGTGGACGGTGCCGCCCGCCTGCTCGCGCCCGCGCTGAGCCAGGAACTGGGCACGCAGGTGATCGTGGACAACCGCCCCGGCGCCAGCGGCTCGCTGGGCGGCGACGCGGTGGCCAAGGCCGCGCCCGACGGCGCCATGCTCTTCTTCGGCGCGAGCCCGACCATCACCATCAACCCCAATGTGCAGCGCCACATGGCCTTCGATCCGATGAAGGACCTCGCGCCGATCGCGCCGCTGGTGGACTACACCAACGTGCTGGTCGTCAACAACGAGGTGCCGGTGCGCAGCGTGGCCGAGCTGCTGGCCTATGCGAAGGCGCGGCCGGGCAAGGTGTTCTACGGCTCGGCGGGGGTGGGAGCATCCAACCACCTTAGCGGCGCGCTGCTGGAGAAGATGACCGGCGTGCAGCTCACGCACGTGCCCTACAAGGGCAGCGCGCCCGCGCTCGCCGACGTGATGGCCGGTACCGTGACCATGATGTTCGACATCATCGCCACCTCCAAGCCCTTCATACAGACAGGCAAGGTGCGCGCGCTGGCCGTCACTTCGCGCCAGCGCAACCGCATGCTGCCGGAGGTGCCGACCATGGTCGAGTCGGGCGTGCCCGGCTACGACGTGGGCGGCTGGTTCGGCCTGTACGGGCCGGCGCGCCTGGACCCGGCGCTGGTCGCTCGCATCAACGCCGCCGCGCAGAAGATGCTGGCGCGCGAGGACATCGCGAACCGCCTGCGTGAGCAGGGCTACGAGGTGTGGTCGGGCGCGCCGGAGGTGCTGGCGACCAAGGGCAAGGCCGACCGGCAACTGTGGGCGACGGCGTCCAAGGGCATCGAGGCCGAGTGAGCATGCAGCGAATTCACCATCTGCTTGAAGAGCGCGCGGCGCGCACGCCCGATGCGGTGTTTCTCCATGAGCCCGGCGGCACGACGACCTATGCGCAGTTGCAGTCCATGGTCGACGTTGCCGCGCAGGACCTGCTGGCCGCCGGCGTTCGGCCGACCGACCGCGTGCTGCTGGTGGCCGAGAACTGCGCGGCGCACATCGCGCTGCTGATGGCCTGCAGCCGCGTGGGCGCGTGGTCGTGCGGCGTGAATGCGCGAATGTCGCCGGGCGAGATCGCGGCCATCGCCGAGCGCGCCGATGCGCGGCTGTGTTGCTACACGGCGGCAGCTTCCGAAGCAGCGGCGCAGCATGCGCGCAGGGCCGGTGCGCAGCCTTGCGCGCTCGAGGGCGTGATGCGTTCGGCTGCCCGCGCGGATGCCCGCACCGAGCCCGACCCGGCGCTGGCCGACACCGCCGCCATCATCTTCACCTCCGGCACCTCGGGCACGCCCAAGGGCGTGATGGTGTCGCACCGGGGGCTGCTGCATTTCGGGCGCGTGTCGGCGCAGGTGCGCGCGCTGGGCGAGCGCGACCGCGTCTACGCCTTCCTGCCGATGACGCACATCTTCGGCATCGGCACGGTGCTGATGGCCGCGCTCACGGGCGGCGCGGCGCTGGTGCTGCGCGGCAGCTTCTCGCCGGCCGACGTGCTGCAGGCGCTGGCGCAGGAGAAGGTGTCGAACCTGCTCGGCCCGCCGACGATGTATGCGCGCTTGCTCGCACACATCGAGGCCGAGCGTGCGACGCCGCGCTTTCCGGATCTGCGCTATGTCTACACCGGCTCGGCGCCGCTCGATCCTGCGCTCAAGCAGCGCGTGGAGCGGCTCTTCGGGCAGCCGCTGCACTACGGCTACGGCCTGTCGGAGTACGCGGGCTCGGTGTTTCTCACGCGCACCGAATCGCCGCGCACCGACACCTCCGCCGGTCATGCGGTTGAAGGCGGCGAGGCCCGCATCGTCGGCCCCGACGGCAATGAGGTGGCACAGGGCGGCACCGGCGAGATCTGGCTGCGCGGCCCCGGCCTGATGCTCGGCTACTTCCGCGACGCGGCCGCCGCCGCGCAGGTGATGCGCCCGGGCGGCTGGTATGCAACCGGAGACCTCGGGCGCTTCGGCGAGGACGGCGCGCTCTTCGTGGTCGGGCGGCTGAAGGAAATGATCATCCGCTCGGGCTTCAACGTGTACCCGGCGGAGATCGAGGCGGTCATCGGCCGATTCGAGGGCGTGCACCAGTGCGCGGTGATCGGCGTTCCCGAGGCCGACGGCAACGAGCAGGTCGTCGCCTTCATCGAGCTGAAGCCCGGCGCGGCGCTCGACGAGGCGGCGCTGCGCGCGCACCTTGCCGGGAACCTCTCGCCCTACAAGCGCCCGGCGCGCATCGAGCTGATCGATGCGATGCCGACCACGGCCAACGGAAAGCTGCTCAAGCGCGAGCTGCGGGCACGCTGCGCCTGACCGCCAGGCAAGCACGGGCGGCTCCCCTCGGACTTCTCCTGCAAGCGGGTGCGCCGCCGTCTGCCAGGAACCCTTTGACGGGCGCCGCAAGGTGGAGCTTTCTGCAAAGGAAACACACCATGGCCGATGACCTGAACAAGCGCGGGCCGCAGGATGCCGCCCGAATCAACGTGAACGAGGCGCACGAGGTGCGCTACTGGACCCAGACACTGGGCGTGACCGAAGCACAGTTGCGCTCGGCCATCGCGGCGGCGGGCGTCGAGGTGAAGGACGTGCGCGCCTACCTTGGCAAGCCCTGAGGGCGTCGACGGGGCCGGGGCGGCCCGGCAAGGGCCCCCGGGGCAAGGCGGCATCACGGTAGGCACCCTCCTACACCTGCGGGCGGGCTTGATACTTCATACTTGTTACCAGAACGTTTCTGGAGGCAAGCTGCTCTTGCCCCTGCCGATGATGAACCTGAAGCCCGTGGCCGCCGTCCGATGAAATCCTCCCCCAGTGCGCGCAGCTGGATCGCCGCTGGCGTGCGCCACGAACTCCTCACCCGCGCACTGCCCGCCCTGCGCCACGACATGGCCGCGCCGGTTTCGGTGATCCGCATGGCGCTGCTGATGCTCAAGCGGCAGATCGGCGCCGCCACCGTCGATGCCGCGGCCTGCGAAGAGCGGGTGGGACTGATCGACAACCAGGTTTCCGAGCTGGTAGGGGCCATCCGTTCGCTGCGCGACTGGGAGCTTGCCACCATCGACGACGGCATCACCCGCAGCGCGCTGGTGGCCCAGTGCGTCACGCTGATGCGCGCCGCCTTCGATCTGCACGGCGTGGTGCTGGAAACCGATGATTCGCTCGCGCCCGCCGACGACGAGCACCGCTGGCCCGCGGCCGCTGCCCTGCGCTACCTGTTCCTGGGTGCGATGGGCTACCTGCATGACGGCGCGGACGAGGCCGGCACTATCCGCGTCGAGGCCGACGGCGCCGACGCGCTGCGCCTCACGGCGCTGCCGCGCGAGCCCGGGGCGACCGAGGCGGTGCTCGACGCGCACCGTGCGCCGCGCGCGCTGGCCATCGACGCCGTGGCGCTGCAGAGCCTCGCCGAAGACCTGGGTTACACGCTGGCGCTCGATGCCGTCAGCGTGCGCCTGATGCTCGCGACGCGGACCTGAGCTTTTCCAGGCTTTATTGCGGCTTTGGCTTTTGGGGCGCGCCGGAGCGCTTTGAGGAACGACAGTAGCCGGCGCTCCGCCGCGTGCAACCCGCGCGAGGGTCTCGCGGTGCGGCTGCCTCCGATCTTCTCGAACAGCGCGGCGGTGGCCTCGTCGCCGTCCGACAGCGCGCTGCCCAGCGCCAGGACGGCAGGGTGCACATAGGCCTTCTTGCAGACAGCCGGCGTGTTGCCCAGCTGCCTGGCCACCGCACCGAGGATGTCCTTGGCGCTGTAGCGGCTGCCGTCGGCGGCGGTGCGGCCCGGTTCGCAGGCCAGGCGGGTGAGTTCCAGCGCCTGCACCGTGCCGTGCCAGGTGCGGAAGTCCTTGGCGGTGAAGCGCTCGCCGCCGGCGGCTTCGGCCAGGTAGTCGTTCACGTCGGTCGATGAGACGCCGCGCAGCTCGCCCGCCTTGCCATCGCCTTCCTCATCCGCGTCGACGTACTGGAACAGCGCCTGCCCCGGCAGCTGCTGGCACTGCCGCACGACCTTGGCGACGCGCGGATCGTCGAGCTGCGCCTCGTGCATCACGCCGCTCTTGCCCCGGAAGCGCAACTTGAGCGCCTGGCCTTTCAGCGTCGCGTGCCGGTTGCGCAGCGTGGTGAGGCCGAAGGAGCCGTTGCTGCTCGCGTATTCCTCGTTGCCCACGCGCAGCAGCGTGGTGTCGAGCAGGCGCACCAGCGCCGCGAGCACCTGGGCCCGGCCGGGCGCCTTGCGGCCCGGAGGCAGTTGCAGGTCGCGCGCCACGCGGGCGCGGATGCCCGGCAGCGCGAGCGCGAAGGCTTCGAGGCGGTCGAACTTGGTCTCGTCCTGCATCGAGCGCCAGTCGGCGTGATAGCGGTACTGCTTGCGCCCGCGCGCGTCGAGGCCGGTGGCCTGCAGGTGGCCGTTGGGCAGCGGGCAGATCCACACCTGCGTGTAGGCCGGCGGAATGGCCAGCATGCGGATGCGCGAGAGCTCGTCCGCGTCGCGCACCCACATGCCGCGGGCGTCGCGGTAGCGGAAGCGTTCTCCGTGCTTCAGGCGGCGGATGCCGGGCATGTCGGGGTTCACGTAGACCAGGCCGTTGGCGATGGGCGTCGGCTTCGACGGAGGCCTGGCGGGCGAGGAGGAAGATGAAGATGAAGGGGCCGGCATGGGGCTTGCGTGGTTGCGTTACATCGCGCTTTGCCAGCACCGACAATCGCCGGTTGTAGGACGCCGCAGGCGCCAGCGGTGCGCCGGGTGCGCTTGCGGCGCAAGTCCTGTCGTTTTTCTCTCTGTCGTTTTTCTTCTCTTACCGGGTCCCAGAATGAGTTCGTCCAAGTCTTCCCTTTTCGCCGCCCGCTGGCTGGCCGTGCCCGCAGCGGCGCTGCTCTTCACGGCCTGTGCATCCACTTCCCCGGCCACGGTAACGGCCTCCGCTGCGGCCGCGCCCGTGAAGGTCAAGGTCTTCGTCGCCGCCATGTTCGAGATCGGCAAGAACACCGGCGACCGCGCCGGCGAGTTCCAGCACTGGTACGAGCGCTACTGGAAGGACGCCAGGCCCATCGCCGTGCCCGGCGCGCTGCAGCCGGTGTACTGCAACGCCGACGGCGTCTGCGGCTCGGTGCTCGGCATGGGCAAGGTCAATTCGTCCTCGTCGATGCAGGCCATCCTGCTGAACCCGCAGTTCGACTTCTCGCAGAGCTACTACGTCATCTCCGGCGTGGCCGGCACGCCACCCTCGCGCGGCACCATCGGCGAGGTGAGCTGGGCCACCTGGCTGGTCGACTACGACCTCGGCCACCGCTGGGCGCCCGAGGAGAACAAGCCCGGCGAGCCCACCTTCATGCCGCGCAAGGGCTACGAGGAATACCGCCGCTTCAGGCTCAACCCCGACCTCGTGAGCTGGGCCATGAAGCTCTCGGCCGACACCCCGCTGAAAGACTCCGAAGCGGCCCGCAAGTACCGCCTGCGCTACCCCGACGCCGCCGCGCGCCGCGCCCCCTTCGTCGGCACCGGCACCCACATGACGGGCGACACCTTCTTCCACGGCCCCGGCATGTCGAAGCAGGCGCAGTACATCGCCAAGCTATACGGCGCCGACGATTACGTCATCACCGAGATGGAGGCCGCCGCCATCACCCTCGTCATCAAGCGCACCCACGGCACCGACCGCGTGATGAGCCTGCGCGGCGCCGTCAACTTCGACCAGGGCAACCCGAAGGAAAGCACGCTGCAGCACCTGGACCCGGCACCGGGCGAGACCGCAGGCGGCTTCGCCGAGACGGTGGAGAACATCGAGCTGGTGGGCAGCCGCGTGGTGGATCACATCGTCGCGAACTGGTCGAAGTGGTCGGGTGGGGTGCCCAAGCCCTGAGCGTGAACCTGTTCAGGGCCGCGCCGGCTGCATGTGCCACGTCACCGTGAAGTCGAAGGGCGTCCAGCGGCTGACGGTGACGCCCGCCTGGCGCAGGCCCCGGCCGGTCCAGGTGTTGCAGGTCTCGAAGAGGTTGTAGCCGCCTTCGGCTTCGTAGAACGCGTCCTGCGCGTCGTAGTGGGCGCCCGCGATGGGCGTGGCCTTGCCCGATGGCAGGGCGGCGCGTACGTAGGCGGCGAGCTGCGCGTACTGCGCCTGGGTGAGCGGCAGGCTGTAGGCGCCTTGTCCGAGCTGGTTGCGGCGCAGGTAGCTCACGTGCAGCAGCGCGCGGTTGCCGCCGGCGAGCGCTCCGAAGGCGCGCGATGCGGTCAGGTCGGCCCAGGTGGGCGTGTCCAGGTAGAACTCGCGGTCGCCCCAGCCGATGGCAATGAACTCGGCATCGGGCGGCGGCGCCTTGAAGTCCTTCAGCGGAAAGTGCTGCAGCCAGTCGACGGCGGCGGAGCGCACCGGGAACACGTAGTCGGTGTGCACGCCGTTGCTCAGCACCCAGGCCTGCACTTCGGCGCCGGCATTCTTCGGTGACTCGGTATTGGCGGGCCAGAGCACCAGCGCGCAGGCCGTGGCCACGTACAGGCCCACGAGCGCGACGAAGCCCAGCAGGGTGAAGGCCATGCGTCGCAGCCAGCGTTTGGCCATCGTGCGTTCAGAACAGCGAAGCGGTGGTCGCCACCGGTTCCGACGCCGCGCGGTGCGCGCCGGAGCCGGCGGGGGCCAGCGCCTCGGGGCTGCCGGCCTTGGCCAGCGCGCCCACGCGCACGCCCAGCAGCCGCAGCGGGCGCTCCAGCGGCACGCGCTTCAGGCACAGGCCGCCGGTGTGGCGGATGGTCTTTGCGTCGGAGGTGAAGCGGTCGATGGTCTGGTCGCGCGTGGCGATCTTGAAATCGTCGTAGCGCAGCTTGATGCCGATGGTCTTGCCCACGTAGCCCTTGCGCTGCAGGTCGGCGGCGAGCTGCTCGCACAGCTGCGTGAAGATCGCGCCCAGCTCGGCGCGGTCGCGCACCGCGTGCAGGTCGCGGTCGAATGTGGTCTCGCGGCTCATCGACACGGGCTCGCTCTCGGTCACCACCGGGCGGCTGTCGCGGCCCCATGACACCTCGTGCATCCAGGCGCCGGTGGCCTTGCCGAAGTTGGCGACGAGCCAGTCGCGGTCGCGCGCCGCGAGCTGGCCGACGGTCTCGATGCCGAAGCGCTTGAGCTTCTCGTCGGCCTTGGGGCCGATGCCGTTCACCTTGCGGCAGGGCAGCGGCCAGATGAGCTTCTCCAGGTCGTCCTCGTAGACGACCGAGATGCCGTTGGGCTTGTTGAACTCGCTCGCCATCTTGGCGATGAGCTTGTTGGGCGCCACGCCGATGGAGCAGGTGAGGCCGGTGGCGTCGAAGATGGCCTTCTGCAGCAGCCGCGCGAGCGATCGCCCGCCATCGCGCTGGCCGCCGGGCACGTCGGTGAAGTCGATGTAGACCTCGTCCACGCCCCGGTCTTCCATGAGCGGCGCGACCTCCAGGATGATCTTCTTGAAGGCGCGCGAGTAGCGCCGGTATTCGTCGAAGTCCACCGGCAGGATGATGGCCTGCGGGCACAGCTTGGCGGCCTTCATGAGCCCCATCGCCGAGCCCACGCCGAACTGCCGCGCCGGGTAGGTGGCGGTGGTGATCACGCCGCGGCCGGTGTAGTCCTTCAGCAGCGGAAAGGCCTCCACCGGAATGTCGGCCAGCGTGCCGCCCTCGGGCAGGTTGCGGATGGCCTCGTCCACGCGCCTGCGCCCGCCGCCGATCACCACCGGCAGGCCCCTGAGCTGCGGATAGCGCAGCAGCTCGACGGACGCGTAGAAGGCGTCCATGTCGAGGTGCGCGATGCGGCGGATTGGTGGGACCGGCGGGGCCGATGGGGTCTGGGAGCTCACGGAAACGATTGTCTCGCGGCTCGGCGCGGCGTGCGCGCCGGGGGCGATTCGATCAGCGTGTTCCCACGGTCACGAGCAGGGGCGAGTCGAACATCGCCACCGGGGAGATCACCGGCTCGTCCATCGGCACCTTGTCGCCGTAGCGCTCGCGCATCTTGGCGCGCACCGCCGGGTCCTTCAGGTTGAACTCGCGGATCTTCTGCAGCTCGCCGATGCGCACGCCCAGCGCGCGCTGGTAGAGCTTCCACACGAGCTCGGAGCAGTAGATGCGCTGGTCCGACCATTCGAAGCTCAGGTCGTAGGGCCGGCCCTCGAAGTCGGAGGTGCGCGCGCGCAGCTTTGCCACGGCGCCGGGTGTCAGCAGCGTGTCGGCATCGCGCAGCCGCTTCACCACGTAGTGGCCGCCGTTGCCGCGCGCCGTCCATTGTGCGAGCGGCGTGTAGCGCACGGTGGACACGGCCTCGAACACGTAGGGCTTGCCTCCGCGCATCAGCACGATGCCCATGTGGCTGTAGCGCGAGCCGGTGGCGCGCTGCACCGCGAGGCTCTGGGCCGAGCGCGAGGTGTGGAAGATGATGTCGCCGTCCTTCAGTGCGGTGGCGGCCGCATGGGCCGCGCCGGTCAGGAGCGCGGACAGTGCCAGCGCGAGGGCCGCGAGGAGCTTGGAGGTCATGGACGCGCATTGTGCGTCAGGCCTTGCGGCCATTTCGGGGCCCGGATGGCGGGTCATTGCTTGCGCACCGCAGCATGCCGGTGCCATCATGCGCGCCATGCAAACGGTCGCCTCCATCCTCTGGCGCAGGCTCGACGTACCGGGCCACGATGCCTGCCGCCTCGAACGCAATGCCTCGGCCTGGCAACTCGACGGAGCCGCCGTGTTCCGCCTGGAAGACGGCCGCATCGGCCAGCTGCACTACCGCGTGCGCTGCGACCTGCTATGGCACACCCAGTGGGGCACGGTGCGCGGCTGGCTCGGCGACTCGGCAATCGACCTCTCCATCGCCCGCGACGCGCGCGGCCACTGGAAGCTCAACGACGAAGCCGTGCCAGACCTGTCGCACTGCATCGACCTCGACCTGGGCTTCACGCCCGCCACCAACCTGCTGCAACTGCGCCGACTGGGCCTTGCGAAGGGCGAGGCCGCGGATGCGCCTGCCGCATGGCTCGACATCGATGGCGGCGGCGGGCTCAGCGAGCTGATGCAGCGCTACGAGCGGCGCGGCGAGAACGAGTATGCGTACGAAGCGAAGCGCTTCGACTACGCGGCCACGCTGGGCGTCACGGCCGACAGCTTCGTGCGCGACTACCCCCGGCTCTGGGTGGCCGAGGGCTGAGACCGAAGACTCAGTCGAACTGCGCCCGATCCCCCGTCACCAGCTCCCGGTTGCGCCGCCGGTCCAGCGCGATCTCGTGCGCGAAGGAGTCGCTGCCGCCGCCGGCCGGCAGGTTGTAGGCCGCGCGCAGCCGTGCGCGCATTGCATCGCTTTCCAGCACGCGGTTGATCTCCGCGTTGAGCATCTGCACCACCGCGCCCGGTGTGCGCGCCGGCGCGAAGATGCCGAAGAGCGAATCGCGGTTCGCCTTTTCGTAGCCCAGCTCCGCGAGCGTGGGCACGGCGGGCAGCGCCTCGATGCGCGAGGGCGCGCCCACGGCCAGCGCCTGGAAGCGGCCGCCTTCGATGTATTGAAGCTGCTGCGCCGCGACGTTGGTGGAGAGCACTTCGAACTGGCCGCTCAGTGCGTCGTTGAGTTGCGGACCGCCGCCCTGGTAGGGGATGTGCGTGATGTCGGTGCCGCTCTGCACGCGCACCTGCGCGAGCACCAGGTGGCCGATGGTGGCCACGCCAGACGTGGCCCATCGCACTTCTCCCGGCTGCCTGCGCGCCTGCGCGATCAGCTCGCCGAAGCCTCGGCCGGCGAAGGCGGGCGTACCCACCACCAGCACCGGGGTGCGCATGACGCTGGTCACGGGCACGAAGGCGCGTATCGGGTCGTAGGGCACGCGCGCCAGCAGCGGGTGCAGCGTGAGCGGGCTGATGGCGGAGAAGGCCAGCGTGCTGCCATCGGGCTTGGCGCGGGCGAGTGCGTCCATGCCGAGGCTGCCGCCCGCGCCGGGGCGGTTCTCGATGAGCACCGGCACGCCGAGCGAACGTGCGAGCGGCTCGGCGAGCACGCGGGCCATGCCGTCGCTCACACCGCCGGGCGGGTAGACCACGATCAGGCGCAACGGCCGGTTCGGCCACAGCGCGGGCGCCGCATGCAGCATGCGTGGCAATGCGCAGGCCGCTGCGAGCAGGGTGCCGGCGCGCTGCAGCAGGTGGCGGCGGCGAAGCCGGGTCATGAGCCGGGGTTCTCCTGGGCCAGCCTGCGCAGCAGCGCAGCGAAATTCAGCGCGGGCAGGTTGTCTTCCTCCGCGCGCGAGACCAGCGTGAGCGGCGCATCGAGTTGGCCGCCGTCCGCGAGCCGCGTGTAGGCGATGGCGTGCGCGTGCACGCCGTGCATCGAGGCCGGCACCACGGAGAGGCCGACACCCGCGGCCACGAGATTCAGGTTGGTCATCATTCGATCGACTTCGGCCACCACGCGCGGTCGCAGCCCCTTGGCGTGGCACAGCGCGAGCAGGTCGGCATAGAGGCCCGGCGCGCCCGGGCGCCGCACGAGGATGATGCCTTCCTCGCAGAGCTTCGCGAGCGGCAGCGCCCGCGAGTCCTTGTCGCGGCCGCGGGCAAGGCGATGGTCGCTGGGCATGGCGACCAGCACCGGCTCGCGCAGCAGCGTCTCGAACAGCAGCCCCTCGGGACGGGCGACCGGCACGCGCAGCAGGCCGCAGTGCAGTCGGCCTGCGGCCAGTGCCTCGGTGAGTTCGGCCGCGTTGTCCTCGCGCAGCTGCAGCTCCACGTCGGGGTAGGCGCGGCGGAACTCGCGCAGCGCGTCGGGCATGAAGCGGTGCGCGGCCGCCGAGCTGGTGAAGCCCACCGCGAGCCTGCCGGCCTGGCCCTTGGCCACGCGCGTCATGCGCTGCTTCATCGATTCCATGTCCTGAAGCATGCGCAGCGCCTCGGCCTGGAACAGCCGGCCCGCGTCGGTGAGCGCCACGCCGCGCGGATGGCGCCGGAACAGCAGCACGCCCAGCTCGCGCTCCAGCGCCTTGATCTGCTGGCTCAGCGGCGGCTGCTGGATGCCCAGTTGCTCGGCCGCGCGCGTCATGTGGCCGGTCTCGGCGACGGCGGCGAAGTAGCGCAGTGCCCGTATGTCCATATTTTTTTCGTATGAAAAGTGCCTTTTTATTTTATTTGACCCTAAGTCACCCCGAATCTATCTTCCGGCCGCCCATTCAAGAACAAGCGGTCCACCGAGGCCGCATGCCGGAGACAAGTCCATGCGCCAGCAGCGCCCTGCATCGAAGTTTCTCGCCGTTGCCAGCGCGATCGGCATCTCGTTGGCCCTGGCCGCATGCGGCGGCGGAGGTGGGGGAGGAGGCGGCGGCTTCGGCTTCCTGCCCCCTGCGTCGACAACGCCGCCCGCCGGCGGCGGCGTCGACAACCAGCCCGCGGGCGACCAGCCCGACAACCCGCCGCCTCCGGCCGTGCAGCCGGTCGTCTCCTGCGCCGACCTCGCGGGCAGGAGCCTGCCGGCCTCGCTCATCAGCCTGCCCACGCAGGGCGCCACCGTCACCAGCGTCACGCCCGTCGCCGCGAGCGACGCCGGCAACACGCTGGGCGACTACTGCCGCGTGCGCGGCACGATCCAGCCGGTGGACCCCAATTCGCAGTCCATCAACTTCGCGGTCAACCTGCCCGAGAAGTGGAACCAGAAGACCATCCACTTCGGCGGCGGCGGCTTCGACGGCGTGCTGATCGACGGCACCGAGGTCATCCGCTTCGGCCCCGCCGGCAAGCCCGCGCCGCTCGCGCTGGGCTACGCCACCTACGGCGACGACTCGGGCCACCAGTCGGGCAGCATCACCGACGGCAAGTTCGCGGCCAACGACGAGCAGCTCGCCAACTACGGCGGCAACTCGCTCAAGAAGACGCGCGACGTGGCGCAGGCGCTGGTGCTCGCGCGCTACGGCATGGCGCCGAAGCACGCCTACTTCCTGGGCACATCCACCGGCGGGCGCGACGCGCTGAGCTACATCCAGCGCTGGCCGCTGGACTACGACGGCGTGATCGCCAACGAGCCCGCGCTCAACTACACCGGCACGCGCCTGTCGAACGTGGCCGTGGGCCGCGCGCTCTACAACAACGGCGGCGCCGGCTGGATGAACGTGGCGAAGACGCTGCTGGTGCAGAAGGCCGCGATGCAGGCCTGCGACAAGCTCGACGGCGCGGCCGACAGCATCGTGAGCAATGTCGAGAGCTGCCGCCTGCTGAACAGCCAGATCCTGGCCTCGCTGCGCTGCAGCGGCGGCGCGGACACGGGCGACACCTGCCTGTCGGACGCGCAACTCGCAACCGTGCGCGCCATCGAATCGCCGCTCGATTTCACGACCTACTCGCTGGCCAACGGCGTGAAGCGCGCGGGCGGCTACAACTTGCTCGAAGGCGCGCTGGTGGCCGGCCCCTTCACCACGCGCGACCTCGGCACGCGCAAGGTGCCGGCCAACCCGGCCACCTCGGCCGACGCCAACATGTACGTCACCGGCGACCAGTGGGTGAAGTTCTTCGTCACCCGCATCGCGAATTTCGACACGCTGACCTTCGATCCGCTGGACCCGGGCAGCTATGCGGCGCGCGTGACGGAAGTGTCGAATCTCACCGACGCCACCAACCCGAACCTCGCGCCTTTCTTCGCGCACGGCGGCCGGCTCATCATGCTGCACGGCCTGGCCGACGAGGTCATCAGTCCGAACTCGACCATCGACTACTACAAGCAGCTGATCGCCACGGTGGGCCAGGCCTCGGTCGACCAGAGCGTGCGCTTCTACACCGTGCCCGGCATGGGCCACGGCACCGGCAGCTTCATTCCCAACTGGGACTCGCTCGCCGCGCTCGAAGGCTGGGTGGAGAACGGCCTCGCGCCTGCCACCGGCGTCGCGGTCGACGCCGTGGCCGGCACCTACGGCCGCACGCGCCCGCTGTGCCTGTTCCCGTCCTGGCCCAAGTACCGCGGCAGCGGCAGCCTGGACGCGGCCGTCAACTACAGCTGCGTGACCGAGGTCGGCGACCCGCTGGCCTGCCCGAACCTGCCCGCCGCCGTCACCACCTACAAGGGCGGCAACAGCTTCGGCGAGGAATTGCGCGTTCAGATCGACCCGGCCACCATGGCCTACACCGTGACCATCGACGCGAGCCTGCAGCGCACGGCCGGCACTGTGCGCACCGGCACGCTGGTGTCCGAGGGCAACTGCAGCTATGCCAGCGCGGAGAGCGGGGCGGTGTTCAGTTTCGGCGCGGGCGGCGTGCTATCGGGTGGCGTGAATGCGCCAAGCGGCGGCGGCTTCGCGCCGCTGCTGGCGTTCCAGAACGCCTTCCAGAACGCGGCGACGCCGACGGTGTTCAACCCCGTGGCGAACATCTTCAACGCGGCTGGCGTGCAGCAGGGCACCGGCGGCACGGCGGCGCATGCGTCGTCGGTGCGGCTGCGCAACGCGGGCACCTTCCAGTACTGCCGCGATCCGGTCAGCGGCGCCTTCATGACCTACGACGCGAGCTGCACGCAGACCGAGAAGGGCTACATCACCTACAACGGCACGCGCGGCGCCTTCGACCTGTACACCACCTCGCCCACCGGCAGCGCCGTGACCACCGGCGGCACGCTCACCGGCTCGATGGTCATCGGCCTGGTCAACGGCGTCGCCGTGCCGATGCACCTGGTGCGCGAATCGGCCGCCAGCATGGGCATGCGCGTGTACGGCCTGCAGCAGAGCCTGGTCAGCGGCACGGCGGACGGCAGCTACGCGCTGGTCAGCGTCAAGGGCGAGAACCACGATGCCACGGTGGCCGGCACCGGCCTCAACCTC
The DNA here is from genome assembly GCF_030462475.1 of Variovorax sp. CAN15. GTDB lineage: Bacteria > Pseudomonadota > Gammaproteobacteria > Burkholderiales > Burkholderiaceae_C > Variovorax. The sequence continues at coordinate 15,610 of NZ_JASMRZ010000094.1, forward strand.
GCCGGCGCGGCAGCCACGCTGAACTACGACACCCCCGTGCTGGGCGTGGCGCAGGCCGATGCCGGCCGGCCGGGCAATTTCATCTTCAACAGCGGCGTCCTCGCATTCGTCTCCACCGACACGGCGAAGGCGGCGCTCGAATTCGGAGTACGCCATTGAACAAACGACTCTCCAGCCTCGCGGCTTCCACTGCCTTCGCGCTGCTCGGCGCGGCATCGGGCATGTATGCGCATGCCGCGCCTTCCGGCCCGAAGGCAGCCGCCTGCCCCTCGCCGGTGCCCGAGTCGGCGCGCTGCTACACCGGTGAGGACGGCGCGGGCTCGTTCTACTGGATCGCCATCCCGAAGGACTGGGCCAAGGATGCCGGCCGCGTTCTCGTGATGCACGCCCACGGCGGCCCCGAGACCGGCCCGCCCAAGCTGGAGCGCAGCGAGGAAGACCTCAAGCGCTGGGCCGTCACCGTGAAGGCCGGCTACGCATGGGCCGCTTCCACCTACCGGCGCGGCGGCTACGGCGTGACCATGGCGGCGGAAGACACCGAGCGCCTGCGCCGGATCTTCGTGCGCCATTTCGGCCAGCCGCACCGCACGCTGCTGCATGGGCAGAGCTACGGTGCGGGCGTGGCGGCGAAGGCGGCGGAGCTCTATGCGCCCGCCGGCGGTGCGAACAGGCCAATGAGCCCGAAGAGCCCCTACGACGGCCTGCTGCTCACCAGCGGCGTGCTCGGCGGCGGCAACAGCGCCTATGACTTCAGGCTCGACCTGCGCGTGGTGTACCAGTACGTCTGCCGCAACCATCCGCGCCCCGACGAGCCGCAGTACCCGCTGTGGATGGGACTGCCGCTCGATTCGAAGCTCACGCGCGCCGACCTCGCCGCGCGCGTGAAGGAGTGCACCGGCGTCGGCCTGCCCGCCGCACAGCGCACGCCCGAGCAGGCGGCGCGGCTGAAGACGATCCTTTCGGTCGTGAAGATCCAGGAACGCTCGCTGCCGGGCCACCTCGCCTGGGCGACCTGGCTGTTCCAGGACCTGGTGCAGAAGCGCCTCGAAGGCCGCAACCCCTTCGGCAACATCGGCGTGGTCTACAGCGGCTCGGCCGACGACGCGGCGCTCAATGCCGGCGTGCTGCGCTACGCCGCCGATCCGCAGGCCAAGGGCGCGCTGGCGGCCGACAGCCAGCCCACCGGCCGCACCTCGCTGCCCACCGTGGGCCTGCATGCCATCGACGACCCCACGGCCTTCGTCGAACTCGAGAACGCCTACCGCCGCATCCGCGACGCGGCAGGCACCGGCGACCTGCTGGTGCAGAGCTTCAGCAGCGAGCGCGAGCACAGCTACCTGAGCGATTCGGAATACCCCGCGCTCTTCGCCGCGCTGCTCGACTGGATCGACAAGGGCGAGAAGCCCGCGCCCGAGGGCCTGGCGCAGCGCTGCAAGGCGCTGATGCCGCGCTACGACACCGATGGCAGGAACGGCTGCCACATCCAGCCCGCATGGCAGCCGTCCGCGCTCGAAAGCCGCGTGCCGCAGCGCGCACCCTGAAATCCCGTCCACGCGCCGGCCGACCGGCTGCGACGGCTACCGCCCCACGGCGATCAGCGTCCAGACGATCGCCGCCAGCTGGGCGATGTTGATCAGGATCGCGACCACGTGGGTTCTGCGGAACCCCGGGATCGCCTCCATGTAGTTCGACTGGATCTGCATGCCCAGCGCGTCCATCTTCGGAATGACCCTCCTGCGCAGCACGACGGCGATCGCCGCCAGCCCCGCTGCGCCCGCAGCGATGCCCAGCCGGCCCGCGGAGGCGAAGCTCACCGCCGTCGCGCTCGCAGTGATGAAGGCAGCCACGTAGTAGAGGTTGAAGAAGCCGCGCACGAAGCGCGCGTCCAGCGGCGTGTCGTGCTTCAGCACCAGCAGCGGGATGGAGCCCATGATGAAGTAGGCCGTCGTGACGAGCAGCGCCACCGTGAAGAACAGGGCGGCAAACATGGCGGCGGACATCTCGATTCACCTCCGGGCATGGGCCTCCTCGGGCCTCCTGTGGCGCTGGAGCGGCTACTCCCTGGGAATCTGGGCCTCGATTTCCTTGATTACAGCCTCTTTCTCCCGGTTGTATATCTGGGGATTGGCCGGATCGACCGCGTGGGCACGGTCCTTGGCTTCCTCGTATTTCCGGCGCAGGTCGGGGCGGCGTTCGAGGATGCCGATGAAGGCCAGCGAATCCTTGTGGACCGGATCGCCTCTGTGGCAGATGTGGATGTTGAGGTTGAAGCGCCGCCCCTCGTGCAGCACCGAGCCGCAGACATACGGCTTCTCGTCGCGGTCGACCCAGACCGGGCGGCGGTGGAAACCGATGCCTTCAAACCGCGCCTGCTCCTCGCGTAGGCTTTCGCGGGCGGTGATGGCGGCCGTGTCGATCATGGGCTTGCCGCGCAGGCCGGCGATGGCCGTGCTTCCGATGTGCACCAACTCCACGCCGGGCAGCCGTGCCTGCACGTATTCGCGCGCGGCGGCGAAGACTTCGGCGTACGCCGGGTCGTAGGCGACGATGTTGCGCTGGTCCAGTCCTTCGTCGAATGCCTCGATCTGCATGGTTGGTTCCGGTTGTTCGGTCATCAACTGGCGAAGCGCCTGCGGTACTCCACGAGGCTTACGCCCAAGCGGCGGCCGAATGCGCGCCTGAAGCCGTCCACGTTCGCATAGCCCACCGCGTCGGCCAGCCGCTTGGCCGGCAGGTCGGATTCCTCGGCCATGCGGCGGGCGGCGTCGATCCTCGCATTCTCGACAAACTCGGCCGGCGTGGTGCCGGTCTCGCTGCGGAAGATGCGCGCGAAGTTGCGCTCGCTCATGCCGGCGCGCCGGGCGAGGGCGGGCACGGAGAGGTCTGCCTTGAGGTTCGCGAGCACGTGGTCCTGCACTTCGCGCATGCTGGAGCGCTCGGACGTCTGGGCCGCCAGGTGGGCGCTGAACTGGCTCTGGCCGCCGGGGCGCTTGAGGAACATCACCAGCTGGCGCGCCACGCTCAGCGCGAGGTCGCGGCCGTGGTCTTCCTCCACCATGGCCAGTGCGAGGTCCATGCCGGCCGTGACGCCGGCGGAGGTGAAGAGCTGGCCGTCCCGCACGTAGATGGCGTCCGACTCGACGCTGGCGAGCGGGTAGTCGGAGGCGAGCTGGCCGGCGAGCTTCCAGTGCGTGGCCACGCGCTTGCCGTCGAGCAGCCCGCTGGCGGCCAGCACGAAGGCGCCGCTGCACACCGAGCCGTATCGGCGCACCGTGCGCGCCTGGCGCCTGAGCCAGTCCTGCAACTGGGTGTCGGCCGCCATGTCCTCCACGCGGGGGCTGCCGGCGACCAGCAGGGTGTCGATGGCGCCCACAACTGGTTGTCCAGCTTGAGCATTTCGTCGGCGTTGAT
>NZ_JASMRZ010000095.1 GCF_030462475.1 Variovorax sp. CAN15
ACTGATTCCAAACTCTATGAATTCGTTTGATTGATCGCGTGATCAGTCAGACAACCCTTTAACTGATTCCAAACTCTATGAATTCGTTTGATTGATCGCGTGATCAGTCAGACAACCCTTTATGCCTGATGACCATAGCGAGTTGGTCCCACTCCTTCCCATCCCGAACAGGACAGTGAAACGACTCAGCGCCGATGATAGTGCGGGTTCCCGTGTGAAAGTAGGTCATCGTCAGGCTCTTACAGCCACAAAAACCCCCGGTCCACATCGATCGGGGGTTTTTGCTTTGTGTGACAAGAACGGCGATATTCAATTGCCCACGCGGTCCGCCCGAGAGAAGCAACAGTTTTGCGCTGTGAGATTCCGGAAGGCATGCTGGCCTGCCCCCTTTAGGCCTGCCAATGTTGAGTTAGCGAGTCCAAGGTTGCGGAGACTACTTAATCTCCGATGATTGCCGCGAATGGCGTCACCGCCAGTGGGAGTGCGAGCGGCATCGCCGCTACCACGAAGGTCGCTATTGATCGAGCGAACGCGCCTCAGTCGAGCACCAGTTGCGTCTGAGTGACGACAGCGCACAACTTGCCGTCCGCATTGGTCACCGAGGTTTGCCAGACCTGCGTCGTCCGCCCGCGGTGCAGCGCCACGCTGGTGCCGGTGACCGTCGTTCCCACGCGCGCCCCGGCGATGAACTTGGTGCTCGAATCGGTGGTCGTCGTGCGCTTGCCTTCGGGCAGGTTGACGATGGTGCCGACCGCGCCTAGCGTGTCCGCGAAGGCCATGTACGCGCCGCCATGGAGGATGCCGCCGGCGGTGCACAGGTCTGGGCGAACTTCCATTTGCGCGACCACACGCTCGGGAGCGAGCTCGGTGAGCCGCACGCCCATGAGGCCAGGGAAGATGGTGTCCAGCAGTTTCTGCATCGTGGCGATGTCGGGCATGGATGTCTCCTTGCTTGTATGGATGAACGAAGGCTCAGCCGGTGGCCGTCGCGCGCCGCAGCGCCGCGCGGGCCAGCAGGCGGGTCGAATCGAGCGTCGGCAGCGACGAGTTGCCGTCGTTCAGCACCAGCGGCAGCTCGGTGCAGCCCAGCACCACGGCATCGCAGCCGCGTGCCTTCAGCCCGTCGATCATCCGCCGCAGCACGTCGGTGGACTCGGGCCTGATCACGCCGCGCACCAGCTCGTCCATGATGATGCGGCCCATCTCCGAGCGCTCCTCGGCGCTTGGCCGCACGGCCTCGAGCCCGGCTGCCGAGAGCGCCTGCGGATAGACCTCGCTGTTCACCAGCCAATGCGTGCCCAGCACGCCCACACTGCGGAAGCCGCGTGACACGGCCTCTGCCGCAACGACCTCGGCAATGTTCAGCCAGGGCCGCGGCGACCGCGCAAGCACCAGGTGCATCGCCTGGTGGATGGTGTTGTCGGGGCAGATCAGGAAGTCTGCGCCGGCGGCCGCGAGCTTGCCCGCCGACGACAGCATCAGCTGCGCGACGCCGTCCAGATCGCCGCGGTCCAGGCAATCCACGTACGCGGCGAGCGAGTGCGTGTGCATCGAAACCTCGGGGTGCGCATGAGCCTGGCCCATATGGCTGGCGCCTTCGACGCACAGCGTGCGATAGCAGAGTGCAGCGCCTTCGGCCGAACAGCCGACGATGCCGATGTGCAGTGGCATGGAAGAAGTCTCCGGAAGGAAAGTGGCGGCAAACGACGCGGACGATGTTCTCACGCCCTGCGCGACACCGCCACGCCCGCATGGCGGTCGAGCCGCAGCGTCAGCAGCGTCGCGATGGCCATCAGCAGGCCGACCACGTACCAGGCGTAGTGGAAATCGACCAGCTCCACCGCCGGCGCGCCGCGCAGCGCCTGCGATGCGCCGAGCACCATCGCGCCCAGCGCAACGCCGAGCGCGAGCGACACCTGCTGCAGCATGGTGCCGAGCGTGCTGGCGCCAGCCCGGGTTTCGTCGGGCACGTCGGCAAAGGCCAGCGTGTTGATGGCGGTGAAGTTCATCGAGCGCACCATGCCCGCCACGAAGAGCAGCACGCACATCCACGGCAGCGGGTCGCCGGGCGAAAGCAGCCCGCAGCCGAAGAGCGTGGCGGCGCAGATCGCGCCGTTCACCGTCAGCACGCGGCGAAAGCCGAAGCGCCGCAGCACCGCCGTCGTCGCGCTCTTCATCACGAGGTTGCCGGCCATGTACACCAGCAGCATCGAACCGGCCTCGAAGGCGCTCATGCCGAAGCCGATCTGGAACATCAGCGGCAGCAGGAAGGGCGATGCGTTGATCGCGACGCGCGAGATGAAGCCGGCCGTCGCCGTGGCCAGCGCGTAGGTCGGCACCGCCAGCGCGCGCAGGTCGAGCAAAGGCGCCGCCACGCGGCGCGCATGGTGCACGGCGGCCATGGTGGCCACCACACCGGCGGCCAGCAGGCCGAGCGTGACGGCCGAGCCTGGCTGCGGTCCGCCCAGCCGCGTGAGGCCCTCGACCAGCGCGGCCAGCGCGATGGCGGTGAGCACGAAGCCGGTGGCATCGAAGCGCACCGGCGCCGCGTCGGCCCTGCGCGGAAAGAGCCGCATGATCAGCCACAGGCCCGCGAGACCCAGCGGCACGTTCAGCAAGAAGATCCAGTGCCACGACGCATGCGTGGCGATGAGCCCGCCCAGCGGCGGCCCGATCACCGGCGCGATGAGCCCTGGCCAGGTGATGGTGCCGATGGCCTCGATCAGCCGGTGCTTCGGCGTTTCGCGCAGCACCACCAGCCGGCCCACCGGCGACATGAAGGCGGCGGCCGCGCCCTGCACCACGCGCGCCACGACAAAGAATTCGAAGCTCGGAGCGAGCCCGCAGGCGAGCGAGGCGAGGGTGAAGGTGCCGACCGCCAGCCCGAACACCCGCCGCGCGCCGAAGCGCCCCGCGCACCAGCCGGCCGCGGGCACCAGCGCCGCCATTGCGATCAGGTAGACCGTCACGCCCAGGCTCGCGTCCAGCGCGCCGATGCCGAAGGCCGCGCCGATGGCCGGCAGCGCCGTGACGATGACGGTGGCGTCCAGCGTCTCCATGAAGAAGGCGGCCGCCACGGTGAGCGCGATGCGCCTGGAGGCGCTTTCCGCGGCCGCGGCCGGCTGGGCGTTGTCGTTCATGCGCCGAGTCTGACACCGCCGGGCGTCTAGGGTTTACCCGGTGTTAACGATCCGGAAGCTCGGACGGGGCTGGTCGGCGGCATCCGGATCGTCGGCAGGCCGCCTCGCATCCCGTGGAGAAAAGCCCCGTGAAATCAAGGACTTAGTGCGCACGCCGGTCCTTGCCGGCCGTGGCATGTCGATTGCTGAACCATCGACCGGCCGTGCGCCCCCGATGCAGGGCCCGGTCACGAACCTGGAGACAAACCAATGAGCACCCCCATGGAACACCAGACAGCTCCCAAGCCCTTCTACAAATCCCTGTACTTCCAGGTCATCACGGCCATCGTGCTCGGGGTGCTCCTGGGCCACTTCTATCCCGACACCGGTGCCTCGATGAAGCCGCTGGGCGACGGCTTCATCAAGCTGATCAAGATGATCATCGCGCCGATCATCTTCTGCACGGTCGTGGTCGGCATCGCCGGCATGGAGGACATGAAGAAGGTCGGCAAGACCGGCGGCATGGCCCTGCTGTATTTCGAGATCGTCAGCAGCATCGCGCTGCTCGTCGGCCTTGTGCTGGTCAACGTGCTCAAGCCCGGCGCGGGCATGAACGTCGACGTGAGCCTGCTCGACACCAAGAGCATCGCGGCCTATACCGGCCCGGGCAAGATGCAGAGCACCACCGACTTCCTGCTCAACATCATTCCGAGCACGGTGGTCGACGCCTTCGCCAAGGGCGAGATCCTGCAGGTGCTGCTGATCGCGGTGATGTTCGGCTTCGCGCTGCACCGCTTCGGCGGCCGCGGCACGCTGGTGTTCGACATGATCGAGAAGGGCTCGCACGTGCTTTTCGTGATCGTCGGCTACATCATGAAGCTGGCGCCTATCGGTGCCTTCGGCGCCATGGCCTTCACCATCGGCAAGTACGGCGTGAGCTCGCTGCTGCAGCTCGGCCAGCTGATGGCCACCTTCTACGCCACCTGCCTGCTGTTCATCTTCGTGGTGCTGGGGCTCATCGCGCGCTTCCACGGCTTCAGCATCTGGAAGTTCATCAAGTACATCAAGGAAGAGCTGCTGATCGTGCTGGGCACCTCGTCCAGCGAATCGGTGCTGCCGCGCATGATGGCCAAGATGGAGAACCTGGGCGCGAAGAAGTCGGTGGTCGGCCTCGTGATTCCGACAGGCTATTCGTTCAACCTCGACGGCACTTCCATCTACCTGACGATGGCGGCCGTGTTCATCGCGCAGGCGACCAACACCGACATGACGCTGACGCAGCAGCTCACGCTGCTGGCGGTGCTGCTGCTGACCTCCAAGGGCGCGGCCGGCGTGACGGGCAGCGGCTTCATCGTGCTGGCGGCGACGCTGTCGGCCGTGGGGCACGTGCCGGTGGCGGGGCTGGCGCTCATTCTCGGCATCGACCGCTTCATGTCGGAAGCCCGCGCGCTCACCAACCTGATCGGCAACGGCGTCGCCACCCTGGTGGTCGCCAAGTGGACCGGCGACCTCGACACCGTGCGCATGAACCGGCACCTGAACCAGGAAAGCACGGCCGAGGCCGACGAGCCCGAGCGCGTGCTCGACGCCACCGAGACGCACATGCCGGCCGGCAGCGCGCGCCAGGCTTCCTGATCTTTTCTTCCGCTCCCTCCGGCCCCGCCCCGGGGCCATCGGGCTGCCACTAATGCGGGCGGCCCGGCCTTGTGCAATAACGGGCCCATGAATTCAAGGGAGCCGGCCCGGCGTCTAGACCCACATCCCGACCAGGCGACGAGAGGGTGGCGCGGCCTGCCCCGATGGGGCGGCGCGCTGGCCCTGGTGGCCGTGGCCGCCTTCGCGGGCCACCAGGTCGCGATGCAGACCGGCCTGGCCCGGCTGCGCGAAGCGGCCGACCACCGGCTCGACATGCTGGCCACAGGCCTCGACGCCGACCTGGCCCGCTTCGACTACCTGCCCGCGCTGCTGGAGATGACGCCCCTGGTGCCGGCACTGCTCGGCACGCCGTCGGACACGCGCCTGCGCGACTCGGTCAACCGCTACCTCGACGGCGTCAACGCCGCGGCTGGCGCGGAGATGCTCTACGTGCTCGATGCCTCCGGCACCTCGCTGGCCGCTTCCGACTGGGACAAGCCTGGCACCACCGTGGGCCAGGACCTGTCGTTCCGGCCCTACGTGATCGACGCGCTGGGGCAGGGCAGGGGGCGCTTCTACGGCGTGGGCATCACCAGCAAGAAGCCGGGCTACTACCTTTCGTATGCGTTGCGACGAGGGCAGGCTTCGCGCGGCGTGGTGGCCGTGAAGATCAATCTCGAGGAGGCCGAGCGCGCCTGGCGCAAGCTGCCGGGCGACGTGGCGCTGATCGACCAGCGCGGCGTGGTAATTCTCTCGACGCGCGAGGACATCAAGTTCAGGCCGCTGCTGCCGCTGGACGCGCTGCAGCGCGCCGAGGTGCTGCGCTCGCGCCCCTACGGCGAGGCCGCGCTGCAGCCACTGCGATGGACGCAGAAGGAATCGCTGGACCGCGACGTGCAGGTGATTTCGCTCGACGGCATGGACCAGCTCGCCTCCGCCCGAACCCTGCGCGGCGCGCCGTGGCAGCTGGTGGTGCTCGACAACCTCGCGCCGCTGCATGTGGCGGCGCGCAACGCGGCCATCACCGCCAGCCTCGCGATGACGGTGCTGCTGCTGGTGGCCGTGGCGGTGTGGCAGCGCCGCCGCGCGGTGCGGCAGAAGCTGGCCAACCAGGCCGCGCTGCAGGCGGCGCACGACACGCTCGAATCGACCGTGGCCGCGCGCACCGCGCAACTGCGCGCGGCGCAGGGCGAGCTGGTGCATGCCGGCAAGATGGCCGCGCTGGGCCAGATGTCGGCCGGCGTGGTGCACGAGCTCAACCAGCCGCTCACGGCCATGCGCACGCTCTCGGAAAGCGCCGCCATCCTGCTCGACAAGAACCGCCTCGACGACGTGCGCGGCAACCTGGAGCGCATCCGAAGCATGGTCGACCGGCTCGCGCGGCTGACTTCGCAGCTGCGCACCTTCGCCTACAAGAGCGAGCTGCCGCTGGCGCCCGTGCTGCTGTCGCACGCGATCGCCGACGCGCAGGTGATCGTGGCCGAGGCTTCGCGCAAGCAGCGCGTTTCCATCGAGGTCGACGTGAAGCCCGCCACGCTGAGCGTGATGGCCGAGGAGGCCGCGCTCGGCAGCGTGCTCGCCAACCTGATGCGCAACGCCATCGACGCGATGCAGGACGCGCCGGTGCGCAAGCTGCGCATGGAAGCGCGGCCGAAGGAGGGCCGCGTGCTGCTGTCGGTGACCGACACCGGACCCGGCATCCGCCCGGACATCCTGCAGCGCCTGTTCGAACCCTTCGTCACGGGCAAGGCGGCGGGGTCGGGCCTGGGACTGGGGCTCGTGATCTCGGCACAATTGGTGCGGTCCATGGACGGCACGCTGCGCGCGGCCAACCTGGACGGCGGCGGGGCATGCTTCGTCATCGACCTGCCGGCGGCCATTGCCGTGATCCACGACAGCAGCAGCAACCCGCCGGTTTCCGACGCCCTTTCCATTGCACAACAGGAGTGATCCCCAAGTGAGCGAAGCCCCTGCCATCCGGGTGATGCTGATCGAGGACGACGAAGACGTCCGCGTCAGCACCACCCAGGTGCTGACCCTGGCCGGTTTCGAAGTCGAGTCCTTTCCCAGCGCCGAGCGCGCACGGGCGCACATCACGTTCGGCGTGCCGGCCGTCGTCATCAGCGACGTGCGCCTGCCGGGCCTGAGCGGCACCGAGTGGCTGCCCGAGCTGCGCGGCGTCGACCCCGAGCTGCCGGTGATCCTCGTCACCGGCCACGGCCACATCGCAATGGCCGTGCAGGCCATGCGCGAGGGTGCTTACGACTTCATCGAGAAGCCCTTCGGCTCCGAGCGGCTGGTGGCCATCGTGCGCCACGCCATCGAGCGGCGGCAGCTCAGCCTGCAGGTGCGCGCATTGCGCGACGCGCTGGAGAACTGGCAGGGCATCCAGTCGGTGCTGATCGGCCGCTCTGCGCAGATGCAGCAGGTGCGCCAGACCGTGAAGACGCTGGCCGAGACTTCCGCCGACGTGCTGGTCTACGGCGAGACCGGTACCGGCAAGGAGCTCGTCGCGCGTTGCCTGCACGACCACAGCGCGCGCCGCCGCCAGCATTTCGTGCCGCTCAATTGCGGCGGCCTGCCCGAGTCGCTGGCCGAGAGCGAGCTGTTCGGCCACGAGGCCGGCGCCTTTACCGGCGCCAGCCGCTTGCGCGTGGGCAAGTTCGAATACGCCAGCGGCGGCACGCTCTTCCTCGACGAGATCGAGAGCATGCCGATGGCGGTACAGATCAAGCTGTTGCGCGCGCTGCAGGAACGCAGCATCGAGCGCATCGGCTCCAACAAGACCATTCCCTTCGATTGCCGCGTGGTGGCCGCGAGCAAGGACGACCTGAAGGCCATGAGCGACCAGCAGAAGTTCAGGGCCGACCTGTACTACCGCCTGGGCGTGGCCTTCATCGAGCTGCCGCCCCTGCGCGAGCGGCGGGAAGACATCCCGCTGCTGTTCGAGCACTTCACCCTTCAGGCCGCGAGCCGCTACGAGCGTCCCGCGCCGCTGCTGAGCAACGCGCAACTGGCCGACCTGATGGCCTACGCCTGGCCCGGCAACGTGCGCGAGCTGCGCAACGTGGCCGACCGCTTCGTGCTGGGGCTGCTGGGCGAGCGCCTGACGCAGACGCACGGCGGCGCCGGCGGGGCGCAGGGCGTGCCCGCGTTGCCGCGGGGGCTGCCGCAGCAGGTGGAATCCTTCGAGCGGGCGGTGATCGTCGAGGAACTGCGGCGCCAGCGCGGCGACCAGCCGGCGACGGCCGCCGCGCTGGGCATCGCGCGCCAGACGCTGCACGACAAGGTGCGCAAGCTGGGCCTGACGGTCGACGAGTTCAAGTGAGGGAAGCGGCGCGCGCCAGGCCTGGAGTGCGTCAGGCCTGGAACTGGTAGCCGGTGCCCCGCACGGCGTGCAGCGGCAGTGAAATGCCCGCCGCCGTCGCCTTTCGCCGCAGCCGGCTGACCACCGCATCCACGCGCTGCAGGTCGAAATTCTCCAGGTCGCCGCCGCCCAGCGCCGCCGCGAGCTGCGTCCGGTCGACGGGCTTGTTGCGCTGTTTGAAGAGGCTGGTGACGATGGCGCGCTCCGACATCGTGAGGCGCAGCGCCCGGCCTTCGGGGTCGTACAGGATCCAGTCGCCTTCCTTGAGTACCCAGCGCCCCGTGCCGCGCGGCGCCTCCGGCTGATGCGGCTGCAGTGTGCGGCCGGCGCTCGCTTCGGCCGCCTTGATGCGCCGGTAGATGGCTTCGATCGAGGCCGCGAGTTCTTCGGCATGCACCGGCTTCACGAGATAGGCGTCGGCGCCGCCGCGCAGGCCTCGTACCCGGTCGCTGAGGTCGCCGCGCGCGGTCGCGAAGATGATCCCCACGTTGCTGGCGGAGCGCAGGTGCTGCGCGATCGAAAATCCGTTCTCGTCCGGCAGTTCGATGTCGATCACCACGACGTCGCAGCGGCTGACCGCATAGGCCCTGTAGAACTCCGCCGCCGTCGAGAAGCCGGAGGCCTTGAAACCCAGTTGCTCGAGACTGTAGACCAGCGCTTCCTGAAGGTCTTCTTCGTCTTCGATCAGGTAGACGGTTATTTTTTTATCTGTATTGGAGTTCGGAATATTCATGATGCACCTCTCCTCGGCCTCGGCTGGCACGAGCGGCTGGCGCCGAAGACTGGCCGGACAATATCAACAACATGAAAAGAAATAGAAGCCTTGCTTTTATCCTGGGGGCGGCGCTGTGGCTGATTTCGCTGGGTGCTCACGCCCTTGTGCTTCGCGGCGATCAGGGGGTGAAAAATCCTGTCTCGCTGCTCGGCCAAGAGGAAATATTCATTGATACATCCGGAAATACAACCATCGAGGACATTCTTTCAGCCCGCGACGGCGTGGAGTTTATAGCCGGAGATACCCGCCTCGGCCGACTTCGCGCAGAAGAGATTTACTGGATCAGGTTTTCATTGCAGCAAGAGCCCGGCGCACTTTCGCAATGGGTTGTCCAGATATTCCCCAACTGGGTCGACGACGTGGAGGTCTACCGGCGCGATGCTTCGGGCAGGATTTCGGTCGACAGGGTGGGCGACCAGCAGCCCTTCGTCGACCGGGCCATCCGCAGCAGCATGATGGCCTTCCCGGTCGTGGTGGGCTCCTCGCCCGAAACCTACTACGTGCGGGTGAAGACGCATGGACTGGCGCCCCTGTGCCTGCACGTCTGGCAACGGGCCGGGCTGGAGCGCGCGGAGGCGAGCCGGATGGCCTTCCTCTCGGCGTTCGCCGGCGCCATCGGCGTCATGGTGCTGATGAACCTGATCTTCTGGGCCTGGCTGCGCAACAGCATCTATCCGGTCTACGCGCTCTTCCTGGTCTCGATGTTCGTGGCCGTCGCCTCGATGCTGGGCTGCGCAAGCTCGGTGCTTTTTCCCGATGCGCCGCTGGTGGCCGACCGCTTCGTGGACACGAGTTCGTGCGCGCTGATGTCGATCGCCGCCGTGTTCGCCTGGCGATTCTTCGACTACGACAGCTACTCGCCGCGGGCGGCCTGGTTCATGAAGGCCGCGGCGGTGGCCTTCGCCGCGATGGCGACTCTTTCTGCGTGCGGTGTCGACGCCGCCATCCATGTGGCGGCCTACCTCCAGATCACTGTCGGCTTCTTCAACCTCGGATTCGTCGTCTGGCTGATAGTCCGCCACCGGGCGTTCCAATACCTGCTGGCGGCCATCGTCTTCACCTGCGTGAACCTGTCCTGGACCTTCTACCTGCTGGTGCTTCTGGGACTCGTGACCATGAAGCACCCCTTCATCCTCGAGTCCTGGATTCCCATGCTGCAGCTTGCGAACCTGGCGATGCTCAACTTCGCGGTGGCCAGCCGTTCAAGGCAGGCGGAGCTGGCGCTGCGAGCGGAGCGCAAGCGCGCCTTCGACTCGATGAAGGTCGCCAAGACGGCGCTGGAGGACAGGGTGCGCCAGCGCGAGTTCGTCGCTGTCGTCTCGCATGAGTTCCGCACGCCGCTGGCGGTCATCGACGCGGTGGCGCATGCCCTGGAGCTTTCGCCGTCCGGGCGGGACGAAGCCGTGAAGCGCGCCGTCGGGAAGATCCGCAAAGCCGCCCGCCGCCTGGCAGTGCTGATCGAGAACATCCTGCAGGACGACGCGCTGGAGATCGGCCCGACGAGGCCCGCCGCACGCAGCTTCGATCTGAGCGAGGTGATCGAAAGCGTGCGGGGCGTCGGCCTGCCCGAAGAAAACGCCCGCCTGAGCGTCGAGGCGCCAGCGCAGCGGACGATGTGCGAAGGCGACCCGGCAAGAATCGAAATGGCGATCCGCAACTTGGTCCACAACGCGCTGAAGTACTCGCCGCCCGATTCGGCGGTCACCGTGCGCTGCGAATCCGTGACGGGCCATTTCAGCGTGACGGTCTGCAACCAGTGCGAGCCGATTCCCGAAGGCGAAAGGAGCAGCCTCTTCGAGCGCTATTTCAGGGGGGCCACGTCGACCCAGGTGCCCGGCTCGGGGCTGGGGCTCCACATCTCGCGGACCATCGCCCGCCAGCACGGCGGGGACGTCGTGCTGCTCTCCAGCGATACCGGGGGCACGGTGTTCCGCCTGACGATCCCGCTGGAACCGGCTCTCCTTGCGCTGCCGCGCTGAAATCGGCAGGCGGTGACTGGGCGCGGAGGGCCTTCGACACGCAGTGGCGAAGCGTGAACTTTTCGATGCCGGAAAGAAAACGTTTTCAGAGTCTTTGGCGGCATTTGATGACATTCATCGTCATTAATGCGCATTGACTTTGGCGTGGGACAAGAAGTTTTCCGGCTCCTGACCCAACTTTGTGATTTTCTTCCATGCATTACACAAAAGTTTTTACTTTATGCATGCATGAATCGGTCAATGTAGGTCATTTGCAGTCAATGACGAACATTGTCTGATCCGATTGTAAATAGATACATTCCCCAGCCCGAAAGGTTCATGGGGATACGGCGAAAGCTCTTTTCCATGAAATCCAACGTTGAACGGAGAGTTTGGAATGATTTCGCCGGAGTCTCGCGCCCAGGTCTTGAGCCTGGACAAATCCCAGCTGATTTATCTGCCGCCGCACCAGCGTGAGCCGTCGCACGCCGACGGCTTCGATCTGCTGGGCGATTTCATCGGATCGCTCCAGGCGGGGCAGCGCTCGGGACTGGTTCTGCTGCCATTGCCTGTCGACGCCACCGTCCAGTGGCTGGACTCGGTCCGCGCACTGATCGACGCGCCGCTGCTGTTCGCGGTCAACAGTGACAGCGCCGCTGCACAGCAGCGTATCGACCGCGAGTTCTCCGGCGAGAGGAATTTCGATTTCGTGCTTCATCCCTTCGATCTGGGCGAGGTCAGATCGAAAGCACAGGGCCTGCTTCACCGCACCACCCTCGCCGCGTATGGCGCGGGAAGAAACGAACTGCTGATCTACCGGGGCTACCGTTTCCAGATCAGCGAACGCCGGGTGTTCCACGACGAGCGGGAAATGTACCTGCAGCCCCGCGAATTCGACCTGGCCCTCGAATTGTTCAGGAACAGGGATTGCCTTTTGAGCCGGGAGCAGCTCTATGGTCTTTTCTGGCGGGATACCGTCAGTCTGCGCTCCCGCGCATTGGATGTCTGCGTTTTCAAGATTCGCAGAAAGCTCAATATAGAACCGGCAAATGGATTGATGCTGCGCGCCGTATTCGGTCAGGGATACAAGCTGCACACGGTCTCGCCGATGTTTCTCAGATGAATTGAGGGTTGCCTGAATCGCAGGCAATTTTTTGGCCGGCGCTTGCCGTTCGAGCGCCGGCCACCTTTTTAGCTTTGTTTTTTACTTTTCGGGATGCATCCGAGCAACATAGCCGGAGCTTCCGGGAATTCACATGTCGGTCGAAAAATCAGGGAGCAGAAAATGATTTCGTTGAAGGTAGTAAGCAAACGCAGTGGAGACGGCACCCCCGTCTCGGTGAACGAGGTGTTCCTGAAGGAAGCGGCGGTCGTCCGGGTAGGGCTGTCCAGGGAGCAGGTCAAGGGGATGCGCCGTGTCGGCAACGACCTGGTCATCACATCCATCTCGGGCGAGGTCGTCACCATCCGCGAGTTCTTCTCGTCGTTCGATGGCCACAAGAGCGACCTCGTGCTCGACGACGAGAAGGGCGGCCTGTGGCTCACCGGCTTCGGCGAAGGCCAGGGTGAGCTGGCGCTCGACTATTCGGGCATCGACGCCATCGAGCCCCTGCTGCTGGAGCAGGACTTCAACTTCGGCGTGCTGCCCTGGCTGCTGGGCGGCGGACTGGCGGCCGCCGGCGCTGCCGGAGGCGGCGGCGGTGGAGGAGGCGGGGCGAGCGCCGGTTCGGCGATGGCGCTTGTGCCTTCGCCTTCCACGTCCCTCACTTCTCCCGGCGACGCATCGCTGCCAGGCAGGCCCACCGTCAACCCGACCAACGCGAGGCTGATCACCGGCACCGCCCAGCCCGGCACCACCGTCCGCGTCACCGACAACACGGGCAAGGAAATCGGCAGCGCGACCGTCGAGGCCGATGGCCGCTACGTGGTCCAGCCGTCCTCGCCTCCGCCGCACGGCACTGAGCTCCGCGTCGTCGCGGTGGACTCGGCCGGAAACATGAGCCCCGAGGCCCGCACGACCGTCGACAGCGTGGCCCCCACGGTTCCAACCATCATTCCCACCAACGGCGCGGTCATCGTCGGCACCGCCGAGGCCGGCTCCGTGGTCACCGCCACCGACGGACGCGGCAACGTGATCGGCCGCACCACGGCCGGCCAGGACGGCGGCTACACCATCAAGCCGTCAGCGCCGCTGGCCGACGGCACCGCCATCAACGTCGTGGCCACCGACGCCGCCGGGAACGCGAGCGTGCCCGCCACCGCCACGGCCGACAGCACCGCTCCGTCACGACCCACGGTCAACCCGTCCAACGGCAGCCTGATCACGGGTATCGCGGAAGCTGGCGCGGTCGTCACCGTCAAGGACGGCTCGGGCAAGGTCATCGGCAGCGCGACCGCCGCTTCCAGCGGTGCGTTCAGCGTCACCCCCACGACGCCTCCCGCGGACGGCGCATCGATCAGCGTCGTTGCGACCGACCCGGCCGGCAACGCCAGCCAGCCGGCCACCGCCACCATCGATGCGACGCCGCCCGCCACGCCCAAGGTGAACCCCACGGACGGCAGCCCCATCACCGGCACAGCGGAGCCCGGCGCGGTAGTCACGATCACCGACGACAAGGGCGCCCTCATCGGCAGCACGACCGCTGCGTCCAGCGGCGTCTACAGCTTCACGCCGACCAGGCCGCCGGCCAACGGCGTGGTGATCAAGGTCACCGCCTCGGATGCCGCCGGCAACACCAGCAAGCCGGCCACGGCCGTCATCGACGGCACGCCGCCGACGCCCACGGTCAACCTGACGAAGGGCAGCCCGATCGCTGGCACCTCCGAGCCCGACTCCGTGGTCACGGTCACGGACAGCAAGGGCAACCTCATCGGCAGCACGACCACCGCGGCCGACGGCACCTACTCCCTCGTTCCCGCGAACCCTCCGGCGGACGGCACCGTGATCTACGTCGTCGCGAAGGACCTTGCCGGCAACGTGGGCCGGCCCGCGACCACCACGGTCGACAGCAGGCCGCCGGACGCGCCGCTGGTCAACGCGACGAACGGCGGCGTGGTCGCAGGCACGGCCGAGGCCAACTCCGTCGTCACGGTCAAGGACGCCACGGGCAAGCTCATCGGCAGCACCACCGCCGACGCCGCCGGCAAGTTCAGCGTCGCGCCCGCGGCACAGCTAGCGGACGGCACGGTATTGCACGTCACCGCCGCGGACGCCGTCGGCAACGTGAGTGCCGAAGGCCTGGCCACGGTGGACCGGGTACCGCCGGCCGCCCCCTCGGTCGACCCCACGCACGGCAGTGCGATCACGGGCCGTGCGGAGCCTGGTTCGCTCGTCACCGTCAGGGACGTCTCCGGCAATGTCATCGGCAGCGCGACGGTCGGTTCCAACGGCTTCTACAGCGTGGTGCCCAAGACGCCGCCTGCCGACGGCGCGGTTCTGCGCGTCACCGCGACCGACGCCGCCGGCAACACCGGCCCTGAAACCAGGACCACGGTCGACGGCGTTCCGCCGGCAAGGCCCACGGTCGATCCGACCGCCGGCAGCCTGATCACCGGCAGCGCGGAGCCCGGCTCCGTCGTCACCGTCAGGGACGGTGCGGGCACCTTGCTCGGCAGCGCGACCGCCGATTCGAACGGCCGCTACAGCATCAAGCCCGTGGCCGTGCCGTCGCACAACACCGTGCTGCGCGTCACCGCGACCGACCCCGCAGGCAACGACAGCCCCGAAGCCAGGGCCACCGTCGACAGCCTGCCGCCTTCGGCGCCCACCGTCGATCCGAGTTCCGGCCACACGATCAGCGGCGCGGCCGAGGCCGGCTCGCTCGTCACCGTCAAGGACGGGGCGGGCAAGCTGCTCGGCAGCGCGACCGCCGATGCGAACGGCAAGTTCAGCATCACGCCCGCCACGCCGCTGGCCGATGGTGCCCAGGTCAGCGTCGTCGCCACCGACGCCGCCGGCAATGCGAGTTCGCCCGCCACGATGGTTGTCGATGGCACGGCCCCGCTCGCACCGGCCGTCAATCCCACAGACGGCAGCCGGATCACCGGCACGGCCGAATCCGGCTCGGTAGTCACCGTCAAGGACGGGGCAGGCAAGCTCATCGGCAGCGCGACGGCCGATGCGAATGGCAAGTTCAGCATCACCCCCACGACGCCCGTGGCGGATGGCACCACCATCACCGCCGTGGCGACAGACCGGGCGGGCAACGCCAGCCAGCCCGTCACCACCACGGTGGACAGCACGCCACCCGCCAGGCCCTCCATCGATGCGACCAACGGCAGCCTGATCACCGGCACGGCCGAGCAGGGCTCGATCGTCACCATCCGTGATGGCGCCGGCAATCTTGTCGGCAGCGCTGCCGCCGATTCCAATGGCCGATACAGCATCAAGCCTGCGACCGTTCCGCCGCACAACACCGTGCTGCGTGCCGTCGCTGCGGACGCCGCCGGAAACACCAGCCCTGAAACGCGCGCCACGGTCGACAGCGAGCTGCCCGCCGCGCCAAAGGTCGACCCGACGAACGGCGGCTCGATCACCGGCACGGCCGAGGCCGGCTCGGTGGTCACCGTCAAGGACGGCACCGGCAAGCTGATCGGCAGCACGACAGCCGATAGCAACGGCAACTACAGCATCAAGCCGGCGACACAGCTGCCGCACGACACGGAACTGAACGTCACCGCCACCGATGCGGCCGGGAACACGAGCCAGCCTGCGCGCAGCACCGTCGACAACAAGGCGCCCGATGCGCCCAAGGTCAATCCCAGCAACGGCGGTGCGATCACCGGTACGGCCGAAGCAGGCTCGGTGGTCACCGTGAAGGACGGCGCCGGCAAGCTCATCGGCAGCACGACGGCCGATGCGAACGGCAAGTTCAGCATCACCCCCACGACGCCCGTGGCGGATGGCACCACCGTCACCGCCGTCGCGACCGACCGGGCGGGCAACGCCAGCCAGCCCGCCACCATCACGGTGGATGGCACGCCGCCCGCCAGGCCCTCCATCGATGCGACCAACGGCAGCCTGATCACCGGCTCGGCCGAACTGGACTCGATCGTCACCATCCGCGATGGCGCCGGCAACCTCGTCGGCAGCGCGG
This sequence comes from Variovorax sp. CAN15, assembly GCF_030462475.1. GTDB lineage: Bacteria > Pseudomonadota > Gammaproteobacteria > Burkholderiales > Burkholderiaceae_C > Variovorax. The sequence goes on from NZ_JASMRZ010000095.1 coordinate 15,951, forward strand.
CCGTCGATTCGAACGGCCGCTACAGCATCAAGCCCGCGATCGTTCCCTTGCACAACACGGTGCTGCGCGCCATTGCCACCGACGCGGCCGGCAACGCCAGCTCCGAGACACGCGCCACGGTCGACAGCGAGCTGCCCGCCGCGCCCAAGGTCGATCCGACGAACGGCGGCTCGATCACGGGCACGGCCGAGGCCGGCACGGTTGTCACCGCCAAGGACGGCGCCGGCAACCTTGTCGGCAGCGCGTCCGCCGATGCCAACGGCAACTACAGCATCAAGCCGGCAACGCCGTTGGCGCACGACACTGCACTGAGCGTGACGGCCACCGATGCCGCCGGCAACACCGGCCAGCCAGCACGTGCAACGGTCGATGGCCAGGCGCCCGGTGCGCCGACTGTCAAGCCGACGAACGGCAGCCTGATCACCGGCACGGCCGAGGCCGGCTCGGTGGTCACCGTCAAGGACGGCGCCGGCAAGCTCGTCGGCAGCGCGRCCGCAGACGGCGGCGGTGCCTACGCCATCCAACCTGCCGTGCCACCCTCCGACGGCACGGTGCTGCGCGTCAGCGCCACCGATGCCGCCGGCAACACCGGCCAGAGCGCGACCGCCACGGTCGACGCCGTGCCGCCCGGCCAGCCCTCGATCGATCCGACCAATGGCAAGCTGATCTCGGGCTTCGCCGAGCCCCTCTCGGTGGTCACGATCCGTGACGGCGCCGGCAATGTCATCGGCAGCACGACGGCGGCCCGGAACGGCGTCTACAGCATCAAGCCCGCGCTCGTCCTGGCCGACGGCACCGTGCTGCGCGCCTTCGCCACCGACGCGGCCGGCAACGCCAGCTCCGAAGCACGCAGCACCGTGGACAGCGTCGTGCCCGTCACGCCGACCATCAGCCCGACCAATGGAAACCGCATCTCGGGCAAGGCCGAGGCCGGCTCGATCGTCACGGTCAAGGACGATGCCGGCAATCTCATCGGCAGCGCTACCGCCGAATCCAACGGCACCTACACCGTGACGCCGGCAACCCCGCCGGCGCACGGCACCGTGCTGCACGTCACCTCCACCGACGCCGCGGGCAACACCAGCCCCGAAGCCCAGGCCACGGTCGACCGCACGGCGCTGCCGGCGGCCACCATCAACCCCACCGATGGCAGCCCCATCACCGGCACGGCGGAACCAGGCTCGGTGGTCACCGTCAAGGACGACGCGGGCAATCTGATCGGCAGCACCACCGCCGATTCGCGCGGTGCCTACAGCATCACGCCGGCCGTCACCCCGCCGAATGGCACGGTGCTGCACGTCGTGACCACCAATGCAGCAGGCAACGCGAGTCCGGAAGCCACCGCGACGGTCGACAGCGTCCCACCCCCTGCACCGACCATCGAGCCGAGCAACGGCAACCTGGTCACCGGCACGGCCGAGGCCGGCTCCGTGGTCCGCATCACCGATGACACGGACAAGCTCATCGGCAGCGCGATCGCCGCGCCCAACGGCGCCTACAGCATCAAGCCCGCGGCCGTTCCGGCGCACGGCACGGTGCTGCGCGCCGTCGCCACCGACGCTGCCGGCAATGCCAGCCCCGAAGCCAGGACGACCGTCGACCGCGTGCTGCCTGCGGCACCGAAGGTCGATCCGTCGCAAGGCGGCGTCGTCACGGGTACGGCGGAAGTCGGCTCCGTCGTCAAGATCACCGACGACGCGGGCAATCCCATCGGCAGCGCGACGGCCGGCAACGACGGCACCTACAGCATCAAGCCTTCCGCCACCCTGCCGAACGGTGCGGTGATGCGCGTGACCGCGACCGATGCCGCGGGCAACGTCAGTCCCGAAACCAGGTCGGCGGTCGACAGCGTTGCGCCCGCTGTGCCGACAGTGAAGCCCACCAACGGCAACACCGTCACCGGTACGGCCGAGGCGGGTTCGCTCGTCACCGTGAAGGACGGTGCGGGCAACACCATCGGCAGCGCGACGGCGGACGGCAGCGGCAACTACAGCGTCAAGCCCGCGACCTCTCCCGCGCACGACACCGTGCTGCAGCTCACCGCGACCGACGCGGCCGGCAACACCAGCGCGCCTGCCACGGCCAAGGTCGACGCCAAGGCGCCCGACGCGCCGACGATCGAGCCGACCCACGGCGATCCGATCACCGGCCGCGCCGAGGCCGGCTCGGTGGTCACCGTCAAGGACGGCGCAGGCAAGGTGGTCGGAAGCGCGACCGCCGCAGCAGATGTACTACACGCCCAGCGGCACTTCGATCCAGGCCAAGGGCATCGTGCCCAACGTGCTGGCGCTACTACACGCCCAGCGGCACTTCGATCCAGGCCAAGGGCATCGTGCCCAACGTGCTGGTCGACGAAAGCGCCGAGGGCAGCCCCTTCGCCGCCCTGCGCATGCGCGAGGCCGACCTCGAGAAGCACCTGGCCAGCGGCCAGGGCCCCGAAGTGAAGGACCCGGAACGCGAGAAGGCCCGCGACGAAGCCCGCA
>NZ_JASMRZ010000096.1 GCF_030462475.1 Variovorax sp. CAN15
ATTGACGCGTAAGCGATTGACGCGTAAGCGTTCGGGCATGTCATCTTGACACCCACAGCTATCGAGTCAGGCGCCGTTGATCTCGTCGATGGTTTCCCCATCGGCATAGAACTGTGCGATGGCTTGATCAAGCCGCTTGAGTAGCGCTTTGAGCGTTTCACCTTCCCGACGAACGAGCATGGCCACGCAGTTGTGGCCGTCGGCAGCAGTGGCTGCACATTCGATCGGGTGGATCGCGCCGAGGGTGATGTCACCACCGTCGGCGATGAGTGCCTCGATGTTCTTCATGCGTCGGCATTTTGCCGATCACCGCCGGGTGTCCAGCGATGCGGCAGCAACTCGCCGACCAGCCGCACCTTGTGGGTAGGCAAGCGCTGCAGGACGTCCTTCAGGTACGCGTACGGATCGAGCCCGTTGAGCTTGGCCGACTGGATCAAGCTCATCACCGCAGCCGCACGCTGGCCCGCTCGAAGCGATCCAGCGAACAGCCAGTTCGAACGCCCCAGCGCAATCGGGCGGATCTGGTTCTCCACCCAGTTGTTGTCGATCGGTAGCTGCGCGTCGTCGATGTAGCGCGTCAGTGCGACCCATCGCTTCAGGCTGTAGTCCAGCGCTCGGGCCAATGCAGTGCCGTCAGTGGCTCGCAGTCGGTGCGCGATCATCCAGGCATGCAACGCATCAGCGACTGGTCGTGCCTTCTGCCGGCGAATCTCCAGCCGCTGCTGCGCGCCCAGATCGCGCACCTCGCGCTCGATCTCGTAGAGTTCCCCGAAGAACTTCAGCGCCTGCTCGGCCACCGCGCTCTTGTTGCTCGTGTGCAGCTCGAAGAACTTGCGCCGTGCATGGGCCGCGCAGCCGACCTCGATGATGCCTTGGGTGAAGCTGGCCTTGTACCCCGCATAGTCATCGCAGACCAGCTTGCCCTTCCATGGCTCATTGCCCCGTTGCAGGAACGCTCGAGCATGCTCGCCGGCACGGCTGTCCGCGAAGTCGTAGACCACGGCCTTCAGCTCCTCGAAGACGCCAGGGCAGTACGCCCACAGGTAGGCCTTGTGCGTTTTCTTTTTACCTGGCGCGAGCATTGCCACCGGCGTCTCGTCGGCATGCAGCACGCCGTGGCTCAGGACCTCGTCCTTGAGAGCATCCACCAGCGGCTGCAGTTGTACGCCGCACACACCCACCCATTCGGCCAGCGTAGAGCGTGCCAGCGACATGCCAGCGCGCGCGAAGATGCTTTCCTGGCGGTACAACGGCATGTGGTCGGCGTACTTGGCCACCAGCACCTGGGCCAGCAGGCCAGCCGTCGGGATGCCCTTGTCGATGATCTGCGCAGGCATGGGTGCTTGGATCAGGGTCTCGCACTTCGCGCAGGCCCACTTGCCCCGGATGTGGCGCTCCACCGTGAACACACCTGGCGTGTAGTCGAGCTTCTCGCTCACGTCCTCGCCGATGCGCTGGAGCACACAGCCGCATTTGCAGGTCCTGGATTCAGGGTCGTGGTGGAACGATGTGCGCGGCAGGTGCGCAGGCAGCGGGTGACGCCGGGGCTGCTGTGGATCCGAGGGCCGTGGCCTGGAGCGCAGCAAGTCGAGCTCCAGTTCGACGGCGGCGATGTCGGCGTCGACGCTCTCGTCGAGCAGGCTCTTCTGCGCGGCGTCGAGTTGCTCGCTGCGGGCGCTGAACTTCCAGCGCTTGAGAACCGCGATCTCGTGAGTGAGTTGGTCGATGCGCGCCTCGCTCCAGACGAGCTTGCGATCCTTCATCAGAATCTCGCTGTCGGAGTGCGACAGCCGGGCCAACAAGTCCTGCGCCAGCGCGCGCAACTCGGCCTCGCCGAGTCCCTGGAGTTGTTCGCTGGTGAGCATGTCCTCCAGTGTGCCGAACTTCGCGGCACAGGCTTATTCGCGAACGCCCCAATTGCCGCGGGGCAACCACCTCCTGCTCACGCCATGGTGATGGCGCCTGCATCGCCCAGGCGCTGCCAGGGCAGGCCGAGCACGAGCGCATCGAGTTGCTCGCGCGCCAGAGCCATGTGCGCCCCCAAGGCGGCGTTGGCCCAGAGGAAGCGGCCTTGATGCAGCCGGCGCGCGCATAGCCAGATGCCGATGCCGTCGTGCACCAGCACCTTCATACGGTTGGCGCGTCGATTGGCGAACAGGTAGGCGTGATGGGGCCTTGCTGAGCCGAAGACCTGGACCACCCGCGACAACGCGGTCTCGGTGCCAGCGCGCATGTCCAGCGGCTCGGCCGCCAGCCACACCGAATCGATGCGGATCACCGCAGCAGCTCGCGCATCCAGGCCGCGCACTCGGCCGCGGCGGCAACGGGCCATGAGACCTTGATGGCGAGTGCGCCTCGGCGCAGCTCGACGACAAGCTCTTGCGGCGGCACAGGCTGCGAGGACGCGACCGGCAGCGCGATGAAGGAGTGTGTGGGAGTTGGCCTCTCAGTGGCCTGACGCGCCGCTGGCTCCTCGGCCATCCTGCGCCACTTGTGTACTAGGTTCGCGTTCAGGCCATGGGCCAGAGCGATGGCCGCCACCGAGGCATCTGGCTTGGCGCATTCGGCCAGCACCTGGCTCTTCAGGGCTGCGTTATGGCGCCGGCGAGAGAGTTTCTTGGAGTCTTGAATGGTGTCCACCTGTGAGTCTGGTGGACACCATGCTGGTCGCGCTACCCGGCGGATTCAAGATGGGTTGGCCGGACGCTTACATTGACGCCGGCTCGAGTGGACGTCCGCCGGTTGGTCGCGCTACGCTCATCACCAAGTCATCGCTGCGCGCGGCCAGTTGCCTTCGGCCCCTCAGTTCCAACGTTGAACGACACATTCACGGCGCCAAGTTCGGCAAGTCGAAGAGCTGCAACCGCTGCAAAACGGAAACCCGCAAAGGAAACTGAAAAGTCACAGCAAGCGCCAAGCCACGTTCCAGAGACTTGGCGCCCTAACCCCGGCTACCCAGCCGGACTAATCTCCTGATAAAGCGCCACAGCCTCCCGCGCCAAATCCGAAGCAATCCAAAGCAGATTCTCCCGATGCGCCTCCCCCGCATCCTGGAACCATCCATCTCCGGCACCGTAGAAGCACCAGAGCAGCGAGTTCAACTGCTCCAGCTTGTTCTCCAGAAGACCGGCCGGGTCCCGTGTCGTGGTGGTCGTTGCGTCCGCAGATGCCGGCTTTGCTGCGCCGGCCATAATTCGTTTAGCCATTTGGTGTGCTCGCTTTCCAAAGTAATGCACGTCACTTGGTTAGACGGTCAAGGTGTTCGCGCACCTTGGCCGTCGCCTTTTGTGCCTCACGTTCGCGTCGATGCAAGTCGCACCGACAGCCCGCCGCAAGGCAATGCGGTTTCACTCAAGAGAAGTCTTTGTGTGCTCTGCCCTCCATGCCCACTTGGTGGGTCGTTCAACCACAGGGGCATTCACTGTATAGAAGACCAGGCTGCGCAGAAGTGACTTTCTTCCCAGAACCTGCCGATTCCTTCACTTGATCGCGAGGCGGCGGCACCAGTCCACAAAGCGCTGACAGTCGCGGGGTCGGTCAGCGAAAAAGAGGCTGCAGAAGCGGCTGCATCAGCTCAGGAATCGCGCCCGAATTCGCGCGCATGCTCCACCGCGTACTTGATGAGCTCGGCCTGCCCCTCGATGCCCAGGCGGCGCTTGATGCTCTGCCGGTGCGCCTCCACGGTGCGCACGCTCAAGCCCAGTTCACGCGCGATCTGCTTGCTCGATTCGCCTCGGCCCAGCGCCGAAAGAATCTCGCTCTCGCGCGGAGTGAGCAAGGGCCTGGGCTCCTGCGTGCGGAAGAGTTTCTTCGACACGGCCGGGCTCAGGAATGTGCCGCCGGCCGACACGGCCTCGATGGCCGCGACGATCTCGGCCGCGGGCGCGTCTTTCAGCACGTAGCCGCGCGCGCCCACCTGCAGGGCCTTCTGCACGTACTCGGGGTTGTCGTACATGCTGAGCATCACGACGTGCGGCGCGCCCTGGCGTTGCAGCAGCAGTGCCGCAAGGTCGATGCCGTTCATGTCCTTCATGCCGACGTCCATGAGCATGAGGTCGGGCCGCAGGCTTTCCACCAGCTCCAGCGCTTCGGCGGCGCTGCCGGCCTCGCCGACGATCTCGAGGTTGGGCATGGAGCCGAGCCTTGCGCGCAGGCCGTCGCGCACCAGCGGGTGGTCGTCCACCAGAAAGAGACGGACGGTCGTTGCGGGTGCCGAAGGGGGTGTCGTGGGCTTGGGTGCGGTCGTCATGCTGCTGCTGTCTGCGCCTTCGCGCTGCGGGCCGGCACTTCGGCTTCGATGGATGTGCGCCCGGCGTTGCTGCACATGGTGAGCCGCCCGCCGATGGCCTCCATGCGCTCGCGCATGTTGCGCAGGCCGATGCCGCGCCGGGGGTCGAGCTGCACGGCCTGAATGTCGAAGCCGGTGCCGTCGTCGCTCACTTCGAGGCGCACGCCTTCTTCTTCGTCAAAGCTCAGCGCAATGTGCACGTGCTGCGCCCTGGCGTGCTTGCGCACGTTGGTCAGCGCCTCCTGCGTGAGGCGGAAGAGCGCGGTCTTCACCTCAGGCTGCAGCTCGAAGGATTCGCCGCCGACCATCATCGAAGCGTCGACGCCGCCGCCCTCTTCCCTGAACTCGTCGACCAGCCGCTCCAGCGCGGCGGGCAGGCCCAGGGTGTCGAGCAGTGCGGGGCGCAGGCGGTGCGAGATGCGGCGTACCTCGATGAGCGAATCGTTGAGCCGCTGCAGCGCCTTCGCGAGCGCGGGCGGCGTGGGCTGCTGCTGGCGGTCGAGCGCTTCGACAGCCGATTCGATCAGCAGCTTGGCCGACACCAGCGTCTGGCTGGTGCCGTCGTGCAGCTCGCGCGCGAGGTGGCCGCGCTCTTCTTCCTGCGACTGCACCACGCGGCGCGCGAGCAGCCGCAGCTTGGCTTCGGCCGTGCGGTGCTCGCTGAGGTTGAGCAGCAGACCGGCGGCGCTGACCACGCCGAGGCACAGCGCGGCAATGCCGGCAATCCACAGCAGCGTGGCTGTGACGTTGGCGTTCATCTGCCGGTCGAGGGTGTCCATGGTCGACTGGATGTCGTCGAGGTACAGGCCGGTGCCGACCATCCAGTTCCAGCGCGGCAGCGCGGTCACGTAGCCGAGCTTGGGCGCCATCTGCGCGCTCGAGGGCTTGCGCCATTCGTACTCCACGTAGCCGCCACCGTTCTCCTTCGCGCCCTTGATGAGTTCCTGGATGGTGTAGCGGCCATGCGAATCGCGCAGCTCCCACAGGTTCTGGCCCACCAGCTCGGGCTGGCGCGAATGCATGAGGGAGTTGCCCTCCAGGTCGTAGACGAAGAAGTAGCCGTCGTCGCCGTAGTTGAGCGCGGCCAGCCGGCGCAGCGCTTCGTTGCGGGTGGCCTCGTCGTCCTGGCCCGATTCGTACAGCGGCAGCAGGTTGCTCACGGCCAGGTCGACATAACTGCGCAGCTCGCTGCGGCGCTGGGCCATGTAGCTGCGCTCGATGAGGGCGCGCTCGCGCGCGGCCAAGTCGTGCTCCTGGTGGCGCACCGCCAGCGCCACCAGCACCAGCGCGATGAGCAACGGTGCGACGGCCAGGGCAACGATCTTGGTGCGGAGGTTCATCGGGTGGCAAGGCTACCACCGCACCTCCAGGGGCCGGATCAGCCGCCTACGGCTGCCGGAGCGGCTACCCGCCTGAACTCCGTCGCGTAGTAAAGCAGCGCCAGCACCACATACCCGCCACCCAGCAGGCACAGCCCGCTCCATCCGTGGAAGGCATACACAGCGGCCGCAATGCCCGAGGCCACCGCCGCACAGATGAAGATGAAGGTCATGAACAGGCCGTTGAGCCGGCCGCGCAGTTCGGGCGCGAGCATGAAGAGGCTGCGGAAGTTGAGCACCTGGCAAAGCTGCACCGCGCCGTCGAGCAGGATGCCCGCCGCGACCAGCCCCGCCAGCGAGCGGTAGTGCATGGAGACTGCGCCCAGCACGAAGGAGAACAGCGCAACGACGATGGCAGCGCCGGTGGCCGGGCGGGTCAGGCCACGGTCGGCCAGCCGGCCGGCGATGGGAGCCATCAACGCACCCGCCGCACCGGCCWGCGCGAAGAGCGCGATGCCGCGCTGCCCCATGCCGAACTCGTGCACCAGAGCAAGCGGCACGGCAGTCCAGAAGGCCTGGAAGCCGGAGAACATCATCCCTTGGTAGAAGCCGCGACGGCGCAGCAGCGGCGTGTTCAGCACGATGCCGGGCAGCGAGGCCATGGTGCGCGCATAGCCGATGGAAGCGTGCGGCCGGCGCTGCGGCAGCGCGCGCCACAGCACGGCGATGAGCGTGGCCATGAGCACGGCCGAAACCCAGAACACCGCGCGCCAGCCCAGCGCGGAAGCCACCACGCTGGCGAAGGGCCGCGCCAGCATGATCCCGCCCAGGAGGCCGGCCATGATGTTGCCGACCACCTTGCCGCGCGTGGCCTCGGGCGCAAGGTGCGAGGCGAAGGGAAGCAGAACCTGCGCCGCGACCGCGCAGGTGCCCACCACGAAGGAAGCGGCCAGGAAGGTGACGGCCGAGTTCGACAGCGCGATGCCCACCAGCCCGATCACCGCGCCGAAGAGCGCGCCCACGATGAGCCGGCGGTTCTCGACCACGTCGGCCAGCGGCACCAGCAGCAGCAGGCCGGCGCCGTAGCCGAGCTGGGTGAGCGTCATGATGAGCCCGGCCAGGCCGGCGTGCAGCTGCAGCGTGTCGGAGATGGGGCCGATGAGCGGCTGGGCGTAGTAGATGTTGGCCACGCACAGGCCGCATGCGACGGCGAAGACCAGCGTGAGGACCGGGCTGAGGCCGGGTGCGTGTGCGCCGGAAGAAAGCGGAGCTTGAGGAGATGGCACGAGGGGCCTCGTTGGCTGGCAGGGGTGTATCGGGAGGCGGGGCCACCCAAGGGTTAACCCGGAGCGCGGCACCTTAGCACGGGCGCCCGGTTTCTGCAGGCGAAGGGGCGGGCCCTTCCTGGTTCAGTCAGTGCTGGTGGGCCGGCCCGAAGCCACCCAGGCATCGAGCCCGCCCGTGAGCGGCAGGGCCCGCCGCGCACCGCGCGCCAGCAGCACGCGCGCGGCCTGCGCGGCCGACACCTCGTTGGGGCAGTTGCAGTAAAGCACCACGTCGCGCCCCGTCGCGTGCGACAGGTCGAGGCTGCGCTGCTGCAGTGCCTTGAGGGTGTACGACTGCGCCCCCGGAATGCGGCGCGGATCGACCTGCACGCCGGCCTTGCCGCGCACGTCGATCACCAGCGGAGGCTCTTCGCCGCTGAGCAGCTCGTGCAGCTCTTCCACCGAGATGCGCGGCATGCCCGTGAGCCGCATGAAGGCGCGGCGGCGCCAGTAGCGCACCGCGAGAATCACCACCAGCAGCACGGCCACCGCCGCGGTGGCGATGCCGCCGGCCTGCGCGAGGATGGCCAGCACTTCCTGGATCTGGTTGCGGAACACCCAGCCCAGCCCGAGGAAGAGCCCGGTCCAGACCAGCGCCGCGCCCACGTCGAAGCCGATGAAGCGCCGCACCGACATGCCCAGCGCCCCGGCCATCGGCGGTGCGACCACCGACACGCCCGGCACGAACTTGGCGGCCACCAGCGAGAGGCCGCCCCAGTCTGAAATGAGGGATTCGCCACGCCGCACGCACGAATCGGGCGACAGCGAGATGCGGCACAGCATGCGCATGAAGCGGTAGCCGAAGCGCCGCCCCGCGTAGAACCAGGCCCCGTCGCCCAGCAGGTTGGCGATGACGGCTGCCACCACCACGCCAGCCACCGAGACGTCGCCCGCCGCCAGCAGCGCGCCCGTGAGCACCAGCACCGCCGCAGCCGGCACGGGCAGCCCGAGGCGGGCGGCGAAGCTGGCGGCGAACACCACCAGGATCGCGTTCTGCACGAGCAGGGACATCAGCTGCGCCATGGCTGCCCTTGTCGTGGCCCGGATGCCGGAGGAAGTTGCGGGGGTTGCGTGCTGTTCATGCCGGCAGCGATTGTCCGGCATGGCCCAAGAACGTACCGGGCACAGGCCATTGGCGGATGGCTCCAGCCAGCGTCATCCGGCGGTTTTTTCTGGGGTGCGCGCTACGCTGAAGCCGAAGGTATTCCAGCCTTCTTCGCTCGAAGCGCTGACCTGCCCGCCGTGCATGCTCGCCACGGCCTTCACGATGGCCAGCCCCAGCCCGTGGCCATGGTGCTCGCCCCCGTCGTTGCGCGCCTCATCGACGCGGTAGAACCGGTCGAACAGGTGCTGCAGGTGCTGCGCGTCGATGGGCTCGCCGGGGTTCGACACGGTGATCCACGTCGCGGCCGCTTCCTCGCGCAGCATGACGGCGATCTGCGCGCCCGGCCTCGAATGTTCGATGGCGTTCTGCAGCAGGTTCGACATCGCGCGGCGGAAGAGCGCGCTTTCCAGCCGCGCCTCGGCCAGCACGTCGCCCTCGATGACGACCTGCGCGCGCGTCTCGTCGAGCACGAACTCGAAGAACTCGATGGTCTTGCGCACTTCCTGCGCCACCGGCGTGAGCACCAGCCCGGTCGCCACCTCGCCGCGATCGGCGCGCGCGAGAAAGAGCATGTCGTTGACGATGGAGCGCACCCGCTCCAGGTCTTCGAGGTTGGCCTGCAGCACCTCCTGGAACTCGCTGGCGCTGCGCTGGCGCGACAGCGCCACCTGCGTGCTGCCGATGAGGTTGGCCAGCGGCGTGCGCAACTCGTGCGCCACGTCGGCGTTGAAGGCTTCGAGCTGGCCGTAGGCTTCCTCCAGGCGGCTCAGCGCGCCGTTGAAAGCCTCGGCCAGCGCCGAGAGTTCGACCGGCAATCGCTCCACCTGCAGCCGCTGCGACAGCGTCTTGGGCCGCAGCGCCTGCGCCTCCTTCGACAAGCGCTCCAGCGGCCGCAGCCCCACGCGCGCAATCCAGTAGCCCGCCACGGCCACCACCAGCACCGCGCACAGCCCCAGCGCGACCAGCGCCGTCAGAAAGGCCTGGCGCGTACGCGCATAGGGCTCGGTGTTGCGCCCGACGATCAGCCGCACGGCAGGACGCTGCTCGAAGGGATCGATGTGCACCGACAGGGTACGGAACGGCCGCTCCTGCCCCGGCAGCTCGATGACGCTGGTGTGGCCGTCGGCCTGGCGCGTGAGCCCGTCGATCTCGGCCAGGCCCTTGCCGTACTGGAAGCGCGGGTCGTCGCTGAGCACCCAGAAGCGCACGCTGCCGTCCTCGGGCGTGAGCGCGTCCATGCGTGCCTGCACCCGCGGCCAGCGCTCGGGGCTGCCGATGGCCTTGATCCAGAACTGCAGGTTCCTGAGCGTGGTGTCGAGCTCCTCGTACTGGTGCCGCTCCAGTTCGCGCGCCAGCACGTTGTGCAGCGCGAAGCCGGCCAGCGCAAAGGTCGCGAGCGCCACGGCCGCGAACATGATCACCAGCCGCGCGGTGATGGAGCGCTTCACGGCGCCGCGCCCTCCCCGCCACCCTCGCGCACTTCCATCACGTAGCCCATGCCCCGTATGGTGTGCAGCAGCTTCGGGCTGAAGGGCACGTCGATCTTGTCGCGCAGCCGCTTGATGGCCACCTCGACCACGTTGRTGTTGCTGTCGAAGTTCATGTCCCACACCAGCTCGGCGATGGCTGTCTTCGAGAGGATCTCGCCCTGGCGGCGCGCCAGCACGGCCAGCAGCGCGAATTCCTTGGCGGTGAGGTCGATGCGGCTGCTGCCACCACCACTGCCACGGAATGCCTTGCGCGCGAGCAGGTCGATCTGCAGGTCGGCAATGCGAAGCTGCATCGGCTCCTGCTTGCGGCCGCGGCGGTTGAGCGCCTGCAGCCGCGCCAGCAGCTCGAGAAATGAGAAGGGCTTGACCAGGTAGTCGTCGGCCCCTTCGTGCAGGCCCTTGATGCGGTCTTCGACGCGGTCGCGCGCGGTGAGCATGATGACCGGCGTCTGCTTTACGGCACGCAGCGCGCGCAGCACCGAGAAGCCGTCCTGCCCCGGCAGCATCACGTCGAGCACGATCACGTCGTACTCGTGCGTGAGCGCGAGGTGCTGGCCGTCGATGCCGTTGTGCGCCATGTCGACCGCGCAGCCCTGCTCGGTCAACCCCTTGGAGAGGTAGTCCGCGGTTCTCAGTTCGTCTTCGACTATCAGGATCTTCATGGCGTGGGCTTGGCGCTGCGTCAACCGGTGGCGCTCATCCGTGCTGCACCTCGGCGGGTACCTCGGCATTGCCGGCCCTGCCCGCCTTCCTGGCCTTGCGCGCTTCCTTGCGGCGCATGTACCAGTAGTGGGCGCGGTCGAGGTACAGGTAGACCACGGGGGTGGTGAACAGCGTGAGCGCCTGCGAGAGTATCAGCCCGCCGACCATCGCGTAGCCCAGCGGCCGGCGCAGCTCCGAGCCCGAGCCGTGGCCCAGCATCAGCGGCAGGCCCGAGAGCAGCGCGCACATGGTGGTCATCATGATCGGGCGGAAGCGCAGCAGGCAGGCCTGGTAGATGGCGTCGTGCGGCGTCATGCCCTGCTCGCGCTCGGCCTTGAGCGCGAAGTCGATCATCATGATGCCGTTCTTCTTCACGATGCCGATGAGCAGGATGATGCCGATCAGCGCGATCACGCTCAGGTCGTAGCCGCCCGCCATCAATATGAGCAGCGCGCCCACGCCGGCCGAGGGCAGCGTCGAGAGAATGGTCAGCGGGTGGATGTAGCTCTCGTACAGCAGGCCCAGCACGATGTACACAGCCACCAGCGCCGCCGCGATCAGGTAGGGCTGCGTGGCCAGCGAGTCTTGAAACGCCTGCGCCGTGCCCTGGAACGAGCCGGTGAGCGACTGCGGCAGCCCCATGTCGGCCTGCGCCTTGTTGATGGCGTTCACCGCGTCGCCCAGCGCATGGCCCGGCGCAAGGTTGAACGAGATGGTCACGGCCGGGAACTGGCCCTGGTGGCTGATCGAGAGATAGGCGGTCTTGCTGGTGTCCACCTTCACGAAGGTCGACAGCGGCACCTGCTGGCCGGTGATGGGCGAGTTGAGGTAGAGCTTGCTGAAGAGAGCCGGGTCCTGCTGCAGCGCGGGCGTCACCTCCAGCACCACGTGATAGCTGTTGAGCTGGGTGAAGTACTGCGCCACCTGCCTCTGGCCGATGGCGTCGTACAGGGTGGCGTCGATGACGGCCGGCGAAATGCCGAAGCTCGACGCGCGGTCGCGGTCGATGGTGAGCACGGCCGAGGCGGCGGCGTTCTGCTGGTCGGTGGCCAGGTCGGTGATCTCGGGCAGCTGCCTGAAGCGCTCCAGCAGCCTGGGCGCCCAGGTGTTGAGCTCGTCGAGGTTGGCGTCTGTCACCGTGTACTGGTACTGCGTGCGCGAGGCACGGCCGCCCACGCGGATGTCCTGCCCGGCCTGCAGGAACAGGTTCACGCCCTGCACCTTGGCCAGCTGCGGGCGCAGCCGCGCGATGACCTGGTCGGCGCTGGCGGTGCGGCCTTCGTCCTTCGGTCTCAGGCTGATGTAGAAGTTGCCGGTGTTGTAGGTGGAGGAGCTGCCGCTCATGCCGAAGCCGGTCACGTCAGGGTCCTTGCGCACCACGTCGGCCAGCTCGACCATGCGGGCGTTCATCGACGCGAAGGAAGCGTCCTGCGCCGACTCGGCGAAGCCCGAGATGAAACCCGTGTCCTGCTGCGGAAAGAAGCCCTTGGGAATGAACACGAACAGCGCGCCCGTGGCCGCCACCGTGGCGATGAAGGTCATGAGCGTGATGAACTGGTGGTCGAGCACCACGTGCAGCCCGCGCTTGTAGGCGCCGAGCATGGCGTCGAAGCCACGCTCGAAGAGCTGGTAGAGCCGCCCGTGCTGGCTGCCGYGCTCGTTCTTCAAGAAGCGCGAGCACAGCATGGGCGTGAGCGTGAGCGAGATCACCACGCTCACCACGATGGTGAGCGTGACCGTCACCGCGAACTCGCGGAAGAGCCGTCCCACGATGCCGCCCATGAGCAGCAGCGGAATGAACACCGCCACCAGCGACACCGAGATGGAGATGATGGTGAAGCCGATCTCGCCCGCGCCCTTGTACGCGGCCTCCACGGCCGACATGCCTTCTTCGACGTAGCGGTAGATGTTCTCCAGCATCACGATGGCGTCGTCCACCACGAAGCCGACCGCGATGGTCAGCGCCATGAGCGAGAGGTTGTCGAGGCTGTAGCCCAGCAGGTACATCACCGCCACCGTGCCCAGCAGCGCCAGCGGCACCGTCACGCTGGGGATGAGCGTGGCCGGTACGTTGCGCAGGAACACGAAGATCACGGCCACCACCAGCGCGATGGTCAGCAGCAGCGTGAACTCCACGTCCTTCACCGAGGCGCGGATGGTCTGCGTGCGGTCGATGATGGCGTTGACCTCCACCGTCGGCGGGATCGAGGCCTTCAGCCTGGGCAGCGCGGCGTTGATGCGGTCCACCGTCTCGATGACGTTGGCGCCGGGCTGCTTGGTGACGGCCAGCACGATGGAGCGGCCGTTCTGCACGTTGCTGCCTTCGGGCGCTGCGGCGCCCGCGTAGGCCCAGCCGGCGATCTTGGCGTTCTCGGGCCCGTCCACCGCCACGCCCAGATCGCTCACGCGGATGGGCGCGCCGTTGCGGTAGGCCAGCACCACGTCGTTCCAGGGCTTGGCCTTCAGCAGCTGGTCGTTGGTGTAGACGGTGAAGCTCTGGTTGGGCCCGTCGATGGTGCCCTTGGGCGCGTTGACGGTGGCCGAGGCGAGCACGGTGCGCACGTCTTCCAGGCTGAGGCCCAGCGCGGCGAGCTTGGCGGGGTCGACCTGCACGCGCACCGCCGGCTTCTGCACGCCGCCGATGTTGACCAGGCCCACGCCGGAGATCTGCGAGATCTGCTGCGCGAGGATGTTGTCGGCGTAGTCGTTCACCTCGGTCAGCGGCAGCGTCTTCGACTGCACCGAAAGAATCAGGATGGGCGCGTCCGCCGGGTTCACCTTGCGGAAGGTGGGCGGGCTCGGCAGGTTGGCGGGCAGCTGGCCGGTCGATGCATTGATGGCCGCCTGCACGTCGAGCGCGGCGGCGTCGATGCTGCGGTCGAGGTCGAACTGCAGCGTGATCTGGGTGGAGCCCAGGCCGCTGGTCGAGGTCATCTGCGAAAGCCCGGCGATCAGCGAGAACTGCCGCTCCAGCGGCTGCGCCACGTTCGACGCCATGGTCTCGGGGCTGGCGCCCGGCAGGTTGGCCGAGACCTGGATGGTCGGAAAGTCGACCTGCGGCAGCGGCGCCACAGGCAGCAGCGGAAACACCGCCGCGCCGACCAGCAGGATGGCCAGCGCCAGCAGCGTGGTGCCGATGGGGCGCTTGATGAATGCGGCGGAGATGCTCAATTGCTGCTCCCGCTGCTGCTGGCGACCTTCGCCGCGTCCTTCACGGCGTCCTTGACTGCATTCTTCGCGGCGGGCGGCGGCTCGACGATGGTGGCGCCGGGCTTGAGCTTGTACTGCCCGTCGACCACCACGCGCTGGCCGGCCTCCAGGCCCTTGTCGATCACGGCCGTGCCGTCGGCGATCTGCACCACGTGCACCGGCACGTTGGCGACCTTGTTCTCGGCATCGACCGTCCAGACGTAGGTGCTGTCCTGCCCGCGCTGTACGGCGGCGGCGGGCAGCGTGAGCGAATCGGCCCGGCGGTCGAGCTGCAGCCGCACGTTGACGAACTGGCCCGGCCACAGCGTGTGCTGCGGGTTGGCGAAGCTGCCCTTGAGCTGCACGGTGCCGCTGGTGGTGTCGATCTGGTTGTTCAGCAATATCAGCTTGCCGGTGCCCAGCATCTGCGTGCCGCTGCGGTCATAAGCCACTACCGAGAGAGGCTGGCTGCTCTGCTGCTGCAGGCGGTTGATGTCCTGCACCGCGTCCTCGGGCAGCGTGAACTGCACGGCGATCGGGTCGATCTGGTTGATGACCACCAGCCCGTTGGCATCGGCCGCGTGGACGATGTTGCCCGGGTCCACCAGCCGCGCGCCCACCCTGCCGTTCATGGGCGAGGAGATGCGCGTGAAGCTGAGCTGCACCTCGGCGTACTGCACCTGTGCGGCGTCGTTCTGCACCGCCGCTTCAAGCTGGTTGACCAGGGCCTTCTGCGTATCGACCTGCTGCTGCGTGGCGGCGTCCTGCGAGAGCAGCGTGGTGTAGCGCTTGAGGTCGGCGCGGGCATTCGCCAGCGTGGCCTGGTCCTTGGCCTTGGTGGCCTGCGCCTGCGCGAGCTGGGCCTGCAGCGTGCGCGGGTCGAGCTGGGCCAGCAGCTGGCCGGCCTTCACGTCCTGCCCCTCGACGAAGCCGACCTTGTCGAGCTGGCCGTCGATGCGCGCCTTGACGGTGACGGTCGCCATCGAGGCGACGGTGCCGATGCCCGAGCGGTAGACCTGCACGGTCTGCGTCGCGACGCGCGCGGTGGTCACCTGCACCGGCGGGCTCTTCGGCGCATCGGGCTTGGCGGCGTTGGCCGCGTGATGGGTGAGCGCCCAGGCGCCGCCGCCGAGCACGAGCACCAGGGTGGCGGTCGCGAGCCAGGTGGAGCGGCGCTGGAACAGGGGAAGCGTGGTGGTTTCTGCGGTCGTCGTCATGGCATCAATTCCCGGAAGTCTTCTGTGCAGCATCTGCGGCGGCGCTCCAGCCGCCGCCCGTGGCGGCGATCAGCGAGACGCTGGCGGCCAGTTGGCGGCCGAGCACCTGCGCGGCCGTGCGCTGGTTGGTGAGCGAAAGCGTCTGCGCCGTCACCACGCTGAGGTAGGTGGCGGTGCCCGCGCGGTACTGGCTCAGCGCCAGGCGCTCGGCGAGCTGCGCGGCGCGCACCGCGTCGGCCTGCAGCGCCGATTCGTTGTCGAGCACACGCAGGGTGGCGAGGTTGTCCTCGACCTGCTGGAAGCCGGCGAGCACGGTCTGCTTGTATTGCGCGACCGAGGCGTCGTAGGCGGCCACGGCCTGGTCGGTGTGGGCCTTGCGCAGGCCGCCGTCGAACACGGTCTGCGCCAGCGCCGCGCCCAGCGACCACACGCGGCCGGGCGTGTTGAACAGCGTGCCCAGCGTGGCCGCGCTGAAGCCGCCGCTGGCGCTGAGCACGATCTGCGGGTAGTAGGCGGCCTTGGCCACGCCGATGTTGGCGTTGGCCGCCTGCACGCGGCGCTCGGCGCCGGCGATGTCGGGGCGGCGCTCCAGCAGTTCCGAAGGCAGGCCGGCGGGCGTGACCGGCAGTTGCAGGTGCAGCGCTGCGGCCGACGAGAGCGATTCGGCGGTGGGCGGCTGCGACGAGGTTTCGAGCGGCGGCAGCGTGAACGACGCGGGCGCCTGCCCCGTCAGTACCGCGATGGCGTGTTCGAGCTGGCTGCGCTGGGCGTCCAGATCGACCGCCTGCGCCTGCGCGGTCTTGAGCTGGCTCTCGGCCAGCGCCACGTCGGAGCGCAGCACGGTGCCGGCCGCGTATTGGTGCTGCGTGAGCTCGAGCGCCTTGGCGTAGGCGGCGGTGGTGTTGGCGTACAGGTTGCGCTGCAGGTCGATCACGCGCACCTGCAGGTAGTCCTGCGCGAGCATGGTCTGGATGCTGAGCCGCGCGCCGGCCAGGTCGTCGGCGCTGGCCTGCGCGCCGGCATTGCCGGCCTCGACCGAGCGGCGCACAGCGCCCCAGATGTCGGGCTCCCAGCTCGCGCCGAGGCCCAGGGTGTCTGTGGTGCCGAGCTTGACGGTGCCGGTGCTGTTGGTCTGGGCCCGCGTGGCGCCGGCATTCAGGCCCACCGAGGGGAAGAAGCCGGCGCGCGCTGCCGCGGTGATGGCCTGCGCCTGGCGGTACTGCGCCTCGGCCACGCGGATGTTCTGGTTGGCCGCGTTGGCCTGCACGATCAGCGCGCTCAGGGTGCTGTCGCCGTAGGCGTCCCACCAGGGATGGCCGGCGTCGATGGTCTGCGGGGCGGCGGTCTTCCAGGGGCCGCCGGTTTCCTTGAAGGCGGCGGGTACGTCCAGCTGCGGGCGGACGTAGTCGGGGCCGACGGCGCAGCCCGCGAGGAGCAAGGCGGCCAGCGCGAGGGCTGCGCGCGGGAGGGATGGGGCGTCGGAGAGAACCATGATGCGGGCACTCTAGGAGCCGGCATCAAACCCCTCGCTGTCGACTAACTGACAGTTTTGACAGTTTTCGGTCTTCCTCCCTCCCCCGCCGGGGGAGGGTTGGGGTGGGGGCACGACGGCGCTCAAAAAAACGCGGCGCCTGTTCGGAGGCCTGCCCCCATCCCGGCCTTCCCCGCCACGTCAGAATAGTTGTCGCCTCCTTAGAACCCAAAGAAAGGATTCGAAGTGGCGAGATATTCCCAAGGCTTCAAGAGGAAGGCTGTCGCAAGGCTGCTCGCACCGGAGTGCGCGCCGCTGGAAGTGGTGGCCGACGAGACTGGTATTGGCGTCGAGACGCTGGAGCGCTGGCGCGATGAACAGCAGACCATGCCCGCCCGAGGGCGGGCATGGTCTGCGGCCGCACGACTGGAGGCGGTGATCACCACCGCTGCGCTGGACGAGCGCGCCAAGAGTGAGTGGTGCCGCCAGCAAGGCGTGTTCCCGGCGGATCTGGCCGCCTGGCGCGCGAGCTGCACGGCAGCGCTGGCAGACCCCGATCAGGCCCGTCCGGCCGCCCAGGCCACTCAGAAGGACCGCCAGCGCATCAAGGAGCTCGAGCGCAACCTGCTGCGCAAGGAGCGCGCGCTGGCCGAGACGGCGGCGCTGCTGGTGCTGTCAAAAAAAGTCGAGGCGATCTTCAACAAGGCCGAGGAAGAATGATCGCCCTCGAAGATCGCCAGGCGTTGGCTCGCCTGGTCGATGCTGCGCATGCGGCGGGAGCGCGGCTGCGGCCAGCCTGCCAGACGGCCGGCATCGATGTGCGCACCTTGCAGCGCTGGAAGTCGGATGCCGGGCGGCAACTGCGCAGTGGTGACGCCAGGCCGCACATGGTTCGGCCCACGCCAGCACGCGCGCTGAGCGCAGCCGAGCGCGAGCGGGTGCTGGCGGTGGCCAACGAGCCGCGCTTCGCAGCCCTGCCGCCCGCGCGCATCGTGCCCATGCTGGCCGACGACGGGGTCTACCTGGCCAGCGAGTCCAGCTTCCGCCGGGTGCTGCGCCAGGCCGGGCAGAACGCGCATCGTGGCCGGGCCAAGCCCGCGCAAGCGACGCGCCCGCCCAGCACCCACATCGCCACGGCGCCGGGCCAGGTGTGGTGCTGGGACATGACCTACCTGCCGACCCAAGTGGGCGGGCGCTGGTTCTACCTGTACGTGATCCTGGACCTGTACAGCCGCAAGATCATTGGCTGGGAGGTCGCTCGCACCGACGATGCGAGCTGTGCGGCGCATCTGGTGCGCCGCACGGCGCTGGCCGAGGGGATCGCGGCCAAAGCGGTGGCGCCGGTGCTGCACGGCGACAACGGCAGCACGTTGAAGGCAACCACCGTGCTGGCGATGCTGCAGTGGCTGGGCATCAAGCCGTCGTATTCCCGCCCGCGGGTGAGCGACGACAACGCCTACGCCGAGGCGCTGTTCAGGACGGCGAAGTACCGCCCGGAGTTCCCGAGCAAGGGCTTCGCCGATCTGGAGGCGGCCAAGGACTGGGCGCAGCTGTTCGTGGGTTGGTACAACCACGCGCACCGCCACAGCGGCATCCGCTACGTGAGCCCGCAGCAGCGCCACACAGGTGCAGATCGAGAGATCCTGGCCAAGCGCCACGCCCTCTACCAACAGGCTCGCGCAAGCCATCCCGAACGCTGGAGTGGCGCGACACGCAACTGGACCTACATCGACGCTGTCACCCTCAACCCTGAGCGAGAAGCAATCGTGCAGAGCCACATTGAACTCAACCAACGGCCGCTTGCGGCCTGAGTAAACGGGCGACAACTACGTTGACGCGCACCGCCCAGCGGGGGAGGGTGAAGAGATGACCGCCGAGTACCGTAAGGTCAGCCGCGCTGAGCGGTCTTCCTCCTTCCCCCTTTGGGGGAAGGCAGGGATGGGGGCAGGCCTCCGAACAGGCGCTGCGCTTCCATGAGCGCCGCCATGCCCCCACCCCGACCCTCCCCCAGCGGGGGAGGGGGAAGAGATGACCGCCGAGTACCGTAAGGTCAGCCGCGCTGAGTGGTCTTCCTCCTTCCCCCTTTGGGGGAAGCGGTGCGCGTCAACGTAGTTGTCGCCCGTTTACTCAGGCCGCAAGCGGCCGTTGGTTGAGTTCAATGTGGCTCTGCACGATTGCTTCTCGCTCAGGGTTGAGGGTGACAGCGTCGATGTAGGTCCAGTTGCGTGTCGCGCCACTCCAGCGTTCGGGATGGCTTGCGCGAGCCTGTTGGTAGAGGGCGTGGCGCTTGGCCAGGATCTCTCGATCTGCAC
>NZ_JASMRZ010000097.1 GCF_030462475.1 Variovorax sp. CAN15
CTGGCCGCCGCTGAGCTGGGTGACCATGCTGTCGCGCCACTTCGCCAGGCCCACGCTCTCCAGCAGCGCGGCCGCACGCCGCTCCATGTCGTCCCTGAAGAAGCCTGCATCGCCGAGCATGGGCATCGCCACGTTCTCCAGCGCGGTGAAGCCGGCAAGCAGGTTGTGGTACTGGAAGATGAAGCCGATGTCGTGCCCGCGCAGCCGCGTGAGCGCGCGCTCGTCGAGCAGGCGGGTTTCCTCGCCGCAGATGCGCAGCGAGCCGCTGGTGGGCCGGTCGAGCAGCCCGACGATGTTCAGCAGCGTGCTCTTGCCCGAACCCGACGGCCCCATGACGGCGCAGAACTCGCCGCGCGCCAGCGTGAGGTCGATGCCGTGCAGCACCTGCGTCTCGTTCGGCAATCCGAGGTTGAAGGCCTTGCGCACGTCGCGAAGGCTGACGACAGGCTCAGCCACGGATCGCCACCACGGGGTCGAGCCGCGCCGCTCGCAGCGCCGGCGCGAACGCCGCCACCAGCCCGGTCAGCGTGGCCAGCAGCAGCGACGCCACGAACAGGCCCGGCTCGATGGCCAGCGGAAAGAGCGGCGTGCCGTCGGGGTTGAGCGCATAGCGCTGCCACAGCAGCAGCGCCACCAGGCCGATGCCCGCCCCGCCCATGGACCCGAGCAGCCCCAGCAGCCCGCCCTGCAGCAGGAAGACTCGCAGCACCTGGCCGCGGGAGATGCCCATCGCGCGCAGGATGCCGATCTCGCGCGACTTCTGCACGACCGACACCACCAGCACGCTGGCGATGCCGAAGGCCACCGACAGGCCGACGAAGAAGCGGATGGCGGTGTTCGAGGTCTTCTGCGCCTGCACCGCGGTGAAGAACTGCGCGTTGGTGGCGATCCAGCTGTCGGCCTCCACGCCGGTGGCCGCGGTGATGCGCTGCGCGATGGTGTCGGCGGCGTAGATGTCCTTGACCTTCACCTCGAGGCTGGAAACGCCGCCCACGAGGCCCAGCAGGCTCTGCGCCGTGCGCAGCGCCACGAAGGTGGTGCGCTGGTTGACGGGCTTGCTGCCCAGGTCGAACAGGCCGGTCACCATGAGCGTCTGGTCGCCGCCGCTGGCCGACGAGACCCGCAGCTTGTCGCCGACGCCAACGCCCAGGTCGCTCGCCAGGTCGGTGCCGATCAGGATGTCGCCCGGCGTGAGGCGCGTGCTGCCGCGCGTCATCTTCTCGGGCAGCGCCACGATGAGGAAGTACTGCGCCGGATCGATGCCGTTGACCGAGACCGCACGGCTCGCCTCGCCGCGGATCGCGAGCGCGGAGCCGCTCGCCGTGGGCGACACCACCTCCACGTCCGGCATGGCGCGGACCTGCGCCGCAACCGACTGCCACTGGTCGATCGACTTGAGCCTTTGCAGCGGCGCCTGCACCACGGCCTCCTCCAGCGCATCTCCGGCGCCGAGCGGACGCGCCACCTCCTTGAGCGGCAGCAGTTGGATGTGCGACTGCGCGGTAAGCACGCGGCGGATGAAGTTGGACTGCAGCCCGGTGAGCAGCGCCGACATGAATACGATCACCGCCACCCCGATCGCTATGCCCGCAACGATGAACAGTGTCTGCATCCGCCCTTCCCGCAGGAAGCGAAGCGCGACGATCCATTCGAAGGGCAGCCAGCGGCTCTTCATGGCGACGGCACGCGGGCATCCGGAGGCAGGACGGCCGTGGCGCGCAGGCGGGAGCCGTCCCCGATGCCGGGCGTCTTCGCCGGCAGTACCAGGTCGCCCGGCCGCAGCCCGTCGAGCACCTCGGCGAAGCCGTTGCCGCGAAGCCCCAGGTGCACCGGCTGGCGCCGCGCACGGCGGCCATCGACCTTCAGGACCCAGGCATTGGCAAGGTCCGCGTCTCGCAGCGCATCGGACACCACCAGCACCGCCTGCGGCCGCTGCGCGACCTGGATGTCGACCGACACGGTCATGTCCTGGCGCAGGTAGGCCGGCGGCTGCGCGACGTCGAGCTTGACCTCGACCGAGCCGCGCTGCACGTCCACCCCCGGGTTGATGTAGACCAGCTCGGCGCTCATCCGCTCGCCGGGATAGGCGTCGGCCGAGGCGATGGCCTTCTGGCCCGGCGCGAGCATCTGGAGGTTCTTCTCGTCGATCTGCACCACCAGCTGCGTCTTGCCGGCCGGCGACAGCACCATCAGCGCCTTGCCGGGCTGCACCACGTCGCCGGGCTCCACCGCGCGGTCGATCAGCGTGCCCTCCACCGGCGCGGCGACGGTCGCATAGACCAGGCGGGAGCGCGCCACGGCCGCGCCCGCCACCGCCTGCGCCAGCGCGGTCTCGGCCACCGCGTGGTCGCTGCCGCCGTCGCTCGCGCTCTCGAGCTGCCTGCGGCTCGCGCGGAGCTGCGATTCGGCGAGGTCCACCACTTTGCGCAGATCGTCCAGCGCCGCCTGCCCGACGAAGCCCTGGCGGAACAGGTCCGTGTTGCGGCGCAGCTGCGCACGCGCGTTGTCCAGGTTGACCTCGGCCTGGCGCACGGCCTGCGCCGCCACCGGCGCCTGCACCTCGCGCAACTGCCGCAGCCTCGCCCTCGCCTGCGACACGGCCGCATCGGCCTGCGCGAGCGCGGCCGACCATTCCGCGCTCTCGAGCTCGATCAGCACCTGCCCCGCGCGCACTTGCTGGCCCTCGGCCACTGGCACGTTCTTGACGACGCCGGTGACCTGCACGCCGATGTTCACGCGATGCGGCGCCTCCACGTGGCCGCTGGCGACCACCGACTGCACGAAGTCGCGCCGAACCACCATCGTCGCGTCGACGCCCGGCCCCAGTAGAAACCGCGAGCCCAGCCACGCACCGGCCGCGATCACGCCCATGGCGACGAACGCGATCGGGATGCGGGGCCTCGCGGTCTTCCACAGCCGGGCGACCCACGCGGGGCGCGGCGATTCGATTCGGGAAGACATGGGCGCGTCCATTCGTGCTCGGCAGGTATCGGGTCGGCTGCAGTCTCCACGCACCGGCGCCGCGCGGCTTGACACACATCAAGGCCCCGGCGATCCGGGAACGATGTTGATGTGGCGCAAGCCCCGCTGCGCCGGCCGGCGGAAGAATCTGCCTGCCCGTCGCGCCGGGGCCGGCGGCAGGCATCCGTTGAAAGCGGCCCGAGGAGAAACCCATGTCCGTCTACAAGCACGTGCTGGTTCCGCTGGATGGCAGCCCCACGGCCGACTGCGGCCTGCAGGAAGCCATCCGCCTGGCCGGCGAACTCGGAAGCAGGCTGCGCCTGCTCCACGTGGTCGACGACTTTCCGATGCTGATGGAGATGTCGAGCATCTCCAGCTTCGAGGCCGGCCTGCAGAAGGCGCGCGAATACGGCGAATCGGTCCTCGCGCGCGCCCAGGCCAGGGCGACGGCCGCCGGGGTCGAGGCCGAGACGGTGCTGCGCGAAGTCACGCAGGAGCGCATCGCCGAGGTCGTGACCGAAGAGGCCGCGAAGGCTGAGTGCGACCTGATCGTGATGGGCACCCACGGCCGCCGCGGCCTGAGCCGGCTGGCGCTCGGCAGCGACGCCGACCGCGTGGCGCGAAGCAGTCCCGTGCCCGTGTTGCTGGTGCGCGCGAAGACGACGCCAGGCTGAAGGCACATCGCCAAACACACCACCACGACAACAACCCACAGGAAGAAGCATGACCTCAGACACACTGCGCAACCTGCTGGCGTCCGCGGCCCTCGCCGCCGGCGCCTGCGCATTCGCCGCCGACTACACAGCGCCCGGGCAGCTCAGTCCACCGGAGAGCGCGATGCAGAAAGCGGGTGACGCGACGCGCGCGGAAGCCGGCCGGGCCGCACGCGACGCGGAAAAGGCTGCCCGCCAGGCAATGAATGCCGCCAGGTCCGCCGCCGACAAGAGCAAGGCCACCGCCGGCAAGGTGTCGAAGGCCCTGGCCGAAGGCATCCGCCAGGCCGCGCGAAAGGCGGCCGAAGCGGCAACGCGCCTGGAAGAAAAGACCGCGGCATCGGCGGCCAAGGCGGTCGACGAAGGCAAGGACGCCGCGCGTGCGGCCCAGGAAGAAAGCGGCAAGGCCGCCCAGGCATCGAGGGAAGCCCTCGCCCGGGCGGAGGAATCGGTGAACCGGTCCGCGCAGGCCGGCAAGGAAGAAGCCGAGAAGGCAGCACAGGCCACGCGCGAGGCGCTCGACAAGGCTGAAGAAGCCATGCGCTCGGCCGCCAAGGCTGTCGCCGACGCCTCGGCGCGCACGCTCGAAGCGGCGAAGCGCAAGGCCCGTCCCACGGGCACCGAAGGAAAGTGACGCCCGTGCCAGATCGCCGGAGAGAACGACCATGAATCCCGACATCCAACTCAGGCACGACGTCTTCGCCCAACTCAACTGGGACCCCGCCGTCAATGGCTGCGACGTCGACGTGTGCGTCAAGGACGGCGTCGTGACCCTGCGCGGCCAGGTGGCCGACGAGGCCCGGCGCGCCGCCGTGGAGCGGGCCGCGCGCCGCACCGAAGGACTGACGACGCTGCTGAACAGGCTCGTCGTGCTGCCGCCGAGGCAGACGGCGCCGGAGTCCGGCCCGGCCGGCGCGTATCCGACCTGAGTCCGCAGCGGCTGCAGGCAGCGGCAAAGGCTGTGCCTCGTGCCGCCGACTCTGCGAGGCAAGGTGCCGTCAGTGCGCCATCAGCAGGGGAACGCCCGAGCGCATCAGCACTTCGCGGGTCACGCCGCCCAGCAACTGCTGCTGCACGCGGGCATGGCCGTAGCCTCCCATCACGATCAGATCGCTGGCGAGCACCTCGGCGCGGTCGAGCAGCGCGTTGGGGATGCGCAGCGGCGTCGCCAGGCGCTCGACACTGGCCTGGACGCCGTGGCGCAGCAGCCAGCCGCTCAGGTCCTCGGGGTCGGGCGCCGACGGCGAGGCTGCGGCCGGCTCCCTGCGCAAGGACAGCAGCGTGACATGCGTGGCAACGCGCAGCAGCGGCATCGCGCCGCGCAGCGACATGGCCGCTTCCCTACTGCCGTCCCAGGCCACGAGGATCCTGTCGAGGCTCGCAGAAGCGAGACGCACCGCACTCGGAACGATGAGAACCGGCCGCCCCGCGTTCAGCATGACGTCCTCGGGCAGCCGGTTCGCCGCTTCGCACACTGCCGCGGCCTCGTCGGCCTGCCCGACGACGATCAGGTCGCTGGCCCGGCCGTGGTGGACCACGGCCTGCACCGGATCGCCGTCCACAAGCCGTGCATCGCTGGAGGACGCAGCAGGCCGTATCCGGCTGTGGAACACATGGGCGACGGTTTCGGCCCTCCTGCGCAAGTACAGCGAGGCCTCGACGATCGTGCGGTCCAGATCTCCTGAACCACGCGGCGCCGGACCTGTTCCGGCCGGGGCCCAGGTGGGCACGATGCCCATCAGATGGCTGCCGTGCAGCCTCGCGAGCCGTGCCGCCAGGCGCGTGCGGACCTCGCAGCACTCGGTGTGGTCGAGGTGCACCGAGATGGTCGAAAGCGTCATGCCCGCCGCCTTGCCGTGGCGGCCTTGCGGCCTGCGTTCACCCGGTGCGCGGAAGGCGCGGACGCCAGGGCACCGTGCAGCGTGCGCAGTGCTTCGCTCACCACGGCCTTTCGCGAAGGCTGGGCCGGCGCGGCCTGTTGGGCGGCCGCCGCGGGCACATGCGCAGGTCGATCCGGCTCCCGAGGCCGCAGCACCCGCATCGGCGCCATGGCCAGCGCGGGCCAGTCCTCGGCGCGCATGACCGCATCCGTCTCGGCGCGGGTCAGCGCGATGCAGTCCTGCAGCGCCCGCGATCCGATCGTCTCGAACATCGAAATGGCGTGCAGCCAGATGCCGTACTGGGCCTTGCACAGTGCCAGCGGGAAGGTGAAGTCGGTGCTCATGGCGTGTTCTCCTGGCCCGAAGGGCCTTGCACGAATGCTGGCGCGGCACGGCCTTGCCGGGTTTGCGCGGGATCAAGGCAACACAAAGCCGCGCTTCCTGTATCGGTTGTTACGGGTTTGACCGACATCAACCCGATGCGCGCCCATGTGCCCATACTGGAGCGTCGATCCATCCCCCCGGGAACTTCGACATGCCCTCTTCTTCCCCCGAACCGGCGGCTCCGGACGACTTCGCGCTGCTCGACGCCTGGTGGCGCGCCGCCAACTACCTGTCGGTGGGCCAGATCTACCTGATGGACAACCCGCTGCTGCGCGAGAAGCTCGCGCTCCAGCACATCAAGCCGCGCCTGCTGGGGCACTGGGGCACGACGCCGGGCCTCAACTTCGTCTACGCGCACATGAACCGCGCCATCAACGCGCGGGACCTCGACGCGATCTTCATCGCGGGCCCCGGCCACGGCGGCCCGGGCGTGGTCGCCAACACATGGCTCGAAGGCAGCTACAGCGAGGTCTATCCGGAGGTGGGGCGGGACGCCGCGGGCCTGCGGCGGCTGTTCACCCAGTTCTCCTTTCCGGGCGGCATTCCGAGCCACGCGGCGCCCGAGACGCCGGGCTCCATCCACGAAGGCGGCGAGCTGGGCTATTCACTGCTGCATGCATACGGCGCAGTGTTCGACAACCCGTCGCTGCTCGCCTGCTGCGTGGTGGGCGACGGCGAGGCCGAGACCGGCGCACTGGCGGCGAGCTGGCACTCCAACAAGTTCCTGAACCCCGAGCGCGACGGCGCGGTGCTGCCGGTGCTGCATCTCAACGGCTACAAGATCGCCGGCCCGACCGTGCTGGCGCGCATTGGCGAGGACGAGCTGACACAACTGCTGCGCGGCTACGGCCACGAACCCTACTTCGTGGTGGGCGACGAGCCCGCCGACATGCACAGGCAGATGGCGGCAGCGCTGGACACGGCGCTGGATGGCATCCGCGCCATTCAGGCCGATGCCCGTGCCAACGGCTTCCGCGTGCGCCCCCGGTGGTCGATGATCGTGCTGCGCTCCCCCAAGGGCTGGACCGGACCGCGCCAGGTGGACGGCGTGCAGATCGAGGGCACTTTCCGCGCGCACCAGGTGCCGCTGGCCGATTTCTCCACGAAGCCGGTGCACGTCGAACTGCTGGAGCGGTGGCTGCGCAGCTATCGCCCGGAAGAGCTCTTCGATGCGGACGGCGCGCTCCGCCCCGAGATCGCCGCGATCGCGCCCAGGGGCGATCGCCGCATGAGCGCCAATCCGCACGCCAACGGCGGACTGCTGCTCAGGGACCTGGCGCTGCCGCCCTTTCGCGCGCACGCGGTGCCCGTGGCGGCGCCGGGCGCGACCGACGCCGAGGCCACGCGCGTCGCGGGCGCCTTCCTGCGCGAGGTCATGCGCGCCAGCGAACGGGAGCGCAACTTCCGCGTGATGGGGCCGGACGAGACCGCCTCGAACCGGCTCTCGGCCCTGTTCGAGGTGACCGGGCGGACCACGGCCGCGCAGGTGTGGCCGGGCGACGAGAACCTCTCGCCCGACGGCCGCGTGATGGAGGTGCTGAGCGAGCACCTTTGCCAGGGCTGGCTCGAGGGCTACCTGCTGACGGGGCGGCACGGCTTCTTCTCGTGCTACGAGGCCTTCATCCACATCGTCGACTCGATGTTCAACCAGCACGCCAAGTGGCTCAAGGTGACGCGCGGCATCGGCTGGCGCCGGCCGATCGCGTCGCTGAACTACCTGCTCACCAGCCACGTCTGGCGCCAGGACCACAACGGCTTCAGCCACCAGGACCCGGGCTTCCTCGACCACGTCGCGAGCAAGAAGGCGGAGGTGGTGCGCGTTTACCTGCCGCCGGACGCCAACACGCTGCTGTCGGTGGTCGACCACTGCCTGCGCAGCCGCGACTACGTGAACGTCATCGTGGCCGGCAAGCAGCCCGCGCCCCAGTGGCTGGACATCGAGTCGGCCGCCCGCCACTGCACCACCGGCCTGGGCATCTGGGAATGGGCGAGCAACGACGAAGGCGGTGCGCCCGACGTGGTGATGGCCTGCGCCGGCGACGTGCCGACGCTGGAGACGATGGCGGCGGTCGACCTGCTGCGCGAGAAACTGCCGCAGATGAAGGTGCGCGTGGTGAACGTGGTCGACCTGATGGCGCTGCAGTCTCCGGACGCTCACCCGCACGGGCTGCCCGATGCGGACTTCGACGCCATCTTCACCATCGACAGGCCCGTGATCTTCGCGTTCCACGGATATCCGGCGTTGATCCACCGGCTGATCTACAAGCGGCGCAACCATCCCGGCTTCCACGTGCACGGCTACTGCGAGGAAGGCACCACCACCACGCCCTTCGACATGACGGTGCTCAACCGGCTGGACCGCTTCCACCTCGCCGCCGACGCGATCGCCCGCGTACCGGGCCTGTGCGACAGCGCCGGCCACGTGCAGCAGCACCTGCGCGACAGGCTGCTGGAGCACAGGGCCTACATCACCCGCCACGGAAAGGACATGCCGGAGATTGAGGAGTGGCGCTGGAGCAGGTAGCCCCGGTACCGCACGCCCCCCGCCCGCCGGCTACCACTGGTAGCCGGCCTGCACCCTTGCGCCGACCTGCGCGCCGGAGCCGGCGGCGACGGAGAGTCCGCCGCCCATCTGCCAGTGGTCGTCCAGTTGGTAGGCAAAGCCCACACCCAGCGCGCTCTGGCCCGCATAGTGGGCCGCCGCGGCACCGAACCAGCGGCGGCCGGCCTGCAGCATCGGCACCGACGGCATGGCCATGGCCTGGGCGACGCCGCGCGCCGCGAACTCGCGCACCGCCTGCACCTGGGCGCCGAACTGCGCACTCGTGCGCTCCAACTGCGAGAGGTTGACCGCGTCGGTAGGCAGCGTGCCGGGTGCGACGTTGACGATCTGGCGAGGCGCTGCCGCGCTGCCCACGCTCACCGTGGAAGGACGGTCCGCCACCGAGCCCTGCCCCAGCGCGACCGACTCCGGCGCCACGGCCCGGGCGTTCGCGCCCAGCGCCACGGCATTGACTCCGCTGGCCAGCGAGGCCGCGCCGATGGCCGTGGTCGGGTCGGCCAGGGCCCGCGCACCGTCGCCGATCGCCAGCGAGCCCGCGTGGAGCGCCTGCGCATCGCGGCCGATGGCCTGGGCGCCATCGCCCTGCGCCGAGGCGCCGATGCCCACTGCGACGGCCCCCATGCCGCTGGCGCTGGCCGCAGCCTGCCCGGGCACCGAGCAGCGCAGCGCCCCGCCGTTCACGGTGCAAACGCCCAACTGGCCGTTCACCACCGCCTGCAGCTGCACCGACTGCTCCTGGATCTGCGTCGTGTGGGTCTGCAACTGCTGGGTCATGTCGATCACCTGTGCGCCCTGGTTGGTCGCCAGGGTCAGGGCCTGCTCGGCCGTGGTGCGCACGCCGTACAGCTGCGCCCCGTTGACCGCGTCGCTCGATGTGGCGCTGACATCACCGGCGACGACTCCGCTGATGCGCCCCGCGTTGACGATGCCCGTGCCCCGGTTGTCGATGCCGCCCTGCGTGACCAGCCGGCCGCCCACCACCGCGCCGCCGCCGACGGACAGCGTGCCGGCATTGACCTGGCCGCTGGCCTCGACGTCCGCGACGTTGGTCAGCGTGCGCTGGTTGCCCKTGGAGCCGAAGGACACCACGTTGGCGCGGCCGCCGTCGCTGCTCTGGGCGCCGATGGCCACCGAGTTCTCGCCGCTGGCGGTGCTCAGCGCGCCCAGGGCCATGGAGCGCAGGCCACTGGCCCATGCATTGCGGCCCATCGCAAGTGCTGCATCGGCATTGGCGAGACTGGCGTAGCCCAGCGCC
This sequence comes from Variovorax sp. CAN15, assembly GCF_030462475.1. Classification (GTDB taxonomy): domain Bacteria; phylum Pseudomonadota; class Gammaproteobacteria; order Burkholderiales; family Burkholderiaceae_C; genus Variovorax. The sequence continues at coordinate 9,757 of NZ_JASMRZ010000097.1, forward strand.
ATGGTGCCGTCGCCGGACGCGCGCGCCGCCGAACCCAGCGCGGCACTGCCGTATCCGCTGGCGTCGCTGTCGGCCCCGGCAGCGAGGCTGCGCTCGGCGCGAGCCTTGCTGTTGACGCCCAGGGCACTGGCGCGCGGGCCGATCGCCTGGCTGTCGCTGCCTACCGCGACAGCGCGGTCCCCGCTGGCCGCGCTGTCCGCGCCGATGGACACCGCCTCCACGGCCGAGGCCGCGCTGCGATAACCCATGGCCACCGAGGATTCGCCACTGGCCTTGGCCACGTTGCCCACCGCCAGCGCCGAGCCCGCGCTGGCCTCGGTGAACGAGCCGATCGCGGTGGCCGAGCTCGCGCTCGCGTTGCTGCTCAGGCCCATGGCGGTCGCGCCGTTGCCGCCCGCCTGGGCACGAATGCCATAGGCCGACGCATTGCCCCCGTAAGCCGTGGTCGAGCGCCCGATGGCGATGTTGCCCGTGGACAGGTCGATGCCGGCCTGGGACTCGGGGCCGCCGGCAATGTTGCTGTGGCAGTCGGCCTGCACCACATTGGGCGCGCTGCTGAAGCCGGAATACGCGCCGTCGTCGCGGCTGCCGTAGAGCGTGCCGCCCGGACACACGTTGGGGTTGAGCACCTGGGCCTGCACGGCGGGCACGGTGCAAAGGCTCAGGGCGCACAGCAGCTGCGCGGCAGGCCTCAGGCGCGGTGATGGTTGGCGTTTCATGGTCTGTTCTCCTCGCTCGCGCGGCTCTGGAAGCCGCCCGGGCGATGCTGCCCGCGCGGCGTGCCCGGCCCGTACCATGCTTTGTGGTAGCCTGCGGCGCCCCGGCCGTGCCTCCCGCCCGGCCCGCCCCTCCCCGATCGCGACCCGCGTGCCATGCCCTCACGGACACCACCCTCCGATCCCGACGCCCACCCCACCCGTACAGCCGAGCCGCTGTCGCTGCTGCGCCTGGCCCGCACCACCGGCAGCGAACGCTTCCAGCACGAGCTGCTGCGCCGCCTGCTGGACGAGTTCCGCGCCGACCACGGCGCCATCAATACCTGGCATCCGCGCAGCTTCGTTTCTTCGGTAGGCATCGGCTACGACCTGGCCGCGATGAGCGAACAGTGGAACCGCATCAACGGCGCCGAGCTCGACTTCATCACCTTCGCCATGCGCGCGCAGCCCGAGCAGGCCGCGTTCGCCAACGACGACGATCCGCGCTGGAAGCGGACGCCGCCCGCCTGGCGCGAGTTCCTCTCGAGCCACGGCATCGTCCACCAGATGGGCGTGGCGATTCCCTTCGAGGGGAGCGAGACTTTCGTGCACCTGTATCTCAACCGCGGGCCCGGCTCGCCTGCGCACACCGAGCGCGACGCGCGCGCGCTGACAGCGCTTGCGCCGCAGATCCGCGAATCGCTGCTGGTCAACCGCCTGTACGCGCATGCCCGGCAGGGCCTGGACGAGGAAGCGCAGCCGCTGGCCCTCACCGACGCGGACGGCTGGGTGCTGTTCGCCAACCGCGCCTTCTGTGCCGCGTGGCCGGCGCTGTCGGCCCTCGCGGGCGCGACCTCTCCGCGCCTGCCGCAGGCCTGGCTGTCCGGCCATCGGGCGGCAGTGCGGCAACTGGAGGCCGCCGGATGGTCGATCGATGCCTCCCAGGACGAAAGCGGCCTGCGCGTCGCCCTGCGCCGCAGCCCGGTGCGCGAGGGCATCGCGGCGCTGACCCCGAGGCAGTCCGAGATCGCCCGGCTCTACTGCATGGGGCATTCCGGCAAGGACATCGGACTCCGGCTCGGCCTGTCTCCTGGCACGGTGCGGGTGCACCTGCGCAATGCCTACGGCCGCGCGGGCGTGGGCAGCCGGGCCGCGCTTCGGGCCTGGCTGGGCCTCTGAGGCGAGAGGCCCGCGCGGGCCTGAAGACGCGGCGGATACCGCGGCGCACGCGGCCCGCGGGCACCGCCGAAGGTACCCAGGTATGGGATGCCTCGGCACAGAGTGCGTGCTACGCTCAGCTCAGACCGGAACATCCAGGAAATTCGTGCCGTATTTCCTCGTCAGCGCATGAAAAACAATCCCCACATCGCGGTTCTCGACGACGAACCCGACATCACCGAGCTGCTGGCCGGCTACCTGCAGGGACACGGCTTCCGCGTCAGCCAGGTGCACGAGGGGCGGGCCCTGATGGCGCTGATGGAAACCGACCCGGTCGACCTCGTCCTGCTCGACCTCGGACTGCCCGGCGAAGACGGATTCACCATCGCCCGCCGCATGCGCGAGAGCTGGCGCTGCGGCCTCATCATCGTCACCGGGCGCGGCGACGCGGTCGACAAGGTGGTGGGCCTGGAAGTGGGAGCGGACGACTACGTCACCAAGCCTTTCGACCTTCGCGAGCTGGTGGCCCGCGTGAAGGCCGTGCTCAGGCGGCTGGCGCCCGCCACGCCGGCACCGGTGGCTGCGGCTGCGGCTGCGGCACAGCCGGCGCCCCCCGACAAGCTTTGCTTCGCAGGCTGGCAACTGGACACGGGCTCGCGCAGCCTTCGCAACCCGCAGGGCGAGCGCGTGGTGCTGACCGGCGGCGAGTTCGACCTGCTGCACGTCTTCACGCTGCACCCGGGCCGCGTGCTTTCGCGCGACTTCCTGCTGGAGCACACGCGCGGGCGCGAGGCCACGCCCTTCGACCGCACGATCGACGTGCAGGTCGGCCGGCTGCGCAAGAAGATCGAGGCGGACGCGGACGATCCGCAGCTCATCAGGTCGGTGCGAGGCGCGGGCTACATGCTGGTGCCGCCGGTTTCCCATGGCTGACCCTTCGGACAGCCCCCCTGTCCTGCCCCAGGCGCCCGGCGCGCCCATCCGGCGCCTGCCCTCGGGCATCGACGAAGGCAGTGTCTTCCGCTCGCTCTTCGTGGCCTATCCCGATTCGCTGCTGCTCGTGGACCAGTCCGGCAGCATCATGCTCGCCAACCCCTCGGCGGCCGCGCTGCTGGGCTACGCGGAGGAGGAACTGCTCGGGCTGAACGTCGACGCGCTGGTGCCCGACAGCATCCGCCCGCGCCACGCTTCCTACCGCGAGGCGTATGGCCGCGCGCCCCGCCCTCGCCCCATGGGCACGCACATGGAGCTGGTGGCCAAGCGCAAGGACGGCAGCGAGGTGATGGTCGAGATCGCGCTCAGCCCCCTGCAGAGCCACGGCCTGCCCTTCGTCGTGGCCGCCATCCGCGACATCGGCGCCTACCCGCGCGTCAAGCAGGCGCTGCAGCGCGCCCGCTACAGCGAGCACCTGGCCCAACTCGGGCGGCTGGCGGTCGATACGCGTGACCTGCAGGCGGTGCTGCAGCAGGTGCCCGAGATCATCACCCGAGCCCTGGAGGTCGAGGTGGCGATGGTCTGGCTGCTCGATGGCAACCGTCTCGAGTTCCGGGTGGCCAGCGGTGTCGGGCTGGTGCCGGGCGAGGAGATCGGCGCGCACGTCGCCAACCGCCCGGACACGCCGCCGGGCTTCGTCCTCTCGCAGGGCCGGCCCGTCGTGGTGCCCGACTACGCCGACGAGGCGCGCTTTCGCGTGCCTGCGGCCTACATCGACGCCGGCCTGGTCAGCGCGCTCGCCGTGCCGCTGTCCGACCGGGGGCGCGTGATCGGCATGCTGTCGGTGCGCTCCAGGGAGTCCAAGCGCTTCGGCGACGAGGAGGTGCGCTTTCTCGAGTCGCTGTCCAGCCTGCTCGCCACCAGCCTGCAGCGCGTGCAGACGGAAGAGGAGCTCAACCATGCGCAGCGGCTCGAGAGCGTCGGCCAGCTCACCGGCGGAATCGCGCACGACTTCAACAACCTGCTGACCGTCATCCAGGGCAACCTGCAGGTCCTGGAGGAACTGCCGGAGCTGGCGCACAGCAGCCATGCCCAGCGGCTGCTGGCCGCCGCTGCCCGGGCGTCGCGCCGGGGCGCCGAACTCACCGGCAAGCTGCTGGCGTTTTCGCGTCGCCAGGTGCTGCAACCCGTTGCCGTCGACACGCATGCGCTGCTGCACTCGCTGGCCGACATGCTGCGCCGGACGCTGGACCAGCGCATCCGCATCGAGATCGACACCGCGCCCGGCCACCCGCTGGTGATGGCCGACCCGGGCCAGCTGGAGTCGGCGCTGCTCAACATCGCGATCAACGCGCGCGACGCCATGCCCGAGGGCGGCACGCTTCGCTTTCGCACCGAGATCTGCGAGGCGCTGCCGACGGGCCTGCGCAACGAGCGGAACAACCCCGGCAACAACGGCACCACGCATTTCGTCGCGATCTCCATCGCCGACAGCGGCACAGGCATGCCCGACGACGTGAAGGAACGCGCCTTCGAGCCCTTCTTCACCACCAAGGAAGCCGGGCGCGGCACGGGGCTCGGCCTGAGCACGGTGTACGGCTTCGTCACCCAGTCGCGCGGCGCCGTGTCGATCGACAGCAAGGTGGGCCAGGGCACCACGATCACGCTCTACCTGCCGCAGCAGCTGGAGGAGATGGAAGAAGAATCTGACGCGCCCACCGCCATGGAAGAGCTTCCGGGCAGCGAAGCGCTCCCCTCCGGGCTGCGGGTGATGCTGGTCGAGGACGACTCCGAAGTCCGCAAGGTGGTCGAAGCCTTCCTGGCCGCGCTGGGCTGCGAAGTGGTCTCGGCCGCCACCGCCGACCAGGCCTTGTCCGTCCTGGACGCGGGAGCGGGCCCCTTCGACCTGCTGCTCAGCGACATCGCGCTGGGCGCGGGCATGCGCGGCACGCGGCTGGCGGCGGAAGTGCAGCAGCGCTTTCCGCGGATGGCGGTGCTGCTGATGTCGGGGTTCTCCTCGGAACTGCTGGACGCCGATCGCGAGGTGCCGCAAAGCTGGGAGCTGCTGCGCAAGCCGTATACGCGCTCCGACCTGGCGCGGGCCATGGCGAAGGTGCTGGCCGGGCGCATCTGACGCCCGGTCTCGGCGCTCTTCCTACTGCAGCATGGCCGGCGCGGGCGCGAGGCAGCGCTGCACGAAGGCGCTCAGCGCGCCCACGTCGGGAATCTGCACGTCGCGGCGCCCCTTGGTCGCGAAGCCGATCACGTTGTCCCTCGCCAGCCGCGACAGCGCGCGGCTCACGCTCTCGAGCGTCATGCCCAGGTAGTTGCCGATCTCGGCGCGCGTCATGCGCAGCGTGATTTCGTCGCCGCGCATCCCGCGCTCGGTCAGGGTCTGCGCCCAGTAGCGCAGGAAATCGGCGACGCGGGCATCGGCCGGCAGCGTGCACACGGACATCAGCGAGTCCCTGTCGTGCGCGATCTCGCGGCTCATCGCGGCATGCAGCACCTGCAGCAGATCCGGATGCGCGGCACAGGTCGCCAGCAGGACTTCGTAGGGCACCACCCAGATCTCGCCGGTGTCCATGGCCACGGCGTCGCATGCGTAGCGTCCGCCGGCGATGCCGTCGAAGCCCAGCCAGTCGCCGCGGAACTTCAGGCCCACCACCTGCTCGCGCCCGTCGGCCGAGAGGTTCACGATCTTGAAGAAGCCCGAATTCAGGATGTAGAGATTGCCGAAGCGCTCGCCCGCCTGGTAGATCGTGTCGCCCGTGTGCACCACGCGCCGCTGCGGCTTGAGCTGCGCGCCCAGCAGCTTCAGCGTGTCCATGGTGTTGCGGCCCGCGCATTCCTGGCCGCCGGCGGGCAGGGTCGGGTTCGGGGAAAACTGCGCGGTGTTCGTGGGAGTGGTGTTGAGCATCGAGACTCCTTGGTGGGCTGTCGCGTTTGGATGAATCGATGCTAGGGAGCCATCGAAAATGCAATAGCAATGGCTCGAGTCCCGGAGTGACACTTGGTCAATGCAATGTGTCCGGCTTGTATCAGCGGCACGTGGCGAGACCTCTGTCACGCCGAAGCGGTCCGATGCCTTGACCTGAATCAAATGCGGTGCCGCCCGCATGCCTAACCTTGGCAAGTCATACATGCCCCTTGCCATGCCCTCTTCCAACATCGCCCGCAGCCCGGAGGTCGAGCCACAGCTCTCGCCGCTGAGCGTGGCCAGCCTGCTGTCCCGGGCGCGCATCCTGCAGCGCGCCGCGCTCGGCGGGACCACTCGCCCGCTGCTGCGCGGAAAGAACCTGGGACTTCTCTGCGAGACACCGCCCGACGAAGCGCAAGTGCTGTTCCGCCGCGCCGCGGAAGAGCTCGGCGCACATGTGGCCGTGATGCGCTCGAGCCTCTCCGTGGCGAGTTCCCCGCAGGAAGTGCAGCACACCGCCCGCATGCTCGGCCGGCTCTACGAAGCCGTGGAATGCCAGGGGCTGGACTCCGTGCTCGTGCAGCGCATCGCGGAACACGCCGGCATTCCGGTCTTCGAGGGCGCCGCGATGAAAGACCATCCCGCCGACCGGCTCGCCGAATTGCTCGGGGACACGACCCCGCAGGCCGACAACCGCCGCTTCGTCCTCCAGGCGATGCTGCTGGAAGCCATCGGCTGAACGCCGCGGCGCCCGCCGCACCTGCGCTTGATCCAGCGCAATACGCGCTCCTCCACCCCTTCCTACAGTGGACACCACGGCCGCCACGGCTGAGCCAGGACGACCGGCTCCATCCATCCACTGCAAGGAATCACTCATGAAGACCGATACCCAATTGCGCAACGACATCCAGGCCGAGTTGAACTGGGCCCCCGAGGTCAAGTCTTCCGACATCGGCGTGATCGTCAAGGACGGCGTGGTCACGCTCACCGGCCATCTCTCCAGCTACGCCGAGAAGTACGCGGTCGAGCGCGCCGCGCAGCGCGTGTACGGCGTGAAGGCGCTGGCGGTCGAACTGACGGTGAAGCTGCCCTTCGACAACCAGCGCTCCGACGCCGACATCGCGCTGGCGGCCGAACGCGCGCTCGAATGGAACGTGCTCGTGCCCGACGGCAAGATCCGCCCGATGATCGAGAACGGCTGGGTCACCCTGAACGGCGAGGTCGAGTGGGACTACCAGCGCAGCGCCGCGGAGGTCGCGGTGCGCGACCTGATGGGCGTGACCGGCGTGTCGAACCTGGTGAAGGTCAAGCCCAGGGTGAGCCCTGCCGACGTGGAGAAGAAGATCCACGAGGCGCTCTCGCGCCAGGCCGACCGCGAGGCCCGCAAGCTCTCCATCTCGGTGGACGGCTCGCACGTCACGCTGCGCGGCACCGTCCACTCCTGGACCGAGCGCGACGCGGTGCAAGGCGCCGCATGGGCCACGCCGGGCGTCACGGTCGTGGTGAACGACCTGCTCGTGGACGCCTGAGATGCGCGTCGCGCTCGTCACCGGCGGGACCTCCGGCATCGGCGCGGCCACGGCCGAGGCCCTGCAGGCGGCGGGCTACCGCGTGGCGGTGAACTTCGCGAACCGCGCGCAGGCCGCGCAGGCCTTCGCCGCGCGCACCGGCATTCCGGCCTTCTGCTGGAACGTGGCGGATTTCGCCGCCTGCCAGGCCGGTGTGGCACGGGTCGAGTCCGAACTCGGCCCCATCGACGTGCTGGTCAACAACGCCGGCATCACGCGCGACACGATGCTGCACAAGATGAGTTTCGAGCAGTGGCGCGAGGTGCTCGACGTGAACCTGGGCGGCTGCTTCAACATGTGCCGCGCCGTCATCGGCGGCATGCGCGAGCGCCGCTTCGGCCGCATCGTGAACATGGGCTCGGTCAACGGCCTGTCCGGGCAGGCGGGCCAGGTGAACTACGCGGCCACGAAGGCCGGGCTCGTGGGCTTCACCAAGTCGCTCGCGCTGGAAGGCGCCTCGCGCAACATCACCGCCAACGTGGTGGCGCCGGGCTACACCGACACCCCCATGGTGGAGGCGGTCGCGCCCGAGGCGATGGCGAGGATCCTGTCGGACATTCCGGCCGGCCGCCTCGCCACGCCCGCCGAGATCGCGCGCGGCGTGGTGTTCCTCGTTGCGGACGAGTCGGCGTTCATCAACGGCATCACGCTGTCGATCAACGGCGGCAAGTACATGGCCTGAGGCGGCGACGCCCCTGCCTTCATCCTTTCCGGCGAGCCTGCCATGCACACCACGTCCCAGGCACATTCCTTCGATTGCGCCGAACGGCTCGCGCCGACCATGCGCGCCATGGTGCTGAACGCGGCCCTGCTGCCGCTGGAGCCCGAGCGGCGCAGCATTCCGCAGCCCGGCCCGGGCGAGCTGCGGCTGCGTGTGCTGGCATGCGCGGTCTGCCGCACAGACCTGCACGTGGTCGACGGCGAGCTGCCGCTGCCCGTGCTGCCCATCGTGCCGGGGCACGAGATCGTGGGCGTGGTCGAGGCCCTCGGGGCGGGCGTCGAGGGCCACCGCGCCGGCGAGCGCGTGGGCGTGCCGTGGCTGGGCCACAGCTGCGGCTGCTGCGCCTTCTGCGCCGACGGCCGCGAGAACCTCTGCGACGCACCGCGCTTCACCGGCTATCACCGCGACGGCGGCTTCGCGAGCCATGTGATCGCCGAGGCGGCGTTCTGCCTGCCGCTTTCCATGCCCGAAACCGACAGCGGGTTCGCACCCGGTGCTTGCGAGGCAAAGGGCCAGCAGCCGGTCGATCTGCGGCAACAGCGCGTCTAGCCGCGTCAGCGATTCCGTGGCTTGGGCGAGGAAGGCTCGCTCGAGCGCGGCCAGCAGCTCGCGCACAGGCGTTTCG
>NZ_JASMRZ010000098.1 GCF_030462475.1 Variovorax sp. CAN15
AACTCGGAGCCGCCCGCGCCGCCGGCACCGCCGGTGACGGCGCCACTGTTGGTGAAGACGATGCCCGAGGTGGTCGCATTCAGGAAGAAGCCGGCGCCGCCGCTGCCGCCGCCGCCGCCCTGCGAGAAAGCATCGCCGCCCTTGCCGCCCGCGCCGCCCGTCGAGCTGCCGGTGGCCGTGTAGTTGCCGGTCGGCCCGATGAGGATGGAGCCGGCGGCGACGGCGGCATCGGCCTGCGGGCGGCGGGCGCCAGCACGACGATCACCAACAGCGGCTCCATCGCCGGCGGCAACGGCGGGATCGGCGGCGCCAACAGCAATGGGGGCGCGAGCGGCGCCAATGGCGCGGGCGGCGTCGGCGTGGCGGGCGCGAACCTCGCCATCGTGCACAGCGGCAGCATTGCGGGCGGCATGGGCGGCGACGGCGTCACCCGCGCGGCGGCGGTTGAATTCACCGGCGGCAGCAACAGCCTGACGCTGAATGCCGGCGCGGCGCTGACGGGCGCCGTCGCCATCGACAGCGGCGCCACCGCCAGCATCGTCGCGGGCGCCAACGGCCTGAGCCTGAGCAGCCCGCTGCTGCTGGGCGGCAACGGCACCATCGACACCAACGGGCACGACATGGGCTGGTCGGGCCCCGTCTCCGGAGCGGGCTCACTGGTGAAGAGCGGCGCGGGCACGCTGACGCTGTCGGGCGCCAACGTCTACACCGGCGCCACCAGCGTCAACGCCGGCACGCTGCGCGCCGGAGCGGCTGGCGCGCTCAGCGGCGCCAGCGCCTTCACCGTGGGCTCGGGCGCCACGCTCGACCTTGCCGGCCAGAGCCAGACCATCGCGTCAATGGCCAACAGCGGCACTGTCTCGCTCGTCGGCTCCGCACCCGGCACCACGCTCACCGTCACCGGCCCGTGGGCGGGCAACGGCGGCACGCTGCGGCTTGGCACCGCGCTCGGCGACAGCAGCAGCGCGAGCGATCGGCTCGTGCTCAGCGGCAGCACCGCCATCGCCAGCGGCACGACCAACGTGCAGATCACCAACCTCGGTGGCCTCGGCGCGCTGACCGCCGGCAACGGTATCGAGGTCGTCAGCGCGATCAACGGCGCCACCACCACCGCCCAGACCACGAAAAGCGCTTTTGCGCTGGCCGGAGGCCATGTCGATGCCGGCGCCTACGAGTACCGTCTGTACGCCGCCGACGCAAGCGGCGCGGGCGAGAACTGGTATCTGCGCTCCAGCGCGGTCGTCACGCCCCCTGCCAACGGTGGCGGTGGCAGCGGCGCGGGCAGTGGCGGCTTGACCGTCCCGACCTACCGCACCGAAGTGCCGCTGTACACCGCGCTGCCCGAACAGTTCCGCCAGGCCAACCTGTCGATGCTCGGCAGCATGCGGCAGCGCCTGGGCGACGACGGCCCTCCCGGCAGCAACGACGCGGGCCCCGCCACGCCCGGGCAGAGCTACCGCCACGGCTGGGCCCGCATCATCAGCACCGACCGCACCATCAGCCAGGGCGGCACCGTGAGCCCCACCAGCAAGGGACGCCTCTCGGGCTTCCAGGCCGGCACCGACCTGTGGGCCGACGCCCACTGGCGCGCAGGCGTCTATATCGGCGAACTCGATGGCGACATGAGCGTGAGCGGCTTCGCGCGCGGCATCGCGAATTTCGCAGCCGGCTCCAACGACCTGCGCAGCCAGTACCTGGGCGCCTACGCCACCTGGAAGAACGACAGCGGCCTGTACGTCGACGGCGTGCTGCAGGCCGGACGCCATCGCTACACGGCGTCGCCCACGCTGGGCTACTCCAGCTCCGGCAAGGGCAGCAGCCTGCTGGCCTCCATCGAGGTCGGCCAGTCCTTCGCCATCGCACCGGGCTGGACCATCGAGCCGCAACTGCAACTGGTGCACCAGCACATCGATCTGGACGACGGCGGCATCGCCGCCGCACTGGTGCAGCAGCACAGCCACAGCGGCTGGCTCGCGCGAGCCGGTGTGCGGGTGAAAGGCGAGATCGCCACTTCCGCCGGCCTGCTGCAGCCCTACGTGCGCTTCAACGTCTACCGCAGCGGCAGCGGCACGGATGTCAGCCGCTTCGTCGGCCCGGCGGCCTACACMGACATCGCCACCCGCACCGGCGGCACCAGCACCGAACTGGCGGCGGGCGCCACGCTGCAGCTCACGCGGAACGCGAGCCTGTACGCGGAGCTGGGCAAGCTCTGGGACTCGGGCGGCGCAGTGCGCACGAAGAGCAGCGGCATCGAAGGCAGCGTGGGCGTGAAGTTCCGCTGGTAAGGCTCGGACAAGGTAGCGGGCACCTACGGCTGCCCGCCGCCATCCGTGCGGACTGTCTCGACGACGGACAGCACGGCATCGATCACCGCAGCCGGATCGTCGAACTGGATATCGTGGCTGGACTTCGGCAGCGACAGGTGCCTGCCGCGTGAAGACCACGCCGCTTCTTCCGCATGAAGCCGCTGCCAGATGGCCAGCACCTCGCGGCCCTGCGCGGGCGTGATCTTCATTCCCCCGAGTTCGGCCTCGGTGTATGGCGCCATCGCGGTGAGCACCACCAGCGGGCGGCAGCCCAGGTCGCGGAAAGCGCCTGCCTCGGCAAGCATGGCATCGGTCGCGTCGCTCTCCGCCATCTGCGTGACCATGGACTTGGGCGCGTAGGCGCGGACCGCCCGCGCATCGTGCTCGCTCTGGTTCGGCGCCCGGCGCAGCAGCCTCGGCGCCATCGCCCTGAGCAGCCCGGACCATGCCAGCGACACCGCGACACGCGAGCGCAGCGAGCGGGTTTCCGTCATGTAGGCCGCGACGCGCGCCACCTGGTCGGGATGCGACGGGTCCACCAGAACCAGCCCTGCCACCTCGTCGCCGAAGTACCGCGTGAAAGTCGTGGCGAAAAGCCCGCCCAGCGACTGCCCGACCAGCACGTAGGGCCCGTGCTCGCCCGCGCGCGCAAGGGCCTCGTGCAGATCGGCCGCCACCTGCTTCGCGCTGATCGGAGCGCTCGAAGGATCACTCCACATCAGACCCGCGCGGCTGTAGGCGCATGCCCGCGTACGCGCCGCGATGGCCGGCTGCACCGCCGACCAGCTCAACGACCCGTCGACGCTCAGCCCCGCCTCGAACACGACCGTGGGCGAGCCGAAGCCGCGGCAGTCGAGCTGGATTCTTCGCCCCCCGCCGAGATCGACCATCTTTCCCGGCGCGGGAAAGTCACGCTGTGCCCGGTAGCGCCCGATCTGCTCGTACACCGCACCCGCGAGGATGACCAGCGCGAGAAGTGCCGAGCTCCAGAGGACGATGCGCATCACCACCACGACAGACTTGTTCGACAAGGACTTCACCGCGGCCATGGTGCCACCGCCGGGCAGCGAAGGCCACCGGTTACCGCGGCACGTGCTTGCCGCGCACCGGCCCGGGCACGAAGGCATTGGTGCGCGCCATGTAGTCGCGGTAGGCAGGCCGACGCTCGCCGATGTCGCTTTCGAGCATGCGCACGCCCGAGACCTTCAGCAGCAGCCAGGTCATGAGCAGCGGCGACACGACGCTCCACGCGCCGCCCCACCCCGCGCCGCCGATGGACATGAGCCAGATGCCCCACCAGGTGCAGGCCTCGCCGAAGTAGTTGGGATGCCGCGTATAGCGCCACAGGCCACGGTCCATCACCTGGCCCCGGTTCGCCGGGTGAGCCCTGAAGCGCGCCATCTGCGCGTCGCCGATGGCTTCGAACAGGATGCCGAAGAGCGCCAGCGCGGCTCCCATCGCATCGAGCAGGCCAAGCGGCCGCGCAGCCGACATGCCCGGCAGGAAGGGCGCCGACACGATCCACGCCAGGACTGCCTGCAGCGCGAACACCAGGTACAGGCTCTTGAACCCGAAATTCGGCTGGTTGCGCGCGCGTATCGCCTGGTAGCGGCGGTCTTCGCCGTGGCCCCAGTTGCGCCAGGTGATGTAGATGCACAGCCGGAGCGACCAGGCGGTGCCGAGCACCGCCATGCCGAGCCCCCGCGCGGTCTGTGCCGGCAGCAGCGAGAAGTAGACGAGGCCGGCTCCCGCGATGAAGACCGACCACATGCGGTCGACGAGGCTGGCGTCATGCCGCGCGAGGCTCGCCGCCCAGGTCAGCAGTGCCAGCGAGGCGGTCCACGCAAGGCCGGCCAGCGCCACGGTGGTCATGTTGCCGGTCATGTGCGAAGCGGTGCCATCCGGGGCACGGGCACGTTCTGGCCATCGGCCGCTCCGGTCTTTCCGATCGAGGGCAAGAAGCTCGCCGCGTCGACGCGGGCGTCTCGGGGGACCGTGGTGATGGCGAATGCGATGTCGTGCGGCATGTGCGTCTCGTTTTCCTCTTCGGACACGCCCGGAGCGGCGCGTGGTGTTCGGCTATACGTGGCGAGCCGGCTTTTGGATGATGCCTGGGCTACAGTCAGGCACGACCCGGCCGTCCTTCCGACCGGCCGCAACCCCGCCTACCATCTCGAAGACATGCGTGACTTCCTGTATTACTCGCTGATGCTCCTGCTCGGATTCGCCTGGTACAGGGTCGGGCAGAAACAGCTGCGCAAAGGCCCCCGCGACGAGAACGACGAACTCACCAAGGGGCTCGTGGGCCCCATAGGCTTCCTGATGGCCGGCGCCGTGGCCTGCTATCTCTTCTTCCGCGTGCTGCGCGCACTGGTCCAGGGCGAGGTGCCTTGCGTCGGCAAGGCCTGCTCGGGACAGCTCTACACGCTGGCGGCGAATCCCGGCGAATTCTGGGCCAACGTGCTCTTCATGGTGTGGCTGGTGCTGGCCCTGGGCTACGCGCTGTACGTGACGCTCAGGATCTGGTTCAGGGTCTAGGCGCCCACGAGCCCTGCCGGCGGATTCATGGCATTGGCATCCGGCCATCCCCCAAACTCTCGAGAGACTCCAATGACTCAGATGAGAACCTCCGAAGACGCTCCGCGAGCATTCCAGGCTGCCTGGAACAGCCATGACATGCAGTCCCTCGGCGCTCTCTTCCATGAAGACGCCACCTTCGTGAACCGTTTCGGGCACTACGTGCGTGGCGTGGACCAGATCGTCGCCCTGCATGCTCCGATCCACGCGACCATCTACAGCGACTCCACGCTGGAGAACGAACTGATCGACGTGGCCGCGCTCGGCGATGACGCGGCGGTCATCCATTTCTGGAGCCGACTCGCGGCTGGCGCGGCGCATCCGGCGGGGCCTCACGTCGTCGATACGCTGATCCTCGCCGTGCTGACGCGGCAGGCCGGCGAGTGGCGGATCAAGGCGCTCGAGAACGTCACGCTGACGAATCCCCGCACGGGAGAAACGGTGCTGCGACCGACACAGGCTCAATAGGAACCCGGTGGCGGCGTGTGCCTCATGCGCCGCGACGTGGTCATGCTGATGAAGCGTGCACGCGCGGCGCCGAGACGGGCGCGGCCGGCGCCGACGAAACCGCCGATGGCCGACTTGACCGCGTCCGCCGTGGGCGACTCCCGCGGGTACGACGGCGACAGTCCGCACTTGCGCATCACCCGGTTCACCTGATGGATGCGGGCCACCTCGCGCGTCGTGGCTGTATAGAAGGTCACGCCGATCGAGATCGAAAGGCGGTCGCCGGGAGCATTCCCGTCGACCTCGGAGCGGGTCATGTGGGGCGAGGTGCTCGGGAAGTAGATGGCGTCGCCCGGCCGCGCATCGAACTCCAGCCCCAGTGACAGGAAGGCTTCGCTGAAGCGTACCTTCTTCAGCGACTGCGTGACGATGAAGTCCTCCACGGCATCAGCCGGCACGATGCTGCGGTCGCGATGGTCCCAGACGTTGAGGATCTTGTGGCCGTGCAGCTGCAGCCAGAAGTTGTTCTCGCGGTCGATGTGAAAGGGCGTCACCGAAGGCGGCGCCGATAAGAAGACGAAGCCGTTCACCCTGAAGATGTCCGGCTGCTCGCGTTCCACGAGCGAGCGCATGGAGTTCACCACCGACAGCAGCAAGGCCTGGTAGCGGGGAACGACTTCGATGTTGTAGAAGGCGCACGACGAGCCCGGCTCCTCCATGCGCTCGAAGAACTCCTCGATGCTGCGCCCGCCGGGCGGCCGGCCCTCGTGCGAAAGCGCGGACGAAATCGTTCGCCTGGGGTCCATGAACCTGCACTGCTCCACCTTCGAGAGCTCCATTCCGAGCTTCACGAGTTCGGGCACCTGGAACAGCGGATGCTCGTGGAAGTTGTGGTGCATCGGCGTGATCCGCTGGGTAGAAAAACCCGCGGGGTCATCCGTCCAGACCCGATATGCCGTTCCCGAAGTCCCGACAGAATTCATGCTGGTCAAGCGCATGGCAGCACCTCCGGATCGCTTTCCGGACTTCGGCCCCGAAACGAAGCCGAGCCCGCAGCTCACTAGAAGAAGTAATACTTTGGATTTCAATGCTGGGACGGGTTTATGAACCCACCCTGACCGCGCCGACGCGCTTTCACAGCTTTCATTTACAGCCGCAAAAAGGGGGTACCGTGGCTCTCCGCGCCCGATCGCGGCGATTCAGGCCGAAGCAGTTTCCCTCTGATCCGCCACGGGACGGCGCCCGCGCTTGACGGCATACATGGCCTCGTCGGCCAGCCGCAATGCCTCTGCCGCATCGGTGGCGCGCGGGTCGACGCCCACCACGCCGACGCTCGCGCCGCGGTAGTCGAGCGTGGTGCCGTGCAGCCGCAGTTCGCCGACGGTGCTTTCGCTCAGCCGGTCGGCCAGCGATCGCGCCGCGGCGTTCGGCGACTGGTCGAAGGCGGGGCCGGAGCCGATCACCACGAACTCGTCGCCGCCGTTGCGCGCCAGCATGTCGCCCGCGCGCAGCGAGGCCGACAGACGCCCGGCCATGGCCACGAGAAACTCGTCGCCGATGTCGTGGCCGTGGGTGTCGTTGATCTTCTTGAAGCCATCCATGTCGATGAAGCCGACCAGCACGCTGGTGCCGTCGCGCTCGCCTTGAGCCATCAGCCGGTGCAGGCCATCGATGAGCGTGCGGCGATTCGGCAGGCCGGTGAGCGCGTCGGTGGAAGCGAGCGTGACGACCTCCGCATGCGCCTTCTCGAGCTTCCTGTAGAGCAGCTCGCGCTCCACCTGCTGGCCGATCAGCCGCGCGAAAAGCTGCAGCACTGGCTCGGCATGCGGCGCAAGTGGCTGCTGCGTGGCGCTTGCGGCACACAAGGTGCCGAACAGGTCGCCGCCTTCGGTCTTGACCGGCGTGCTCACGTAGGTCTGGATGCCGAGCTTCTTCGCCGCGTCGGAATCGCCCCAGCAGCTCGCGACATCGCCCGTGTAGATGCGGCCCTCCTCCATGGCGCGCTTGCACAGGGTGTCGGCCCAAGGCACGGTCAGGCCCTCGGGAATGCTCAGCTGACGCGTGTTGCGCGAGAAGAGGACGTGCTGCTGCCCCTTGTCGAGGTCGATGGTGGTGAGGTAGGTGGACTCCAGCCCGGTCACGGCACCGAGCATCTCGAGCATCGGGCGGGTCAGGTCTTCCAGCGTCCTGGCCGAAGCCACCGAGTCGGAAAGTTGTTCGATCAGAGATTCCATGGCGGATATTTTGACGAGGATGCGGCCACGGCAAAGGCTTCTCCCCACGGCGGCGCAGTTCCCGGAGTCAGGGAAACATCGGGAAGCATGCGAAAGAACCAGGGCCTGTTCACACTATTCAAGGGGTCGTTCGAACAGTGTGAACAGGCCCTCTTCTCCAGCTACCGGCCTCCATCCGCCGACTGCCCTTCGTCCCCGTGCAGCATCCGGCACATCTCCAGCACCATGCCCCGCAGCCATCGGTGCGCGGGGTCGCGATCCGTGCGCGGATGCCACATCTGGGAGATGGTGATCTGCTGCGTGGGCATCGGCAGCGGAAACGAGTGCAGCGTGCTCTGCGTTCTCAGGCGTTCGAAGTACGAGGCCGGTATCAGGGCCACCAGGTCGGTCGCGGCCGCGATCGACAAGGCGGCGCCGAAGCTGGGCACGATGACCGCGACGTTGCGCGCCAGCCCCACCGCCGCGAGCGCCACATCGGCCGGTCCTTCCTTGCGGCCGTGGCGCGACGTGACCACGTGGTCGCAGGCGGCGTAGCGCTCGGGCGTGATGCCGGGCCCGGCCAGCAGCGGATGCCCTTCGCGCACCGCGGCGACGAACCGGTCCCGGTAGAGCGCCTGGATGCGCACCTCCGGCCCCGCCGAATCGCCCAGCACGCCGACATCGAGATCGATCAATCCTTCGCGCAGCGGGCGCACGTCCTTGTCGGGCTTGGGCGCGAAGCGCAGGCGAACGCCGGGCGCATCCTTGGCGACACGGGCCACGAGCACGTGCGCGAAGGCTTCGATGAAGCCGTCGTTGGCCCGAATGGTGAAAAGGCGCCGCAACGCGCGCGGGTCCATGTTCGCGTCGGCAGGCTGAAGGACGGCATGCGATTCCTGCACCAGTTCCCTCACACGGTCGCGCAGCACGAGCGCGTGCGGCGTGGGCACCATGCCGCGCCCGGCGCGCACCAGGAGCTGGTCACCGGTCGCCTCCCTCAGCCGCGCGAGCGTGCGGCTCATGGCCGATTCGCTCAGCCCCATGCGCTCGGCGGCCTTTGCCACGTTGCCTTCGGAGAGCAGCGCATTCAGCGCGGTCAGCAGGTTGAGGTCGGCGTCCGGCATGCCCGACGCTAGCACAGCCGCATGGCCCTGGACAGGCGCGGCATGCAGGAACAACCTGCGCGCCGCGCTCTGGGCCGGCGCCCCGTGGCGTCCTATTCTCAGCCGACGCAATAGCGCGTCTACTCTCCACGCCACTTCCATGCATCTCTCGCCTGCCCTTCGCTCCCGTGATTGCGCCACCGACTCCCGCTGCGCCGAAACCGACGCGGCGAACGAAGCCGACGGCCTGCCGATGCCACGGCGCATCGCGGCGGTCGCCGCGGTCCTCGGCGCCGGCGCCCTCGTGGTGCTCGACGGCGCGATCGCCAACGTCGCACTGCCGAGCATCTCCCTGCAGCTGAACGCGACGCCTGCCGATGCGGTCTGGATCATCACGGCCTATCAGCTCGCCGTCGTCATGTTCCTGCTGCCCGCTTCGGCCATCGGCGCGCGGCTGGGCTATCACCGCGTGTTCGCCGGCGGCGTCGCGCTGTTCACGGTGGCATCGGTGCTGTGCGCGCTTTCTCCGTCGCTGCCATGGCTGGTGGCCGCGAGATGCCTGCAGGGGCTGGGCGCCGCGGCGGTGATGCCGCTGGGCCTGGCGCTGCTGCGATCCACCTATCCACGGCGGCTGCTGGCACGCGCGATCAGCTGGAATGCGCTCGCGATCGCGGGCGCCACGGCGGCGGGGCCATCCATCGGCGCATTCATTCTTTCCACGGCGAACTGGCCATGGCTCTTCGCGGTAAACCTGCCGATCGGCATCCTCGTGCTCGCCGCATGCGCCAAGCTGCCGCGCCAGGCACCGACGAAGGACCGCATCGACCCCTGGAGCATCGCGCTCAACGCGATCATGTTCGCTACCTTCGTGCTCGGCAGCGACCGCCTGCCCTCGAGCCTGCTGCATGGCGGCGCGCTGCTGGGCGTGGCGGTCGTCGCGCTGGTCCTGCTGGTTCGCCGCGAGACGACGAAGAAGGCGCCGCTGGTCCCGCTCGACCTGCTGCGCGTGCACTCCTTCCGCATCTCCATCATCGCTTCGGTCTGCTGCTTCACCGGCCAGATGGCAAGCTACGTGGCGCTGCCGTTCTACATCCAGCACGAGCTGGGACAGAGCACCGCTACCACCGGCCTGCTGATGACCCCCTGGCCGCTGGCAGTGATGCTGGCCGCGCCGCTGTCGGCGCGCCTCGCGCAGCGGGTGCCGACGGCATGGCTCTGCGCGGCCGGAAGCGCGCTCCTCGCAACCGGGCTGGCGCTGTGCGCGCTGTGGCCCATCCATGGCAATCCGGCCTTGCCGATCGCGCTGTTCACCAGTCTCGCCGGCTTCGGCTTCGGTCTCTTCCAGACGCCCAACAACCAGAACATGCTGCTCTCGGCACCGAAGGAGCGCAGCGGCGCGGCCGGAGGTGCGCAGGGTACCGCGCGGCTCACCGGGCTGACGTTCGGGAGCCTGGCGATGAGCCTGGTGTTCGGGGTACTGCCGTCGCACAGCGCGGTGCATCTTGGGCTGGCGATGGCTGCGTCGGCGGCGCTGGCGGGGAGCGTGGTGAGTCTGCTCAGGAGTCCTGCAAGATCCGCTGCCGCCTGAGCGGGCGGTGCCGCCGACGCCTGCGGCAGGAAGCGCGCACCTATGCCGGCAGGTGCAGCAGCGGCAGGTGCCAGCCGCCATAGATGCCGCCCATGCGCAGCGCCACGATCACCGCCACACCCACATGGAAGGCCCAGCGCCTGCTTGTGCCGGCGGCCTGGAGCAGCATATAGGCGACGATGCCCGCGATGGCGGCCGAACCGTAGATGCCGCTGCTCAGCAGAAGCGGGACGTGCGCGGTGAAAACATCGCGCATCAGCCCTCCGGCCGCGCCGCTCATGGTGCCGATCAGCGTCACGACGACCGCCGGCAATCTCCGGTCCTCGGCGACCTGCGCCCCGGTGATCGCGAAGAGTCCCAGCCCCAATGCGTCGGCCAGTGCCAGCGCGTGCTCGGGCAGCGGCATGACTTGCGCCCACGCGATGCCCGCCGCGGTGGCCGCGAGGATCACGTGGACGTAGCGCACGTCGCGAATCCAGAACACCGGATGGCGGTCGAGCAGCAGATCGCGCAGGGTGCCTCCGCCTACGGCCGTGACGGAGGCGATCACGACCACCCCCAGCCAGTCGAGTCCCGCGCGGCCCGCGGCCAGCACGCCGCTGATCGCGAACACTGCGACGCCTGCAAGATCGAGCACATACAACAGCATGACGGCACGGCCCAGGAAAAGAGGATTGAAAAATCAGTGCCCGGCATTCTGCAGGGAGAGGGCGCAAATGCTTCCGGCAGCAGGCCAGCCAGGAGACTGTGATCTTTGGTATTCATTGTTGACAAATGTGAACTGGCACACATTCGCGGTCCGAAAGCGAATGCGGTCTCCTACCGCAATCCGTAGTATTCATTTTGTTTCACAACTGACTTACGGAGCTTGCACGTGATGGCCTGCAGACCCTCGTTCCACCGAACGTACGCACCGCCGAATGCGGTTCGCGGGTCCGCCACACGCACGCGTGGCCCCGCTGATTCCAAGGCCACGTCCATGCCGTACATCTAGCCGCCGCCGCGTGCCGCGCGAGTTTTCCTCCGCGAACCGCACGCCGTCTCACCCGTGACCCGATAGCCGATCGCCGGCACTCCTCGAAGGGGTGCGTGTTGCGCGGGGCCTTCGCACGTCCGGTGATTTCCTGTCTTCCGTCTTGATCCCGCGCCACGGCGCGGGATGGGGAACTGTTGCCGCGAGAAAAGCAGCCGGCTCCCTCTTCACTGGCTTCGAGCAAAAAGAAATTCGATCGAGGACGCAAATGGCTGCACTCTCATCACTGACTGCCTGGTCCGCAGGCACGCATCGGCCCGCCGCATGGACGCAGCGCGCGTCCGCGGCGAGCCGCTGGCATGGCGCACATGGCCCGCACGCGGAAGCCGCGCCCAGGGCCTCCGGCGCGCCTGCGGAACGCGTCGCCGCGCGCCGGGCCTGCGCCTTCGTGTTCATCGCGAACCTGCCGCATCTGGCCGAAGCCTACGGGCAGGACTTCGCATCGGCCGCGAGCCTCGAAGTGCAGCGCCGGCTGTGCGCCACTTTTACCTCGCTGCCCTCCTGCGACATGGCCCGGCTTCGCGACGACTGCTTCCTGGTGTGGGCCAACGAAGCCTTCGACTGCGAGGCCTCCGGCATGCGCGAGCCGGGTAGCGCGCCGCATGCCTCCCGCCCAATCGAAACGCTGCTCGCGGTGCTGGGCACCGAGCCCGTGCGTGCCGGCGGCATCGCCGCGCTGGTGCAGCTGCATGCCGACTGGATCGACGTGCGCTCGCCGGAGCAGCTCGGCGCTTCGGAGGTCGAGCTCATGCTGTGGACCGCGCAACCCTTCCCCGACTCGCGCGAGAGCCGCACCGACGGCTGGCGCCAGCTCTATCGCGCCGACATGGATGTCGCGGTGCGCGTGAGCGAGGCGCTGCGGGCCGAAGAGCTGTCGTTCTCGTGGCAGCCTGTCGTGCACCCCGGCAGCATCGCGACCACGCTCTACCGCGCGGGCCGCGCGCGCATCGCGCCGAGCCATGGCGAAGCGGCTTCGCTCGCGCCGGAGGTGTTCACGCCCTGCCTGCAGCGCCTGGGCCTCACGCGCGCCTTCGACCGCACCGTGATGCGGCGCGCCGTGGCGGCCTTGCGGCTGCAGCCTTCGGTGCATGTGGGCGTGAGCATCTCGGCACAGGGCGTCCGGATCGACCACTGGTGGGCTTCGCTGCTCGCGGTGCTCGACAAGGAGCCCGCGCTGGCCTCTCGGCTGGTGATCGAGATCGCGGACAGCGCCGCGCTGCCCGACCTCGAGGCGGCGCACGACTTCTGCGTGCAGTTGCAGCTGCGCGGCTGCCGCGTCGCCATCCGCGACTTCGGCGGGGGCGCCGACAACCTCGCGGCCGTGCAGGCCTGCGGGCCCGACATCGTGAAGCTGGACGCGGCACTGCTGCGCCGTGCGCGCGACAGCGAGTTCGGCCGCGAATGCCTGCGCGGAATGCTCGCGATGTGCGTGCATTTCGCGCCGCACGTGGTGGTCGACGGCGTGGAGCGCGACGACGACGTGCACATCGCATCGAATGCTGGCGCGCAATGGCTGCAGGGCTACGGCATCGGCCGCGAAGGAGGCAAGGCATGAGCATTCCCGCCGACATGCAACTGCGCCTCGCGCGCCTGAGCACCGACCTGCTGCAGATGCAGCGCGCCGTGCAGGAACTCATGCAGGAATGCGGCCCGCGAGACCCCGGGGCCAGCGAGCAGGACCTCATCGCCGCCGCGCAGTACCGCGCGCTCGAAGCCGCGCTGCACGCACCGGCGGCATTGAGCTCGCCATCGCGCAGCGAGGGCGGCGAACTGCTCGCGTGGCCCGGCTTTCCCCAATCCGTGCAAAGGGCGATGCGCGCCTGAACCCGTCGCGCTCTCTTTGGCCCTCCCGGATTCCATCTCTTTCCATTTCCTTGCGCAGGATTTCCATGCCCACCCAACTTGCCCCGGCCCTCACCGGCGCGTCGCCCTCCGCCGCCACACGCTCTCTTTCCTCGAATGCCGCGCGCGCCGCGCTGTGCGCGCTTCTCGCCGCCGCGGCCGCATGCGCCTCGGCCAACAACGTCGGCGAGAACAGCGCCTGGCAGTTCCAGACCTCCGCCGACAAGGCCAACCAGGCAGCGGTGCAGGACATGATCCAGCGCAAGAAGGCCGGCTCCTACGGCGCGGCCAACTACACCACCAACAACTACGTCGGCCGCCAGTACAACTGCGACGTCACCTCGACCGCGCAGGGCAACCAGGGCACCAACAGCACCACGGCCAACTCGCCCGGCACCAGCGGCGCTTCGGCCAACTCCACCGGCAACTCGAGCACGGGCATCGGCGGCACCGGCACGGTGAACACGGGCCAGGCCAACAGCGGCGCCGTGGGTTCGGCGGTGATCGGCTCCACCACCAGCAACGTGCAGGGCTGGTCGAGCCAGGCCCTGAACTCCAACCAGACCAACACCGGCAGCCAGAGCGCAAGCATCAGCGGCAGCTCGGCCTGCGCATTCGGCGCGCTCAACTGACCACCCAACCGACAGGGAAGAAAAAGGAATGACCCCAATCAAGTCGATCCGCGCGCTGCCGCGCCGGAAAGCCGCATCGCGCGCCCTGGCCGCAGCCGCAGCCGCAGCCGCAGCCGTCATGAGCCTGGCCGGTTGCGTCGTCGCGCCGCAGCAGCAGATGGCACCCAAGGAAGCACCCGTGGTGCTCGGCCCCGCCGTGCGCGAGAACGTCACGCCCATGGAGGCCGTGCTCGCCTGCTTCGGCGACCACGTCGCGTCCGCAATGACCGGAACGCAGCGCCCGCCCATCGTCATCACCGTGGGCGACGTGAAGGACTACACCGGCAAGTACAGCATCAACGAGGGCAATGCCATCACGCAGGGCGGCGCGCTGATGGTGTATTCGGCACTGGGCAAGCTCGGCGGCGCGGTGCAGGTGGCCGAGCGCTTCGACCCGGTGATCGCCGAGCGCGAACTCGGCTACGCCGACCGGCGCCAGCTCGGCGACGGCCGCTCGCACCAGCTCGCGGGCCCGAACGGCGGCCAGACGGTGCCGTGGCTGCCCTACTTCGGCGGTTCGATCAACAAGTCCGACTACTTCATCGTGGGCGGCATCACCGAGCTCAACTACAACATCAACTCCGGCGGCGCCGAGATCGGCGTGAATCAGGTGGGCGTGAAGGCGCGAACCTTCAGCCAGTCGGTGGGCATCGACCTGCGCATCGTCGACACGAAGACGCTGATGATCGTGAAGACCATCAGCCTGACGAAGCAGTTCAACGGCTACGAGGTCGGCTTCAACGTGTTCCGCTTCTTCGGCAGCAAGCTGTACGACATCGACGTCGGCGCCAAGGGCCAGGAGCCGGTTCAGATGGGCGTGCGCGCCGCGCTGGAGGAAGGCGTGGTGCGCCTGGTGGCCGCGGTGGCCAAGGTCGACCCGAACCCGTGCCTGGGCATGCGCATGACCGGCGAACTGGGCCTCACGCCCGCCGAGCAGCTGCGCAAGGTGCCCAACCCCCTCGTCGACTCGGCCGGCATGCCGGTACAGCAGGGCGAGGCCGTCAACGCGGCCAGCCAGACGGGTACGAGCCTCGCGGGCTCCAGCCTGCAGATTCCCTTCGAGTTCGGCGCGGCGGCGCTCACCGGCGGCACGCTGAACCTCATCGACCAGATCGCGTCGGCCGCCGCCAAGGCGCCCACCGAGGTGGTGCTGGTCGCGCGCGACACGGAGAACTGGGACGCGGGCAAGCGCGACATGCTGATCGACCAGCGCGTCGGCGTGGTCACCACCGCGCTCGCGTCGCGCGGCATAGCGCCGGGCGGCATCAGCGTCACATGGCGTCCAGACAAGGCTGATACGTCGATCCACCGCGACGGTCCCGGCCTGCAGGAGATCGCCAAGCTCCGCGTCCAGGGCGCGGGGAGGGGTGGGCCGGCCCGTCCGGTCCGTGAGGAGAACCCAACCGGAGGGAAGTAAGCAACCGAGAGGCACCACGAAGTCTTCATTCCAGGACGCCACGACGTCCGTCATCCCGCTTTTCATCGAACCCGTCTTTTTTCCAGATCCATCAAAGGAAGAACCATGCAGAAGAACCGCAGCAGGAATTCGCGCGGCCGTGCCAACGGCGCGCCGCTCAGCAGCATCGGCCTGGCCGTGCTGGCCACGCTCGTGGCCGGCGGCGCGCAGGCAGCCGACACCTCGGTCTCGACCATCCCCACGGTGGCGGTCAACACCACGGCCTACCAGAGCGTGCAGTCGGTGCAGGACAAGTCGCAGCCCGTGACGGCCACCGCCGCCGGCAGCGTCATCGACGTCACCACCACCGGCGGCCAGACCGGCGGCAACAACACCGTCACGCAGAACAGCGTGAAGGCCAGCGCCACGGCCAATGCCTTCACCAACGCCGTCGACCTGTCGCTCGCGGGCGGCACCGGCCCCGTGCCCGCCGAGGGCGCAGCCTCGCTCGGCGTCCAGACGAACAGCGGCGTGGTCTCCAGCCTCGCCACCGGCAACACGGTGAAGGTCGACCTCGACGGCTTCTCCAGCGGCGGCGCGGCCAACACCGCGAACACCATCTCGGCCAACACCACGATCAACAGCGGCTCCTCGACCATCTCCGGCACGGTGCCGGTCGACTACGCCTC
The DNA here is from genome assembly GCF_030462475.1 of Variovorax sp. CAN15. Classification (GTDB taxonomy): domain Bacteria; phylum Pseudomonadota; class Gammaproteobacteria; order Burkholderiales; family Burkholderiaceae_C; genus Variovorax. The sequence continues at coordinate 15,866 of NZ_JASMRZ010000098.1, forward strand.
CTCCGTTCCCGGCTCCGTCGTGCTGAGCTATGCACCCGCGGGCAGCAGCAGCTCGGCGCACGGCAGCCTGGTCTCGACCTCGGTGCAGCAAGGCGCGGGCGGGGCATCGTCGGCCACGGCCAGCGGCAATGCAGTGTCGCTCACGCTGACGGCCGACGGCGAGAACGGCGTCGCCGCCGCACCGGCGCTAGACGGCAACACGGTCTCGGCCACGCTCAAGGGCAACACCGCCAGCAGCACCATCAGCGTGCAGTCGGGCGGCGCGCCGGCCTTCGCCGGCTCGGCCGTGGTCTCGAACCAGCAGTTGAACCAGTCGATCACTCCCGTCACGCACACGGCCTCGGCCAACGGCAACAGCGTGATCGCCTCCGTCGGCGGCAATGCCACCGGCGACACCAACACGCTGAATGGCTCGCTCTCGGTGCAGGGCAACACCATCTCCAGCACCGCCACGGGCAACGAGGCTCTCGGCGCCACCGCCGGCGCGGCCGGCAACCGCATCGTGCTGGCCGACGGCGTGTCGGTCTCCGGCTCCGGCGTTCCGGCGATCAACAACGGTTCCTACAGCGCCGGCAGCCTGTCGAGCACGCTCATGGCCGACCTGGCCGTGTCGAACAACCAGGGCAACGTGGGCGTCTCGCTCTCGGCAGCCACGCAGGGCTCGGGCGTGCTGGCCAGCGTGCAGTCGCTGGACGGCGGCGCCGTCACCGTCGCGAACAACGCGACCTCCGCCTCGGCAACCGGCAATGCCGCGTCGAACGCGATCCTCAGCGGCAAGGATGCCGCCACGTTCACCGCGACCGCCGCGCTGGCCAACCAGCAGAGCAACTACAACGGCGGCGTGAGCGCCGTCTCGGGCCCGACCTTCATCGGCGCGATGACCGGATCGGAGAACGGCACGAACAACGCCGCCGCCGTCTCCGTCACCGGCAACCGCTCCGCATCCACCGCCTATGGCAACAACGCCAGCCAGAGCCTCGCGCTCGAAGCCAACGCGCTGCCGCTGTCGGGCGCCAGCGTCTCCCTCATGGGCGGCAATCTGCCGGATGGCAACGTCAACGCGTTCGGCGCCGCCACGGTCACCAACCTGCAGGGCAACTACTCGGCACCGGTCTCGGCGCAGACGGTCGGCTCCGTCGTCGGCCTGACGGGCGATTCGCGCGGCACCGGCGGCGACACCATCCACGGCAGCAGCTTCACCGTGGACAACAACACGCAGGAAGCCGTGGGCGTGAGCAACAGCGCCGGCAATGCGCTGTCGCTGACCGGCACCACCGTGGGCTCGGGCGCGGGCCTGGCCAACGTGCAAGTGACCGACGGCGGCTCGCCGGTCGGCGCCGTGCTCGCGGGCTCCAGCGCCGCGGCCTACCTGGGCACGCACGCCACAGACAGCACCGTCGCGCTCACCGACAACCTGCAGCGCGCCGTGGCCTATGCCAACTCGGCGGCCAACAGCCTGAACGTGGCCGCCAACAGCGCCACCGTGGCGCCCTCCGGCACGCCGGCCTCGATCGCGACGCCGCTGCTCGGCTCCGCCTCGGTCACCGCAGCCTATGGCGTGCTGAGCAACCAGACGGCCGCCGGTGCGGTGAGCGCAACGGCCGACGGCACGGGCGTACTGCCCATCGGCGCACAGACGGTGCTGATCGAGGGCAACGTCACCCGCGGCAGCGTGTCGAACCAGGGCAACGCCTTCGTCGCCGCTGCCTACGGCAACGACGCGACCAACGCCGCCAAGCTGGCGCTGGGCACCGGCACCACCGTGGCCGGCGCGGCATCGGTGGGCAACGTCACCAGCGTGCAGAACGCCGCCGGCTCGACCATCACCGCCACCGCCTCGGGCGCCAACGTGGTGGCCACGGCCATCGAGGACAACGTCGCCGCATCCACGGTCGCTACCTCGGGCAACCAGCTGCAGGCACTGGCCTACGGCAACCGCGCGAGCGGCAACACCCTCGATGCTTCGAGCAACACGCTGTCCACCCTCACCGCCCAGCCGGGCGCCGTGAGCACCGGCGGCACGGCCACGACCGACGCCGCCTTCAGCGTGCAGAGCGTGCAGAACGCCTCGGGCAGCCTGACCGCCTCGCTGCGTTCCGGCGACGCCCCGGGCGCGACCGCATCGCAGATCCGCACCCAGATCGGCGGCGACGTGACCGGCTCCAGCGTGGCATCGAACGGCAACAGCGCCAGCGCAGCCGCCACCGCCAACAGCGCCACCAACGGCCTGACGCTGGCGGGCAACGGCCTGTCGACCTCCAGCGCGGTGCAGAACGTGCAGGGCAGCAGCGCTTCGG
>NZ_JASMRZ010000099.1 GCF_030462475.1 Variovorax sp. CAN15
GATTCGATCCTCGCGAAGATCACGTCGACCGACGGCCTCTACACCGAGAACTCGCTTTCGTTCATGACGCCGCCGAACCCTACCGATCTGAGTCGCTTGAAGAAGAAGGCCGATCCAACCGACGCCACCGATTGACGACTACTGCTCGTAGCAAGGCGCTACGGGCTACGCCCTTCGCGCCTTATGAGTTCGATCACAAGAAGCGAAAGGAGGTCACAGAACAAGGCAAGACATACACTTATCCACAGTCGACCATTGCTGCGTCGGCTTCCACCCCTGGCTCACGATTCAAGCGGCGCGGTGGCTCAGTTCTACTTCGGCGCGGACACGCTCGCGCCCGCTCGCTGGGAGACAGCGATGCCACGAAGGGCACGCTCGTCGCGATCAGGCCAGCGCCGCCGGCTGCGGAAGTGGCTATCAGCCAACTCCGACGTGCGGCGTTCGGGCGGCTTGGGGGGCATGACATGGGACGCTCCTCCTTGCTCGCTGGCCGTCAAGGCTTGTCGGGGTCGGTTTTTCGGTCACCCGGCACCACCTCGTTTTCGCGAGGCTTGGAGGTCACATCCTTGTTGTTGTCTCTCATGCCTTTCATCATGAAGAGCATCGCTGCCGGGCAGATGAGCACCAGCAGGAACGGTGCAATGGCCTGGATGAAGGCCCGCGCCTCGGGCAGCGCGGCATACGCCACCAGGAGGCCAGCGCCCAACCCAACGGCGACCTTGATCATTGTCCGCATATCGCATTTCATGGCATTGATCCTTTCAGAGCGCGTACTTCGCAGAGGCGTTCGCTAGACCGATGGGGCCGGCAGGAACTCTGTTCCGGTACGCAGATGGAGAAATCTTTCGACGGGCATCACAGCCGCGATTCCGGCGCCGGGGACATCCGAGCCAGCGACTTCCAGCAAGGCATTGAGAAGGCCTTCCAGGTGTGATTCCTCCACGAAGACCTCGAGCTTGGTGTGCTCGCTGAGCAAATCGCGGGAGAAGAAGTTCTTGTATTCGCCAAAGCCCTTGACCTTGGTCAGCGTCATACCGCCAATACCAATGCTCCTGAACCTTCTCTCCAGCGCATCGACCGTCTCGGGCGGAACGATGGCAATGACGTAGCTGAATTTCATGATGACCTCGCTGCGTTGTGTGCGGCCTGATCGGCCGATGAACACGGTATGAAAAGTTCGCTCGGAACGGCAACGCCGCACATGTGCCCATTTCAGGGGGCGCCTGGGCTGCAGGTCATTCGCGCGACCTGCAGTGCGGCAAGACTCGCCATCACGATGGTTGGAGTGCCGCGCCAGCCTGGGATTCCCCTGGCGCGCCCCATTTGTCAGAAGGAATGCGACTACGGCAAGCGCCGACCAGCGACGGTTCGCTGTCGTCGCAGGTTTGCACGAAGTCTTGTGTCCCTCTATTTCACCGAGGTCACCACGTAGCCGTCACCTTCTTTCTTGAACCCGACATGGACCTTCGCGCCCACGGCGAGCTTGTCGAACAGCATCTTGTCCTTGACGCCAAAGCCCATGGTCATCGCGGGCCACCCCAGGCTTTTGACGGGGCCGTGCGCAAGGGTGACTTTGCCCTGGGCCGCATCGAAGTCCTTCACCACCGCGTCAGCTTCATGGGACGTGGACTTGGATGCCTTGGAGGTGCTTTTTGCGGGCCTGTCTTTCATCATCTCCTTGCACTTCTTGGCATCCATGTCCTTCATGTCCATGCCTTTCATGTCCATGTCCTTCATGCCCTTCATCTCCATGCAGTTCTGCATGCCCTTGTCCCCCATCTTCATGTTGCCCATGTCGCCGGATTGGGCGAACGTGGCGGCAGAAAAAGACAAGGCAGCGATCACCGTTGCGGTCGAAACGAATTTCATGATGTGTTTCCTTTTTTGAAATTGAGGCGGGCCGTTTTTTTCAGGCCCGGGTTAAGAGCGGCCCCTTCGGCAGCCGCGTCTGGAGTCATGTGCCGGTTTTCGGTTCAGAATTACTTGGGTGTCCCTCCTTGCATGGGGAGTTGATGGGGGCGTGCCTCGCGGACATCGGCAAGGCGCTGCCCCGTTGTCTCCGCTCGGTCGAACGTCATGACGCCAGAGCCGCTGCCCTCGGCCGTGCTGCCGTCGTTGATTCGCACAACAACGCCGCGCGGCTTGGCGTTCTTCAGCGACTCCGCCACTGCCTGGGGCCGGCTGTCGAACTGAGGGGCCGCCTCCTGCGATTGGCTTTGGGCGTAGGCGCCGGACAGCAGCAGGCTTGCGGCGATAAATACAAGGGTGTTCTTCATTTCTGGGTCCTATTCAAAAAAATGGGATCAAGTGGACTCGGTGGGCTGATGGCTCGCATCGCATCCGCGTCGAACGATTCGGTCAGGCGTTCACAGCACGCGGTTCGCGCATGCCTTCACCTGGGCCTCGTAGCGCGCCTTGCGTACCCAGTTTTCTCCAGGCGTCGTTTGGGCACGCGGCCCATGGTCCAGCGGCAGCACCAGAGGTTCGAGCGGGCAATTCACCCGCTGGCCTGTGGTGCTGTCGACTCTGCTGGTGGTGGCCATGGCCATTTGTGCCGCCACAGCCGCGTGCCGGTCCGCGCGCGCTTTCTCGATGACCTGGAAGTCGGGGCCGGCAAGCGCGGGCCAGGCCGCGCCCAGCGTCAAGGCGGCGGCGAGGGAAATGAGCAGTTTCTTCATGATGTTCTCCTGAGGTTGGTCTGATCTGACAGTTCGAGAGGAACCTCATCGGATCAATCCAGCCACCGGCAGAACGCGATGCGCACAGGCCATCGCAGCCGTCCGCCTCCAGCATCAAAAAACCAGGCTGGCGCCGGCGCCGCCGGCGCGTACGCGAGCCAAACCCTCGGTGTCTGTTCTTGTGCCTCACCTTCGTCGGTGAATGCGTGAGCCACTGGCGCTGGTGCGATGGCACAAGCCGCACATGTCTGACAATCCTCGGCGCTGGTGGGCATCGGGCGCGAGGATGCCGACGCGGTCATCACCGGTCCGGCCGGCGGGGTTGTTGGGCTGGAGACTGCGGCGCGCGCTGAAGTACCGAGCACCAGCGACAGGCACAAGCAAAGCGCAACCGCACCCCACAGGTGGCGGCAGTCGGAGCGTTCAGACGGCCGCACGACGGCTCCTTCCAAGCGTCCACCGCGATGCCTTGCGCGGCCTGCGCATCAACAGGTAGGCCGCGGGAATGACGAACATCGAAAGCAACGGCGCCGTGATCATCCCGCCCACCATCGGTGCCGCGATGCGCTGCATCACCTCTGAGCCTGTGCCTGTTCCCCACATGATCGGGAACAGGCCCGCCAAGATGACCGCCACTGTCATGGCCTTGGGGCGCACGCGCAGCACCGCGCCTTCTCGGATCGCATCCAGCAGATCGTCGGTGCTGGTCTTGCCCTCGTCGATGCGCTCGTCCCAGGCGTGCTTCAGGTACAGCAGCATGATCACGCCGAACTCCGCCGACACACCCGCGAGCGCGATGAAACCGACCGCGCCGGCGACGGACAGGTTATAGCTGAGCAGGTAGAGCAGCCAGATGCCCCCGACCAGTGCGAACGGCAGCGCCGCCATGATCAGCAGGGCTTCGTCGAAGCGCTTGAAGGTCAGGTACAGCAGCACGAAGATGATCAGCAACGTGAACGGCACCACCACCTTCAGCTTTGCCGTGGCACGCTCCAAGAACTCGAACTGTCCGGACCATGACACCGCGTAGCCCGGCGGCAGCTTCACCTCCTTCGCAACCACGCGCTGCATGTCCTGCACGGCCGAACGCAGGTCCCGACCCCGAATGTCCACGTAGACCCAGCCGGACAGCCGCGCGTTCTCGCTGCGCAACATCGGCGGCCCATCGGTGACACGGATGTCCGCCACGTCGGAGAGCACCAGTCGCGCGCCGCGCTCGGTGACGACCGGAAGAGAGCGCAGTTGCTCCAGCGAGTCGCGAATCTCGCGCGGGTAGCGCACGTTGATCGGGAAACGCTGCAGGCCTTCGACCGTCTCGCCGATGTTCTCGCCGCCCACCGCCGAGGCGATGACCGATTGCACGTCGGCGATGTTCATGCCGAACCGCGCCGCCTCGTCGCGCTTGACGTTCACGTCCACGTAGCGGCCGCCGGTGAGCCGCTCGGCCAACGCGCTCGACACGCCCGGCACGTCTTTGAGCACCCGCTCGATCTCGCCGGTGATGCGATCGATGGTGGCCAGGTCGGTGCCCGCCACTTTCACGCCCACCGGGCTCTTGATGCCCGTGGCCAGCATGTCGATGCGGTTGCGGATCGGTGGCACCCAGATGTTGGTCAGGCCGGGCACCTTGACGATGCGATCGAGCTCCTCGACCAGCTTGTCCTGCGTCATGCCGGCGCGCCACTGCTCGCGTGGCTTGAACTGGATGGTCGTTTCGAACATCTCGATCGGTGCCGGGTCGGTTGCGGACTCTGCGCGTCCGGCCTTGCCATAGACGCTTGCCACCTCGGGAACCGTCTTGATCAGCCGGTCGGTCTGCTGCAGCAACTCGCCGGCCTTGCCCGTCGACAAGCCCGGCAGCGCCGAGGGCATGTAGAGCAGGTCACCTTCGTCCAGGCGCGGCATGAACTCGCCGCCGATGTGCTGCAGCGGCCACAGGCTCAGCACCAGCACGACAACGGCGCCCACCAGCGTCAGTTTGGGCCAGCGCAGCACTGCATTCAGCAACGGCCGATAGACAGCGATGAGCAGCCGGTTCAAGGGATTGGTCTTCTCATCGGGAATCCTGCCGCGGATCAGGTAGCCCATCAGCACCGGAATCAACGTCACCGAAAGTCCCGCTGCGGCGGCCATCGCGTAGGTCTTGGTGAAGGCCAGCGGCGAGAACATTCGCCCCTCCTGCGCTTCCAGCGTGAAGACGGGAATGAAGGACAGCGTGATGATGAGCAGCGAGAAGAACAGCGCAGGGCCCACCTCCGCCGCCGAGTCCGCGATCACCCGCCAGTGGGTTTCCCCGCGCAGCGTCTGGTCCGGGTGATCGTGCTTCCACTTCTCGATGTGCTTGTGGGCGTTCTCGATCATCACCACCGCGGCATCCACCATCGCGCCGATGGCGATAGCGATGCCGCCAAGCGACATGATGTTGGCGTTGACGCCCTGGTAGCGCATCACGATGAAAGCCGCGAGGATGCCGATCGGCAGCGAGACGATCGCGACGAACGCGGAGCGCAGGTGGAACAGGAAGACGAAGCACACCACCGCGACGACGATGAATTCCTCGAGCAGCTTGAAGCCGAGGTTGCGCACCGCGCGCTCGATCAGGTTGGATCGGTCGTAGGTCGGCACGATTTCCACGCCCTGGGGCAGACTGGCCTGCAGTGTCTGGAGCTTTTCCTTGACCGCGGTGATGGTCTCCAGCGCGTTCTTGCCCGAGCGCATCACGATCACGCCGCCGACGGCTTCGCCTTCGCCATCGAGCTCGCCGATACCTCGGCGCATCTCCGGTCCGACCTGGATGCGCGCGACGTCGCCCAGGCGCACGGACACACCGGCGTCGGTCGTCATCAGCGGGATCTTGCGGAAATCCTCCAGGCCCTGGAGGTAGCCTGAGGCGCGTACCATGTATTCCGCCTCGCCGAGCTCGAGCACCGAGCCGCCGGTTTCCTGGTTGGCTTTCTGGATCGCCTCCACCGCCTTGGTGTGCGGAATCCGATAGGCGGCGAGCTTCTCCGGATCGAGCACGACCTGGTACTGGCGCACCATGCCACCGATCGAGGCGACCTCGGCCACGTTGGGCACAGTCTTGAGTTCGTACTTGAGGAACCAGTCCTGCAAGGCGCGCAACTGCGAGGCGTCCTGTGTGCCGCCGCGGTCGACCAGCGCGTACTGGTAGATCCAACCCACGCCAGTGGCGTCGGGCCCGAGCGAAGCCTTGGCAGCCGCCGGCAGGCGTGACTGCACTTGGTTCAGGTATTCCAGCACCCGCGAGCGCGCCCAGTACAGATCGGTGCCATCCTCAAACAGCACATAGACGAACGAGTCACCGAAGAAGGAATAGCCTCGGACTGTCTTGGCGCCCGGCACCGACAGCATGGTGGTGGTCAGGGGGTAGGTAATCTGGTTCTCGACAATGCGCGGCGCCTGGCCGGGATAGCTCGTGCGGATGATGACCTGCACGTCCGAGAGGTCGGGCAGCGCGTCCAGCGGCGTGCGCAGGACGGAATACACGCCCCAGGCGCTGAGCATCACCGTGGCCAGCAATACGAGGAAGCGATTGGCGATGGACCACCGGATGAGCTTGGCGATCATGGCTTGCTTCCGGGGGTCGCGGGCGACACGGACGTAGCCGCGGAAGGGGCCTTGGGTTCGGCAGAGACGCCCGCCGCGGGAGCTCCCGCCAGCGGCGCCACCCGGGTGAGCTGCGGCAGGTCGTCCGTGTCGATGAAGAACTCGAAGCTCGCTCGGTCGCCGGGCTTCAGGGTGACCGGCGCACCGCCGGGCGGCAGCTTGAACTCCATGGTCATCGCGCCCCACTTCATCGTCGGAATCGGGCCGTGCGAGAAGGTCATCGCGTCCTTGGTGATGCTTTCCACCTTGCCTTCGCCCACGTGCCTTGGAGCCCCTGCGGCCGGCATGGCGGACGCGGCCGTCGCAGGCGCCGCTGTGCTGGGCGCGGCGTTCAGACGTGCCTCGACCCCCTTGAGGCTGGCCTCCGAGTCGATCAGGAACTGCGAGGACGCCACGACACGCTGGCCGGCCTGCAGCCCGCGCTTGATCTCGGTCTGGCCGCCGGTTTCAAGGCCGATCTCGACGTCGACCGGCCGGAACCGGCCGTTGTCCTCCGCCAGCATGACAACCGCGCGCTTGCCCGTCTGGATGACGGCTTCGGTCGGGATCAGCAGCGCCTTGCCGGCGCGCGTGTCGGTGAACTGCATCGACACGAACATGCCCGGCACCAGCCTGCCGGTTGGATTCGATAGCTCCAGGCGTGCCTTCAGGGTGCGCGTCGCCGGATTCACATCGGGAAGAATGGCCTGCACCTTGCCGTCGAAGGTTTCGCCGGGCGCGGCAGGCGTTCTGGCCTGCACCCGGGCACCCAGTCGCAGCAGTGCCGATTGGCTCTCGGGCACTTCGGCATTGGCCCAGACCGTGGCCAGGCCGTTGATGCGAAACAGCGTGGTACCGGCGCTGACCGTCATGCCTTCGCGCGCGGCCAGCTCCGTGACGACACCGCCGATGGGCGCGACCAGCGTGATGCGCGGCTGCGTGCGGCCGCTGCGAGCGACGAGTTCGATCTGCCCATCGTTCATGCCGACCTGGCGCATGCGTTGGCGTGCGCCGTCGATCAGCGAGGCCAGGTCGGTGCCGCGCATGCGCTGCACCGACAGGAACTCCTCCTGTGCCGCGATCCATTCCGGGACATAGAGCTCGGCCAGGGGCTGGCCTTTCTTCACCTGGTCGAGCGTGGCGCGCACGTTCAGGCGCTCGACATACCCGGTCGCCCGGGCCTGCACGATGACCTGGTCCCGCTCATTGAAGGCGATGCTGCCGACCGTGGTCACTTGCGGCGACACAGTGCCCTCGGACACCACAGCGGTTCGCACGCCCAGGTTCTGCTGCACGCGCGCACTCACCGTCACGCTGTTCTGGTCGCCGTCGCCACCTACGTAGACGGGCGACATCATCATGTCCATGAAGGGCGATTTGGCCGGCTTGTCGAACCTGTTCCCCGGCACCATGGGGTCGTGGTAGTAGAGGATCTTCTTGCCGTTGGCCGGGTCGGTGTCGCCGGCCTTGAGGCCTGCGGCGATGTGGCGCCGTGTTGCGTCTTCGCCGGTTTCGTTGGGAGAGACTGCAGGCGCAGCTGTTGTGTTCGCTGACGATGTGGCCATCGACGACGTGCCCCCCGAGGTGGCGGAAGATGGTCCCAGGCTCCTGCCGCGCTGCACTCCGAAGGTGTAGGCACCGAAGGCTGCTGCCGCGAGGACCGCTGCCGCGATCAGTCCAGGAAAGAGAGGTCTTGTTTTCATTTCTGTGATTCCTTGGTCTCGCCCGCGGCCGCGGACGGGCCGGTATCGAGCACTGAATGGTTGGCGGGGATCAGGAATTCGAGCTGCGCCCAGAGCGCGGCGGTCTCCATCTCGAGGCGAAGGCGTTCCAGGCGGGTGTCGATTTCCATGCGTCGTGTCTCGAGTGCAGCGCTCAAAGTGCCCGCACCGCCTCGGTAGGCAGCCAGCACCGCTTGCGTGCGTTCGGCGGCGAGCGGGATGAGCGAGCTGTCATACAGGCCGAGCCGCTTGCGGTTGCTCTGCCATTGCTGCAACCATGAAAGCGCCTCGGCGGTGCTCTCTCGCGTCGCTTCCTCACGCTGGGCCTGCAACTGCTCGACCGCGGCCAGCTTGGCCGCGAGTTCCCGATCCTGGCGATTCTTCTGGTCCAACTGCAGCGGGATCGACAGGTTCAGCGACACCATGTTCGAGTAGGCCGGCCCCCGCTGGCTGTACATCAGTTCGACACTCCAGTCGGAGCGCTTGTTGCTTTGCGCGACGTCAGCTTCCGCGCGCGCCACCGCTTCCTGCCGTGCCATCAGCGCGATCTGGGGATGCTCGCCGATCTGGGCCTCCAGATTGCGGGCGTCCAGGCGCACGGAGCCCAGTTCGGGGAGCACCGACGAGGGAGGGGGGATGCCCGGCCCGACCCAGCGCGCCAAACGCGTCTGGGCCGTGGCGATCTGGCGCTCCTGCGCAAGGATGCGGTCGTCCAACTGCGCCAACGCGGAGCGGGCCGTGAACACATCGGCCTGCGTGCCGCGGCCTCCGCGGTAGGCAGCGTCGGCGCCCTCGATCTGAAGGGTCAGCTCGGCACGTTGGGTTTGCAGCAGTTCCCGCATCCGCCCTTGGTAATAGAGATCAAGCCAGGCGGTCGCGGTGTCGCGCCGCAGGTTGGCCAAAGCCACAGCACGTCCTGCATCGGCGACCTCGGCTTCCCGGTCAAAGCGCGCCGCGCGGGTCTGGCGCTTGTCGGAGCGGGTGAATTCCTGCATCACGCCGATCGAGCGCATCGTCATGAAGTCGCGCGTGAGGCTGAAGCGGTCACTCCCGTTGACCGGCAGATTGCTGATACCGGCCTTGAGCACGGGATCGGGCAGTTGTCCTGCGGCCACGGCCATGGCGCGCGCGGCGCCGGCGGCCGCGTCCTGCGCGACGAGCTGCCGCGAGCGCTCCTCGGCGAGCCGCAGTGCCGCATCGAGAGAAAGCGTCTGCTGTGCATGAGCGCTCAGGCCGAGGGTGCCGGCGCACAGCGCCAACACCACAGCCCAAAGGCGAGCGGGGCGGCGGGCTGATCGCACGATCGGTGCAGCCGCAAAAGGATTGGGGAACATGGAATCTCCTGACGAACCTGCGAGTAGGTTGTCGGGCCGCTCCGGTGCACCGAGCACAGCTCGACGAACACGGCAAGGCACGACCGACGCGCCGTACCGGCCCACAACGGGCCATCGGCGCAAAGTCGGTCAGGCGATCAAGTTCGGGAGACGCAGTGCAGGATGGCGTGAGGCGGCGAGGCCGCAACCAGTGCACTCAGGGAGGTGGCCGAAGGGCGCGCAGGAGGCACCGTCTCAGGCACCCATGGGGTCAGGGCATAGATCGCCGACAGCAACACCGGCGGAACCGTCAGTGTGGATGCGTGGTCGCTTTGCTGCCCGTATTTGCAGTGCTCGGCGCACAGGTTGCCGGAAGCCGTGTCAGTCGCGCCCACCATGTCCGCACAGGGCGATCCTTGCACGGCCGAGTCACGAGAGTTGTCTGTTGCAGAGACAGCGCCTTGCGCCATCGACATGTCAGTGGACAAGCCACCCGCCAGACCCGCGGAAAGCGCGGGGCAGGCGTAAGCGGCGATCGCCAACTGCGAGAACAGCAGCAAGCCGATCAGGCCCCGGGCCACCATCTGCACGAGTCCACGCCTCATCGCTGCACCTCTGGCAACACCGACACGGCCGCACGTCCAGCGCATGATGCGTTGGCGAGCCGTGTGAGGAGGGTTGCGGAAATGAGCATTGGAGAACGCGTGAAACGCTGCTGATGGAGTCCGTGCCTGGAAAGTGGTTCCGCGAATTCTAGGCCTGTTGCTCAGGAAACGGGGCGAGCCGTGGCAAGACGTGCGGCTTGCGGCGGACGACAGCGTTGTGATCGGCGCTCAATTGCCTGGCGGTCGCCCGGTGGCCAGGTCGCTCAGCGGCGCATGGTCGCGGGTGCGTCCGGCAGTTGGCCCTGCTGGGTGAGGCGCTCCACGGGCGTGCCGAACTCCGGCTGCTCACCGCGCAGGCGTGCGTACGCAGCTGCGGCTTGCCGATAGGCAGGGCGAGTCGTGTCCGCACCCGCTTCGCCGTTGGTGGCGGCGGCCAGACCCGAACGCATCCAGGCCAGCGTGTCCGCCTGGACCATCGCGCGGGTGTTGGAGGACACGCTCACGACGGCGCGCGGATTGCCCTCGGGATAGCCCTGGTCCATTGAGCTTTGCAGCCAGCGCTGCGTGTCCGCGGCAACGGCTGCACGGCTGGTACTCGAGGTCAGCGGCGCCGGGCGAGGATCGCCTTCGGCATAGTTGCCGGCCAGTGCGGGTCCTGCGATCGCACCGAGCAGTGCGGCCAGCGTCAGGGAGGTCCTAAGGGAAGTCTTCATGTTCGGTCCTTTGGCGGTCAGAGGGTTGGCATTTCCGGAAATGAACAGCGCTGGGACTTGTCTTTCCGATGCGTCAACTTTAGGCTGCGGGTCCGTGGGTTACCGCACGCGCAGATTACAGTTATGTCATCTATCGGGAGCCATCCGTCGAGCTACCGCCTGCCGAGCGCGAGGGCTTGGCGAAGTTGACGCGGCGGCGCCTCGACCAAGGACAAGAACGCCGGGCTCGGCCGATCTCACGATCAAATCAGCTGTTATCTGACAGACGGCACTCTCCAGACACCAATCATTCGGGCATCAATCTGGTCGGCCCGTCGATTGGATAACCAAGGCTGCTGCAGCATGTCCTGCTTTCGAGTTTTGCTTCTTTGGGCACTCACACTCGCCGTACCGTTCCAGGGGTACGCTGCAGCGTCCATGGCTTTCTGCGAGACCGAGCAGGCCGAAGCCGCCGAAACAGTTCACGTGGGTTCGCATCATCACTCGCATGCCGCCGCTTCCGATGCCGACCACCTCCAGGGGACGGACGATGAAAGCGCTGGACACCCCGATGGCTCAGGCGTTGCACACAAATGCGGGACCTGCGGAGCCTGCCACGCGGTGGCATTGGTGGCTGATACCTCCGTAGTTCGCACTGAGCATCTGCCGGCAGCGGATCTGGCAGAGCCCCACGTGCGACCGACAACCCTCTTTCCGCTCCTCCTCGAACGCCCGCCTCGGGCCTGAAGAACCCGCTCGCCCTCGACATTGACGTCGGGCGCAAGTGCTTCGTATCGCCGGTAGCCGCCCTCCCAACTCGGGAGGGGCATGACGCATCCCAGCCATGAAACTTCGAGGACTCCATGCCCTATTCATCAACACGTCCAAAGAGCAAGCCCACGCGCATGCGTACTGTTCCAAGCAGTGTTCAGTTTCGTTGCGCGCCTGAGATCCGATCACCCGATCGGCCACGCTCAATCGGCCTGGACGCGCTCGCCGGCGCTGCTCGCTCAAGACGTCTCGAGACGAGAAGGGGCGCACCATGAAGCCGACTTCAAACGGCGCCGATCGGCGCAAATTCGTGATGGGTCTGGGCTCTTTCGGGGCGCTCGGTGGGTTGACATTGCCTTCTTCGTTGTCCTGGGCCGCGGCGGCAGGGCAAACCGAACTCACGGAATTGCGTGGAACGGAGTTCGATCTCGAAATAGCGCAGACGCCCGTCAATCTCACAGGACAAGCCCGCATCGCCACGACTGTCAATGGCCAGATTCCGGCGCCGACGCTCAGATGGCGCGAGGGGGATACGGTCACGCTGCGCGTGACCAACCGACTACCGGTCGCGAGCTCGATTCACTGGCATGGCATCCTGGTCCCTGCGGCCATGGACGGCGTGCCTGGCCTGAGTTTCAACGGCATCGCACCCGGCGAAACTTTCGTCTATCGCTTCCCAGTCAAGCAGAGCGGCACTTACTGGTACCACAGTCACTCCCGATTCCAAGAGCAAACGGGTCTGTATGGGCCCATCGTGATCGACCCGCGCGATGGCCCTCGCTTCAGAACCGACCGCGAGCATGTGGTGCTGCTTTCGGACTGGACGGATGGCGTGCCCGAAGAGATCTTCCGAAAGCTGAAGGTCATGAGCGGGTTCTTCAATTTCAACCAACCGACGGTTGGCGACTTCAAGCGAGACATCGCCCAGATGGGTATCCAAGGCGCGCTCGAAAAGCGAAAGATGTGGAACCGCATGCGCATGGTCCCAACCGACCTCGGTGATTTGACCGGCACGGCTCAACTGCGTAGCGCCGCGCGCTATCTTCTCAATGGCAAGACCGCGGATCACAACTGGACTGGCGCGTTTCAACCCCGCGAGAAGGTGCGGATTCGGTTCATCAACGGGTCGGCAACCACCATCTTCGATGTCCGCATACCGGGACTGAAGATGACCGTCGTCGCTGCAGATGGTCAGGACGTCCATCCGGTGACGGTGGATGAATTCCGGATCTCCGTTGCCGAAACCTACGACGTGGTCGTCGAACCAACCGACGACAGGCCCTACACCCTTTTCGCTCAATCGATCGACCGAACCAATTTCGTCCGCGGCACGCTTGCGCCTCGCGCCGGGATGCAGGCGCCGGTACCTGAGGTGGGCAAACCTCAGTGGTTGACCATGACCGACATGATGGGCGCCATGGGCGTGATGGGGAGCATGGGCGGGTCCAAGGGCAAGGGCGAGATGGATGGAATGCAGGAGATGGAGAACATGCAAGGCATGGACCACTCGAGCATGGCCGGAATGGGGACAGAGGGTAGCGCGAAGCCCGCCATGAAACCGCCGCGCGTGCGCCACGCCCGTACGGAGTACGGGCCCGGCGTGGACATGCACGTCGACATGCCGCGTACCAACCTCGACGACCCGGGCATCAATCTGCGGGACAACGGAAGACGCGTCTTGACCTATGCCGATCTCCACACGATCGGCGGACCGATCGACAGCCGGGAGCCTGGCCGTGACATCGAGTTGCACCTCACCGGCAACATGGAGCGATTCATGTGGTCTTTCGACGGTCAGAAGTTTTCCGAATCGAAGCCCGTGCACTTCCGTTTCGGCGAGCGGCTTCGATTGGTGCTCGTCAACGACACGATGATGAATCACCCGATTCACCTGCACGGGATGTGGGGTGAACTGGAATCTCCCACTGGCGAGTTTCTGGCTCGCAAACACACGATCAACGTCCAGCCCGCGCAGCGCGTGACCTACCGGGTGACCGCGGATGCGATGGGGCGTTGGGCTTATCACTGTCATATGCTGTACCACATGGAAGCAGGCATGTTTCGCGAGGTGCATGTGTCATGAACCCGCTTCAGCTCAAACTTGCGCGCAGCAGCATTGCAGTCGCAACCGCATCTTTTCTACTCGGCTTCACAGTTTCTGCGATTGCCCAGAGCGATGCGTCCAAGCGCATGGACGACATGCCGGGGATGGGCGCGAACATGTCCGATCCCACGTCGAAGGGAGGTGCATCCAACAAGGTCGCGCCGACGTCACCGTCAAAAGAGCTAACCGAGAAGAACAATCCTCGATCCACCGCAGCGCCTATGGATCTCGGACAGGTGCAGGGAATGCCCGGAATGAAAGGCGGAAGCTCCGACATGAAGGACATGCCCGGAATGAACATGGGCTCCATGCCCGGCATGGGCCCGATGCAAGGTGGCACCCCCCCTCCCGATGCCCGCAACCCAGACGCCCATGCTGAGGGGATGCCGAAGATGGCCATGCCCGGAATGGACATGGCGGATGACGAGCGCTTCGGGCGGATCCTGGTCAACGAGTTGGAATATGCAAAGGGCAGAGATGCTCGTGGCCAGAACCTCAACGTCGAAGCCTGGTACGGGGGCGACTACAACAAGCTTTGGATCAAGGCTGAAGGTGAACGCCGCGCGGGCCGCCTTGACGCCTTTCGCACCGAAGCACTCTGGGACCATGCCATCGCCACGTTCTGGAGCACGCAGTTGGGCTTGCGGCACGACAATGGGGGTGGCGGACGCTCGCGCAGCTGGCTGGCGTTCGGTGTGCAAGGCCTTGCTCCGTACTGGTTCGAAACCGAAGCAACAGCCTATGTGGGTTCAGGCGGCGCGCTCGCCGCACGTCTCGAACTGCGCTATGACCTCCTCCTGACGCAGAAGTGGATCCTCCAACCCAAGCTCGAAGCCAACTTTTATAGCAAGAGCGATCCGCAGCGCGGCATTGGGTCGGGACTCTCCGACATGGAACTGGGTGTTCGTCTGCGCTACGAGGTGACGAGGCAGCTCGCTCCCTTCATCGGCGTGACTTGGTCGAAGAAGTTCGGGAACACAGCGGCTTACGCAAGACAGGCTGGCGAACGCGTTCGAGACACGCAAATCGTGGCCGGCGTGAGATTGTGGTTTTGACAGGAGCATCCCATGTCGAAACGGATCTCAACGATGCTTGCCGGAGCGGCTGCTGTGATCGTGATTGCCGCTGCAGGACTTGCGGCTGTTTGGTGGACGGGAGGGTACAACGTCGCGGCGGACGAGGCGCACTCCCGGCCTGTCGCTTCCGCCCTGACTTCAATGCGCGAGCGCTCGGTCTCTGCGCGCGCGCGAAGGATCGCTGTGCCAGACCTCGAGTCACCGCAGATGGTCGCCCTTGGCGCAAAGCAATACAGGGAAATGTGTGCGAGCTGTCACCTGGCACCGGGGATAGAAAACACAGAGCTGCGTCGAGGACTCAACCCGCGCCCACCGGATCTCGCACGCCATGGCGTGCACGATCCGGCGGAATCCTTCTGGATCGTCAAGTACGGCATCAAGATGTCTGGAATGCCGGCGTGGGGCCTCACCCACGACGATCAAACACTCTGGGCCATCGTGGCCTTCATGCAGCGCATGCCGAAACTGTCGGCAAAGCAGTTCGATGAACTGAGCTCCGACGGCGCGTTCCATCACGATGCGAACTAAAAAGGGTGGACCAAGCGCCGTCTGCTCGGATGAGTACAACGTGAAGACACATCAAGCATATCAACCCATCTCCGACTATGCGCTGATCGGCAACACGCATTCGGCCGCGTTGATCGGACGCGACGGTGCGATTGATTGGTGCTGCCTGCCGCAATTCGACAGTCCAGCGGTCTTCTGTCGGCTGCTGGATGCCCAGCTCGGTGGTTATTTCAAACTCGCGCCCGCTGGCGCTCACCGGAGCACACGGCGCTATGCAGCGAACGGTGCGGCACTCGAAACGGAGTTTTCGACTGCGGGTGGTGCCGTTCGCGTGACCGATTTCATGCACAGCGAACGCTTGGCCACCAGTCGGATCGGGATCGATAAAGCCCACTGCCACCGGTTGCTGCGGTGCATCGACGGCCTCGGCGGTGATGTTGAGCTGGAGGTAGCGCTAAGACCGACATTCGACTTCGCACGGCAGGCCGCGCATTGGAACCAAAGCGCGCTTGGCTGGCATGTCACCGGCGGCGGGCAGCACCTGTTATTGGAAAGCATGCCTGTCATCGAATGCCGCCTGCGCGGCGACATAGCGCAGGCGCGGCTTTCTGTTCGCACCGGTGAGCGGGCCTGGCTCATTGTGTCGCAGGTCGACGCCATGACGCTTCAGGCTCCTCCGCCCGCGGGCGATCCCGAGGTGCTGCTCGAGGAAACGCGACGTCATTGGGCGGAATGGGACCGGCTCTATACCTACGAAGGGCCCTATCAAGCGCAGGTTCGCATCAGCGCGCGCGTGCTCAAGCTTCTGACATTCGGCCCGACCGGAGCACTGGTAGCGGCTCCTACGGCCTCGCTGCCGGAGCTCGTCGGCGGCGCACGCAACTGGGACTATCGATTTTGCTGGCTGCGCGATTCGGCGCTGGTGTTGCGCGCGCTGATGGCCGTCGGCTACCACGAAGCCGCGATGGATTTCTTTCGTTGGCTGGAAGAGTTATGCCAAGGGGAATGCGATGCGATCCAGATCATGTATCGGATCGACGGCGGTCGAGACCTTCCTGAGCAGGAACTGGAGCACCTGGAGGGATACCGCGGTTCCCAACCGGTACGCATCGGCAACGCAGCGGCGCAGCAGAAACAGCTCGACGCCTACGGTCACGTCCTGGATGCGGTTCTGGTGTGCCATGAGGGCATGCGCATGTCGTTGAGTTCGGGCCTGCGGCACGTGCTTGCGAGGTTGGCGGATGAGGCGGCTGCGCACTGGCGTGAGCCTGACCAGGGCTTCTGGGAAAGCCGCGGGCCGCCACAACACTTTGTCTCATCGAAACTGATGTGTTGGGTCGCTCTGGATCGAGCCGTTCGACTTGCGGCCACGGCCGCGCTCGAAGGCAACGTGGATGGCTGGAGGGCTGAGCGCGATGCGGTGCGCCAGGCAATCCTGGAGCATGGCTACGACGCGAGAGCACAGGCGTTCACCCAGGCCTTCGGCAGCGCCGAACTCGATGCGAGCGCGCTGCTGATCCCGCTCGTAGGCTTCCTTCCGGCCGGTGACGAGCGGATGGCCAACACCGTGGAAAGCATTCGCCATCGGCTCATGAACCACGGACTGGTGTACCGCTACGGCGGAAACGACGGCGTCGCAGGCGGAGAGGCGGCGCTTGCGATGTGCAGCTTCTGGATGGTCGATAACCTCGCACTGCAGGCTCGGGTCGACGAGGCATGCATGCTGTTTGAACACATCGTCTCCTTCAGCAGCGATCTCGGTCTTCTTTCCGAGGAAATCGATCCGTTGACCGGCCAGTTGCTCGGCAACTACCCCCAGGGCTTCACTCATTTGGCGCTGATCGAATCGGCACTGGCGATCGGTGCCGCGCAGCGCAGGCAGATGCGAGGAGCGCAGGAATGAACGGCCCCCTTGTTGTTGTCATCAGCGGGGGAACCGCCGGCGTCGGACGGGCAACCGCGCTTGCATTCGCGCGCCGGGGCGACTGGGTCGCGATCCTTGCGCGCGACGAGGGGCGCCTGCAATCCGCGTGTGCCGAACTGCGCGCAACCGGATCGACCGTCCTTGGAATCGCCACCGACATGGCGGATGCCGCGCAGGTGGAGGCTGCCGCCGACCGCATCGAGCGCGAGCTGGGTGTGATCTCCATCTGGGTCAACAACTCGGCTACGACGGTTTTTGCGCCGGTGCTGGAGACGACGCCCGAGGAGTTCAGGCGTGTGACGGAGGTGACATACCTCGGTGCGGTCCATGGCACGCTCGCCGCGCTCAGGCGCATGCATCCGCGCAATGACGGCTGCATCGTCCAGACGGGGTCGGCCCTTGCTTATCGTTCGATCCCGCTGCAGTCGGCCTACTGCGCCGCAAAGGCCGCCATCCGCGGATTCACGGATTCGCTGCGCTGCGAACTGATCCGCGACGGCTCGAAAGTGCGGCTCACGATGGTGCAGTTGTCCGCGTTCAACACGCCGCAGTTCGAATGGGTGCGAAGCAAGCTGCCGCGGCGCGTTCAGCCCGTGCCGCCGATTTTTCAGCCCGAGTTGGCAGCCGACGCCATCGTCTGGGCCGCCACCCATCGTCGGCGCGAAGTGTGGGTCGGCTGGCGTTGATCGCGGCCTGCACCTCGCGGGCGGCGCCGTCGATGTTGCGGCTGAGGTCGAATTGCAGCGTGACGCGGGTGGAGCCTACCGAACTGGTGGACGTCATTTCGTTGACGCCTGCGATGGTTCCCAGATGGCGTTCCAGCGGGGTTGCCTGCGCATAGAAACCGCCGAGGCGCCGCCCGAGCGCTGGGAGTTCTCGAGCACCGACCTGCAGTGCGCACTCGAGGCACGCAGGCTGGAACGCGACTTCGGCGTGAACCTCG